>JAIESQ010000125.1 GCA_019745975.1 Pirellulales bacterium
TCTTGCAACCGCAGCTTGAGGGAAGAGCCGTTTTTCATGGAATACCAGTTACCGACGATTTCTCAGAAAGTGCAGTCCAGGAGCTTAGCGAGCATAATGGTGCCGGATACAAGGACAACAAAGAATACATCGCGGACCACAGGGATTGGAAGAGATGCGACGATGAGTCTGGGGGCGGTGGAGATTTGAAATTGACTGTCGTCCCCGGCAACTGGCACGTGCTCGCGATCTGGAAAGACGACAACGACAAGATCCTCCGTTTCGCCTACAAGGAGTTGGTGATCCGTCGGGACGAACAGGAAATCAAGCTCAAACCGCTGCCGTACCCCCCCCATCGCTGAGTGACGGGCACGAGATCCCGTTAAAGGGGGTCAGAGGAGGTCAGAGGAGTTTTGCGCTCATGCGGAGCCTGTCGCGGCGTTTGATGGTCGTTGCCATTTTTTTGGGCGCGGCTTTTTCGAGCGTAGCTTGGATTATTGAACACAGCGTAATCGGGTTGACGTTTATGCCCACCGTATACGCGGCGGGGGGAGTTGCTTTCGTCGCCACCGTGGTCGTCGACACTGGGGCGCGTGCCAGACGGTGGTCGACCAGTTTCGCCGTAGTTTTCACGATCGTCACTTTTCTCGCCGCGCTCGGTTTGGCGATCTACTTCGTCTGGCTATTCAATGCGTCGACGATTCACGCAGTCGACCTCCGCACCAATCGACCCCAACGATACCTGCGCGGGCAGAAGTATTCTGCTGACGCTGTGTGCTGGGCAAGACGACAGAAGCGGAAGAACGAACCAGGTTTTACCGGGGACGTTGCCGTCGATCTTGAAAACCATCTCGGCGGCTTCGTTGCAGACTATTCCGAAGGCCCGCTCCAAGGGGATCCGCCTCTCAAACCCTATACAGATCTAGACGCAGTGGGTGCTCGGCTCAGTGTCGCCTGGTTGCTCTTGACGGCCGCTTGGACCCTATGGCTCGCACCTGTCGCAATCCGCGCGGGAGCTTTGCGAGTCTTTGTGAGCGCGACGACCGGTGACCTGCAGACCTTTCGGGATTTGGCCTTTGACGCCCTACTACACCACGTGCACGGCAATATTCGACCTGTTTCGCAAAAATACCTGCCGCAGGACTATCGCTCCGTCGTCGACAAGCTGAATCGCGAAATTCGCGCGTGCGACGCGGTGATCTGTCTCGTCGGCGTGCTGTACGGACGCGAGCCCTCCCAGCCGCCGCAAGGACGGAGGCGTTCCTACACGCAACTCGAATTTGACATTGCCAAGAGATTGAGGAAGCGCGTGTACGTCTTTTTGGCTGACGAAACCTGTCCGTTCGACGACGCAGAGAAGGTCAAGAGGCAACCGCCCGAGGAGCGTGAGCTGCAGCAAAGGTTCCGCGAGGAGCTGAAAGAGCAGCGTGAGAAGCTGGATCGAGCCACCTTCTCATCTCATCACGACCTTGAGGTCAAGCTTCTGCAGATCAATTTCAATTCTTAGTCGTCGGGTGAGGACCATTTTGACTTTCCAGCGTCTACCGACGCATCCACGTCGGGCACATGTGGGCCATCATGGCCGAGCCTTTGCCAACACCTTGTCCCCGCTGTGCCGAGTTGGAAGCTGCCTGGCCCGCTCGGAAGCGCAGGTGGCCCGAGCGGAAGCCCGCCTGGCGGAGTCGGAAGCCCAGGCGGCGGCCCTGCGGAAGAATTCTACCAACTTGTGGGACGGGTGAGCGTCTTTGTAGTGGTTGAGTCTAGTTGGGATGGGCAAGCCAGAAAGCTTCCCATTGGTCGGGTTCGCTGAGGTACAAAGCTCGCAGGTGGCACACTGCGTTCGAGCCATCTTCGCCCCAGCGCATTCCGCTGCACTTGAGCCGCTGGCCCACGACGGTTTTACAGGCGGCTTCAACGGGGCCTGATCCGATCTGCCAGCCATGGGCCAAGTAGTGAGGATAGTCGGTGCGGTGCAGATTGTTTTTCAAGTACTGCATTTCTTGTCGATGAGCCTCTCGGGCCTCGGCGCTGCAGCCGCTGGTATCGAGCTGCTGCCAGGTGGCCAGAAGGGCTGCACCCCCCTTCGTGCTTCAGTTGGTGGTTCCAAGCCTGGGCCTGTTGCGCGAATGCTTCTTCATCCGCGGGATGGAGCGCCCGCGCCAAATTCGCCACATGCTCGCTGGCGTGATAGAAGTCGAGGATACATTCCGCCAGCGGAAAGTTGCGGTGCATGAACTGTTCCAAGCCGTTGCCCCCGTCGGTCAGCGCGATCTGCTGTTCGGCCTGGTCCCAACCGACTTGCGCGGCCTGCCGACGCAATTGCAGGCCGAGTTCGTCCAACTCGTAAAAGCCCGCTAAATAGCGGACTTGATGCGGGAGGGGGCGCACCCTTGTGGGACTTGCGCGAGTCAGTTTGCTTGACAAGACAGTTCGTGGTCGGCTAGACCAGTTTTCAACGGTTGCTCGACGAGCGGTGGACTGGCTACCTGCGGCATGTGAACGATTAGCGCGACGACCGGTCCGGCATCCTCGTGGGCTGCAGGCGAACGAAATGCGCCACATAGCGGATTGTCCAGTGCGACTGCGACGCGGTGCTGCGTTCTCGTTTTGCCTCATCGCCTGGGCACTCGGCTTTGTCTGCCAAGCCAGGGCCGACGACGAAGCGCGCGAGTTCTTCGAGAAGCAGGTGCGGCCGATCCTGGTCGCCAGGTGCTACGCCTGCCATAGCGGCGAGAAAGCCAGTGGTGGGCTCTCCCTGGAAACGCGCGCCCTCTGGCAGCGCGGCGGCGAAAGTGGCGCGGCGATCGTGCCCGGTAAGCCCGACGAGAGCTTGTTGATCGATGCGATCAACTATCGCTCGCTCGAGATGCCTCCGCGCGACAAGGGCGCCAAGCTCAGCGAGGCGGAGATCGCGGTGCTCACCACCTGGGTGGCGCGCGGGGCGTTCGACCCGCGCGAGGAACATGCCCGAATCGCCGGCATGAGTGTCGAGCAGGCCAGGCATTGGTGGTCGTTCCAGTCGCTGCCGCCGGCCGACGATCGCGCGACGCCCGCAATCATCGACCAGTTTATTGACGCCAACCTTGCCCTGGCAGGGCTGACTGCCGATCCGCCGGCCGATCGGCGCACGCTGATCCGTCGGGCGACCTACGACTTGACCGGCCTGCCGCCCACGGCCGCAGAAGTCGCGACCTTCGTGGCGGACGAATCGCCCGATGCGTACGCGCGACTCATCGATCGCCTGTTGGCTTCACCGCAATACGGAATTCGTTGGGGTCGGCACTGGCTTGATGCGGTCCGCTACGCCGACACCGCCGGCGAAAACACCGATCGTCCGCTGCCGCACGCCTGGCGGTATCGCAATTGGGTGTTCGGGGCGTTCGACCGCGACCTGCCCTACGACGAGTTTGTGCACATGCAGCTTGCCGGCGATCTGATGCGCGCGAACTCGAGTCTGCCACAGCGGCGCGAGGGAATCATCGCCACGGGTTACCTGGCGATTGCCCGGCGATTTGGGCATGACATCGACAAGGATATCCATCTCACCTACGAAGACGTGATCGACAATGTGTGCAAAGTCTTCCTCGGCCTGACCGGCGGCTGTGCCCGCTGCCACGATCACAAATACGATCCGATTACGAGCGCGGATTACTACGCGCTGTATGGGATTTTCGATAGCACGCGATTCTCGTTCCCTGGATGCGAACCGAAGGGACAGCCGCGCGACCTCGTGCCGCTGTTGACCGAGGCCGAATACGCAGTCATGACCGCCCCCTGGAAGGCGGCCGTGGCCGGGCGCGAGCAAGCGCGGCAAGCCAAGATCGCGGGCGACCGCGCCAAGCTGAAACGATACACCGACGGCACGTGTCGCGTGATCGCCCAGGCGCCGGTCGGTGAAGGGCAGTCGGTACCATTCGCAGACCCCGCGAGTGACGCGCTACGCGTGGTGCTTCGCAAAGGCGAAGTGCTTCAGCTCACGGTCTTTCCCAACGCCAATCACGGCGCGGATAGCACGCTCGTCGATTGGAGCATCGAAGATACGACGAAGTCGACTGGTGCGACTGCCAAGCGCTGGAGCGTTACGGAGTTGGCGGCTGACCTGACGCGTGGCAACCCGCTTCGCACGGCTCATGAGGCATCCTGGTGCTTTCTCGATGTGACCGATGGAGCGGCGCTGCTCGACGAAAAGCAAGATGTCGTCAGCGGTCATGCTGAGTTGCACGCCTGGCGCTTGGGCGAATTGCCCTCGGCGTTCGTGAACTCGTCGCCACAACCGGTCGACGCCTGGACGAAGCTCCCGGGTCATTCGTTCTTCGTCCATCCCGGCCCCGATCGGCCGGTGGGCGTGGCCTGGATCTGCCCGTACGACGGTGAGTTTCGCATCGCGGGGAGCGTGACCGACGCACATCCCGCGGGGCTCGATGGCGTGTCGTTCGAGCTTTTGCACTGCGCCAATGCCGAGTACGGCGCCGCGTTGCTCGAAGTTGGGACTGCACCGCGCGAACCAGGCCTCGATCCCGGCCCTGAACCCGCGATGCCCGTCGCGTTCGCGGCGGTCGACGGCACACCGCACGATGTGCCGATGCAACAGCGCGGCGAGCCCGAGAAACCAGGCGAAGTGGTGCCGCGTCGTTTTCTAACGGTGTTTGGCGCGCAGCCGCTCCCGGCGGGTGCAGGAAGTGGCCGCGCCGAACTCGCCCGCTGGATCACTGAGCAGCCTTTGGCGGCCCGCGTGATGGTCAATCGGATCTGGCAAGGGCATTTTGGCCAGGGCCTTGCCCGCTCGCTGAACGACTTTGGTTCGCGCGGCGAGCGTCCGACGCATCCCGAACTGCTCGGCTGGTTGTCGGCGCGCTTCGTCGCCAGCGGCTACAGCATCAAGCAGATGCATCGTCTGATCATGCACTCGGCGGCCTATCACCGCAGTAGCGCACGCGCGGCGGCTACCGTGGCTGCCGATCCCGACAACCGTCTGCTTGCCCGCTTTGAGCGGCGCCGGCTCTCGGCCGAAGAAATTCGCGACAGCCTGCTCATGGCGGCCGGCGTGCTCGACTTGCAGCCCGCCGAAGCGCATCCCTTCCCGCCCGAGGCAAGCTGGACCTTCACCCAGCACAATCCCTTTAGCGCCGTGTACGAGACGAACAAGCGGAGCGCCTTCCTGATGGTGCAGCGGCAGCGCCGCCATCCGTTCTTGGCGCAGTTCGACGGAGCGGACCCCAACGCCAGCACTCCCCGGCGCGAGACGACGACGGTCCCCACGCAGGCGTTGTACTTCATGAACGACTCGTTCTTTCACCAGCAGGCCGAACGGTTCGCCGGTCGGCTGTTGAACCGGGCAACTACCGACTCGCGCATCGACGCGGCATACTCCGAACTGTTCCAGCGCGGGCCGACTGACCTGGAACAGCAACGCGCGGAAATGTTCGTCGCCAACTATCCGGGAACGCCGGCCGAGGCCTGGGCAGGGTTCGCGCGGACGCTGTTGGCAAGCAACGAGTTTTTGTACGTCGACTGACGGCAACGATCGCCGAGAAATCGCCATGCTCCTGCGGACCCCGACATCAGACGATGCGACGGCCTGGCACAGTCCGGCTTTACACCGCGACGCGAGTTGCCGCTGCGGACGCCGCGGGTTTCTCCGTTCGGCGGTTGCCGGTTCGCTGCTCTTTCCGGCGATGGTCGAGCGGCTGCTGGCCGAGAGCGGCGACCAGGAAGCTGCCCACCAGCCGCACTTTCCGGCCCGAGCCAAACGGGTGATCTTCCTGTTCATGACGGGCGGCGTCTCGCACGTCGATACCTTTGATCCCAAGCCGGCGCTGACGCGCGATCACGGCAAGGAAATCAAAGCTGATCATCCGGAGATCAAAGACCGCCCCGGTTACGAGCGGATTTTTCTCAAGCGCCCGCAGTGGGAATTCGCACCGCATGGCACTTGTGGCACCGAGGTGAGCACGCTGTTTCCGCACCTGGCCAACTGCGTCGACGAGCTGGCCCTCATTCGCTCGATGCACACCTCGCACTCGAACCACTACAACGCCACGCTGGGCATGCACACCGGCTCGTTCGCGTTTTCACGTCCCAGCATTGGCTCCTGGATCAGCTATGGCCTGGGTTCGTTGAATCGCAACTTGCCCGATTTCGTCGTGATCGCGCCGCGCCAGACGTACGCCGGCACGCAGGTGTACGCCAGCGACTTTCTGCCAGGCTCGCATCAGGGAACTCTTGTCGTGCCAGGCGCCGAACCGGTGGCGAACGTCGCGCCGCGCGTGCCTGGCACGCGTCAGGAATTTGAGCTGGCCGCGCTGCGCGAGCTGAACGATGCACACGCTGCGGCTCGCGAGTCGGATCCGCTGCTGATGGCCCGACTGAAGTCGTTTGAAACGGCCTTCGGCATGCAAATGGCCGTACCCGACGCGTTCGATTTCTCGCGCGAGACCGACGCAACGATGCGCGGCTACGGCCTCGAGCGCGAACAGACGAGCGGCTTTGGCTGGCAATGCCTGGCCGCCCGGCGGCTCGTCGAGCGGGGCGTGCGGTTCGTCGAATTGATCGACACCGGCTCGTCGAACAATTGGGACGCCCACGGCGACATGCTGACCCACGAACCGTTGGCCAAGAACGTCGATCAGCCGATCGCCGCGCTGCTCCTGGACCTCAAACAACGCAGCCTTTTGGACGAAACGCTGGTCGTCTGGACCACCGAGTTCGGCCGCACGCCCTTCAACAATTCGGCCGATGCCAAGGGGCGCGAGCATCACCCCTGGGCCTTCAGCTCCTGGCTGGCCGGAGCCGGCGTGAAACGGGGCATTACTTTTGGTGAAACCGACGAGTACGGGCTGCGGGCCGTCGTTGAACCAGTGCACGTTCACGATTTCCATGCCACGATTTTGCACCTGATGGGCTTCGATCACGAGCGGCTGACCTATCGGCATGCCGGCCGCGACTACCGGTTGACCGACGTGGCCGGCCATGTCGTGCGAGGCGTTCTGGCCTGAAAAGTGGTCGGTCGCCGGGCGCCGCTCGCAAACTGGACACGCTCGCCAACGACAATGCTTGGCGGAGCAGCGAATCTCGCCAGAGCACGTGTAACATTTGGCATTTCTTGACGCTGCTCATGAATGCGTGCGTCCGCCTTCTCGGCTCCCCAAGGATCGCAAACGCCAAAAGGAATCATCTCGTGTCCCAAGAACCCAAGTCCAAGATTCGGCTCCACAAAGAGACAATTCGCCAACTGACTGGCCGTGAGATGCAACAAGTCGTGGGTGGCGTCCTTCAAGATCGCAACACTGCGCTCTGCACTTGTATTCCATTACCGCCAATAAAAACGAACACGATTATCTGTCCGAGGCCTCGATAACGGCAGATGCCACCTTCAAGTAGCTGGCTGCCGCTCGATGGTTGCCGATGGCGCTTCAGCCTCGCGCCGACGACGAGCAGCAACCGCCGCCGCCGACCACTGTCTCACACGTGGCGTTCAGCCGGCCGATGCGGCAACAACTTCTGCCACTTCCGATGTTTCTCCGCGAAACGCCGCGAAAGTAGAAGACGGATGGGGAGGGATTCGAACCCCCGGGGCACTTACGCACCCAGCAGTTTTCAAGACTGCCGCCTTAGACCGCTCGGCCACCCATCCGGGAAAAGAGTTTTCAGTTTTCGGTTTTCAGTGTTCAGGGATCGCGCGGCAGCCCGCAACGGTTTCGCTCGGCGACTCGACGATTATAGCCGGGCCGCGTGGGATCGAAATTGGACTCCGACTCGACCGGTTAGCCGCCAGAACGACCGTCGCACCGCTCGTCGCGGTCGCTCATTTCATTGCGCGCTTGCCGGTTGCGGAGTGGGCATAGAAGCGTGACTTGGTCGTTCTTCGCAGGCGGATGCCTCCCCAGATCATCGCCACGGCCAATAGGCCTTCGGCAAGAAAGCCCACGGACATCAAATAGTGCGGCTCGCCGTGGCCTATGAGGTCGAAGAGCCAAATGCCAAACGCCAAGGGGCTCGCGAGCAGGGCCGGCGTCATCACAACGCCCAAGGTCACAAGCGTGACCGAGACTACGCGCCGCCAGAGTGGCAACAGCGGCTGCCGGATCGGCGGCGGCAGCGTGGCGACATCAGGCGGTTCGTACGGGTTTTCGGTCATCGCCGTTATTCTATGATCGGAGCCCGGGGCGGGGGAAAACGGCCCGCGGGTCCTAAAGGGCCGGGTGGCGGAGAGAAGGTCTTTACCTGGCGTGACCAAGGCATCGCGAAAACCGCCCCAATTCTTTATTCCTGAGCGTCTTGCGGACTTTGGGGCCAAGCGCGTATATTCATATGCTTTCGCCCAGGGCCGCCAGATCGATCGAAGGGTTGGGGGATGAAGGTTCGCGCAAGCATCCGCCGGATTTGCGAAAAGTGTAAGATCGTCCGCCGCCGGGGCACCGTGTACGTGGTCTGCGATAACCCACGCCATAAACAGCGCCAAGGGTAGCCCGGCACGGCACGCGCCGGAGTTGGCCGAATCCCGCCGAACGAATTGGTGCACAGAAGCACACTTAGGGCCGCTGGGGAGCTAGCTGGCACCCACCAAGGATCGAATAACCACTTTCAGGGCTGAGAGACATCATGCCGCGTCTGTTGGGCGTCGACATTCCGAACGACAAGCCAGCGATCATTTCGCTGCAGTACCTGTACGGCGTTGGACCGCGTGTGGCCGCCGAATTGTGCCACAAGAGCGGCGTCAACCCGCAGGCCAAGGCCCGCGACCTGCACGAAGACGAGCTGGCGCGGATCGCCGCCCTGCTGGACAAGGATTATGTCGTCGAGGGTCAGTTGCGGCGGCAAATAGCGCAGAATATCGCCCGGCTCCGCGACATCGGCAGCTATCGAGGGGTCAGACATCGCCGCGGACTACCAGTTCGCGGGCAGCGCACCCGCACCAACGCCCGCACGCGCAAGGGTCCCAAGAAGACGGTGGCCGGCAAGAAGGGCGTGAAAGACCTACGGTAGGCGATATTCGAGGATGCGCGTCGCCTGCCGACGCCAGGTCAAAATAAGCGCCAGGCCAGACCATTCGAGCCAAGTAACATCAGCGGATCGTAGGACAAACGAGCGAGACAAAACGCCGTGGCCAAGCAAGCAGCACCGGTCGAAAAGAAACGCCGCAAGGCACGCCGCAACGTGTCGGCGGGGATCGCCTATATCGTGGCGACGTTCAACAACACCAGCGTCACGATCACCGATACCAAGGGCGACACGCTCTGCTGGACGAGTGGCGGCACCTGCGGCTTCAAAGGGAGCCGCAAGAGCACGCCCTACGCCGGGCAGTGTGCGGCCCAGCAGGCCGCCGAAAAGGCAGCCAAGTTCGGCGTCAAGGAATTGGAAGTGCGCGTGCGTGGCCCCGGGGCGGGGCGCGAGAGTGCGATCACGGCATTGCAGGCGGCCGGCATGACGATCAAGTCGATCGAAGACGTCACGCCGTTGCCGCACAATGGCTGCCGCCCACCGAAGAAGCGCCGCGTATAGCGGCCCTGCCACACGAACGTTAACGGCCAGGCACGGCCGGAGACAAATGGCAACAGCGTCGAGCCGGTTGGCGGGCGAATTTCTTCCGCCGATTGCGCCGCGACGCTCAAATTGACGAGCCACACAAATCCGCAACCCGCCAACCAAGTCGACACGATAGGCAAGCTTTCCATGGGCCGATACGTTGGACCAGTCTGCCGCTTCTGCCGCCGCGAAGGCATGAAGCTGTTCTTGAAGGGAACGCGTTGCGAAACGCCCAAATGCGCGATCGAGCGCCGCAACAGCCCGCCGGGCATGCACCAATCGCGCCGCGGCAAGATGACCGATTACGGCGTCCATCTGCGCGAAAAGCAGAAGGTCAAGCACTATTACGGCGTGCTCGAGCGGCAGTTCCGCGGCTACATGAAGCAGGCCCTCAAGTCGAAGGGCAATAGCGGCGAAGTGCTGATGAGTTTGCTCGAGCGCCGCCTGGATAACGTGGTCCATCGACTGAGTTTCGGGCAGAGCCGGGCTCAAGCCAGGCAGATCATCAACCACGGACATGTCACGGTGAACGGCAAGCGCGTCGATATCCCCAGCTACCTGCTGCGGGCCGGCGACGTGATCCGCGTCAAGAACCGCCCGAAGAGTCTGCAATTGGTGCAGGGGGCGCTGGCCGAAAGCAATCGCCCCGTGCCCGACTATTTGTCGCGGATCGACGGGGAGATTCCCGAGGGGATCGTGACCCGATTGCCCGAGGCCTACGACATTTCGTTGCCGGTGCAAACACAACTCATCGTCGAATTGCTGTCGAGATAAGCCCTAGGGAGTGCTTTCCATGCGGATTCGCTGGCGCGGATTGGAACTACCGAGCATCGTGCAGTGCGAGCAGAGCTCGCTCACGTCGACCTACGGCAAGTTCACGGCCGAGCCTTTCGAGCGTGGGTTTGGCGTGACGGTCGGCAACAGCCTGCGACGCGTGCTGCTGTCGAGCCTTGAAGGGAGCGCCGTCACGCAGATCAAGATCCACGGCGCGCAACATGAGTTCACCACGCTTCCCGGCGTGGTCGAAGATGCCACGGACATCGTGCTCAACGTCAAATCGCTCGTGGTCAAGAACCACAGCGAGAGCACCAAGGTGGTGCGGTTGGAAAAGAACTCCAAGGGAGTGGTCACGGCCGCCGACATCCAGCCAGATGCCGCGGTCGAGATTGTCAATCCGCATCACGCGATCTGTACGCTCACCAGCGACGTGCCGTTCGTGATGGAAATGGTGATCGAGAACGGCCGGGGCTACGTGCCGGCTCACGAGCACAGCCCGAACGTGCAGGAGATCGGCATCATACCGATCGACGCGGTGTTCAGCCCGGTGGTGCGCGTGCGCTACGAGATCGAGGAGACGCGAGTCGGTCAGAAGACCAACTACGACAAGCTCACGCTCGAGATCTGGACCAACGGCACCGTCTCGCCCGAGGCGGCGCTGGTCGAGTCGGCCAAGATTCTGCGCAAGCACCTCAATCCGTTCGTGCAATACGCCGAACTGGGGACGGCTGTGCACGCCGAAGGCCGCCGGCTGGGGATGGGCGGGGGCGACGCGGCGCTCGATGCCAAGTTGAATTTGAGCCTCGCGGAGTTAAATCTCTCGGTGCGGGCCACCAATTGCCTCGAATCGGAGAACATCAATACGGTCCGCGATCTCGTGCAGAAGAGCGAAGATCAACTGCTCGACGTCCGCAACTTCGGCGAGACCACGCTCAACGAAGTTCGCGAGAAGCTCACCGAACTGGGGCTGCGGCTGGGCATGCGAATTCCGGTCGCCGCGCGGTTCTAGAGCGAAGCGACCCAACCAGTTTTGAACGAAATGTAGTCGGAGCTGTCGGGCGGCCACAGGATACAAAGCCTTGGGTTTGCGAGCCGGCGGCACGCGCAGCAAGAGAGCACCACTGTCATGCGACATCGACGTAAAGGGCGCACGCTCGGGCGATGCCCCAGCCATCAACGGGCGCTCTTGAAGAATCTGGCCAGCGCGCTCTTTCTGTCGATGGATGACGACGACCTGGCCGACAACAAGCCCAAGGTGCGCGGCCGCATCATCACCACCCTGGCCAAGGCCAAAGAAGTGCGCCCATTGGTCGAGCGTTCGATCACGATCGCCCGCAAGGGGTTGGTGGCCGAGGAAGCCGCGGCCCAGCATGGCACCGACGCTTCGCCCGGCAGCCAGGCTTGGAAATCGTGGCGCGAAAGCGAGCAATGGAATCGCTGGGCCAAGGCCCGCGCCGGCGGTGTGAACGCCCGGCGGCGCGTGTTGTCGCTGATCGGAGACAAGCGGGCAGTGCGGCTGTTGTTCGCGGAAGTGGCCCCACAATTCGCCGATCGCCCCGGCGGCTACACGCGAGTTCTCAAATTGTCGAAGCCTCGACTGGGCGATGCCGGCCCGCGCGCGATTCTAGAGTTCGTCGGCGTGCGCGATCGCGTGTCGGCCAAGGCCGCGCCGGCGCCGAAGTTCGAAGGCGCCGCGACGGAATAGCTCCGGTGCGGGGCGATTGCTGGCCACACGGCTCTTTGACGCCAGTAGCCCACGGGTGCTAATGTTGACCGAATAGGGGAGTGGTGATGACCCATTCGGAATGGCAACAATTGCAGGCGTTGATCGCTAAACTCAGCCCGCTCGAACGGCATGAGCTCATTGATCAGCTATTGAGTTCATCCGCGGCGGATAGTGAGTCGGCCGCAGCTTTAGTGGCGCAAAGATCCGCTTGGAATTCGCTTCTAGCGGAATTGGACCGGTTGCCCGTCGAGGGTCCTGCCGATGGGTTCTCGGCGAGCGACCACGATTCGTTGTTATACGGTCGACGGCCATGATCTTCGTGGACACCAGCGCCTGGTTCGCGGCTTGGGTGTCGACGGATCCTAATCACGATAGTGCCCGAAAGTTCATCGAGCAGTACGAAGGTCGGCTGCTTTCGACGGACTACATCGTGGATGAGTTTCTTACTTTGCTGCGCATGCGCGGTGAGCGGCGTCGCGCGGTGCTTGCCGCCGAGACGATTCTTGAAGGTAATCTGGCGCGGATCGAATGAATTCGACGCAGCGACGTCTATGATGCGCTCCGAGTGTTTACGGCGTATGCCGACAAGGAGTGGAGCTTTACCGACTGCACCAGCCTGGTTGTTATGCGGCGGCTCAATATCTTAGAAGCGCTCGCATTCGATGCCCATTTCTATCAATTCGGCGCGGTACGAGTGTTGCCGAATTAAGCGATTCGAAACCGCCGGTACTAAAGACCCGATAAGCTATCACTCCAGCCCGGCCAACTCGCACAGGTTCGCTTGCATGACCGGGTGTGGGCAGCTCCACACCAGGAAAAAGAGCGCTTCGCGACAATAGCGCCCCGCGCGATGTCCCCACACGTAGCCGGCTCCCTTGGCCGCGCCCAGCGCCGCCTGCGAGGCGCGCAGCGCCAAACTGTTGGCCCTCGCCCGCAAGTCGTCCTGCGTGCAAACCGGCTCGCCCGCGGCCAGGTTCAATAAGTCGCTCTCGATCTGCGTCTGATCGACGCGCAAGCCGGCGGCCACGGCAACCAGGTTGGGGCGCTGCGCCGATTCTTGATCGAGGTAATCGATCGCGGCGCCGGCCAGACCCACGGCGAGCGACGACGTTTGCAACCCGCCCGTGCCGCTCCCCGCGCCGCCGGTGAGCACGCCGTGAATCGGACCGGCCAGCACCAGCTCTTCCGGCACAACGACGTTGTCCAGTCGTACCTGCCCGGTGGCGCTCGCGCCGACTCCAAGCAACCGTAGCGGCGGCTCGACCGAGACCCCCGCAAGATCGGTGGGGAGTGCCACGAGGAGCTCACGACCGTCCTTGAACACCGCGCCGATGGCGATCGTGTCGGCGTGCGCCGCCCCCGTGACCCAGGGGCTGAACCCATGCAGCTTGTAACCCCCCGAAGTTTCGCTAGCGCGCAAGACCGGCTCGTCGGCGTGTTGATGGCTAGTCGTCAATTGTGAGATGCCGACCGTGGCGAAGCGTTCGCCGCTGCGCAGCCCGGGCAACAGTTGCGCTTTCAACGCGTCGTTGCTGCTGGCCAATATGCGCCGCACGGCGGCCGTGCGCTGGGTGATGATGAACGCAGTCGTCAGGCAAGCGCCCGCCAGGCCCATGTAACCGCGGGCCAGGTCGGCATCACTCCATTCGTCTCCTTGCCATTCGAACGGAAGAAACCAGTTCCAGACGCCGTAGTGCGCGCAGAGGCGCAACTGCGCGGCGGGCCACTTGCCCGTGGCGTCAACCTCGTCGGCCTTCTTGGCCAGCGCGCGGCACAGTTCATGAAAGGCGGGGTCGTCCGGCGAACGGACGTTAACATCGTCTGGCATTGAACACCTGGGGCTTGGTCGCGAATCGAGTACTGACGAATCACAGGACCACGGCGGCCGACGCGCCGGTGACGCGGCCGTGGCGAATCGGGCCTACAGCAGTCCCATCAGGATAGCGTAGCGCCGTACCGATAGGGACGGGTCGCGATGCACGTGTGGCAACTCCCCGCGCGCCGGGTTAAAACGCTGGGTGAAAGACGGCAGTTCCTGCCGCTGGAACTCGGCTTTACAAACCGCCGGAGGGTCAAAGCATGATTCCGCGTCGCGAGTTTCTCAAGGTCTCGACGGCAGCGTTGGCCGCCGCCGCTGGCCCGCGCCACGCTCAGGCGGACGATAGCCCCAACGAGAGGATTGTGGTCGGTCTGATCGGCTGTGGCGGACGCGGGGTGCACGACGCCGGCTTGTTCCGCAATACTCCCGGCGCCGAGGTCGCCATGGTCTGCGACGTCGACGAAGAGCGGCGTGGGCGTGCCGCGGCCGAGTTTGGCCTGGCTTCGAACCAGGCGGTGGGCGACCTGCGGAAGATGCTCGACAACCGCGCGATCGACGCCGTGGTCATCGCCACGCCCGATCACTGGCACTCGCTGGCCGCCATCCTGGCGTGCGATGCTGGCAAGCACGTCTATGTCGAAAAGCCGATTTCGCACAACATTCGCGAGGGGCGCCTGCTTGCCGAGGCGGCCCAGCGCAACAACTTGCGCGTGCAACACGGCACGCAGAGCCGCAGCACGCGGATGATGATCGACGCGGTGCGGCAGTTGCGCGAAGGGGCCATCGGCACGGTAGTCGCCGCCAAGTGCTGGAACGTGCAGCACCGCGGATCGATCGGCCGCGGCCAGGATTGCGACCCGCCGCCGGGGCTCGATTACGACAACTGGGTCGGGCCGCCGGAGATGATTCCTTATCGCTCAAACCGCGTCCACAATCGCTGGACGTGGTGGTATCACTTCGGCACCGGGGACATGGGCAACGACGGCGTACACGACATCGACTACACCCGCTGGGGACTAGGCGTCGACACGCATCCCAACAAGGTCTCGGCGATCGGCGGAAAATTTCTGCTCGACGACGACCAGGAGTTTCCCGATACCCAGCAGGTGGCGTTCGAGTACGTAGGCGATGGCAGCGTCGGCAGCCGCCGGATGCTGGTCTACGAGCAGCGACTCTGGTCGAAGAACTATCCGCGCAACGTCGATAGCGGCGCCGAGTTCTACGGCACCGCGGGGCAAATGTTCCTCAGCCGCCGCGGCAAGATCGAGCTGTGCGATGGCGACAACAAGCCGGTCGAAGTCGCGATCGCGCCCGAGCCGCAGAACGACGTGGCCCACGTCCGCAACTTCTGTGAGGCGATTCGCGGCGCCGCCCAGCTCAACGCCGACGCACTAACTGGCCACCTGTCGACGTCGCTCTGCCATTTGGGGAACATCGCCACGCGCCTGGGGCGCTCGCTCGTGTTCGACCCGCAGACCGAGCACGTCGTGGGCGACGCCGAGGCCGATGCCCTGGTACGCCGCCGGTACCGCGATCACTGGGGGACGCCGCGCGACGCTTGAATCGCCGCGGGCGCCTGATCGGGGCTCCCCTCGAACGGCGGCAACGGTCCAAACAGCCGCTCGCGGTAGAGAATCAGGCCGTGCGCCGCGTGGTACAGTGCCCCGCATTCGAGTTCCATCGAACGCGTCTCGTCGAACAGCCGGCAGAGCGCGTCAGCGGCCCGCACCATCCACGGCTCGCGCAACACTTCGTCGGGCAGAGCCATTGTCAAGAATTCGAAGGTGTGCCCCGTGGCGTGTAGTTGCAGCGAGATATCGGTCGATGTGGCCGGCCGGATGAAGAACTGGGTGGAGAACGTGCCGTCGTTCTGCTGGTGCTTCTTGGCCAGCGCGATCGAGTCCTTGATCTTCTTGTCGGCCGCCAGCCAGCCGCCAGTAAGTGGGCCCGTTTCGCCGCGCTTCGCCCGATCGGCCAGGTAGTTGTTCAGCGCCATCGCCAATCCGTACAAGCGGTGGGTACCGCCGCAGGGGCTTTCGGCCAGGTCTTGAGCGGCTTCCATCGCCACGAGCTGTTCGAGCTGCCACTCTTTGCCGTTGCTGGCGGTCCACTTGGCATCCAGCGGACTCAGGTAGCTCGACAAGGCCATGATGGTCCAGCTCGCTTCCATGCCGTCCTGAACTTCCCACTGCGCTTGCGTGAGCATATCCATCAATGTGAATTCGCGCTCCTGCACAATCAGCTTCTGATCGGGTGGCAATCCGATCAGCGACATGTAGCCAATCCACTGGTCTTTGTGCCCTTGGCCGGCCTTGGTGCCCGATTCGACGATCGCCTCGACGCCGTGACTGGCCGGCCGCAGCGTCCAGCCGCGGAGTTGGCCCCCTTCGAGCAGGTAGTCGAGCGCGGGGACGACGTTGCCGCCAGCCTTGATCTTCAGGTCACGTCCGTAGGCCAGAATGCCATGGACGATCTGCCAGGCATTGTTCACGCCCGCCTCCATGTGGCGCTTTTGCGTGAAGTTAATCGCGTCGTCGAGCCGGTTCTTCAGCGCGTCGTCGATGGCAGCCGGGGCGGCGGGCTGAGACTGCGCCGTGTCGCCAGGTTCCGACGACGAGCAGCCGACCAACAGCGAGGCGACGACGAACAGACAGCCGGCACCAATCGGCCGACGCGCGCTCATTCGCAAGAACGTTCGAAACCAACAACGCCGGACATGCGCGATCGAGAACATTTTGGGGAGCTCGCAGGCAAGAAGGAGGGGAGCGGCAGGCCAGCGGCGATTCTGGCAACACGGGGCGATCGCACGACGGCGGGGGACTCGGCAGTCGCTCGACCGGGCGCGAACTCGCATCACCGGTTCCGGCGACACAAATTCACCCTTGGGAACATAGCACGCAAATTGCCTAGTTTCCAGGATCATCCGATCCTCGACTGGCGACTTGTCCTTCGTGGTGCGCCCGCGCGGGGTAGCGATCGTATCGATTGCGACGCTGGAGAGGGGACTGACTCGGGACGTGCCGAGGGAGCGTACCCCGGCCAGGCGTCAATCGGCAACCAGAACCAGTCGCATC
Source organism: Pirellulales bacterium (assembly GCA_019745975.1). Lineage (GTDB taxonomy): Bacteria > Planctomycetota > Planctomycetia > Pirellulales > JAEUIK01 > JAIESQ01. The sequence goes on from JAIESQ010000125.1 coordinate 16,901, forward strand.
GTCGCCGCAAGGGGTGGCCAGTAAAGGACAACCGCCTTTGGCTGCGACGACGCTCGACGAACCAAAGCCCGCCAAAAAACGTAAGATACGTACGGGTTCGCAGCGATTAGAGTGCCCGCCCGGCAACGCGTAACCGGGCACGACGTCGCGACGCGGCCAATGGCCCAAATGTCGCGAATCAGATAACTTTAAGAGCGCACGGCCTGCTAACAGAGTCTTTCCGTCCGACGATCGCTCCCACGCCGGGTGCGGATCAGTCGGTTTCGGCGTGGCACCGCCGCAGTGGCGAGCTGCCCGCCCCCAAGGAGTTAAGAAGCATGCACTTCTCGCCGTTTTACTTCAACTTCGAATACCTGATGTGGATGTTGCCGGGCTTGGTTCTAGCCCTCTGGGCACAGTACAAGGTGCGCTCGACCTATCACTCGGCGATGCAAGTCGCCGCGCCCTTGAGTGGCGCAGGCGCGGCCCGGCACGTTTTGGATTCGGCCGGACTGAACGACGTGCAGATCGAAGAGATCGGTGGCCAACTGAGTGACCACTACGACCCGCGTCATCGCGTGCTGCGGTTAAGCACCGATGTGTACCGCAACCGCACGGCGGCCGCGGTGGGCATCGCCGCGCACGAGGCCGGGCACGCTTTGCAACACGCGTTTGGCTACGCCCCGCTGGCGATCCGCAACGCGGCCGTGCCTGTGGCCAGTTTCGGCAGCAACGCCGCGATCTTGATTCTGCTCGTGGGCGCAGTGATGAATTGGTTTTCGTTGATCGTGGCAGGCATCCTGCTCTTCTCGGCCGTGGTCTTCTTCCAACTGGTGAACTTGCCTGTCGAATTCAATGCCAGCTCGCGAGCCAAAGAACAATTGGTGCGCCTGGGCATTCTCGGCGACGAGCAGATGGCGTACGTCCGCAAGATGCTCAGCGCCGCGGCTCTGACCTACGTCGCCGGAACGCTGCAAGCGATCTTGACCTTGCTATATTACGTCTCGGTGTTTGCCGGCGGCGATCGGCGCGATTAGTCGCAAGCAACTTCGACCCTGAAACAAGAAAGCCGGCCTCATCCGGGGCCGGCTTTTTCTTTTTGTCGCGGTCGACTCGGAATTCGCGAATTCACCGCGGGCGGCGCGGGCGGCCCGGTGAATCGATCCGCAACTCTTGCGGCAGCTCCAACTGGCCCAAGAGCCGCGTCAGCGTGTTGGCGTGCACCCCCAACAACCGGGCGGCCCGACCCTTGTGTCCACGGGTGGTTCGCAAGGCCTGGATGACCGCCTCGCGTCGCAGTTCGTCAAGATTGAGGTGCGGCAAGGCAGTATCTGTTTTCTCGGCGCCGTGGACCTCGGGCAGCGTCGGAGCGCAATCCAACACGTACGATTGCTCGATCACCTGGGAAAGCTGGCGAATATTTCCCGGCCAGGGATAAGTGCAGAAGCGGGCGAGCACGTCAGGCGAAGGTCGCCATAACGGTCGCTTGTACTTCAGCGAGAACCGCCCGGAAAAATGCTCGATGAACTCCGGAATATCCTCGCGGCGCTCGCGCAACGGCGGAACTTGCAACTCGATCAGGTTGAGCCGGTAATACAGGTCTTCGCGGAAACGGCCTTCGCGGACTTCGTGCTCGAGGTTGCGATTCGTGGCCGCGATCACCTGCACGTTGATTGGCACCGGGCGCGAGGCGCCAACCGGCGTGACTTCTTGCTGCTGCAGCACGCGGAGCAGTTTGGGCTGCAATTCGAGCGGCATTTCGCCGACTTCGTCGAGAAAGACGACGCCGCCATCGGCCGCGCGGAACACGCCCAGCGAACTGCCGGCCGCGCCGGTAAAAGCCCCCTTCTCGTGCCCGAACAATTGGCTCTCGGCCAACGTGGGGGTGAGCGCCGCGCAATTGACCGGCACGAACGGTTTTTCGCGTCGCGGTCCCAGGCAGTGGACCTGAGTGGCCCACACCTCTTTGCCGGTGCCCGTCTCGCCGCACATCAAGAGCGTGCACTCTTTTTCCGCCACGCAGCGGACGTGCTCGGCGACTTTTCGCACGCTCGGAGATCGGCCCAGCACCCACGCGGCGGCCGGGTCTTCACCGCCATCGCGGCCAGCGCGCCGCAATAGCGCATGCAATGGATTATCGTTCATCGCAAGCCTCTCGCCTCACAACAGCGCAGTGCGAAAGAAAGCTGGCTGTTGTGCCTCGTCTGTCGGCGCAAGCGCACTGCGAAGCGGTTGGCCGCTGCAGTCACTTTGCGATCCGGGTCATTAGCGCTCTGTTCCGTCACAGATTGCCAAGCTTCACTTTCGACACCGAACAGCCCCACGAAACGCTCGCCTGTCGTGTTAACGACCGCACATGGCGATGCGCTTCTCGAATCGCGTGGATTCGTTCCGAGACGCTTGGCTTCGTGCCCGAGCCTGCTCGAACGTTGCCGCGCAGGCCCGCCGTCAAAGTCGGACGCAACTCGCCACACCGCGATCATCAACCTGCGTTGTTACGCAGCCGCGACCGCAATGTTCTGGTGATTGTCAAGATTTCGCACAAAATCCGCACAGTTTGACTTGTCACCTTGGCGAGTCAGGTTTGATTCTAGATACGGCTTACAACCAATGCAACGATTTATTCGAAGTAAACGTTTCGACGCTAACTACTTGCACCGATTGCAGAAACCACGACGCTTACCAATTGAACCATGAGTGGATCGGCTCACCGACCATTGCCAAGGAAGCGGTCCGACTTGTTGCCCGCTGCTTCAGACCTCCTTAGCCGTCGCTGGCGCAAGGCGAGCATTGCCCCCCAAAACGCGACAAATCCCAGCGAACAAGTGGCGACGACCACTCCCGCCCAGCCGCTCGGGTTGTTCAAATACGCGCCCACGGCCAGCGCGCCTCCCCAGAAAAGGAGGCCCGCCACGATCAACAAAACGACTCGCCTGGGCTGCATGGGTAGATACGAGTTCGAGGGCCCGGTTCTGGGCTTGTTGATCGTACGAACTTTGCCGCCGCGGTCCAGTGATGCGTCCGCTCCCCTTGTTTGTGGGGATAAAATCGCATGCCTCGCGAGTGGGCGATTTCGCTTGCCCGAGCCAAGTTCACAGTCTCAGAATGGGGCTGGGTAAGCCAGCAGATTGACCTGGGACTTTTCCCCTTATGCGAATTGTGAGTCACGACCGCCTGTCGACACCATGTTCATGGATTTCGTGCCTGATCGTCGTGGTCATGGCGGATGGCGTATTGCTGGCCGCCGATGTGGCCCCCACGTCGGACACCGAAATTGCTTTTCGCCAACGGATAGCTCCCGTGCTCGAAGCACGCTGCGTGGGCTGCCATCGCGGCGTCGCAGCGCGCGCCGATCTGTCGTTGGACGCTCGCGACGGCTTGCTTAAGGGAGGCGAGAGCGGACCGGCGATCGTCCCCGGCAAGCCCGACGAGAGTCTGCTGACTGAGATGATCGCTGGCGATGAACCGTCGATGCCCAAGGGCGCACCGCGGCTAACGGCCGTTGAAGTCGAGGCGATTCGCCAGTGGATCGCCTCCGGAGCTGCCTGGCCCGCGGATCTGGTCTTGCAAGACAAACGCGAAGGGGGCGCCTGGTGGTCGCTGCGGCCAATCGTGCGGCCGAAAGTGCCGGAGATTTGCCCAACGGCGGTCGGCGAATCGCTGGTGTCGTGGCCGCGCACGCCGATCGACAGGTTCGTCTTGGCAAAGCTCGTAGCTGCCGGGTTGCGGCCATCAGCCGAGGCCGATCGGGCAACGTTGATTCGTCGGCTGACTTTCGACTTGCACGGCTTGCCGCCAACTCCGGCGGAGGTTGCACACTTTGAGGCCGACACCGATCCGCTCGCCTATGAACACCTGGTCGAGCGACTCCTGGCGTCCCCGCGCTACGGCGAGCGCTGGGCGCGACACTGGCTCGATGTCGTGCACTACGGCGAAACACACGGCTACGACAAAGACAAACGCCGCGATCACGCCTGGCCCTATCGCGACTATGTAATTCGCTCGCTGAACGACGACAAGCCCTACGCGCAATTTGTGCGCGAGCAGTTGGCAGGCGACGTGCTTGACCCCTCCTCGGCCGAGTTGTGGATCGCCACCGGCTTCATTGCGGCAGGCCCGTGGGACTTTGTCGGTCACGTCGAGTTGGCCGAGGGGACTGTCGAAAAGGCCAAAACGCGAGCCCTCGATCGCGACGACATGGTCGCCAACACGATGTCGACACTGGCGAGCATGACGGTGCATTGCGCCCGTTGTCACGATCACGCCTTCGATCCGATTTCACAGGTCGACTACTACCGCTTGCAAGCCGTGTTCGCGGGGATCGATCGGGGGGATGCGCGACTTCCCGACCCGGCCACCGATGCCGAGTGGGACCGCCTCACCCAACAACGCGGCGAAGCCGAAAAACGACTTCAAGAGCTCGATACCGCGCTGAAGTCGGCGACCACCGCCGAGCTACAGGCCGAGCGCGACGCGCAAGCCAGATCGCTGGCGGCGATCGACGAAGCGCGCGCCGCACTCGGCCCGCGGCGCATGTCGTACGTGGCGCTGTCGCACGAGCCTCGCGAAATCCGCGTCCTGGAACGTGGCGACGTCGAGAAGCCGCTGCATCTGGCGCCACCTGGCGCCTTGAGTTGTGTCGCACAACTGCCCGCGGAGTTCGCTATCACCGATGTGCAGCCCGAAGGTGCCCGCCGCGCGGCTCTGGCCGAGTGGCTCGTCGATCCTCGCAACCCGCTTACCTGGCGCTCGATCGTCAATCGGGTTTGGCAGTACCACCTGGGGCGAGGTCTGGTCGACACGCCGAACGATTTTGGTCGCAACGGCTCGCGCCCCACGCATCCGGAACTGCTCGATTGGCTGGCGGCCGAATTTCGCGATCGTGGCGGCTCGTTGAAGTCGCTCCATCGGTTGATCTCGACGAGCGCTGTTTATCGCCAGGCCTCGGCCTTTGACGCCGCGGCCGCGAAGGTCGATTCAGGCAACGAGCTGTTGTGGCGCATGAATTCACGCCGGCTCGAAGCCGAGGAGATTCGCGACACGCTCTTGGCCACTAGCGGCAACCTCGACCTGAAAATGGGAGGGCCGAGCTTCGAGCTGTTTGCCTTCAAGGACGACCACAGCCCGCGCTACGATCCGATTTCGCCCGACACGCCCGAAGTCTGGCGGCGGACCATCTATCGCCGTATCACACGCAGCGTCCCAAATCCTTGGCTCGAAACGCTCGACTGTCCCGATCCGTCGCTCAGCACGCCCGTGCGCGGAACCACGATCACCGCGCTGCAGGCGTTAGCGCTGTGGAACAACGAGTTCGTCGTGCAGCAGGCTGAACATTTCGCGGCCCGACTAACGGCCGAAAGCAATTCGCTCGCCGGCCAGATCGAGCTGGCTTGCCGCTACTGTTTTGGCCGGCCGCTCAGTGCAACCGAGCAAACAGAGCTCGTGAACTACGCCAGTCGGCACGGGCTGTCGGCCGCTTGCCGGGTATTGTGGAACACCAATGCGCTGGTGTTCGTCGATTGAACCGGTGGTTCGACGATATTGAAGCAGCCGGCACCCTCGGCACGTCGACTTCTTACGCCGGCAGCTTGCCCGACTTGCGCAGGTACGCGAGCACTTCATCGGCGAGTTGCTCCGGCGATTTGGTCGCCGAGTCGAGCACCAGCTCTGGCTTGCGCGGCGCCTCGTAGGGATCGTCGATCCCGGTAAAGCCCTTGAGCTCGCCGGCACGGGCCTTTTTATAGAGCCCTTTCGGGTCGCGGGCTTCACAGATTTCGAGCGGAGCGTCGACGAGGATCTCGATGAAATCGCCTGCGGTCGTTGCCTGCCGCACGTGGTCGCGGTCGCGGCGATAGGGGCTGATGAAAGCCGTGAGCGTGACCAAACCAGCCTGGCAGAACAGATTCGCGACCGCTCCGATGCGGCGGATGTTCTCTTCGCGATCCTGAGCCGAGAAGCCTAAACCGAATCGTTTGGCGAACTCTTCGCCGTGCCGCTCCTTGAGCATGCCGGGCGCCGCGTTCAGGCCGTGGCGCACATTGTCGCCATCAAGCACAAAGCTGTGGATGCCTGCGGCGTGCAGTTTGTGATCGATGAGATTGGCAAGCGTGCTCTTGCCGCAACCGCTCAGTCCGGTGAACCAGAGAATGCAGCCGCGGTGGCGATTGAGTTTCTCGCGTTCCTCGCGGGTGACCGAATGTTCGTGCCAGACAACATGTACGGTGTCAGTCATGAGTGGATCAGGCTCCGTGGACGGCAGGAATTCAGCGACGCCAAAGGGGCAATCAGGCAAGTTCGATCGCTTCAGGTTGGCGAGAGAATTCCGGAGTGTACTGAAATGGCTGCCAAGCGCGAAGGCGGCGCGTTACGTCTCGCGGATTAAACGTGCTTGAATCATCGGGCGGCCGACAGCAGTAGGGGCGGAACGAGCCACCGCGCGTAGGCTGGCGGCTTCCCGCCAGTCCTGTCGCAGGGCTTGACCGTGAGGTTTTCAGAGCGATACACTTGTTTAGCTGTAAGTGCGTTCGACGAACCGACTTTCGTGCAAAGTCGCTAACGAAGTATTGCTCTCGACCGCCACGGGCCAGCGCGCTCGCGCTTATCAACCGCGACACCGCCCGGGCCATGGGATCTGGAATCGATGCCTCCGGTTGTGATCGACGTCCGTAGTGCGGAAGACACGCGCGACGTGGTGCATCGAGCCGTCCAGGCGTTGGCCGAGGGGCAGTTGGTGGCGTTTCCGACCGAGACGGTCTATGGCGTAGCCGCGTGTACTTTGCGCGAGGACGCAGTGAGGCGCCTCACGGCACTCGAGGTCAGCGGCCCGCTCGAGCTGGCCGTCAAGAGCGCCGACGAAGCGCTCGACTTCGTCCCCGACATCAGCCCGCTGGCGCGGCGTTTGGCGCGGCGTTGCTGGCCGGGTCCGGTTACCTTGTTGTTGCAAGATAGCAGCCAAGACAGCTTGATCCGGCAGCTTCCCGAGTCATCGCGCGCGGCGGTCAGCCACGAGGGCTGCCTGGCCCTGCGCGTCCCCGCCCATTCGCTGGTTCACGAGGTCCTGCGGCTCCTCCCCGGACCGATTGCGCTGGCCGGGGCCGGTCGCCAGCCCGAATGCGATGCCATCACGGCCGCCGACGTCGTGGGGAATGTCGGCGAGCAGGTGCAACTGGTACTCGACGACGGGCGCAGCCGCTATGGCCAGCCGTCGAGCCTGGTTCGGGTGGGGAAGTGTTCGTTCGAAGTGTTGCGTCCGGGCGTCGTCTCCGAGCAAACGCTGCGGCGTCTGTCGAGCCTGATGGTGCTGTTCGTGTGCACGGGGAACACCTGCCGTAGCCCGATGGCCGAAGTCATGTTTCGCAAGCTGATGGCCGAAAAGCTCGGTTGCCAGTTGAACGAAGTGCACGACCGCGGCGTGGTGATTGCCTCGGCGGGCCTGTCGGCGATGATGGGAGGTCGGCCGAGCTCCGAGGCGGTGCACGTGATGGCCCGCCAGGGGCTCGACCTGGCCGATCACGAATCGCAGCCGATGACCGAGCATCTGGCGAAGCAAGCCGATTTGATTTTCGCCATGACCCGCTCGCATCGGCATGCGATATTAGCCGAATGGCCCGAGGTGGGGGAGCGCGTGCGGCTGTTGTGCCACGACCGCACCGACGTGGCCGACCCCATCGGCGGCCCTCCCGAAATGTACGAACGCTGCGCGATGCAAATCAAAGCCGAGCTCGTGGCCTGGGCGGCCGAATTGGATGTTTGACGCCAGCGAGACAGTTCGCCAACGTTCTCCCTTAGTCGAAGGATCCAGCCGTGCGCATCGCCGTCGGTAGCGACCATCGTGGATTCGCGGTCAAGGCGAAGGTGATTGCGCTGTTGAAGCGCCTGTCGCACGATGTCGAGGACTTCGGCGCCCACAGCGGCGACGCCGTCGATTACCCCGATGTCGCGGCGCAAGTGGCCAGCCGCGTCAGCGCAGGTCAGGCCGATCGCGGGATTCTGATTTGTGGAACGGGGCTCGGCATGTGCATCGCTGCCAACAAGCTTCAGGGAGTTCGCGCGGCCACGTGCCACGACGACCTCACGGCCGAGATGAGCCGCCGGCACAACGATGTCAACGTCCTCTGCCTGTCGGCCGACATGCTGGGCGAGCGCTTGATCGACCGCATGGTCGAAATCTGGTTGGCCACCGAGTTCGAAGGGGGCCGCCACGCCCGCCGCGTGCAGAAAATCTCCGAGCTCGAGGCGGCGCCCCGCGTGACGCCTCCTCCGACCAGCTAGTGGAGCGTCAGCCCAGCTTTGCTGGGTTGATGCGGAACGACGCCAAACGCATAAGCGGTTTGGCGCAAGCATCTTCTAGCCCGGATTATTCATGAGTTGATTGGGGAGCGGGGTAGTGTGGGCGGCGAAGGTGTTGGGGGCGTGGTCGTA
>JAIESQ010000162.1 GCA_019745975.1 Pirellulales bacterium
AAAATCATCCAACTGACCGAAAGCCTCTTAGCTCTGGCTGCTTGATACAGCAACGGTTCTCAGAAAGTGCAGACAGAAAGCCAATCGACTCGTAGAGAGCATTCCAGTGGGTTGATCGCCGCCCAACTACCAAAACCACCGCACAACCCAATTGCCCAAAGACAAAAGGATCGAACCATGTCGACGCTCGCTGACCGCCGGACCAGCCGGCGTTGTGTTACACGAACCGCGATGCTCTGTGGAACGATGACGCTAGCCGCCGTAACACTGGCTACCGCCAGCAGCGTTGCCTGGGCTGCCGACGCCGAGCCCGCCACCCCCGCCGCCGCGCTGGGCCGCAAGATCGACAACTTCACTCTGGCCGACTATCGCGGAAAAGAGCACGCGCTGGCCGACTACTCTGGCAGCAAACTCGTCGTGCTGGCCTTCTTGGGCACCGAATGCCCGCTGGCCAAGCTCTACGCCCCGCGGCTGGCCGAACTGGCCGCCGAGTACGAATCGCGCGGCGTCACGTTCTTGGGCATCGATTCGAACCGGCAAGACGCGGTCACCGAAATCGCCGCGTACGCGCGCGTGCATGGCATCAAGTTCCCCGTGCTTAAGGATCTCTCGAATCGCGTCGCCGATCAGGCCGGCGCCGAGCGCACCCCCGAAGTGTTCCTGCTCGATGCCAGCCGCACCGTTCGCTATCACGGCCGCATCGACGACCAATACGGCTTCTCGTCGGGCTCGGGCTACGCCAAGCCGAAGCTCGCCCACCGCGACCTGGCCGACGCCATCGACGACCTGTTGGCCGACCGCGACGTGAAGGTCGCCAGCACGCCCGTCGCCGGCTGCTTGATCGGCCGCGTGCTGGAGGCCAAGAGCGGCTCGACCGTCACGTACACCAATCAGATCGCTCGCATCTTCCAGAAGCACTGCAACGAGTGTCATCGCGAGGGTCAGATCGCCCCCTTCGCGCTCACCAGCTACGAAGAAGCAGTCGGCTGGGCCGAGATGATCGAAGAAGTGACCAAGGATCGCCGCATGCCCCCGTGGCACGCCAGCCCGGAGTTTGGCCACTTCTCGAACGATCGCCGGCTGAGCGACGAAGAGCTCAGCCAGATCACCGCCTGGGTCAAGAATGGCGCGCCCCAGGGCAGCCCAAGCGATCTGCCAGCCCCCGTCACATACAACGAAGATTGGATGATCCCCGGCCCCGACCAGATCGTTTACATGAACGACGAAGGGTACAAAGTGCCCGCCGAAGGGACCGTCGAGTATCAGTACTACACGGTCGATCCCGGCTTCACCGAAGACAAGTGGGTGAGCGCCAGCGAATGCCGGCCCGGTAACCGCGGCGTCGTGCACCATATCTTCGTGTTCGTGCAGCCGCCGGGAGCCGACGATGTCTCGAAGGCCTCCGAGGCCCGCCACGACGCCCGCGCGCGCGGCGAGGTCCCGCAGCGGGGCGCCCCCGATCTGTCGGGCCGCTCGGGCGGCGCGCGCCTGATGAGCGGCACCGCGCCAGGCGTGCCCCCCTTCAAGCAGGCCCGTGGCATGGCGTTCTATGTCCCCGCCGGCTCAAAGCTGGTGTTCCAGATGCACTACACGCCCAACGGCACCGAGCAGATCGACCGTAGCTGCGTCGGATTGAATTTCTGCAAGCCCGAGGAGGTGACCGCCGCCATCAACATGAACATGGCGATTAACCCCACATTCACCATTCCGGCCGGGGCCGACAATCACCCGGTCGAGAGCTCCCACAAATTCAATCGCGATACCTTGATGCTCTCGCTCACGCCGCACATGCACCTGCGCGGCAAGTCGTTCCGATACGTGCTTGAATACGCCGACGGCCGCAAAGAGACGATCCTCGACGTGCCGCGCTACGACTTCAACTGGCAGATCACCTACCAGTTGGCCGAACCGTTGCACGTGCCGGCCGGCACAAAGCTCCACTGCCTGGCTCACTTCGACAATTCGGAGCAGAACCTGGCCAACCCCGACGCCAGCCAGCCCGTGCGCTGGGGCGACCAGACGTGGGAAGAAATGATGATCGGCTGGTTCGCCGAAACGCCCGATCTCGAAGCCGATCCCAACCACGATCCGCGCACCCGCACCGCGCAGTTCGAGCGCGAGCTGGCCGCCGGCAAGGCCAAGTTCACCAGCCGCATCGAGAAGCAGGCGGCCCGCGGGCTCGGCTCGCAAAAGTCGTTCGACGTGTTCGCTCGCCTGGTCGTCGACGTGCTGCCGCAGGTCGACCGCGTCGATGTGGCCCGCGTGCGCGAAGGAGCATTGCGGTTCGATTTCATCAATCAGCCTTCGCTGATCGTGGCCCGCATGGGCCGCGACAACGTGACGCTACCAGCCGACGGCGCGCTGGCCGCCTTGCTCAAGAGCCCCGAGCCCACGGTGTTCAACAGCTATCCGACCGGTGTGCCGGCTGAGCTGGCCGCCTTGGCCCGCGGCATTCAGTCGAGCCTGCATGTGCCGATTACGGTCGATGGCCAACCGGCCGTGGTGAGCTTCTGGAGCCGCGAGCCGGGCGCCTTCCCGCCGCAAGCGGTCGAAATGCTCTCGGGCGTGGCGAAGCACCTGGCCCGCCCGGTCGAAACGGCACAACAAGACGCCGAGTAGCCGCACGCCGGGGACTGTTCCGGGACTGTTCCGGGACTGTTCCGGGACTGTCCCGTACCTGTCCCCCTCCTGCAGCTCGCGCGACGTTGCTCGGGGACTGCCCGGTTTCATGCCGCTTGTGTGCCACTGCTGGCTTGTCCAGCAGTGCTGGTCCCGATGTGCGACTCGTTCACCACAACGGCACCACGACACAACGAAAGATTTTGTAGGGTGTGCGCAGCACACCGGCTTTGGTCGAGTGCCACTGGCTCCGCCAGTGCGCTTCCATGTAAGACCGGTTCCCGGCCATCGACACGACGTGCGATGCTGGATGAAGGGGGACGGGAGTCGTTTCCGGGCAAAGACCAAAGGCAGCACGACGACGCAGACCGGAAACGACTCCCGTCCCCGTCCGCGTCGCGCGGGCAACGACGTTGTCCGGCCAACCGGCGTCCAATCAAGGGCCGCTCGCGCGCAGCCCAATTCGTGTGGTTTTCCGCGCGTGGCTATTTTTGCCCCTTGACAAATGGTCACAAATGTGTACATTGAATGGCGGGTGACCGGCGGCTTCGCGGCAGCCCGGCGTGCGCCGCTGCGCGCGCCGCGTCCCCGCTGAAAACTGAATACTGAACACTGAAAACTATTCCCAAACCTGGCGCGCCGGCGTGCGCGCCGAACAACACCAACCAGGTACGCATCTCCTCCAGGGACTTCGCGATTCGTGTGAATCGTTTGTCAGAGTCGGAGCGGCGAGCTGCGTCCATCGTGCGCGCACAACTCGAACCCAACACGCCAGCGAGGGCAGGATGACCTTGCGCGCACGAAGTACTAACCAAAACTCTCCCCCAAGGGCGTCGCGATCCGCGGATCGTTCGTCAGCGCCGGCCCGGAGAGGCCGCTCAGCCTGCGCGCCACGATCGCCGGCTAGCGAGCCAGGACCTTCTTACTTAGGACGCAAAACTGCCGTTAGGACGCAACGAGGACACAAACATTTTCGATTTGCGTCCTAGAAGAACTCGTTATGAAGAAAAGACTTAACTGCTTTTGACAGCCGCTTAGGACGATTAGGACGCAAATTCCCGGACAATCTTATTCTGGTACCCCCCGGGGTATCACGGCCGCTTCCCCGGCTCGTACGCCCTGCGACAAGGCACTACCGGCCGACGCTGCTGAGATCGACGAGTCTCTAGCGGCTCCCGCGCCATCCGTAGCTTGTTGTGCCGCGAGTAGCCGGGCCGCGTCTCGGTTAACCGCTGCGTCGCGATCCGATTGCCTGAATGGCCGCGCTCCTGCGGGCGGCTTACACTGCGCCCTGGAGTTTGCGATTGCGAGGTGCCGGCGATGAGCGCCGACGGAGTGACAAGACTTACAGTTCTAACATTCGGAGAGACTTTTCCGTGCCGGATCAGAAGGCGCTAGCCGAGCGTCGACCGCGGATCAGAGTGCTTGTAGCGGGCCTACTATCATTTTTGGTGCTCGCCCTCGCTTCAACGCTCGTTCCCCCCCGCAAAGCGCGTATACCGGGATCAGTGTCACCTAGCCGCAGTCGCCTAAACAAATTGGGAAGAGCGCTGCACAATTACAAATCGAATCAGGGTGCCTTTCCGCCTGCCTATGTTGCCGATACTCCTGGGCTATCGCACATAGCTGGCGCGCGATGTTATCCCCGTACTTGAGCAATCATGCGTTTTTGAAGCAATATCGCTTCGATGAACCCTGGGACGGCCCGCATAATCGCAGGTTCCACGATGTAGCTTTTTTCGGTTTTCGCTGCCCGGATGATGTGTCGCCTGAGAGCGAAACGAGCTTTGTGGCAATCGTCGGGCCGGGCACCATGTGGTCCGGTACTCATCCGTGCACAGTTGCCGAGATCACCGATGGTCTTTCGAATACCATCATGCTCGTCGAAGTCCGCGACTCAGGAATTCATTGGTTGGAGCCACGAGACCTGACGGCCCCCGAGTTCAAAGCGCGCATCTTGGCGAAGAAACGACGCGAGCGATCGCGCAATCACGATTCGGGTAGGCATGTGCTGATGGCCGACGCCTCGGTCCTCTGGATCTCCGACGACGATCTATTGAAACACCTTGACGCATTGATCTCGATCGACGCACACGACTCGATCGGCGACGTGCTCGAAAAACAAAAGTGAGACGACCCCATGACATCCCTCTACGACATCAACGTTAAGACCATCGACGGCGCGGACCAGTCGCTGGACGGCTATCGCGGCGACGTGCTCTTGGTCGTCAATGTCGCCAGCCAGTGCGGCTTCACTCCGCAGTACGCCGGGCTGCAGGCCCTGCAGCGCGAGTATCACGCCCGCGGTTTCAACGTGCTGGGCTTTCCCTGCAACCAGTTCGGTCACCAGGAGCCCGGCGACGAAGCGGCCATCAAGGAATTCTGCTCGCTCAAGTACGATGTCAACTTCCCGATGTTCGCCAAGATCGACGTCAATGGGGCTAATGCCCATCCCCTCTATCAGTACCTCAAACACGAGAAGCGTGGGCTGTTGGGGACCGAGGCGATCAAATGGAATTTCACCAAGTTCCTCGTGAGCAGCAGCGGCGAAGTGGTCAAACGCTACGCTCCGACAACCAAGCCCGAGCAAATCGCTGGCGACATCGAAAATGAACTGGCGGCGCCGGCCGGCTAACCACGGCACAATGATCCGCTAACCGTAACCGGTTCCGCATTGAACTAGAAGCAGTTTCAAAACCAGCATTGAACCGACGTCGGGTGCCACTGCTAGCTCGTCTAGCAGTGCTGTGTCGAACTTGGCACTGCTGGGCAAGCCAGCAGTGGCACCCAAATCAGGTTTTGAAACTGCCAAAACCCCCTTACGAGCTCCTTCCCATGACGACCTCTTTGAAACTGCTTCGCCTGCTGGCGTGCTTCTCGGCGGTGCTCGTGTTGGCGCTGGCCGCCAAGGCGCACGCCCAACTCCGCAGCGACACGCCCCGCCTGGTGAAGGTCAACGACCGCGTTTACTGCGCCACCGGCTATGCGCTGGGCAACGTGATCTACGTCATCACCGACGACGGCATCGTCGTTGTCGACACCAGCGAAAGCCCGATCACGGCCGCCGCCACGCTCAAGGATTTTCGCGCGATCAGCGACCGGCCGATCCGCTACCTGATCTACACGCATTTTCACGGCGACCACTGTAATGGCGCCCGCGCCTTCATGGCCGACAAGCCGAAGATCATCGCGCAGCGGCTGCACGCGCCCGAGATGGACGAGTATCGGCGGATGATCGGCTACAACCGCCGCTTGAACGCGTTGCAGTTTGGTGCGAGCCTGCCTGAAAATCAGCGCGGCATCGCGGTGGCGCGCGAGGCGACGCAAGTCGTCGTGGGCTATCAGCCGCCGACGATCACGTTCGACGACGAGTATCGCTTTGCCCTCGGCGGGATCGACTTCGAGATTCACCACGCGCCGGGCGAGACCAACGACCAGTCGTTCGTCTGGCTGCCGGGCCTGAAGACGCTGCTGCCGGCCGACCTCTTCTATGCCAGCTTTCCGATGCTGGCCAGCCCGATGAAACCGAACCGCCCGATCCTTACCTGGGCCGAGTCGGACGAGCGGATGGCCAAGCTCGGCGCCGAGCATCTGGTGCCGTCGCACGGCGAGCCACTGCACGGCGCCGACAACATTCGCGAAACGCTCACCAACTACGCGGCGGCGATCCGGCACGTGCACGACGCCACGGTGGCCGGCCTGAACCGCGGCACGCCGCTGGAAGAGATCCGCCGCGGCGTGCGGCTGCCGGAGCGGCTCGCGAAGCTATCTTATCTGCAGCCACTCTACGGCCAGGTCGCCTGGGGCGTGAACGGCGTCTACCGTGGCTACACCGGCTGGTACGACATGCAGCCGGCGCACTTGAACCCTGGCCCCGCGCGCGAACTAGCTCAGGCACTGGTCGAGGCGGCCGGCGGCGTCGACAAGATCGTGGCCCGCGCTTCCCAAGCGCGCGAGGCGAAGAACTGGCAACTTGTCGTCGAGTTGACCGACGTGACCTTGGTGGTCGATGAAAATCACGCGGCGTCGCACGAGCTGCGCGCCGCGGCCCTCGAACAACTGGCGGCCGCGAGCCCTAACGGCGTCGAGCGAAACATTTACCGCGCCGCCGCGCACGACTCGCGCCAGAAAGTAGGCGTCGCGGAGAAACAGGCGAGTAAATGACTAGTTCAGTTTCAAAACCAGCGTTGAACCGACGTCGGGTGCCACTGCTAGCTCGTCTAGCAGTGCTGTGTCCAATTTGGCACTGCTGGGCAAGCCAGCAGTGGCACCCAAACCAGGTTTTGAAACTGCTTATAGGGAAACGGTCGCCTGCCAGTCGGCACCCTGCGCGATAGCGCTCACGCGCGGACCTTCTTCTTTTGCGGCGGCAGCGGCGGCGGCGCCTGCATGAGCGGTGGCACCGCTTCGTCGAGTTGCTCCAGGCCGGTCGCCAGGTTCAGGTCCTTCATCGTGCGTTCGGTTTCGAGCATGCTGGCGGCGACCTGGTCGACCTGGCCGGCGATGAAGTCGGGCTCTTGGCGGCCGATGGCCAATTCGCCCAGCGAGCGGATTTTGTTTTCGAGCCGATCGAGTTCCAACCGCACGAGTTGCAGGTTGCCCGCCGCCTGATCGAGATTGGCGGCGCGCTGCCGGCACGTCGCCAGGTTGTCTTCGAGCGCTTTACGGATTTTGGCGCGCTGCGGATCGTCGCCCGCCGCGCCGACGGCTTCGAGCTGCTTTTCGAGGCGGGCGATCTCGGCGTCGATATCGCGCCGCTGCGTGCGGCTCAAGAATCGCGACAACGAATACTCGGTGTACAACAACCGCAGGAACATCCACAGCAGCCGATCGAGCCCGGCGACTTGCAAGTCCTCGAGCGGATCGGCCGACGAGGCCGGATCGGTATGCTTCAACCCCGCCGCGATCTGACGCAATTCAAGGCAGCACGACCGCAGCGATTGAAACCGCTTGAGCGAGTCGGGCGGCAGCGCCGACAGCACGCGATCCAGCGACAGCCGCGCTTGTTGGCCGGCATCGTCGCGGCGCAGTTTGGCATCTTGAGCGTCAATCGCCTTTTGGAACTTCGGATGCGTGCCCAACAGCCCGACATAGGCGACTTCGGCCGCCACGACGAGCGGCATCACGACGTCGGCCATGCCGCCGCTGATGGCTCCGGCGGCGATGCCGGCGCCAAAGAACAGCAGGTTCCAGCGATTGAGAAAGGCGGCTTTGACGTACCGCAGAACACCCACCGGCCAGTCACTCCGCGTTGGATTTCAAATTCGGCTCGGCGAATCGCTGTGAGCTCGGGTTCGCAGGCCTCGGCTACGGAATACTTCAACAGGCGGCTAGCGCCCGCCTGCCTCGACCTCGAGCTGAGCGATGCGATCTCGAATATAACACACCGTGTCGACGAAGCGCGGCTCGCGCTGCATGAGCTGCGCCGGGCGGTCGGCCGGCTCGATCCGCAATTGTTCCAAGAGCGTGCCGGGAGCCGCCGAAAAAATATACACCCGGTCTCCCAGGAACACCGCCTCTTCGATCGAGTGCGTGACGAAAAAGACCGTGGCTTCGACTTCGCGCCACAGCGTGATGAGCAAATCTTGCATATTCATCCGCGTTTGCGGATCGAGCGCGCCAAACGGCTCATCCATCAGGATGATCCGCGGCCGCAGAATCAGCGTGCGGGCGATCGCCACGCGCTGCCGCATCCCTCCCGAGAGCTCATGCGGATACTTGCCTGCGTCGGTCTTCGTGTTCAAGCCGACGTGAGCGATCCACTCGCGGGCCAGTTCATACCGCTCGCGCCGCGGCACCCCCTGGCACTCGAGCCCGAAGGCCACGTTGTCGAGCACGGTGCGGTTGTCGAAGCTCGTGTAGTCCTGAAAGACCATGCCGCGATCGGCGCCCGGCCGCGTCACCGAATTGCCGAGCAAGAGCACTTCGCCGCTGGTCGCGGGATGTTGCGGCGGCAAGCCGGCGATCAGCCGCAGCACCGTGCTCTTGCCGCAGCCGCTTGGCCCCAGCACGCAGACGAACTCTCCTTTGCCGTGAACGTCCTCGACGGTGAAGCTCACGTCGCGAATTGCCGTGAATGCGTTCGCGCGGCCGGCGTTGTAGGTCTTCGTGACGTCGGTGAACTCAACGACGTGCGGGCGATCGGGCTTGGGCTGCGCAAGCGGGCTCGCCGGCAGGATGCGACCCATGCCGACGGTTTCGCCCGGCGTCAACGGTGTCGTGGCCGTCGCAGCGGCGTGCGGGGCATTCATGGGACTTGCCCTCGCGGTTGGTCGCCGGCGTGTTTGGTGGCAGCCGATCTTATCGTCGGCGCCTTGGCCGGTTCGATGCCCACCAGCCGCCACAGAAAGAACTTGACGCTTTCAGCGGCGTGCATGAGAGCGCGAACGAGTTGGTTGAGGATGCCGGCACCGCCGTACTGATGCGGGAACAGCTCGCGCTGAATCCAAAACAACAGGCGATCAATGGCCAGCGCCACCAGCGGAATAATCAACAGAATGAGAAAGATGTACTCGCGCGGTCCGCGACGCTGAGCAAGGTTGATGATGTTGCCCAGACCACCGTATTTGCCCTCGGAGCGCACCAACTCGGCCAGCATGATGTACCCAAAGGCCAGCCCAAACAGCACGCGCAGGGAATTGAAGACGGTCGGCATCGCCAGCGGCACCAGCACCTTGAGCACGATCTGCCAACGGCTGGCCCCCAAGGTGTAGGCCGTGTCGACATACGAGCCGGCGACATCTTGCACGGCGCTGGCTGTGTCGGAGACGACGAACGCCACGCAGGCGATGAAGATAAACATCCACTTCTGCGTTTCGCCGACACCGAAGAAAAAGAACGTCAGCCCCGTCAGCGCCGCGATGGGGATATTGCGTCCGAATAGCAAGACCGGCGCGAAGAACGCGCGGGCCCAGCCGAAACAGCCGCACAATACTCCCAAGGGAATGCCGACGATCGCCGCCAACCCGAACCCCATTGCCACGCGCTGCAGCGTGACCGCCAGATTGCGCGTGAGGGCCTGGTCGAACCACAGTGGCTTGAAGCGGGCGAACGTCTCCACCGGGCTCGGCAGCACGTGCTGCGGAAACATGCGCTGCGTGGCGTCGCCGGCGGTCACCAACCACCAAACGCCCAATACCGATGCGATACTCAAGAGACCGAAGAACACCGTCTGCACAAACGTGGGCGCTTGCCGCAAGGCGCGAAAGGGCTTCGTGCGGCGGCGCTCGGCCTGGGCGGGCGGCTGATCGGCAGCCGGCGAAGCGGCGGGTGATTGCTGCTCGGTCACGGCGCTGGCGGCTACTGCTTCTCGGCCGAGTAGACTTTGACTTCGACGCGGCGATTCTTCGTTTGGTTTTCTGGATCATCGTTGTCCGCCGGCACCTCCCACCCGCGGCCGATCGCCACGAACTGATTGGGATTCAGCTCCCGGTATTTTTCCAGAAGCGCCTCCTTGACGGCGTTGGCGCGATTGTTCGAGAGCTCCTTGACGAGCGCTTCGGGGGCTTGCCCGCGCAGCGAGCTGTCGGTGTGCCCCTCGATCACGATGCGGGCCGCGCCGAACTGCCCCACCAGCGTGGCGATGCCCGACAGGACCACGTCGACGTTGGGGTCGTAAAGTTCCTCGACGTCCTTGTCTCCTTCGCGGCGCACGACTTTCTTATGCAATTCCCAACTGTTGGGGAAGAAGTGAATCACCACGGTATTCTTGAGGATCTCGTCCGATTCGGCCTCGATCTCCCCGACGGTTTTGGGAGCCAAGGTCAGGCGATACTCATCCTTCGACGACGCGTATTTCGCCTCCTTGCCGAGCTTCTCAATCACCGAGAAGTCCATCACCTGATCGAAGGGCACTTGCTTGCGCTTGCGCATCTCGGTATCGATCCGGCTGTACAGGTAGTACGCCTGCTTCCAAACATGCTCGAAGTTCGTGGGGTTGTTCTGGTTCATGAAGAACTGATAGTTTTCGGCCCAGTTCGTGTTGTGGGCGTCGCCGAACATGTTGATCGTTTCGGTCGCCGGAATGTTGTAGCCGGCCGACATCAACTCGGCGCAGTGCTGCTTCTTGGCCTGGTCTTTCAGGCCCTCCATGCCGTCGAAGATGCCGCGCACCAGGGCTTCGATGATACCCGGATGGTCTTTGGCGAAATCGGCGCGAGCGAACCACACGTCGGCGATCAGCTTGTTGGCCGTTTGCGTGGTGACCAGCATGCGGTTGCCTTGGACCTTTTCGAGGTTGTAGATATCGGGCGCCCAGGAGACGGCTCCGGAGATCGTGCGATCGCCGCCGAACGCCGCTGCCGCTTGAAACGCGTCCTCCGTGAACACCATGTTGACTTCCGACGGTTGCACGCCGCCGGCCACGAGCATGTTGAGCGCGAAGTACTGCGAGGGGGAATTCTGCGCCAGCACCAGCTTTTTGCCGCGCAGATCGGCCACCGATTTGATGTCCTGGCGCACGACGATGCCGTCGCCGCCGTTCGACCAATCAACCTGCTGAAAGACGCGCGGCATCACCCGCGTATCGGTTGGTTTTGCCTCGTCGTCAACGAACCCCTGAATCAACAAGGGCAGCATGTCGAGCGTGGCCCAGCCGATGTGGACATCGCCCGTCGCATAGGCATCGCGCATGGCGACCGGATTGTCGATCAACACCAGCTCGACCTTGAACTCCTGGCCGTCGGGCGTTTTCCATACCTTGCCGGCGCTGAAACCCTCGTTGGCCAGAATGATCGGGCCCCAACCAGCCCACACGTTCAGGGCGAAGCGCACGGTGTTCTCGACGAGCGGCTTGTACGCGGCAGTCCCCTGCACGGGCGGCAAGCGCTCGGCCGGCTTGAAGTGATACTCCTGCACCGTGGTCACGCTGCCGGGCGAATTGTCTGCCTCGGCGGGTGTTTGCAGCTTCGAGGCGTCGATGGCCTCCGTTCCCTCCCCCGCGCCCTGAGGCGCCAACAGCTCGGCGCGCCACAGTGCGAACCCGACCAGGCCGGCCACGACCAGCAACAGCACGATATAAAACGGCGCTTTGGGCGAACCGGCCATAAATCAGACTCCCCCGGGTCAGTGTGTACGAAAGTGGCAGTCCCTCAACCGACGTGCCCGGCAGCGCGGCTTCGGCCCAGGGCTTTCATTGCTTTTCGACGCGCGCCTCACCCGCGAAATTGCGACTTCGGGCGCGCCTCGCTCAGCACATACAGGCATTGCATCAAGTCGTATGCTGTCAACTCACACAAGAGTTGCGTAACCTGCGCGTGCAGCTCGGGCGATAACTGCGGTTCAACCTTTTGCATGAGCTTCACCAGGCGGGCTTCCTGCGCCTCGACTTCGTGCTCGTCGATCTGGCCGTCGGCCATTGCGGCTAGGAACGAGTCGAGGCGGCGCGCGTATTGTTCGATCACCGGTTCGTTCGAGTCGTCGAGCCAACTGGTGGGCAACCCACTCCCGGCGGCGCCTGCTTGATTTGCTTTGGCCATTTGCGTCATCCTCACGTCGGCTCGCGATAGAGCTGAAGAATCGATTAACAGGGCGACGCTCGTGCTGTCGCCGCGAATTACTCGCTTAACAATTGCCTCAAGGCCACCATCCGCTCTTGCAAGCGAGTGCGTTCGTTGAGCTTAGCCACGCGCTCGCGCCAAGCGGACGGCAGAAACTCGGCGTCGGTGCATTCGAGCACGGCCGCCAGTTCTTGCATCTCTTTTTCCAATCCTTGCACCGAGGGAATGAACGACTGCACGGCCTGCTCGAGGTCTGCTTTGTCAAGCGCATCGCGACCAGCCGCCCGCGCTCGCCGCTTGGCCGAAAGCACCACGCTTTCGATATCGGCGCCACTGAGCCCGAGATCGCTCGGCATCGGAGGCAGCACATCGCCCGGGAGCGTTACTTTATTCTTTCGTGCCATGACCCGAAACATCTCGGCGCGCTCGGCGTCGTCCTGCGGATAAAAAAGCGGGATGTGCACCTCCGCCCGCCCTTGCCGCTTCAAGTCGATCGGCAACAGATCGGGCCGGCTCGTCAGCAGCATCCAGACAATGCGGCCGCGGTAGCGCGTGTCGCCCATTTGGCTGGCGATCATGGCGAAGACGCGCGCCGACGTGCCCGAGTCTCCCTCGGCTTGCCGCGAGCCAAGCGCCGCGTCCGCTTCGTCGATGATCACCACGACGGGACCCAGGAACCTGAGCACGCGCAGCATCAGTTCGAGATTGCCCTCGGTTTCGCCGACGTATTTCGAGCGAAAGTTACGCAGTTTGACGACCGGGATGCCTACCGAGCCAGCATAGCACTCGGCCATAAAGGTTTTGCCGGTGCCGACCGGCCCGCAGATCAAGTACCCCATCGGCGTGGCATCGAGCTGACCGCTGCCGAGACAGGCGGCGTCCTGGGTCAAGCGCTGTTTGGCGGCCTCCTGCCCCACCAGCAGGTCGAGCGTGTGCATCGGTTCGACAAACTCAACGAGACCCTGACATTGCCGCTCGATCATCGACTTCTTGAGCTGGCGAAAGGTCGCGGGATCGATCTGCCCGCCGCTGCGCTGGGCCTGGGCCAGCACGACATTCAGGCTCACCAGGCTCAGTCCGTTGGCCATTTGCGCGGCTTGCTCCGCGGTCGCCTGGCTGATCTTGGCAAGCGGAACGTCGCTGGTTTTGGCAACGGCCGGCGCAACTCCTGGTAGTGACGATTCCGGCGCGGCTTGAACCGTTTTTCCCTTACGCGTGTCGGCAGGTGCGACGTTCGCGGGATTTGCCGTGCGCGTGGCCCAGCGCGCGAAGCTCTCGCGCGTGCCTGCATCGGGAATCGGCACCTCGATCGTCGCCACGTAAGGGCTCTGCACCAGCCGATCGTTGATTTCCGAGAGTTTGTCGGCGATCAGACAGAACGCCACGTTGATCCGCTTGAGATAGGGATTCTGCGCCCAACCTAAGAACCGCACCAACCGGCTCGCCGTGCCGGCTGCCAAAGTCGTCAAGTCGCCCGCTGGCACTAGATACTGCGCATGCTCGAAGACAATGCCGATGCTCTTGCGCCGCTCGGGCGTATCTTCGAGGAGCGTGCGCTCTACCAGGCGATCGATCAGGTACAACACCTGATCGGGATCGCGCGGCCAGGTGGCCGGTTCGCCCCAGCGCGGCAGCAAGTAGTCGTGCATCGCCTTGAGTCGCTCGGCGTCGGCGCCGGCCAGCACGCGCAGCCCACGCCCGACGTCGTAATGCAGCACGATGTCCCACGCGCCGAAGACTTGCGAGGCCAGAAACTCCGACAGATTGGCGTAATCCTCGCCGTGCGGACCGGGGCAGGCCAGCAAATCGTGAACGTTGCCATGCAACGCGAACAGGCAGGTCGTGCCGCTGAAATAGAGCTCGGCCAACTGCCGCGCCCACGTCGGGTACCACGCGGGCAGTTGTTGCGACGGTGCGGCCGGCGCAGCCGTCTCGGCTGGCGATGGTGGCTGGGCCAACTCAGGCGTCACGGGCTCAGCTTTCCGTCTTTTGAGTCACAGGAGCGGGGCCAAGCTGCTTGGCGGTCTCGGCGACTCCGGCCGTCTCGGGCGTGACCATTCCCATGCCGATCTCGAAGTCGCGCAGCGCCTGGTCGGCCATCGCTTTTTCCATGGCCTGCTCGCGCTTGATATCGCCGATGCCTTCGCCCGAAAGATCGGCGGCTACGCGCGTCTTGGCGCGGTTGAGGCTGATCTTGTCCTGAATGACTTGCTCGATCTGGCCGAAATCGGTCGTGACGTCGAGGTTGAAGCTCGACGCGAGCTTGGCCATTTCGGCCTCGGCGCGCGTCATCTTCAACTCGGCGTCGTACTTCTGGATCTTCTCGCGAACCTGCGCCAGCTTGCTGCTGGCATGCTTGACCTTCGTGAGGTTATTGCCGTAAGCCTCTTCGTGCAGCTTGAGCTGGGCTTCGTTTTCGCCGACCTCCTGTTTGGCTTTCTGCAGCTCGAGCGCGAACTTGGCGGCGGTGTCGCGATCGGCGGCCTGCAGATAAGCCTTGACCTTGCTTTCGAGATTGGTGACGTGCGCCCGCGCATTGGCCACCTGCCGCGAGACGCGTTCGACAAGAGCGCGGTACTGTTCGAGCCCTTCGCGCCCCTCCTTGAGTTGCACGACCGCCAGGTCGTACTCGTACTGCATTTGAGCGATTGGATCGGCGGTCCAAAAGAAGTTGGCCACCTTATTGATCTGGGCCTTGAGCGATCGCCACAGCTTACCCAGGATCATCGTCGCACCTGTCCTTCGTAGAATTCGTCCGGCACGCGTCGCACACGCCGAAAATCTGCCCTAACCGGCCGCCAGTTTAGGGCACGCTGACCGATTTTGCGGGCCCGGTTACGCGGCCTGGCCGCATGCTATGCTTTCGTGTCTCTATAGCGTGGTGAATGTGCGTCGTCAATCAAAGCCCCGAGATGGCGTGGGCGTTTGATCGATGGATGTCCAACTTGCGCAAGAGTATTCGCCAGGGGATCGCGCAGCTTGTCGCCCGCTCGACGTCTGCCCGATTTGCACGTTCCGCCAACTCGTTCATAATGCCCGCTTGCGGTCCAACTCCTCGGACCGGATGAGCGACTGTCAGATACGCATAAGGGTCCACGGGATGCACGAAGATCCGCAGGATTTGATCTCCGTCTATCGAGCTACCTCAGGGGTCGAGGCGTACCTGGTGCGCGACTTGCTCATCGACGAAGACATCGACGCGCAGGTGTCCGAACTCAACGAACCTTTGGCGGGCCTGTCGATTGCCGCGGCGGACGTGCTCGTGCGACGCAGCGATCTGGCGCGCGCCCAGGCGATCGTCGAGGAGTACGACCGCAAGAAGATCGAGCGCGCCGAACGCCCGGAATGGAAATGCCCGAAGTGCGCCGCGACCGTGCTGGGCGCTTACGACGAATGCGATGTTTGCGGTACGCTGCGTCCGGGAGTTGAAGAATAATTCGAGCACTTGCCCAAGAGTGCTGGAGACGCCACGCCTGCTGCCGGGAAATTGGTGCGATGGCCGACGATCACATTCTGACCGCCGACGAGCTTGCGGCCGCCTTGAGCAAGCTCCCTGATTGGGAGGTGCGCGATGGCTGGCTGCGCCGCACGTTCGCCACGCCAGGCTGGCCGCACACGCTGTTGTTGGTGAACGCGATCGGCTATCTGGCCGAGGCAGCCTGGCATCATCCCGATCTGTCGCTCGGTTACGCGCAAGTAACCGTCAAGTTGCAGACCCATCGGGTGCACGGCATCACCAACAGCGACATCGAGCTGGCCGAGCGCATCAACGAAATCGCGATCTGGAAACCGGCCCTCGACGCGGCCCTGCCGGGCTTCCCCAAGAAGTGGGTGCACTAGGACCATCGCGGCCTGGCTCTGCGATCCTGGTGCTTCTGAATCGACTTACAGCCCTGCACGCACGCGGTTTTGTTCGGCCAGTGCGTACTCGACCAGCCGCGCCGCCAGCGGCTCGAAGGTCTTGATCGGTTCGCGCGCCAGCGGGCGGACCAGGTACGTCAGCTTCAAGATGTCGCCGCGCGGCGAAAAATGCGGGCCGACGCCCGTGAACGCCAGACCGTCGGCTTCGAGCTGTTCGCTAGCGTGCCCGCAGGCGGGATCGACCAGCGGCAGTTCGACGACGACCACTTCGGCGCGCGACTGTTCGACCAGCTCGCGCACGGCGTGGCGGATCGCCGGCACGCTGTCTCGACCTAGCGACTCGACGTGCACGGTCCCCAGCGCCGCGCCGGCTGCCAGCTTTACCGAGTGCTCACCGTGCTCGGCGGTCGGTGGCGTCGACTCGCCAAACTCATACGGCGCTTGCAGGTTGTCGTAGATCGCCGCGGTAATGGCCTCATGGCGGGCCGGCACGTACAGCGTGCGTGGCGCCGGGTCGCCGAGCCAGCGGAAATAAAGCACGCAGCTTACGCGTTGCCGCAGATGCTGCGCGATGCCGCGGAACGATTCGCTCTCGGGCGAGACGGCAAGATCGACGCCGCAAACGTGTCCGCCGTGATGGGCGTCGGACTGCTGCGTGAAGGTGTGTACCGTCACGGCGTCGGCGTACCAGCCGACGAGCCCCAGCGACCGGGCTTCGCCTTCGAGCAGTTGCTTCATGCGGTCGAGCAATCCGCGGCCGCGATGGGCCGGATCGACGGCCGCCTGACCGATCTCGGCGACCTGGCCCAGGCGGTTGCGTTCCAGGGCGCAATGGGCCGCGACGCGGCCATCTTCGCCGACCGCGATGACCGAGATCACTTCCTGCTCTTGGTTCAAGCTGGCGATGCGATCGGGGTAGTAGACGTCGGCGTTGAAGTAGGTGCCGCCGTACGTGCGGTACATCAACTGTGAGACTTGCGTCGCTTCGGACGGCAGCAATCGCCGCACCGTATACTCCTGCGGCGGAGCTAGCGGCACGGCGCCGACCGACAGCGGCGCCACCGCCGGGGTTAATTCGTCGGGTGATAGACCGGCGGCGATATGCCCGCGATGCAGCCATTTGACGAGCTGCAGCGCCTTGCCCTGAGGACCGAACGCCAACCAGTGAACTTCATCGACCACGTCGGTCTGTTGAGCGGCGCGCAGCCAGGCGCGCAGCGACACGCCCGACTGCAAACGGGCTTCCATCTGGCCGACGTCTTGGGGTAGTCCGAAATCGCGAATGCGAATCTCGAGTCGGCCGCCGGAATCGCGGATCGACAGTTGCAGCGTGCCGGTTTCGCCGTTGGGATAGGCGCGCGCAACGGCGTCGTGAGCAGCGGCGTTGATGAGCGCGCAGAGGCGCTTGCCGTCGTCGTCGGCAAGTGGCAACTGCCGCAGCGCAGACTCGACGAAGGCCTCAACGGCCGCCAGGGAGCGCGGATCGTTGTCGAACGATAATTCAAACTGCATGCGGCGCCGGACGGAGGATGGCGGAGCTTGGCGATTTGACCTGACGCGAAACGCCGCCGATTGTAGCAAGGACACGTGCGACGGATTGTCGCCCCCCTGTACATCCGTGCTTGCGTGCCTAAGCCAAAACCCCAGACACGAACGGCGACCGGGACGACGCGTCACGGAGCCGGGGGCCAAAGACTGGGGTGCCAATTCTGTCATTTTGGAAATCTTTCTTTACCGGGCGGGGTGCGCGGCGGTAGATTGCGCCGTAGCGGCCCGATGCAGATCGCGTCATCGCCGGCCGCGAGGGAACAAGGCTTCGGCTTCCGTCAGTAGGACACTGCACCTGGGAGGTCGCAATGTACGCGTCACTTCGCGCGCTTTGCTGCGCGTGCGCCGTCCGGATCTCGGTAGCGGCGCTGATGCTCTTGGTTTCGGCCGGCACTGCCCAGTCGTTGGAATTCGCCAACGCCGACGAAGAGCGGGCCGCCCTGCGCCGCGGGCAGGAGCTCTTCGAGCGCACCTGGAAGGTCGAGCGCCGCGGCGACGGCCAGGGAGACGGTCTCGGTCCGCTGTTCAACGAGCGCTCGTGCGTCGCCTGCCACATGCAGGGCGGGATCGGCGGCGCCGGCCCATTGAGCAAGAACGTCGACGTGCTTTCGGTGATCACCAAGGCGGAGCGTCGCGGGCCATCAGCCAGGCGGTTGGCGACGTTGCATCCAGGCTTCGCCAGCGGCTCGCCCACTGTGTTGCATCGCTTCAACCGCGCCTCGCCTGGCTACGACGCGGCGCGTGGCAAGTTGCTGGGCATCAAGATGCTGCCCGAGGGAGACCACCTCTACGCCCAATTGCCGATCGAAGAAGGGCGCGACCAACGGGTGATGGAGCCCTATCGCAACTTGAAATATGGCGACATCAAGCTCCTCTGGACGGCGCGGAACACAACACCGCTCTTCGGCGCAGGCTTGATCGAGCTGATCCAGCCGAGCGTGCTCGAGCAAGTCGCCGCGCAGCAGACGCGGGAAGACCCGGAAGTAACCGGGAGGCTCTACGGCCGCTTTGGGTGGCGCGGTCAGATGAAGACGCTGGGCTCTTTCGTACGCGGCGCGTGCGAAGCGGAGATGGGCCTTACGCCCGAGCCTTCGCCCGCGGTGAATAATGCCGCGGCTGGCGGCGCCCTGGTCAATGAAGCGGTGCAAGTGGGCCCGCCGCCGCGGTTCGATATCAGCGACGACGAGTGCAACGCCATGACCGCGTTCGTCGCCAGCCTGCCAGCGCCGCGCCGCGTCGAGCCAACCGACGCCGAGGAACAACTGCGCGTCAAGCATGGCGAGGCGGTGTTCGCCAAAATCGGCTGCGCGGTCTGCCATCGGCCGACCTTGGCCTCGGTCAGCGGGATTTACAGCGACTTACTCTTGCACGACATGGGTCTGAGCCTGGCCGATCCGTTGGCGTCGCCGCAGCCCGATCCACCGCAAATCCAAGACCCGCCTGTGCGGACGGTGCCCGGCTACTATGGCTCGATCGCGACTCCCACCACCAGGCAGCCCTCGCCCGGCGAAATGCAAGTCTTCCGGCAGGAATGGAAAACGCCGCCCTTGTGGGGCGTGCGCGACTCGGGGCCCTATCTGCACGACGGCCGTGCATCGACGATTGAAGAAGCGGTCGGCTGGCATGGGGGCGAGGCACTGCGCTCCGCGCGGAAGTTCGCCAACATGTCGAAGTCCGATCGCGCCGACGTGCTGGCGTTCTTGATGACCTTGGCGGCGCCGTGTCCCGCCGATCTTCCGCCGCGGATCGCGCTCGACGAATCGGCCGGCGCGGAAATGACAGACGAAAAGCCCTGGCCGCGGCCGGCTGAGGTCGTTCACTATCAAGCGGGCAAGCCGTGAGCTACTTGACGAACGCATGCTCGGTGAGCCACTCGGCGCACAGGCCGGGCCACTGCTTTAGGGCTGGGTCTTTTTTGCCCAAGCCGAAACCGTGCGGGCCCTGCTCGAAGATGTGCATTTCGACCGGCACCTTGGCTTTTCGCAGCGCCAGATAAAACAGCACGCTGTTCTCGGGCGGCACCGCGGTGTCGGTGCCCGAGTGCACGAGGAAGCATGGCGGCGTGTCGGACGTAACCATCCGTTCGTTCGACAGGCTTTCGAGCAGCGCTTGCGGTGGGTTGTCGCCGAGCAGATTCTTGCGCGAGCCGCCGTGGGCGTACTCCGTGGCGATGGCGATCACCGGATAGCCCAGGATCGCGAAGTCGGGCCGGCAGCTCGCCTGCTCGATCGGGTCGCTGGCTTCGCTTTTGCCGGCGTCGAAGTGCGTGGCGATGGTCGATACCAGATGCCCACCCGCCGAAAAGCCGATCACACCGATTTTGTCAGCGTCGATGTGGCGCTCGGCGGCCGAAGCGCGTACGATTCGCACCGCGCGCTGCACGTCATTGAGCATGGCCGGATGTTTGTAGCGCGGGGCCAGGCGATAGCGCAGGATGCCGGCCGTGACGCCCAGCGAATTGAGCCAGTCGGCGATCTCGGTTCCTTCGTGCCCGACCGCCAGATGCTGGTAGCCGCCACCGGGGCAGATGACGACCGCGGCGCGCTGTCGCTTGTCGGCCGGGGGAGTGTAGATCGACAGTGTCGGGCGATCGGCTTCGGTATCACCCGTGGCGCCGGGTGCGCCATTGGGCCAGAGTGTGATGACTTCGGGCTGCGTTGCGTCGGCGGGTTGGTCGTCAGCGGCGAACACGGTCGCCACATTCAACGCCAGGAGCGCGGCCAGGGTCGCGCGAATCACCGTGGCATGAACTTCCAGCCCAGGAAGAGCACGGCCAAGATGGCCGTGCCACGTTCGTCGCAGCTTGCTCGTTTTCATCAGAAGGCTTCCTCATACATTTCGTAGATCAGCCAGCATGCCTCGGGCAGCCAGGCAATGGCGAGGTAAAGCGCATACCGCTCAGACCAAGGAATGCCGCCGGAAAAAGCTCCGCGGTTCAACTGCCCAGCGGCGGCCATGCCGACAAGGTACCACAGGCTCATCAAGGGCAACGTGACCCGCAGACAAATGTAGCCCATGCCGTTGTCCCCCTGCATGGCGGCCGGGGGGAGGAGTAGAAGTGTGCCAGTAGTCATCGCCAGGGCCAGCAGCCCGCCAGGCCCAAGCCGGGCATGGCTGCGGCGGCGGAAACCGAACGCAAAAAAACCCGCCGGCAAGCAGGCGCCGATCAACGAAGCGGCGACCAGTGAGCGAAAGTACTCGACGTCGTAGGGTGATTTGTTCCCGGGATCGACATTGGGCGAATAGACCACCAGCCCCACGGCAATGCCCGCCGTGATCGCC
This sequence comes from Pirellulales bacterium, assembly GCA_019745975.1. Classification (GTDB taxonomy): domain Bacteria; phylum Planctomycetota; class Planctomycetia; order Pirellulales; family JAEUIK01; genus JAIESQ01. The sequence goes on from JAIESQ010000162.1 coordinate 20,808, forward strand.
AGCAAACGGAAGATGGTCAGGCGGTCGTGAGTCCGGAAGCCGCCCTGGGCCGGCAATTCGGCCGAATGCTTCACCGTGTTTTCGATCGCGGGACTGGCCGTCATTCCTTCAGCTTATGCCGCGTTGGGGTCACGAACCAGACGGCCGCAACTCGGTTACGGGAGTAGTGCATTCCTCCGTCCGGCGGACTAGAATGCTGCCTGTCAATCCGCCATCGCAGGGGGCCGGATTGAGGAGATGAAGCGGCCTTCGTTAGCCGATTTTCGGCTCGACGACTAACTCCCCCGAATTGGGGCGCCGCGCCACCAGCCGAATCACCTACCCAATTTCGACCGCGAGCCAGACGATCGCGGCCCGCGAACGATCCATCCACCAGTTAGGAGTCCGTCGATCATGAGCCAGTCGAACGTCTCTCGGCGCAGCTTCTTGCAAACCTCGGCTGCGACCGCCGCCGTCACCGCGGCTGCCAGCAGTTTATTTACGGCGCCGGCGCGAGCCCATGCCCTGGGGGCGGGTGATCGCTTGCGGATCGGGTTCATCGGCCCGGGCGGCCGCGGCTTCGGCGCGCACGTGCAAACGCTCATGAAGCTGCGCAAGGAGGGCGCCAATATCGACCTCGTGGCCGTCAGCGAAGTCTACAGCAAGCAGCGCGATCAGGTACTCAAGTATCTCGAAACCGAGAGCGCGGCCGAGGGTGGCCAGCAGGTGGTCGGCAAGAAGTACGACGACTACCGCGACATGCTGGCCGATCCTGAAGTCGACGCCGTCTGCATCGCCACGCCCGACCACTGGCACGCCAAGCAAACGATCGACGCGCTCAAGGCTGGCAAGCACGTCTACTGCGAAAAGCCGATGACGCACACCATCGAAGAAGCGATGGCGGTCGTCGACGCCTGGCGCTCCAGCGGCAAGGTAATGCAGGTCGGCGTGCAGTCGACCAGCCTGCCGATCTGGGGCAAGGTTAACGAACTGTTGAACGACGGCAAGCTCGGCAAGGTGCTGATGTATCAGACCGAGTATTTCCGCAACTCGATCATGGGGCAGTGGCGCTACTACGGTCTCGACAAGGAAATGTCGCCCCAAACCATCGACTGGAAGCGTTGGCTGGGGGTCGACGAAGGCCTCGCCCCCGACATGCCCTTCGATCGCGCGGTTTATGCTCAGTGGCGCTGCTACTGGCCGTTCGGCTCGGGCATGTACACCGACCTGTTCGTGCACCGCACCACGTCGATGCTCAAGGCCACGGGGCTGCGGTATCCAAAGCGCGTGGTGGGGGCCGGCGGCATTTTCCTCGAATACGACGGCCGCGACGTGCCCGACGTGGCCACGGTGGTTGCCGACTTCTCCGAGGGGGTGCAAGGGCTGGTCACCGCCACGATGTGCTGCGAGAACACGCCGATCCGACAGTTGATTCGCGGGCATTACGGCTCGTTCGAGTTCGGCAACGGCGAGGATTTCCGCGGCTTCGATTTCATTCCCGAGCGTCCGCAGGTCACCAAGATCAGCGGCCAGAAGAAGGAGCGGATCGAAGTCGAGGAGCCGGTGCGCGACACCACGAAGATGCACTTCAACAACTGGCTCACCGCCATCCGCGAGAACAAGCCCGAGTTGTGCAACAACACGCCCGATTTGGGCGCCGCCGCGATCGTGCTGGTGAACATGGGTGCCCGCAGCTATCGCGAGGGCAAGGCGCTGTTTTTCGATGTCGATCGCAAGCAGGCGACCGAAGCCGACGCGAGCTGGGCAGCCGGCTGGGAGCAGATGTCGAAGGCGCGTTCCAAGCCGAAGCACATCCCTGGCTGGAAGGCCGGCGACACGGGAAGCTTGCTGGTCGAGCAAGAGTACATGAAGCTGGCCGGCCCCTGGACTGACGGTCAGGACCCGGACAAGGCGTAGCAGAGGACTGCTGCGACGACCGTGGCCGAAATCCAGCTCACCCGCTGCACGCTGCGCCCGTGGCGCGCCGACGATCTCGAAGAGCTCGTCGGGCAGGCCAACAATCGCCGCGTGTGGCGCAACCTGCGCGATCGTTTTCCGCATCCTTACACGCGCGAAGATGCCGAGCGCTGGCTGGCGTTTGCCGCCGCGCAGTCGCCGCAGTTAAATTTTTGCATCGAAGTCGCCAGCCGGCCCGCCGGCGGCATCGGGCTGGAGCTGCGCGGCGACGTCGATTGCCGCACCGCCGAAATCGGCTACTGGCTGGGCGAAGCCTATTGGCGGCGCGGCATCGCCACCGAGGCGGTCGGCGCATTCGCCGATTGGGCGCTGGCTACGTTCGACGTCGCGCGGCTCGAGGCAGGCGTGTTCGGCTGGAATCCTGGCTCGGCCCGGGTGCTGGAGAAGGCCGGCTTCACCTGCGAGGCCCGGCTTCGCGACGCGGTGTTCAAAGATGGCGAGCTGACCGACCGGCTGATCTACGCCCGGCTGCGGTGAGGAAGATCGAAGGGGGAACCTCGTCACAAGACCCTCTCCCCTTGCGGGAGAGGGTGGCCGCGCAGCCGCCGGGTGAGGGGTTGTAACGTAGATTTCCGCATGACGCTTGAAGTCGAACAGAAGTTTCCGCTCAAAGGTAGCGACGGCACGCCGACGCGCGCGGAGATCCTGTCGCGGCTGGCGCAACTTGGCTGCCAGTGGGGTGCACGGCTTGAGCAGGTCGATCGCTACTTTGCCCACCCCGCGCGCGATTTTGCCGTGACGGACGAAGCGCTGCGCTTGCGCCGCGTGGGAGCCGACAACTGCATCACCTACAAAGGACCGAAGCTCGACGCGTCGACGAAGACGCGCCGCGAGATCGAACTGCCCATCGAGCCGGGGGTAGCGGGACTATCACGGTTCGCCAGCCTGCTCGAAGCACTGTCATTTCGGCCAGTCCGTGAAGTCGCTAAGACGCGCACGCCGGGCCACCTCGCTTGGCAAGGCCGGCACATCGAACTCGCGCTCGACGAGGTCGCGCGCCTCGGGCTGTTCCTCGAGATCGAGCTGGTGACCGACGACGCGGATGCCGACAACGCTCGCGCGGCGGTTAGATCGCTGGCCGAAGCGCTGGGGCTCGCGCGCAGCGAGCGCCGCAGCTATTTGGAAATGCTTTTGGAAGCGGACGGTGGCTGAGAACGCTCAGGGTGCCACTGCTGGCTTGCCCAGCAGTGCCGTACGGAAGTGTCGCCTTACACTTTCACTTCCCACCCCGGAGCGTATTCGCGCGACCACAAGCTTTTTTGCTCGCTGCTGCTGGTGTCGGCCAGTTGCTTCGTCGCCGGATCGAGATTCACCGTGCTGCTGGTGCGATAAGCGATATTGCCCAAGTGGCACAAGAGCGTGCTCGACACGCCTGCGTCGATCGGCGCTTGCAGCGGCGTGCCCGAGCGAATCGCGGCGCAGAAATTGGCCAGGTGCTCGGGCTCACCATTGCTGATCTTCACTTGTGCGGTTTGCTTGCCGTCGCGGTCGAGGATTTCCCAGCCGGCACTGTCGAGCGTCAGCGTCCCTTGGTCGCCATAGAACTCGACGCCCCAATCTCGGCCGCGGCCGCCGTGGCGGTGCCAGGTGCGGTGCTCCCAGTGGATTAACCGTTCGTCGCTGCCGCGCTCACCAAAACAAAACGTTGCTAGCTCGGTATCGGGCGTCTGCTGATCGTCGTCGAAGAACAGTCGGCCACCGCCGCAGACGACTTCGCGCGGGCAATCGACCTGCATCGCCAACCGGCAGAGATCGAGCCCGTGAATGCCGTTGTTGCCCAGCTCGCCGGTTCCCCAGGTCCAGAACCAGTGCCAGTGATAGTGAATGACGTTGTCGCGATACGGCTCGCGCGGCGCGGGGCCTTGCCAGAGGTCGTAGTTGAGCCGGGCCGGTGGATCGACCTCGCGACCGTGGCCGATCGAAGGGCGAATACTGGCGATCCACGAGCGTGCCATGCGCACGCGGCCCAACTCACCAGCCTGCATGCGCTCAATCGCTTGCCGCACCTCGGGCGAACTGCGACGCTGCGTGCCAAGTTGCACGCGACGATCGTATTTCTCAGCGGCCGCCACCATCAACTCGCCTTCGCGCGGATTGTGGCAAGCCGGCTTTTCAACATAGACGTGCTTGCCCGCCTGACAGGCGAGCACGGTCGCGGGGGCATGCCAGTGATCGGGGGCGGCGATCACCAGGGCGTCAATCGCCGGATCGTCGAGCACGCGGCGAATGTCGCCCTCTTGCTTCGGCTGCTGGCCGCGCTCGCTCGATAGCGCGGCAGTCGTGCGGGCAGCGACCTCGCTATCGACATCACAGATCGTGGCCACATCGACACCTTCTTGCTTGGCGAAGGCCAAAGCCAGCGCATGTCCGCGCCCATTCGTGCCCATGACGGCGATAGCCAGTCGATCGTTGGCCGAGCAGCGGCGCCAGGCAGCGGCTTCGGCGGATGTCGGCGCTTCATCGGCTGCGGCGCGCCGACCAAGCACATTCACCCCACCGGCGACTGCCAGCGATCCGAGCAAGAAGTCGCGACGAGGGATGGAACCGGTCATGTCGATAGCTCCTGATAAATGTACCCGCGTTCATCAGCCGCAAGCGTAGCGTTTTGCCAGCTCGCTGCATGTCGGGTGCATCCCGCGGTTTGTACTTTTCAGGCGGCTTGGTGGTAGCATCGCTGGCTGGAGAGTCGCTCCGGGCGGG
>JAIESQ010000199.1 GCA_019745975.1 Pirellulales bacterium
CCTTGAGCTTGCCGCCCACAAAGAACTATGCCAGAAAACACTTGCGTCACGCGATAGCAAATCGAACAGTAGAACTAGTAAGTGTGCCTGCTCGAGTCTGCCCTGGATGGGCAGATTCGTCGCCGCCAGCACAAACGCGCCGAATTGAGCGTGGTTGCAATCGTCGGGCCCTGTGTCGTTTTCCAGGACATGCCACGACGGATAGCCGACTCCGCCAACCGAACGCCAGAAGAGCCCGCCAAAGTGGACGAGCAGATCTGGCGCGATTCCCCGCACCTGGCGATAAATCTCCTCGGGTTTGAAGACGAGCGTGCCCAGCGGCTTGCCGTTGGCATCAGTCGTCGCTTCCAGGCGTGCTTTCACTTCGTCCCGAAACCGCTCGTACTCGCCAGGCGAGATTGCGCCTTCGGGCTCGCGTCCCTGTAGATTGAGGAACACTCGCGCGCAGTAGCCACCTTCGCTCCACACACGCGTGCGCTTCCAATCGACGTCCAGTTCTGCAAAAGGAGTAATCTTGTCGGGCTGTTGTCGCAGCACGAGCCAACCCTGATCGATCAGCCATTGATTGATGCAGAATCCGCCATCGAGTCGCTGCGCGCCGTGGTCCGACAGCACGCAGATAATCGTCTCTTCAGTAAGGCACTGGAGCACGCGACCGATCTCATCGTCGAGATACTGGTAGTAGTCGCGGACGATATCGGCGAATGGGCTGTCGGCGGGATGTAAAACGTGACTGGGATCGTGGTGCTTCCAAAAGCCGTGATGCATGCGATCCAGCCCGATCTCGACGAACTGGAAGTAATCCCATTCCGTTTGTGTCATCAAATAGCGAATGACCTCGAAGTGAGTGCGCGTCATGGCGTAAATCTGGTCGCGCAGTCTGAGTTTATCCGCAGTGCGATAGCCGGTCACATCGACGACATAGTCGCCGAAGCGAGCGATGAGTTCGGATTGCATCGATTGCGGCTCGACAAAAACCGTTCCCGCTTCGCTGGGCGTCAGAAAACAACCGATCGACACCCCGTTGATCCTGCGAGGAGGATAATTCGGCGGCACTCCCACGATGTTCGCGCGTCCCCCTTGGCGTGCGATCTGGTCCCAGATTGTCAATTGACGGAACGCCTTCGAGTCAACGACACGCAGTCCGCCGTAACTGCGATCGACTCGATTGCGGAACCCATAAACACCCAACGATCCCGGGTCTTGGCTGGTCGCCATGCACATCCAAGCCGGCACCGTGATCGGCGGAACAACGCTTTCCAGGCGACCGTAGCAGCCGACCGACATGAGGTGACGGATATTTGTGAGCCGCTCGTCTTCCAGCAGCACTTCGGGAGCCGCACAATCCAACCCGATGACGAGTATCTTCATGGCAACAGTGATACCCCTTCCATGGCCGGCGCCGGCGGCGCGTCCAGCGCGTCGAGGATCGTGGGCGCCAAATCCGCCAGGCATGGCGAAGCGTCGCGAAAGGGCCGGCTCATGAACAGCACGCCCGGCACCAACGCCGGGTCGACGACGTGGTCTCCGCTCCAGCGCCTCGAGTTGTCACCCCAAACCTGGCTGGATAGTTGTCCTCGCGTGGTCGCCCACGACGCACGGCAACCGGCCGCGTAGTTGATCAGCACGTCCGGCGCCTCGTCGGCGTAAGGCCCTGCATAGACCTGGTCGCGCGGGAGCGCGCGTTGAATGGCAATCTCGCCCGTCGCTGGGTCGCGCAGCCCCGTCAGCTTTTCGGCGATGTCGCGACGCAAGGCGGCAGCCTCCGCCGCCGGCACGATGCCTTGAGCTTCGCGGCCTGCCAGGTTGAGATACAAACCGCTCAATCCGAGCGCATAAGCGCGCGTGCGACTCCAATCAGCACCGTCGAAAGCTCGCCGACTGTCTGCTTCAACACCGGTGCCCGGTCGCAGCGCCAGCAAGCCGTTCTGGTGCAGCCAACCGTTCACGTCGAACTGTCGGCGAAAACTCCCAAAGCCGTGATCGCTCAGCGCGATTACAAGGGTGTGTTCGTCGGCAAATGCCAGGGCGTTGCCGAGGGTCTCGTCGGCGCGACGATACTGTTCATCGACGACATGCCCCCACTCCCGCTCGTCACGACCGTCACTTGTGGCAAGTCGCGCGTCGTGCGCGCGCCAAAACATGTGTTGCACACGGTCCGGCGTGTCGAAGAGGACAAAGAAGCATCCCTCCTCGCAGCGGTTCAATTCATGCCGCATCATCCACTCGCGTTCGGCGACGACCAAATCGCATTGCTGCAAGAACGCAGCCTCGTCGAGGCGCCCGCTGTTGAACCCGGCGTGGTCCTCAACCATTCCGGCCGTGTAGTACGCCCTGTTGTTGGCGGCCAACTCGCGTGCATAGCTAGCAGGGAAGCTGATCGGGAAAACAGGAGCACTCGGATCAAAGTTCACCGGCGAGGCACACAGCTCCAGATGCGGCGCCGTTCGCAGTAGAAAAAAACGCACGATTCCCCGAACCGATGTCAGCAGTCCGACTTTGAACTTCACCCGTAGCCAATCGCTCCAGGTTCGCTCCTGAACTTCGACGCCCGTTGAGTCGTCGAGTGTTCGGATCGTCACTTTGGATTGCTGCGTCTCCGGGCGAACGACAATCGGGCAAGCGAGATCTTCATGGGTCCGCGGGTGACGCGGACCGACGATTTGAGTGACGATCGAACCGTCTGGTTCCGCGCGCACCGCGAGGGCAATTTCGCCCTCCTCGGCTTCAATCGTGGGAGCCGTGCTATAAAACGTCGCCGTGCCAAATCCGCCACGCAGATCGGGCACACCCATGCCCGCCAGCAGCCGTCCTCGAAGCGTGTCGGGCGGGTAGGAACACGGACAGCGAATTACGGTCGACGGAATTCCGGCCGCCGACAGCCGTTGCCACAGCGGCTCCGCGCGACGCAGATTGATCACTTTGGGGGGCAGAAAGCTGCTCGTCTGCTCGTAGCGATTCAAAGCCAGCTCGGGCTGATACGTCCGCAGATTGCGCCCCACGAAGTCGAAAATCCCATGCCGCCCCGGATTGACTCCAGTCGCGAAGGTCGACCAGGCAACCGGTGTCTGTGCTGGATACGTCGTGGCAACCCGCGCGTAACCACCGCTCGATTTCAGCCGTGCGAAATGAGGCAGCTCGCCCGCCGCCAACAGCCGGTCGATGATGGCCGGATCGAGTCCATCCAGGCCGATGACAATTACTTTTTTGAACTTGCGCATACACGCTGCCCTGCGTCAGCTAGCCCCACCGCGGCAGTCGAGGGAATGAACCAACCCCGCAGCGGCAGGGCAATTCCCGGCGCACTGCGCTGCGCACGGCATTCTCACCTAGGATGACAGATAGATGTACGGAAGCGCAGAACATTGAGCACTCGCCGTACCTGGGGCGGTTCCGCGCGGCGCGTGGCACCCGACGCGTTCGCTTAAGTCGCGCTACCTGCGGAGAGGTGGGCAAATGGCGGTTTAGCGCCACAGGCGTTTCAAGCAAGCGACCGACCACTTTAACGCCCGCACCAGGTAGCTCCACGCAATCAAGACGACTCCGACGATGGCCGCGATGGCCGACGCGACGGGGAGCGTTGTCTCAGGACCGAAGTAACCCAACAACCAAAAACTAGCTAGCATGGAACTCACTTTGACGGTCCTCGTCAAAAGGATCGCCATTGGCCAACGGAATCACCACCCCCCGTAAGGGGGCCAGCGCGCACGATCTCGACTGTGCATACCCAGGAAAGCGGTGCTGGGTTTCACCATCTTTAGAAACTAAACCACCAAGCGAGCAATTAGTTCCGAGCTTCGTGCGTCGAAACGAGCATTGATCGACGCATTCGCCGCCGCGAGAAGCCCGCCGTTTCGCCCCAGGTGCGCGGGGAGCTGTGTGGCATACGTCGATGGAAACCTGAAGATGCCGTTCTGGGCCGGCCGCAAGCCACAATCACCCTCAGGCCAGGCCCGCTTGAAGTCGGCGATACGCATCATGCGTGGGGGATTAGGAAAACCTACTTCAGGCGATGGCCATGATAAATGGGACGCACACGCCTATCACCAAAGTAACGCTCGCATTACGCCCGGCTGGAATCGAACCAGCAACCTGCGGATTAGAAGTCCGCTGCTCTATCCAATTGAGCTACGGGCGCTTGTGCTTATTTCCCGTTGATTTTCACATTTTCTCGGCTAAAATCAAGTCGGGTGTAGTCGGGCTACACCCGTTACTACACCACTACACCCGTTTCTACACCCGGCTACACCTCGCCCATGATCGCCAAGCCCAAGAAGCCCTCGCTCAACTTTCCCCTCTTCCCGCACGCCTCCGGGCAGTGGGCGAAAAAGGTCAAAGGTCGCCTGCAATACTTCGGCCCCTGGGACGATCCACAAAAGGCCCTTGCACGATACAGATCAACCAACGGAAAAGCTCAAAGAAGTATATCGTCCGGCGGAAAGCCCGATAAGCCGCACAAGGACTTTCCCCTCTTTGCACATTCGAGCGGGCAGTGGGCCAAAAAGGTTCGCGGGAGGCTCGTCTATTTTGGTCCATGGCGGGATCCCGAGGCGGCCTTGGACCGCTGGCTTGAAGACAAGGACGACCTTCTTGCAGGCCGCACCCCTCAACACGAGGAGGGCGTCACGGTGCGCGATCTCGTCAATCGATTTTTGACGAGCAAGAAGCGGCTGGTCGAAAGCCGCGAGCTGCATCAGCGAACGTGGGAGGATTACGACGCAATCTGCAAGCGAGTTATCGAAGTCTTCGGACGGAACCGGCTGGTCGAGGATTTGAGACCACCCGACTTTGAGCGGCTTCGATCGAAGTTCGCAAAGACACACGGGCCTGTGGCCCTTAGCAACGACATCACGCGAACGCGAGTTCTTTTCAACTACGCTTTCAAGCAGGGGCTAATTGACCGGCCTGTCCGATACGGCGATTCCTTTGAGAAGCCAACGCGAGCGGTGCTCAGAAAGGAGCGGCAGAAAAAGGGACCGCGGATGTTCTCAGCAAAGGAGCTTCTGCGAATTATCAAGGCCGCCCCTGTGCAGATGAAGGCGATGATCTACCTTGGCATCAACTGTGCGTTGGGCAACAACGACTGTGCCAAGCTTACCACGACCGCGGTCGACTTGAAGAAGGGATGGCTCGAATTCCCTCGACCTAAGACAGGCATCATGCGTCGCTGCCCGCTTTGGCCAGAAACGATCAAGGCGGTCAAGGCTGCCATTGTCGCGAGACCTGCGCACAAAGAGGCGAGCGACAAGAACCTCGTCTTCATCACAAAGTATGGCTGGCCATGGGAGCCAAAGACCAGCAGAGACAATCCGATCAGCAAGGAGATGGCAAAGCTCCTAAAGGAGCTTAAGCTTCACCGGCCTGGCTTGGGCTTCTACGCCTTGCGGCACACGTTTCAGACAGTTGCCGAAAAGACGCGAGACAAGGATGCGGTTCGCGCAATCATGGGTCACGCTGAGTCTGCAACGGACATGAGCACCCATTACTCTGAAGAGCCGGTTGACGATAGCCGTCTAAAGGCCGCAATTGATTTCGTGCACGAGTGGCTATTCAGTAAAACTCGGTGATGTCAGAGCGGCCGTTTCGCCGCTGCGGCGGTTGACGGTGGGCGACCGTTCGGCGCTCTTTGAAGGCGGCGAGATCAATCGGGTCAATTCGGTAGCGGGGTCGCCTGCAAGGCTCTGCGACATTTATCGCTCGAAGGTGCCCGGACTTGATCCAGGCCAGGACGGTCTCCCTTCGGACTCGCCAGAGCTTGGCGACCTCCGGGGGCGTCAGAAACTGTCCTGGTACTCGATCGACCACTTGAAGTGCTCTAGTACTTGAATTTGGCGGAGGTGAGTCGAAGTCGATGGCGGGGCCTATACGAGCGATTGGCCATGGAGAAGCGGCGGCGAACCATGATTGCGCGTTGTTTGGAGAAGTGCGATTCGTTAGATCTTTGACGGGTTCTTGTCAGCCAGCCGGTGCGAGCGGCGGCAGTTTTACAACGTGTCCATTTCGTCCAGTTGGTCCAGGTCGGGCTTGCGTTTTTGTCTTTGCGAACGCTTGTCCGGCTTCTTGGCTACAGGACCGCAGAACATCAAGCGTTGTTGGGTGCTCCAGGGGAGTAGGTACTGTGCCTCGACCGACCGCGGGACGAGTTCCGGGACGCCCGGCGCGGGCGGAACTAAGTCACCATTGAACAGGGAATGACCAGCGAAGTTGGTTCTAAAGCAGCCGTGTGATCGCACCATAAAGTAGGCGGTCAATCCGTTGGTGGCGTCGCACGGTGGGATGGACATGAACTCGACGGGCAGAACTGCACGACGAGTGACTATCTGCTGGTTCTCCGTCGTTGAGCTCCCCTGGCCGGATGTAGTGCGACTTGTCGTAAACTGATCGACGACCTGATCGCCGAAGAGGCGACTCGCCCACTCCGCGGTTTCTGGGCATTCGAGTCGGCCAAAAAAGCGGTTGCCGATTTGGCCGAGTATTTCGTCGGTCAAGTGCGGGCCGTAGAGCCGCGAATCGCGTAGCCCGGAGATGCTCTGAAAACAGAGCGTCACGCTTGCGCCTTTGGATCGGCCCTTCTTAAGAAGCGAGACAAGGCCGTCAAGACGCCCTGCTTCGGACAATTCGTCGAGGAAAAACCAGGTCCTGGGCTGAAGTGTCTCGTTCTGTTGAAGGACGATTTCGCAAGCTCGCCTGAACATGCAGCGGTTTATGGCGTCGATTGGCTTGCGGCTGGTCTCTGAGTTGCCCAGAAGCAGGATCATTTCATTTGTGGCCCACTCTTCTAATGAGATTTTTTCAGTGGCATGTTCCCAGGCTGCGGCAATGGGATGGAACGGCAATAACTTGGTGGCGATTGTCGACATGATGTTCGACAAAAGCCTCGGGTCATGGAAATAGTTGGATACGATTGAGCGGGTAACGTCGTGGCGCTCCAGAATCTTTCTCAGACGGCTGGACGAATCCAAACCTCTCATGAGATCGGCAAATGTCCACTCGACGCCACTCAGGATGTAGCTGAGCATCACGCCGTACATGAGATGTCGTGCAGCATTGCTGAAAAATGGTTGGCTTTCTTGCTCTTCCGGAATCAAGGTAAAGGCAATCTGAAGAGCAACGCGTGGCTCACGAACGTCGCGGTGGAGGTTCCAGGCCACACCTCGGGCGTCAAATGGATTGGTCGTTTTGATGATCGATGCGGGGGAAATCGCTGGAAGAAGCGACATGAGGTCGCCCTTGGCGTCGTAGACAAGTGCTCTCTGTCCGGAGCCAGGACCAATCCGCGGCAGGACACCCTGCATGAAGAGACGAAGCATTGTCGTTTTGCCACTACCGGTGGCTCCGGCCAGCATGCAGTGGCTCGTTGCCTCGCGAAAAGGCAGATCCACTCCGAACCATAGACATTCATCAGCCGAGCCGGGACCGTTCGTCTGGGCATCAGTTGGAGTCGTGGTTGAAGAGCGCCGCCAGAAGTGATTCAAGAGTTTCGGGAAGCTGTTCATGAGTTGCTCCAAGAATTGTGCGGTCGGCCTGCGGTGGGAGGGTTCGTGCCTGCGCGACGTGGTGGCTTGGGGCTCCTGTTCCGGAGCCGAGACGGAATCTGAGATCGCTTCAGTGATTTCATGCGCCGTCCACGCCGCACGCTGGGACCCGATCCTTCGCTGAGGCGTGCGACGACAAACAAAACCCAAAGACACACGAAGAGGACGGCAATCCACGGCCGTTCTAGGAATACTTGCGCGATGAAGGAAAGAACAATTGGCAATAGAACGAGCGCTATGGACCCGAACAAAGGAAGCCCCAACGAAAGGACGAGTGCGGGCAAGAGACAAGAGACGGCGACGAATACGATGAGGAGGATACGAAAAAGTCGGTCATTCATGGCGGGCACCTCAGGGATTGGAAGGTCAGTCAATTGAGAGTTCTTCGTGCAACTGGGACGATGACTTTTTGCCGATGTCATGGGCCAGGTTCTTGGCCCTTGATTTGTTGATTGACTTGGCCAAGTCTTTGAGTTCAGTCCCCGCGTGAAGGGCATCCACGAAGAGATGCGTGCTTTCTCGACCTCGGGTTGCCTGCACGTAGGTCATCTCCAAGTTCGTCATCGTTCCGCCAAGGAGCATGTAGCTATGGTCCACGGTCTGGCCTTGCATCTTGTGTGTGGTGGCTGCGTAGCCAAGCGTGATAGCGTCCTCTCCGAGCGCTCGAAGCGGAACGGTGACGACGCGCTTTAAGCCGCGGGCGAGGTTTTGCTTCGTCGGTTCCTGATCAAGCCGAACAGTGATGCTTCGCCGGATCGGGTTTACGCTAAGCACGGTTGCCGTGTAACCGTTCTCGATCCCGCCTGCTCGGTACGCTTTGTGAAATAGAACGCGGTCGTGCTTGTAGAAGTAGTGCTGCCCGACCCGCACACCCACGACGGATCTCACTGCTCGGGACTCTTTGCACTTAGCCTGACAGCGTTGATTGACGACGTGTGCGTCTTCTCGCGTCTGCGTGAAGATTCGATGGCGCTGGGGGGTCTTGGCTCCGCCGCGCTCAGCCCAGACCCCGATAAGTTTTTGGATCGTCTCATCTCTGTCCGCGCCAATCGTGACGCGGCCTCGCTCGGCGTAGTTCTTGAGTGCTTTTTTAGCCTCGCCGTATCGGATGTCGTGAACCGCTCTCCGGTCATTCTCATCGCGCTGCCGTTGGTTGTTGTTGAGCTGCGATTGGCCTGCGATCGTGGTCAAGGTCTTGAAGGGCGCACCGGCTAAAACCGGCGGGAGCTGCTTGTGGTCACCCGCGAGGATGAGTGTTGCGCCTGCCTTCCGCACGTGATAGGCGATGCGTTCGAGGCTCCGCGTATCGAGCATGCCCGCTTCATCGAGAATGAGCACGTGCCGCTTTGTCAGCTTGAGTTTTTGGTGACGGTAGGTTGTCTTGCCTCGTAGGGCGCGAAGCAGTTGTCTAGCGTCGTGGCGGAGACGATCTTTGAGCTTCTGGAGTGGAGTCTTGTCGAGGTGATAGAGATAGCTCGCAACGGTGCGGGACTCGATGCCCGTCTGGCGCACGAGTTCTTCTTTGGCGGCACCGGCCAGAGCGCCCCCGATCACCGTGTAGCCCGCGCGCTCAAATCCATCGCGAACACGATCAAAGATGAAGGACTTTCCGGCACCGGCTACGCCTGTGAGAATCCGTAAAGCTTGCCTTTGCGATAGAAGCTCACGACCCGCCTTGGCCTGCTCCTCGGTTGGACTTTTGCCGGCTCTTGGTTTCAAGGCCTTGTTAATGAGTCGATCGGGAACGACTGCACCAGGACTGCCCTTTAGCGCAGCGGCGTGAGAAAGGAGTTTCTCTTCTAGCTCCCAGTTCTCTTTCGTGGTGAAGCGCTGCTCTCCGTAAACTTCGTTTAGACGAACGATATCGGGGCTGTGACTTAAGTCGCGTCGCACTCTGCGGGCAATCGCGACGCCATCGACGCCTCGGTGTTGCACGACCTCGCAGACGCCTTGAATCACGTCACGTTCTGTAAAGTGCTCTCTTCTCTTTGAAAGATCGTTAAGGACATTTTTCCAGACTTCGGTGTAGCTTGGCCCGCGCTCTTGCCGTTGTTTTTTCCAGAGAAGTGCTTCGGCCGCGTGCTGGTCGAAACCACAGCTCGTCGCCTCTTTCTGGCAACGATCGAGCAGTTCCTTTCGCGATGGAGTCTTGCTCTTTGGTTTGCGGCTCAATAAAGTCGCCTTCTCGCGAGCCTGGGGGGAACTCGAGTGCAGGGTGCCTCCCTTTGCCGCGAGCAGGGCTTCGATCTCCGAACGGCGGGAGGACCATCGCTTGATGAGCTTCTCGGGAACTCCCGCAAGCTCCCAAGGTTGCTTCTTGCCGTTCAAAGCGCGCGGCTGATCGATCTCGACGCCGAGTCTCTTCTTGAGCTCTTTGGCTAGAGTGCAGCGGATCATAGGGCCAAGCGTTCGCGTCCAATCGCGGATTAAGCCCGTGTTGACCGTGGCCCACGACCCATCGGGTCTCTGACAGAGGTTTGCGATGATGCAGTGAAGGTGCAAATGTGGTTCAAGATTGCGGTTTACCGTGTGGGGAAAGACGGCCGCAATGAGCTTTGCAAACTCTTTCTCATGGCCCCCGCGGCCGCTCCGCGCCAGGGGTATCTCGGATTCGAACCAATTGAAGACTGTCTTAAAGGCGGCCATGATCGCCTGTTCGATTTCGCGGCGAACGGCATCAGGTGAGGCCACCCAGAGAGCTGTGACTGACTTCTGAAGAGAACTGCAAAGATCGACGCCAAGACACCGTTCGCGGCGAGTCTCGACGCCGCCTGCCCGTTGAATTTGCACAAGCTGGCGGTGGCTATGGGGATGACAGCCGTTTAGGACCGAGGTGAAAGGCTCCTCCTGGACGTTGCCTGCCAAGCGCACTTCGGTGGCTCCCCTCCCCAGCCACTCTCCCGGCGGTTCGCCCCCTTCCAGGTAGTAGGCGGCCGTGGCAAGAAAGCAGAAATACTTTGCAACAGTAATGGCACCATGCGTACCTCCATCGACGACTGAAAATGATCCGATCATGGCTCGACTTCCGGCTATGCCAAGAATTTCTTTCGAATGACTTGCTTGGCTTCGGCCGGGGTCATTTGGCCGATGACCGTCAACACAGCAAAAAGGGCTCGGGCTTGGTTGGTGTTTAGCTTCTTTAAGTCATGGGCGAGCTCGCCTAAGAGCGCGATGATCGTTTCGTTCGCTTCGTCGTAGAGAAGTGCGTAGAGAACGCCCTTCACCCAATCACCGCGAGAGACGCCAAGCGCTGCTCGCCGCTTGTCGATGAACCGACAAAGTTCGTCAGGTGCGCGAAACGATATCGTTTCGGATCGCTTTCTCATGGCTCGAAATGTCTACGAAGTGCAGACATGCCTTTCTCCTTGCGCCGATTGGGGTTAACCCCGCCCCGACCGGCTGGTTGTGGGCACACCGTGCAACGGTGTGCTGCCTTTTTTTGTGGTGCTTCTACCTCGTGTTGGTCATGGATTCCCTTGCGTTATGCGGGCCGTTTGTGGTTGGCCGGCAGCGTGTGGAGCCACGCGGAGTTGAACCGCGTTTCGGCCGCCGATTCGAATGCCCACGGCCTTCGCGTCGCCGGACCAGGGGATAGCCAGGCGATAGCGCGGCTGGCGTAGCTGAGTCGCGAGTTGCTCGAAGCGGGCTGCAAGTTCCGCTTCGCGTGCGGCAGTGACAAAGCTGCCGCCAGTTTGAGACGCGAGCGTTTGAAGCAGCCCGCCGTCAAACTCTTTGGTGGCTAAGCCCACGACATTGACCGCTATCCGCTGCTTCTGGCAGCGGACGATGAGTTCGTTCAGGGGCAGCCCTCCGGCACTATCTCTGCCGTCGGTAAAGAGCACGATTGACTTTGGATGGCCTTGGGATTGGAGAGCGGCAATAGCCGTCTCCAAGGCCCGAAGAAGAGCCGTGCCGCCTTGTGCGGAAAGCGGCGCGATGCGAGCCTTCATGCCCCGTAGGTCGCTGGTCCAATCGAAGACTGGGGTCACGCCATCGCTAAAGGCAAAAGTCTTAACTGACGCGATGCCTTGGAGGCGGTCGAGCAAGAGGCCCAAACCGGCTTTGGCCGACTCGATCGGCTGGCCGGCCGTAGAGCCGGATGTGTCCATAAGGACGACAACCTGGAGCGGCGTTGCAGCCGGGCGTACCGCTGCCACATGGACCGGCGAGATCCGAGTCGAGTCAAGCGTGACTTCAAAATCCTTGGCGGCTAGGCCGGGAACTGGATTCCCTGAAGGGCTAAGCACCGCTAGGTCAAGGACGACGACGGGCGGAGATAGGTCGAACGAGAGACGTTCAACTCTGCCCGTTGTGCCGTTGGGCAGATCAGCCGGGCGCTGCGCGGCAAGCTCGCGATCAACGTCTCTGAGTTTCTGCTCAAGCTCCGCCGCATCAATTCGATGCTCGGAAGCGAACGACCTTGCCTGCAAGTATCGCTCGCGTCGTGCTGGGAGATCGGCCCTAAGCGAGTCGCCCCAGGCAACGAGCATTTTGAAATGCTTGGCTGCCCAAATTGCCGACTGCTTGCTTGAGGATTGGTAATGGACAGCAATCTGCGATTCGAGATCGAGGTCCTTTAAGAGCGTCTTTGCAAGAAGGGCATCCATGCCGTTAGCCTGAGCGAAGGTCACCGCCCGCGTGAGAAAGCCACGAGCTTTCTCGCCGCTCTGCTCCCCTGCGGCTCGCACGAGGTCTAGGTAAAGCCTTTCGCGTAGTTCAGTGGCCCAGGCCTCGGAGAGCCGAGAGTTCAATCGTTCTTCGATCTTTTTCGCCGCTTCGGCGTAGTTGCGCGCGTCCTCTAGGACGGCGAGGACGGTTTCGACTTGGCTGCGATCGATGTCCAAAAACTTGCTCTTAAAGCCCGGAATCTGATTGCTGACGAGCGTCGTGCCGACAACGAGAAGCACGAGGAGTGCACCCGCTGATAGCCCGAGAAATAGGCTTCGCGCAGGATGCTCTGGACGATCCGCTACATAGGTGCGGCGCCGAACCTTGCGGCCTGCGCGAGTCTTGAGCAGGAGGAGGCCAGAAACCGCGATGAGACTTGCGATAGCGGTTGTGATTAGGTGGTATTCGTCCCACCAATCAGCGACTGACCAAAGAAGCACGATTGCGGCGGCGGTTGTTGTCAACTTAATGAGCGATTTGACCATTTTGGTCCCCTTTCATTTCGTTGCTGCGAGAGCTTTGGTTGAGGATCTGAGCGATCAATTCCTCACGTCGAGAATCGTGCTCCGGGAAGTACAGGGGCCGTTGCGGATGACTGTTAAGTTCCGAACACTCCTGCCTGTAGAAGCCGGTCATCAGGTCGCTCGCTTCTTCGACCGAGTAGAGATGCAGATCGACGCAGTTAACGCCGGCCGCGGCCGTGTCGGCGATTGCGACAAGAGCCTCCGGGTCCTCCTGCTGAATCAACTGCCGGAGCCTTGCCGCTGCGTCGGACGCAAGAGGAGGTAGTACGTGGATCGAAAGCGGCTTGTCGCGACGAGCCTTGCCGCCCCAACACGGCCCGCTGGTTACGACCGCCCGCTTGGCGATTTGGCTTGCGATTACTTCGAGCCGTGGCGCCTCGGCACGTACGATCTTCGCCAAGCCATGAAGTGTGACTTCGCGGACTGCCCGACCGAGGAGGCGAGTCAGCCTCTCCTCAGTCGTGCGATTGTCGACGTGCCAGAGTTCAGCGAAGTACTCGTCGAGCGGGGCACAACGGACGAAAAACTCTCTTCGATCAGCGTCTCCTCGGACAACAAGAGGCTCTAGCCGAGCGATGAGCGAGTTCAGCTTGTCGAGTAGGAAATTGTGTTCCTCCTCGACCTCTTGGTAGGCAGCCTCAAGGCTCGCCAGCATCGCTCGGAGTTCCACGAGCTTGTCCGAGTTCTCGCGATCCGCACGAATTGCTTCGGCTAGATTTTCTAGCCGTCCTTCTTCGCTGCGAAATGCTCCGAGCATTCGCTGAAGCGAGGAACGGGGGTGAATCGCATCGATCGCGCTTACAAGCCGGCGGTCGAGGCGAGTGGAGTTCTGTTCAAGCTCTTGGCGGCGGAAATCAAGATCCGACAGAGCGGCCGATAGAGCGTTGAGGGCGGCCCGCTGAGTTGCCAGCCTTTCCTTGGCCGCCCGCGTATCGCGCGGCGGAATCGAGAAAACTGTGTGAGCCGCGGAAAGATTGATGCGCGTCCGCGTCTTGAGAAGCGCCTGCACCTGGAAGGTGATGTCGAAGGCCGCCTCTTTCGCGGTCTCGTAGAGCTCGTCGGGATCGCTCTCAAAGGCGCGAGCGACGAGATCCTCGATGGTTTCCTGAGAAAGAATGCGACGATCTTCGAGGTACTCCAAGGAGTCGATGCAACGATTGCTCCGCACCTTCTGTAAATCTCGGAGTTCCGCGTGGAAAGAACGAGCGACATCCGCCGCTACTTCGAGCTGTTGGTGCAATGGCTGATAGAAATCGGCACGCTCAATCCAAAGGTTGCCGAAGCGACCGTTGAGGGCTTGGTTCGGCGCTCGGCGATCGATGACCTCTCGGACCTCGTCTGCTGTCCGTGCCTGCTCAAACTGGAGCACGAAGTTATCGCGCGCCACCCTGTCCGGTCCGACGGCCGGTAGCTCATGAAAGCAGCCGATTTGGCTCGCGCGTTCATGATGGTCCTTGGCCGTGAGACGGCCCATTGCATCGACGATGCCGGCCGCTGCATTCTTTGCGACCCGGCGGCCGAGCCCCTCCGCCGTAATCGCACCGATCAGATCGAGTTCGTACTTGACGACGGCATCGGTCTTTTCGAGCAAGGCCTGGAGGATTGCCTCCGTGAGGATCAGGACACCGGCCGAACCCGTGCCGCCGGCTAATCCGGCCTTGCCCACCACTCGTACGTGCGTGAGTTCGCCGTGGCGCGCGATAAGTTTGAGAGCAAGGTCGCTGAGGAAGAGCTGAAAGCAGTCATCGGCCAAGAGTTGTTTGGCAGCCAACTCGCCGATGCCGCGATACTGCCCCAATCCCTGACCAAGATCCACGCCGGGGAACTCGCGAAGGCAGGTTTCAATGCCTTCACTTGCTCCCTTGGAGAGCGTCAATACAGTGTGACCTTCGGCAAGCGCGTAAAAGTGGACGCCTTCGGGCTTTTTGTCCGCGAGTCGCTGAGCAAGCTCAGCGGGGGCGTCAAAGACGATCCTGGTATCGAACGGAGAGGTTTGTTCGCATTCTATGAGAGCCTGGGCACCACCGCCTGCGAAAACCTGGACGGTGGCCGTGGTGGGTTTGCCACTGCAGTCGATTCTATTTGAAGGTACGTGTGTCATTAGTTCGTCCCATCCTTTCTGTGAATGAAATTGAAGACCTGATCCCGATCGAATGCGTTCGTAGCTAGAAACTGGTCAATCAAGTCTGACATCTGAGCGGCTAAGCTCACCCATCGCCGACAGGTGTGGAGCGACAGGCCACCTTCGCGTTGAGGGAAGCCGTTTTCCAGCCACCACATAAACACGTCGTAATCAAACTTCGTCGCTACTTTCTGCAGCACATCACCGATGCCGGCCGCGTGAATGAGCGCGCTTATGAAGTTGAACTCAAACTCTTGGATCTCGCGTTCGATTCTCTTTGTCACGTCCTGGAGCAGTGGGAGGTAAGGCGATAGGTCGGCATTGCTTAACTCGCCGCCGTTGTCCGGAGACTGACTTGCATTGGTGGGCTGGGCTGAGTGTTTTCGGGGTCGTTTCATGTTTGGTTTCCTTGGTTTCAAAAGATCTATGTGGAATCGAGAGACGTGTTGGAGATGAAGGAAAACGGGCCAGCAACCGTGCCCAGCGGCACCTCTCACGGGCTGCTGGCCCGTGAGTCAATCACCCCCCGTGCAATGGCGAACGACCGGAAGCATGAACTTCCGGCGCAGCGGCCTGAACGCTCGGGTCATATCGTCCTCCTTTCTTGAAATCAGGGGTTATGTTGCGTTGGACACGCCATTGCTCAACGACTCCTCTCCCACCAACGATCGCGGAAGATCACGATCGCCGAGGGGAACGGTGCTGCAGAACTTGCCGAGCCGAATTTGAGCCTTCCACGAATGAATCGGATCTCTCCCCGCGTGGCGTATTCGTGCCACCAAGCTGTATCGCACCGGGCCGGGACTAAGCAGACAACCGTGGCTCCTTTGAGCGACGCCACTAATGCTTTCTTCATCCACTTCCCGATCTCGCGACCATACGGCGGGTTCATCCAACACACGCCAGTCCACTCCTGCTTGAGGCCGTCTTGCTTCGGCGTGAAGTAACGCCGGCACTTGGCGTTCGCCGGAAGTGCGCAAACGTCGAGGTCGAAGTGGAACTCGGCGTCGAGCAACGCAAAGACGTCTTGCGGTGTCGCCCATACGTCAGTCCGGCTCGAAAACATGGCACGATTGATAGGCACGTTGCGGTCTGCTCTGAATAGGGCTAGTTGTTCTGGGATTGGTGTGTGCGTGGCCGATTTGCTGCAACGCTTTCTGATGGTGGCGCGGCGGCAGATTGCATAGATTTGGGTCCGCCACATCGGTTGCGGTCTTCAAAGTCGTTCTGTCGTGTCATGGCGTGACTAATGATTTCGTACCGCTCTAATCGTTAGTGAACTACTATGGAAAGATGGGCAGGTCGGCGTTTTCGAACTGCAAAATCGTCAGGTTGATCGCGGTGGTATAGATCGGGCCGATGTAGCCTTGGAACCGGCGACCCGTCTTGGTCAGATGGGGCGCCCCCGTTGCCTGCCTCGCGGTAAATCACTTGCGAGTAGTAGTAGTGGGCGTAGTGCCAGTGGCCGAAGCCTAGAGCGGGACTTCAGCTAGGTTGAGCCGGCACTAGCCCTGGAGCTTGGGCACGTAGTGGCTGTCGTACTGGCCGGCATTGAACAGGCAGGCAATGGCCGCCGTGGAAATGGCCGGTCCCCGCCGCCGCCTTTCGAGCTGTATTGCACGGCGCCGTCGGGGACTGTGCATTACTGGATGTATTTGATCGCCTTGTCGATGATTCCCTTGGGCACGGAGATGCCCGGGTTGCGGCAGCCGCGGAAGCCCTACACCTGGGTGATGGTGGTCGAGCCTTCGTCGAAATCGTTGCCGTCGCGGGCGCTGACGTAGCCCCAGCCGCCGGCGGCGGTCTGGGCCTGGCTGGTGAAGGTGACAGGGCGCTTGAGGACGTCGATCAGCTCTTTGCGGCGGCTCTCATCTTCTTCTTCGCCCAGCACTTGCGACAGAAAGAGCGTCGAGTAGCCGTGGCCGTTGGCGTAGCTGTTGTCACGGGAGGGTCGCCAATCAGGCCGTTGGCGCGACTGCGCGAGACGAGGTAATCGACGGCCATGCTGATGTTCTTCGCGTAGTTGCCTTGCGTGATGGTCGAGCCCTCGGCCAAGAGCGCGATGTCCGCCAGTGCCGTCATGGCGGTGGGGTAACGGCCGTCGCTGGCGCTCCAGTGGCCGAGCCGCGACTGCATGCTGGGGACCCGATCGAGCCAGCTTGAAATGAGTTTGTGCATGTGCATATGACTCACTCCGCTGACATGTTTAGGTAGCGCAGTGATCGTAGCCGGTGCACAAATGTCGGCCGAAGCGTCTCCAGCGATCCGACGCCGAAGAGTTATCGTCGAAAAGCACGACGTGATGCGTCTTGGCGTCACTGACGATCCTGTCGAAGCGGGTCGACCCGTTGAACGACAAGTCGAGGTCCTCGTCGTCCATCACGTGGAACACGATAACGCTGTGCCCTGTTGATGTGCCGCGATTCCCGGAACTCCTCGGCCATGCGCACCGGTACGACTAGATCGCTGGCAGCGTTCACGTTCCTCAAAGGAAAGGTATTTTGCGTTGCCGGAGCTATCGGCCGGCATCAGGTGGGGCGTGAACTTAACGCAGGTGAATGAAAGGTTGAGCGAACGCGCCAGGATGTTGAGCAAGAAGTAGACCTGCTCCGCTTCAGAGAGCGGATGCACCTGCCGTCGCCGGCTGCAAACTTAAGGAGCGTAAGGGAGTGCCAACTCAATGACCCTCGCGATTTCGGCTGCGTCGTACCTGGCTGCAGCCTTAAAGCGAACGAGAGGTACCCCGGCTGACGAAAGTGCTTCGTTGAGAAAGGAGTCGCGGCTCTTGCGGCGGAGCCGCCTGTGCGACCGGTCGTCAAGCTCAATCGCCATGACGATATCGGTCGAACTCCAGTCGCAGAGCACAAAGTCCAAGTGTTGCCTTGCGATCATGTGACCGAACCCCTCTTTCCACGCTTGCTCGGTACAGGTTATGAGATCCGCCAGTCGAACCTTAAATGCAATGAGGAAGCGGCCGCGGATGGCCCGGCAAAGGGCACGGTGGAACGCGGCTTCGCCGCGGCTGAGAAGACTCCGTCGTGGTCTATATGGTAGATGCCTTGGCGTCGTGGCTTTACGCCTGAAGCTGGTTAGACGCTTGGCTCTTCGCATACCTCTGTTATGAGGCAATTTTGGGCTGGTGTGTCATTTACGTTGACGACCTAGACCGCCGCCCTCCACCACGCTACGCGGTGAAACTACTTAAGCGACCTCTTTGCAACCCGGAGTCTCTGGGGGGGCACAATGATATTTGCCTGGGCCGGTTCTACAGCACGCGTATGGGCTACACTCTTCATCGTTTTTACATGTGACATTGCAAATGAAGAGCGGTGAGGAACAATACGACTCAATCGCAAGATAGCAACAGTTGCCCTTGGCGCATTCCTTGACCCCATCTCCATCGCAATCCATCAATTCTTCGCATTGATCCTCAGTATTGCACAGCATGGCTCCACCTGGAAAACTGACACAACAGACCTGACCGGTGTTGCAGTCGCTATCGGACTTGCAATCAGTATGGCAAGTGCTTGGAGACCTACATTCAGTCGCGTTTAGAATGTCGCAACAGATTTGGCTAGGATCGCAGTCATCGTTGCCGTCGCATTCATGAAAGCAATCTTCTTGGGTTTTACAGGTATGTGGGTCAGTTTTATAACAACAGTAATCGGTGTCTGGGCAGTCAGCATCATTCTCGCACCCGCCACTACTGGAGCTAGAGGAAGTAGTTGTTGAACTCGTTGAGCTAGAACCAGTGGACGATGTGGAGGTGCTTGTGGATGAGCTCGACGAATTGCTCTCATCGTCGTCTTTGTCGCCACACCCAGCCATCGCGAGCCCCATCAGAAGTGCAAGAGCGAATGCGAGTGAAGCGATGGTTGTGAGCGATGAATTATTTTTGTGGTTCATGGATGCTTCCTAAGTTGACTACCGCCCGACTCTGCCGGATCGAACGGTCGTTCACAAGTACCCTTTCCTCTCAAGCCAACCCTGAAGTGCCTCCTCGACGATCTCCTGCTGCGTGGCCGGCTGCCTTCTCTTGAGCTTTTGCTCCAGATAGGCGCGCCTTAGTCCATCCGCCGTTTTTGGCCGAAGCCTTGTCGTAAGGGGCACAAGGAGCCCCTCAGTTAGAACTGAGTCGTCCGTCACCTCTGGAGAGCTTCCCTGCGACTTCTCCCGAGGTCGCTTAGGCTGTTGGCTACTTCCCGTCAAAGCTTGAGATGCTGTTTTGGAACTCGGCGGTTCAGGAATTCTTGCCGGCTCGGAGGGACGAGGCAGCGTGCCCTGAATAAAGGCCAACTTCTCCGGGGTGATCTCCATTGCACTACTGAGCGACCGTCTTTCTGACATGAGCCCTCCCGGTTTGTTCATTGTTCAAGTCCCCTACTTCCAAGAATGCGAGCTTATCGGTCAAAAGCTCAACAAAGAGCTGAGTCAACTCGGCTGCCGCATCCCTCCCTCTGGCACCCATGCGAGTTGCCGCGGTCCCTTGCTGAGCAGCGTCGCGGTAGATCTGAAGATCACGGATGACGGATCTGGCGACTGAGAGTCCAAGATTTGGAGCAGCGGCCTGAAGCTCGCGGCTGATCGTGTCTCTCTTTCGCATGCGGTTAAGAACAAGCCGACCTTCGGGCCTCCCCTGGTTAATACTGTGGGCGTACTTCAGCACACCGGTCGCTTGAGCGACGCTCCTGAGATCCAAGATCGAGGGCGATATCGGGAAGACGGCAAGATCGGCAAGGATGAGCAACGTGCGGCTCAAGTCATCAAGTCCGCCTGGACCGTCCCCTACGACGAAGTCGTGGCTCTGACGAAGCTCTTGGGCCAGTAGCGCTACATTTTCCGGCGTGTCGGCCGCCGTGACAGTAATTTGGGGCTCGGCCTCGGCGATCCACTGCGAGCTTGAACGTTGCTTGTCGCAGTCAAGAAGAGCGACTTTGGCTCCCCTATCGAAGAGCCAAACGGCGAAGTGGACTGCGAGAGTTGACTTCCCCACTCCGCCCTTTGTGTTTGCGAACACGATCATCATGACAAAACCGTAGCGCGAAAACATGCTGGCCGACAAGCATGTTTTTTTGCTGACGTGCCAGCCGGAATGCAGACATACCCGACAGGCAGTTGGCATGACCTCAAGCAATCCGGACGACAAGAAAGCAAGCATGCAAACATGTAAGCATGTCTGCTGGACTGCTTGACGACTTGCAGAAAAAACTGATTGCGCCAAGCCACTCTGAGGTCTATGCTCGTCTAGCTTCAAGGAACTTGAAGTTGGCGGTGACACGGCGACTTGAGGCGTACCGGGATTTGAAACACGAAATTCGTGCCGATACCGGGAACTGACCCACACAATACCGGGATTCGAGACACGCGGTACCGGGAACTGAGCCACAAAATGAGGGGCGTTACCGTGAAGTGGCCCACAAAACGGGTCGGTTTCGTGAATGAGATCAGGGGATTCGCGGAGCGGAACTCTAGATCATTAACTATCTAGACAAACTGTCAACTTGGAGACCGTGGTTTCTTTAGCGAAGGCAAAAGAAAAAGAACTGGGGGCGAGGGCTGCCCTCTCGCTCGTGAAGGTTTCGGTCGGCCGAGACGACATGAACCTGGCGGAGTTCCCGCTCGCTAGTCTCGACGACCGTGTGCCGAAGGATCAAAAGACACTCGTCTTTGAAGATCAGATCACATCGAAAGGGGCGCCGGTCACAAGACGCTTGACGATATCAGCCTCCGACAAGTTTGGGCTCCCAACGGCATTGGACGATGAGGTGATCCTGGGCCTCGTGCAGCTCACAAAGCTAAAAGGCTTTTCGGAGAGGCGAGTCGAGTTCACACGCTACCAGCTCATTCAAATCTTGGGGTGGCGAGAGGAAGGGAAGAGCTACCAGCGAATTGACGAGTCACTGAAGAGATGGCTCGGGGTCTCGCTCTACTACGACAAAGCCTGGTGGGACAACGAAGAGAAGAGCTGGGTCAACGAGAGCTTTCATGTCCTGGATAACGTGACTCTCTACGACAGGGAGCGCTACGAGCGGCGGAGAAAGGCCGGCGGGCCGGAAGCCGGGATGTCGTCCTTCGTGTGGAACGAGATTGTCTTTCGGAGCTTTCAGGCCGGGTACCTCAAGAGGCTTGACCTCGAACTCTACCGCACATTTCAAAGCGCCGTGACAAAGCGGCTCTATCGCTTCGCGGACAAGCACTTCCACAAAAAGAGGCGGTGGGAATTCGATCTGCACACTCTCTGCTTCGACAAGCTTGGCATGACGCGCACCGAGCATACGGGGGAGATGAAGCGACGGCTCAATGTGGGCATCAGGGAGCTCGAAGAGCACGGAGTCTTTCGCAAGATGGCGGAGACGGAGCGCTTCGTAAAAACTGGACCTGGAAAGTGGACCGTCGTGATCGAAAAGGCGGACGAGCGAGGGGAGCAGGAGACGGAGCCCGCTCCACAAGGGATCACATTGGAACTAATGAAGCGGGGACTCTCTCCAGAGACAGCTCGGGAGTTTGTCGAGCAGCACTCAGCCGAGGTGATTGCCGACCGAATTGCACTCCACGACTGGCTTTTGGAGCGAGGAGACAAACGCATCTCAAAACGCCCGGCTGGGTTCCTTGCTCAGTCGATCAGAAAGAAGTATCCGCTGCCTGAGGACTACGTTGCTGAGCTTCGAAGAGGGCAAACCGTTCAAGTTGCACAACGGCCCCAAGGTCCCCTGAACGCCGCCGAGCCGGCGGCGGCCGTTCCTGATCCAGATCGCGAGCGATGCCTTGCATACTTTGGAACGCTCTCCGCGGCAGATCAGGTGGCGATAGAGTCGGAGGCGCTGGCGGGTGCAAGCCGCGTGCATGAAGAGTCATATGCCAGGCTGAAAGCAGCTAAGGGACCACTTTTTGAAGAGATCCGCGAACGCATCATCGTGTCATACCTTCGGACGCAGGACTTACAGGTCGGCAATCTCTGAGCCGAACGGCCCATAACACTTATTAGGCGGGACTTGGATAGATCCTGCCCATCGTCAAGCATGTAAAACGCTTTGATGTTGATCTTCCAATTGGGCGGTACACCCGGTAAGCCTGGCCACCAACCAGGTTAAGGGGATGGCTTAACCACCATCATGTGCCGCACCGGTGGAGCTGGATTCGCACGGAGACGTGCTCCTCCAGTTCAAAGGAGGCTTTCGAGAGTAATCCTTTCACCCTTTGTTTCGGTGAAAGAGTAATCCTCGGATTCTATCCCATGGCGAGAGATCGCCTTCAAATGGAACAGGGGCGATGCGGACATGCCTTGGCGTCAAAGCCAAGGCCGTCATGCTCAAAGCGGTGAGAGGCCACGTTGTGGCCAGTAATCCGCACGCGGGGTTCGTGGCCCTTTGAGTAGGGCTCGTTCAACGTTTGGCCGGTGTAGGGAACCAGCCACTTGATGACAAGGGCTGCCGGACGGTGACTCGTCCGGGTACCAGGTGAAAAGCCTGGGCGTGAGAGCGTAACTACGAAAGGCCCGAGAGGGCTTACCGGTAAGTGCTTCGAGAGACGATGCCGAGAATGTGGCCTAAAGACCCATATGGGCCTTTAGGCACGGCGAAAAGCGTTGGTCCGGGGGTAAGAGCGCGCTTCTAGGTTCTGCGCTCTGAAATCAAATGCGGCTTTTTAAAGCAGCATTTGGAAACTTTGCCGTGGCGGGAGCCCGGACATAGGACCAATTGCCCATCGGTTAACAACCGATTAGCTACGTGACTTGAAGTGCAAAGAGCATGTGCTAACGCAGGATGGACTCTAGCGGCCGGGTTGGTTACCCGGTGCTTGGCTTAAGTCGGCCAAGTGCTTGAAATGCTGGAGCCCGGGAGAGTGGCCCGAGTAGAGAGCCGAACGCTTTCGTAGAACAAGTGTTCCACGAAGCATTTGGACGCAATTGCGGCAAGGCAGTCGCAAGGGCGCTGGCGTGTCAACGGGTGGTGCCGGACACATGATGCCACGACGAAAGGGCTGACCGGTTTTTACCGGTTGGAAGATCATGGCCGCTGGAGGACCCCTTCGTTCGCGAAGGGCGTCCTCGGCAGCCGGTTTCCTTGGTTGGACGTGAAGCGGTCACAAAAGACCGGTCCTGGCGGACAAGTCTTCTGTGGCAGTGGATTGACAGTGAGCATTGACGTGTCACTTCGACACGGCGGTGTTTGTCGAGTGAGGTTTTGAAAAGCGATGCAGCCTATGGATTGGCGGCGTGCAACTAGGAATCTAGTTTGCACGCCGCCACGATGAGGCGTAGTTCGCAAGGAGGTTTTTAAGAAGGTCGCGGTTTTTTAGGCGGTTTTATCCGTCCGTGGCTTTTATGCGAGAAGAAAAACTAGAAGAGAGGCACGAAGCCACCTTCGTTTTGTTTTTCGCGCGTGAGACCAAATTGCGCGGACTCAGTCGAACGGCGTGGGGTTGGCCGTACCAAAAACAACCCCTTCTGATATGAGCCGCTTGACTCATAACTGCTTGAATCAACTCAGACCGAGAGACGTGCGCTACACACACACTCGCTTGGTCTCTCGGCGGTCGAGTTTCTTGGAAGCACTTGTACGTGTTTCCCGGACAAGTGGGCATGAGCAGTTATCGCGATACATATCGCTGTCAAGCGACTTCAGTCGAGGGTTTTGTGCAGGTACTGGCCTGCAATCTTCTGCCCCATGGCTACTGGTTCTACACGTGCGGCATCATACCCGAGGGTAAAGACCCTCTGCGGGTCGATCAAAAGCTGATCGAGAAGTACGGCATAGCCATTTCCCGGCAGGGCCGCGTTCGCCGAAAACACGCCGGCCTCGCCAATATCCATTACCTCCGCTTTGAGCGGTTTTGGGTGCTCTTGGCAACGCACGGGATTCATCCCTTCTTTGAGTTCGAGCGAACGAACCTTCGTGATGCGAGGAGAATCCCCATTCAATTCCAGGGCTACTCGATAAGTGTCAAGCAAGGTGGCTACCTGCGAAAACGAGATCCGTTGCGGCCGGCACCGAAGGACACGCGCCTTCGGGTGCGGGTTCAGATCGGGCGAGAGACTTACCGGGAGATGAAGGCTTGGTTCCTTGAGATCGCGACGCGACGGTCGCCTGTGGCTCTCGGCCGTGAACTCTTCAAGGTCGCATTTGAGCCCTACGCCCCAGTGCGTCGGCAAATGCTCAATATCCTACGGCTCGTGAACCGGGCACGCCAGGCAGCAGGTCTTCCGCGGGTGTCACCGACGGTGCTTCGGTATCGAAGGCAGATCGTGAAGCCCTTCGAAGCAGAGCAGCCAAGAAGGGAACTCCCCGCAGATCGAAGGCGAGATGCCGAACTTTCAAAGGTGGCACTAGCCGATGTAGTTGACGCCCAGAAGCGCGAGGAGGGGAAGGCATGAAGGAAGTATCACAGAAGAACTTCGGCTTGCTCATTGCCTACGTCGTTCCGGGCCTCGTTGCCCTTTGGGGCGCCAGCTACTTCTCGGACACGGTGAAGCTCTGGCTTACAAGTACGGATGGCGCACAACCGACGGTAGCCGGGTTCCTCTATGTAACCTTGGGCTCCCTTGCGGCTGGGCTCACCCTTGGCGCCGTCCGAACGGTCACAATCGATGCTCTTCACCACTTGACCGGCGTTGGCGCGCCGGAACTTGATTTCTCGGACTTCCAGGCCAAGTTTTGGGCCTTCAACCAGCTAGTCGAAAGCGACTACCGCTACTACCAGTTCTATGCCCACATGAGCCTCGCGGTGCCGGGGTTCGTTGCCGCTCGGATCGTGGCTAAAGGGGAGTGGAGTGACTGGCGCTATCTCGCCGCCTCCTTTCTCTTGGAGATGGTCTTGCTCGCAGTCTCGCGGGGGAGCCTAAAAACGTACTACGCTCGCATCTCCCACCTGCTTGGAAGAGACGCGTCTGTTTCAACATCCCCTGACAAGCGCAAGACACGCACCAAAGAGCCGAAGGTCACAGCCCACTCCGCGGCCAGCGAGGAATCTTCTGGGCAGTTAAGCGAGGTGCCTAAACCGGGAAGGGTGGCAAGGTGGTAAAGGTTCAGCGAAAGTCTCGTGGCGAAGGATCTCATGTCCAGTTGCGCATCGACTTCGAGAGCCTTGCAGCACCAGCTGCAGAAGCAGCCAAGCCTGCGAACGAATCTCCCCTTGAATTCTTTGCACTCCGGTTCGCGACTCTCCTTGAAGAAGATCCCAGGGCCGCTTTTGATAACGCGGCCGTCTCTGAGTTGGCGCGTGAAACGTTTGGAAGCTCAGCGGGGTTTGCTCGCGATGCGTATGACGCGACTGAGGCAGGCTTCAATCTTTACTTGCAGCGGTCGGGCCTCGACCTTCACAATCCGCAAGCCGCACTCCAGCGACTCCTGGTCGAGCAAGAACGGCTTCCGACGCAGACAAGGCGCGATCAGCAGCAGGTCGACCTTCAGCAGTTCAGCACACCGCCGGTGCAGGCCCTGGTGGTCGTCAATGCCGCCGCGCTTTGTGCAGGCATGCACGTCCTGGAACCAAGCGCAGGGACCGGCAACCTTGCGACGCTGGCGCGATTGACCGGCGCCCAAGTAGACACGAACGAAATCGACGACCGCCGTCGAAGTCTTTTGACTCTCCAGGGCTTCACGCCAACGGCGTTGGACGCTGAGCGGCTGAATAATCTTTTGCCGCCGGAGAAGTTTTACGACGCCATCATGATGAACCCGCCGTTTTCGGCCACGGGCGGTCGCGTCGCAGGACACCGCACGGCATTTGGTGCAAGACACGTCGAGCAAGCGCTTCTCCGACTCAAGCCAAGCGGTCGGCTTGTGGCCATCGTGGGGTGCGGAATGGCCCTGGACCGACCAGCGTTTCGCGATTGGTGGGCGACAATCGGCAAGCGATATCACGTGCGCGCAAATATCGGCATTGACGGACGAGAGTATGCCAAGTTCGGCACCGCGTTCGACAACCAGATTGTTGTCATCGACCACGACGGTCCGACGACAGATTGGTCTGACACTTTGGCCGCTCGCGGACTCTCGGTCCGCGCGGCACTTGATTTACTTCACGACTTATCGAACGAGAACGTTTATGAACGCATTTGCAGACAAGATGAGAGAACGCGCGGCGGAAGTGCTGCGAGGGACCTACGGATACGAGCCCACGACGGGAATGGATCCGCTCCTGGAACTGATAGGTTGCCTCCTGGAGGACGGAGCGGGGGGAGTTCGCTCGTCGGACGAAGTGCCGCTGACGAGCGGCCAGTGGTTCAGGTGGCACGAGCTAGTGATGGAGCAAGAGATGGAAGTTCAGAGGGCGGTCACACAAATCCTGGAGCAGGAGAGGAGCGAGCTTCCCGGGAACATGGAGGCAAGGCGGAGCTGGGCGGCGATTCTGCTTCTGTCGACTCTCGATCGGATGGAGATTCTGTAGGGGGTCTTGAAACCCTTGTTCTCCCAAAGGCCATTGACATTGAGGAGGGAGCTGTCTTCGCGGCCTACCGAGTGCAGAAGGCAATCGTTCGCGGCGCAGAGCCGCATCCGGCCAATGTCGTTGAATCTGCCGCGATGGCCTGTGTTGAGCCGCCGGATGTGACCTATCGCCATCATCTCCCGCCTGACGCGATCTCAGAAGGCAGAGTGTCGGATTTGCAACTTGAGGATGTGATCTACGCAGTCCAGGCAACGAATGTCCGTTTGCCAGACGGCTCGCGCAAAGGGCATTGGAACGGCGACGGCACAGGAATCGGCAAGGGCCGGGAGGTCTATGCCTTCATCTACAACGAGCTTATTCAGGGACGAAAAAAACATGTCCACATCTCGGCCTCTCACCAGCTCTGTGCCGACGCGGAGCGCGATCGCGATGCCGTTGGTGTTCCACTTCCCATCCTTCATCAGGCGGGGTGCAGTCTCGCTGGTGTGCTGATTTAGGCGGCTTTTTGCCGGCGAATCGCCAGGGGCCACGCGAGAGTTCGG
>JAIESQ010000119.1 GCA_019745975.1 Pirellulales bacterium
ACCAACTCCCCGCCAAAACAGCGGCGGGGCGCTCAAAAAAAGCCCGCGTTCCGGCGCACCAGAGAGACGGCACCCCCTTCGTGTCCTCACCCGCCGACACCATGACCTTACCGTCGGGCGAAAATCGCACCACATTGATCCATTCATCGTGGCCAGCAATGATGCGGTCTGCATTGCCAATCTGCGACCGAAGGAAGTGCCACTCGATGCCAGGCCCAGGCGATTCCTTGACCTGGGAGCGGCATTCGGACAGAAGTGACATCGCCTCGCGTGGCCCAGCGGTCCGCAGAGATTCGGCAGCGTGACGGATGTTTGCCGCATATTGACGATGACGTTCAATGCGTTCGACGACCGCTTTGGCGGCCTCGGCGGCTTCAATCCGCTGCGCCGCCGAAATGCGGTTGGCGATCAATGCGCCAAATAGGCTCGCAATGGCAATCACGCTGATCGCCGCCAACGACACCAGCGACACTACGAGCGGTTTGCGCCTTGCGTACTTCCAGGCCCGCTGCCAGGCCGCCACGCGACGGGCACGAATCGGCTCGTGGTTCAGGAATCGTCGCAGATCGTCGGCGAGCTCCTTCGCTGACCTGTAGCGTACCGATGGCGACTTTTGCAGGCACTTGCTGATAATCGTTGTAAGGTCGCGAGGCACGGTCGGCCGGAACGTTCGGATCGAAGGAGGCTCGTCATTGCGAATGAGACTTCGCGTTTCCTCGGCCGTCTCACCATCAAACGGCCGGCGCCCTGCCACCAGCTCGTAAAGAATCACGCCGAGCGAGAACACGTCGCTGCCTGGCTGCGCGTTGCCCTTGCCGCCGTCTAGCTGCTCAGGCGCGACGTACGGGTCGGTACCGATTACGTCGCGCGTGCCGGTCAGCGTTGAGAGCGCGGTCGGCCGCGCACGAGCGGCCAGGCCGAAGTCGCCCACCGCTGGCTCAAAGGGAAGCGCTGGATTTCCCGGCCGCGGCTTGAGCAATATGTTGCCCGGTTTGAGATCGCGGTGAACAACGCCGTGTTCATGCGCATGTTGCACGGCAACAGCCACCTGCGCGATCAACTCGGCCGCCACGCGGAACGGCACATGGCCCTGTGCTTTAAGCCACTGCCGCAGCGACGGGCCGTCGACCAACTCGAAAGCGATGTAGCAAACGGCATCGACCCAGCCGGAGCGATAGATTTTGACGATGCCGGAATGGTCGAGCGCGGCGGCGGTCTTTGGTTCCTCGACGAACCGCTGTGCCGAAATCCGATCGAACATCACGTGCGGCCAGGCGACCTTGAGGGCCACTGACCGCTCAAGCTCGGTGTCGAAGGCGCGAAAGACCGCCCCGTACGCGCCTTGCCCGAGCAGCGTTTCCAGCCGAAACGGTCCGATCGAGTGTGGCGCCGCACGGCCGTTGCCGTCGTGCAAGTCGGTCTGCTCGTCCTCCGCCGATCCGCGGGCAAGCTCGGAAAGCCAAAGCAATAGCTCGACGCCGCCCGCGTCCCCACGCGAGGAACCGACCCCGCTGCTGCCGGGCGGCGGCAATGAATCGCGGCCATTGGATTCAAGGCTTGCCATCGGATTCAACCAAGGTCTTGAGCTTGGCCAGAGTGCGCTTGTATGCCTTGGTTACCGCATCTTCGTTGCTGCCCACCAGCGCCGCGATTTGCTTGAACCGCAATCCCTCAAATAGCCGCAGCTTCATGACATACTGCTCGTTGGGTTTCAATTCATGCTCGAAGATGTCGTAAGCACGGGCGGCTTCCTCGCATTGAAGCACTGCGTCATCTTCCGGGCGCGGTGGTCTGGCCTGATCGGGCAGATTCCGTCGGGCATGAATCGCCCGCCAGATGGCAAGCTGCCTTTCCTCGCACGTGTGCTCGCGGTGATCGCGCATCCAGTGCCGGTACTTATTGCGGAATATCCCGTCCGCCCAGCGCTTGAACTCGGCAAACGTCGCCTTGTCGAACACGGAGAACCGCTCGCGCGCCCGCAGCACAGTTTCCTGGATCAGATCGGAAATCGTGTTGGCCGGGCTCATGCCCCGCAGGCTACGGCCGCCAAGCTCCGCGAAATACCGTTCGGTTAACAATTGGATGAGCTTATCGAGCGCCTCGGCCGACCCGGCCTTGGCATCGGTGATCCAATGATCAGCGTGGCTATACGCCCTTGCACCCGTCGAGCTTCCCATTTGAGCTAGACCCTCGTACTGCAATGCCCTCAAGCACGGCCAACCTCGCCGGCCCGTGCAACTTCCTGAGGCCATCAATGAAGGACGGGCGGGCCTATTTTACTGTGAATTCGGAGCCGGCGAGCGACACAGGCCAGGAATTTCGCGCCATTCTTTGTCCGATTTTGGGCGATTGCGCATAAACACAAGAGACCGCCCAGTCCTATGTGAGCAAGCACATGAGCACAATCGCCAAGTCGATCGCCTTCGCGGTTTTTTCGGCGACCCTCGTACCGAATCTCTGTTTCGGCACCACTTACTCAGTCACAGACCTTGGGCTCGTCAACCCCTCCTGGGGTATCACCCGTCCCACCGGAATCAACAATGGGGGTCAAGTCATCGGCGACTTTCGCAGCCCCGCGCCACATCCACGACTCTACAGTGGCGGTACGATGCTGGATATGGGCATGATTGGCGGTTTTTTTCAAACCGGCTACGCCAACGGGATTAACAATGGCGGTTTGGTCGTTGGCACGACCACCAGCGGACACGCTTTTCTTTATAGTGGCGGCACAGTTCATGACCTCGGCTTGGGATCCGCCAACTCGATCAACGATGCTGGCGACATTGTCGGAAGTGCACTCTTCCAGGATGGTTCCCAGCTAGTAGGTCATGCTGCCCGATTTGACGTCCATGGTACGGACGACGCGGACGACCTCGGAACCCTTCCCGGCTACGAGGGCGGCAGTTGGGCTGTTGCAATCAACGGAAATGGCCAGATCATTGGTACTTCCGCTCAACCCGACCCTGGCGGGCACGCGCACGCGTTTCTCTACGATGGAGGCGCGATGCAAGACCTGGGCACGCTAGGTGGCGACAACAGCTACGCCTACGGCCTTAACAACGGTGGCCAGATTGTTGGAACTTCCACGGCCACGGACGGGCTGTATCATGCATTCGTATACAGTGGCGGCGGGATGCTGGACATCGGCTCCCTTCTCGGTCCCGACTTTGAGAGTTGGGCATACGGCATTAATAACGAGGGTGACATCGTAGGCCGGTATACTGGATATAATTCTCAGTCGGGACAGAGCGGACCAATTCTCTACAGCGGGGGCGCTTTAATCGACCTCAACTCGCTCATCGTCACCCCAGGTTACAGCCTCTCTGAGGCGATCGCGATCAATGACGCCGGACAGATTGTCGGTGTCGGTGTATCGCCGACAAAAGCAGGGGTGCGCACGCTTTTGCTTACCCCGGTTCCCGAGCCGTCAACGTTTGTGCTTGGCATGCTCGCGGCCGCCGGTTGCCTTCTAGGGATTGGCAGAGCAAATCACCGCTCTGTATCTCAGTGATTCAAGGCAATTGCAGTCGGCATGTTCGAGCTGAAGTGCGCCACGGTAGGCTGCACGCCGGTGAACTCGCCCCATTGGTCGGTTGCGAACCGGTGCAGCACTTCTATGACGGGCTGGCCATCGGACGTGGCAACGACCAGGTATCGCGAGTCGCGCGAGAAGGCGGCCGCGCTAACCTCCGCTCCGACCCCGGTAGTGTCTGAGAATACCTTCGTGAACCTGTCGCCCGCATCGATGGCGTAGATTTCAAGATACGGGCTGCCACTTCCGCTGCCTGAAATCACCAAGTTCCTCGCGTCGGGCGAGAACGACAAGATGTTCGGCGCGTCCGACCCCGCCATTGATAGTGATGAAACCGCCGAAAACGTGCTCGTCGCGCCAAACCGCCACAGGTTGATTTGCCGCACACCGGCGACTTCGCCACCATCCGCCGCGAAATATTTTCCGTCCGGCGACCAGGCAATGGCCGAAGGATTGGAGATTATGCCCGTCGGTTGAGAGAGGTGTCCGAAACGGCCACTACCTAACTCTATGAATCCCTCGCCTTCGGATCGCATATAGACCACCGGCTGCCCACTGCCATTGAGCAATGCCAACATGTAGCCGTCATCCGTCATGGACAACGATGCTGGACGGCCCGTAAGCGACGGATAAACCGGCGTTGTTCCGGTCGCCGACACGAGTCGACTGCCGGAAATCCTCCACAGCCGTACATACGGAGCGCTGCCGGTCGCCATCACCACATCGCCGCGCCGTGACATCGCAAAGAGCCCGCCATCCGCCGGGCATGATTCGACAGTGCCGTTTCCGGTGTTGAAGTATCTCAATCCCGTGTTCTCATAGAGTGTGCACGCGCCGCCGGCATAGGAAAACAGATAGCTGTTGTCGGGAAAGAACCCGACAAAGGCACCCGTGTCCGGCAATGCGTCCGCCTGTGTAAGCACGCCGCACCGATAACTCATGAGTTGAATTCCATTGTCGTACGCCAATGCAATTGTCGGCCATTGGCCGGCAGCGCGGTCGCGGTCATCCGCATCGAGGAGTTGCCACCGCATCTTGAATCGCACAAGGTCGTCGAACGTGCCGGCCTCATCACCTGCCTCCTTTTGCACGTAGTACGGGGCATCATTCAGTCGATAGGCACTGCCGCTTACACTGCCGCCGGTTGTGGCCCCGTCACTCCCGCAGTGGCAGTTGGCTAATTCGTCAGCATCAAGGGAGCTGGCGCTCAATCGCGTCGTCTTGCCGAAGAACCCTCCATGTCCATTGGGACCGTAGCTCAAAAGGACGTAGGCGGCGCCAGCGGCGCGAGTCGCGCCTGCGGCGCCTTTCACCTGCAACGAACACGAGTCACTCGGGAACACCTTAGGGAACGACTCCATTGATGAAGCGAATCCGTCAACGGCATAGACGAACCTTCGTCCCCAACCATCATTGATGAACTCGTCTGGCAGCCCGAGGCTACGCACGGGAACGGCCCCCTCGACAATTTCAGCACCGGAAGCACTTGTGCTGTTCCAGAAGAAATTGGCGCTCGGGCTGCCGGCAACGCAGTTCGTCGCGGCAGTGCCAACGGTTGAAAGCTGCAGGGAACCTTGGGCTTCCTTGCCGAACTTGCCGAACTCGTCATTCGCGCGGTCCAACGTCAGATCACCAGGGCACGGCAGTCGATTGTGTGTCAGCCGGAAGGCCAACAGCGCCCTTTCGATTTGGTCGAGTTTGTTCTCCGTTGCCGCTCGCCGGGCCGAGTCCAGAATCCCCATCGTCCCCGCGAAGCTCATTGCCAGTACAAGTGCCACGATGACGAGCACCACTGACAACTCCAGCATCGTGAACCCATCGAGCTTTTGCCTTGCCACAATTCCTCCCGTCGCAACCATCGTATCCCATTACAGTTAACGAATTCTTACCGGCCGGTCTCCAGCCATCTTTGTCCGAATTTGGCGGTCTGCGCATATGGATAATATGGACTCCTACGACCGCGTAAGGCTCGCCTAACTCTTGTGAGTCGATGCCTCATCTGTGGCTGTGCCCGCAAATCCTGACCGACTCCCGCCGAGCAAGCTACTGACTCTGGTCATTTCCAGCACGCGGCATTTAGGCGACGGCTGATCCGTTGCTTATCGCTGAGATCGCTCACCTCCGCATGGGTTTTGCCTTCACGGGCGATGCCGCGCGCGGCTCCCGCCAACGTTTCATTCAAAACTTACGACAGGGACCACAAACATTGATGCTGACCACCACAAACGTAGGGTCCGTAACCCGCCAGTGCCTGCTTGCCTTGGTTATCAACACCCTGTGCCTTGGGCTGTATTCGCCTGCCACGGCCGGACCGTATAGCCTGACCAAGATCGCAGCGTCCACTCCTGGGTCGACCTTTGAAGAGAGCTTCGCGCCGGCGATCAGCAACAACGGCATGATCGCTTACCTCGGCAACCCGGCCTCCGGCATCGTGCAGGAAGGCGTTTATCGCTACCAGGGCGGCAGCGGCAACCTGGTAGCGCCGGCGTCAGCGACCGGAGGCATTTATGGCTATGGCGGGCTCTCCGTCAACGACTCCGGCACAATCGCATTTCAAGACTTCAACGCGATTTATTCCGTCACCGGCACCACCATTACGACGGTCGCCGCGCCTGGCATCCCGTCCGGCATCGGCGTCACGTTGCCGTCTATCGCTTCCGACGGCTCCGTCGCCTTCGCATTGCGAAACGCCTTCGACAGCGTCACGGTGAGGACCGTGTCCAGCGGAGTCCCACAGGATATCGCTTTCAATGCAACGCTGCCCGTCGTGCAGCAGTACGCTGCGTTCAATTCTCCCGGCCAGACACCGGCGATGAGCAACAGCGGCAACGTCGCCTATCTATGGATCGGTGCGGACGGCACCACGCCCCAGCTAAATCTCTATCACGGCGGTACGACGAGCGTCATCGCCGGCCTCGCTCCTCTCGGCCAAATGTTCTTCAATACCAACGACACCCACGTCGCGTTCTATTCCACTCCGGCCGGCGGAAGCCTCGGTCTTTTCGTGGGCGACGGTAGCAGCATCAGTCCCGTCCCGTTGCCCTCCGGGCTGTTGCCGGTGGGACCACTTTCGTTCAACAATCCAGGGACGATCGCATTCATGGGCAACATTTCGGGCAGCAACCTTGGCATCTACACGGCCGATTCATCGACACCGCTCATCAAGCTCAGCGATCCGCTCGACGGCTCCACCATCAACGGGATCAACTTTGGGCCACACGGTCTCAACGACAATGGTCAGATCGTGTTTTCGGCGGTGCTCGCCAACGGCAACTCGGGAGTGTACCTGCTATCGCCAGTGCCCGAGCCCTCGACATCGGCCTTGTTCGCGGCGGGGCTTGCTCTGCTCGCCGCCGGTGCACTGCGGCGGCGATGCAGGCCCAAGGTTGTCACTAGCGTCCCTCAAGGGCAGCGCGCCTGCCACGAGGGGACGCACCATTCGGCCTCCGCCGATCCCAGAGCTTGCGCTCCGGCTGACCTTTTAACATGGCAAGTCCCTCCGTTCGATTCCTTGCTTGACGGCCTGCATCGGCTGGTCGCGACCTTCGTCAAACCTCCTGACAACTATATATACGACTCATCTACTGAATCATTACCCGCTCGATGACGACATCCTCGCGGCCGACGGTGAGCATGTCTGCCTGCCCTGACTCAGAGACCCACGGCACCTTGCCGCGAAGGATGGAGCCGAACAGGGTCACGTTTGGACGGATTTCGGAGTTGAGGTTCCGCCCGCAAAGTTTCACCTTGTTGCGGCCGAAGTGCAGCGTGATGGACGCGTCCGACGGATCGAACTCGGCCTGGTCGAGCCACGAATAGGTAAAGGCCGTGACCTTGCCGTCGCGGTGGCGTATTTCAAAGAAACTCGCACGGTCCTTGATTCCCCGCAGGAAACCGAACGCGGGCGCCGCGAAATTTTCGTCGTCGTCATCGCCGCCAGGCGGCCCTATGCCGTTGCCGCGTTCGCGGCTGTGAATCAATCGTCTCAGTGCTTCACCGCTCATACCCTAGTCCCTCGCGTTGACGCGGCCGTCCATTGGCCGCCAATTCGTGATACTGTTCGCGCAGCCGCTCTTCGAGCCGTCGCGGATGCCCCCCCACAAGCTCCATCGCTGTTAGCCGCTCGTCGGACTTGCTCACCGCGTCGAGCAACTCTTCCTTGTCCTCAACATAGAAGGCGACTTTTTGCTTCGCCCGCGACGCCGAAACGTAGAACTGCTCGCGGGAGCTCGCCGCATACGCTTCACTGCCCTGAGCAACAAATACCTCATCAAGGGTGCGGCCCTGGCTGTTGTGGCTCGTGATGCAATAGGCCTGATCGAGGAAGCCCCAATCCTTGGCGATCGTCCAACCATTCTTGAGGACGATGTTGCCGCCTTCATCGAAGCGGCTCACCTGGTAGATCGCACCATTCACCAGCTTGTGCTTGCCGTCCGCCGTTGTGCCGCCCTTGGTGATCCGCACGCGATCGCCGGGACCAAGTTTCAATGTCGCCACATGAAACGCCTGGAATCGATCAGCTTGGCCAAGCGGCAAGTCACCCTCGCCGACCGTCACACGGTCGCCTTTCGTGAAGCCTTTGGCGTTCTGATGAAACACGAGCACATCGCCGGGCATGTAGTTGACCGCATCGCCCCTCTCCGCTTCGGTGAGATTGGCATTTTCCAGCACGGTGAAGGTCCGCTCGTCAGCGCCGAGCTTTCCCTTTTCCTTGAGTATGTCGCGGGCCTCGGCGGCAACACGGTCACAACCATAGTGGGTCGGCGAGATACAAATCGCCTTCTTGCCGGCGACCACCGCGTCCACATAATCCTCGGCCATTTGCCGGTAGCGATCCTCGCTCGGGATCTCCTTGATCCATCCAAGAGCATCGAGGCGTTTCAATGCCTGGGCGACATCGCCCTCGGCGAGGGCCTTGACCGCTTCCTTGTACGCACCCTTCTGTCGCTGGATTTCTTTGACCTCCGCCGGCTTGATGCCTGCCTCGATTTCAAGTTGTTTGAGCGGCGAACCACGATCCACGGCGCCATGTTGCCGTTTATCGCCCACCAACAGCACGCGGGCATCCAGTTTGCCCGCGAGGGTGAACACCTGGTCCATTGACTTGATCCCGAGCAGCGACGCTTCGTCGATGAGCCACAACTGGCTCTTGGCCTTCTGCTGCAATCGCTCGTTGACGAGCAGCGAGGCGACCGTAGTCGCACCTTCAAATCCCACTTTGCGAAGCTCATCGCTTGCCGTGGTCGACTGAGCGAAGGCGAACACCTTCGTGCCACTGGCTTCAACCGCTTCGCGGGCTTCCTCAAGTAACGTAGTTTTGCCGACACCGGCGGCGCCGCGAATCACCATCACGCGGTCGCGTGATTCGACGACGTGCTTCACAGCTTTCTTCTGGCCGTCGTTGAGCCAGTCGCGGTTGAACGTCTCACAGTTCGCGGCGAACGGCTTGCACGTGCCGCGGCCTTTGCTGGCAAAGTCAATGACACGGTGTTCCTCGGCGAGTACCTCGCGCGTCGTCGCCATACGGCGGCCGTCGCGGTCGCCGATGATGAGGTTGCTCACGTCCGCCTGGCGTTTGACTTCCTCGACCGTCGCCTTGCCGACGGACTGCTTCAGGGCGGCCACGAGTAATTCCCGCTCAGGCACGACGGATTTGCGTTCAAAGACGTGAGCCGTCGCATATTCGACGGCACGGCTGGCCGCACCATTATCGGCCGGCTCGGCATCGCCGCCGATCCGGTCACCGAGCTTTTCGAGGGTCTCGATTTCCTTATCGGTCATGCGGCCACGCCACACATCACGCAGCTCGTCCATCGAAAGGTTCTTGGCCTTTCGCTCGCGGGTCTTGGCCCCTAACTCGCTCTTGGCCTCGGCATCGTCAATGCCAAGCTCCCTCGCCTTCTCCTCAATCTGCTCGGTCCGCCGCGAGAACTTGCTGACCAGCCCTTTGGTGACGCCGCCAATCTCCCAGCCATGCTTCGTGCGTTCGATCGGCAGGCCGAGATCGGCGAGGCGATGCGTCAGCCGGGAGTGAAACACCGCCTCAAAGTAAGGTGCATCGCGTTTCAACTCGCGGAACTGGCCGGCCTTCCATTTCTCCTCATGTTTGTCAAACGTCGTGTTGAAAACCACGACGTGACTGTGCAAGTGCATGTCCGGAATCCCATCGACCGGGCGTGAGGTCAAATGCGTGTAGACGCCGCCAACCAGGTTCCCGGTTATCCGGTTCTCATTCTTGCCGCCCTTGCGGACACGCGTCGCCATCTCCTCCTCGATATCCTGCATCGTGCCATCCACGGCATCGCGGAACGCATCGAGCAGCCGTTCGTCGCGTGTCGCGGCATAGAGAATCGATAGGCTCTTTGGGCTGTTAAACGTGAAGTCATAGCAGATTGTTCTGCCTGACCGCTGGCGAGCCGTGAGGCGCTCGCCGGTTTGTGGATGGAAATTGTCAACCAAGGCATCCCAATCGGCCCGTTTGATGTCGCCTTCTAGGCCAAGCCGGCTTGCTCCTTTTCCGATCCAGCGGCCGGTGAGTTCCTGCTCCTGGCCATCGGCAAAGTAATAGTCGGCGCCGGCGGCCGTGTAGTAGCTCTTGGCCGCACCTGCCTGCGATTTTTGCGTGATCCGCAACATACCTCACTATACGGCTGAAAAGTTTTAACATTCGTTAACGCCTTCGCTCGCAAACAGGCTGTCTCTCTTTGGCACAGACGTTCGCCGGTTTTCTGTTTCACGTGTTTCATTTTCTGACAGTCCTTCGCCATCTTCGCGTTGATTCCGGACACGCACGCGGCCTCCTTACTTGCACTGATCGCAGCGTCGCCGGTCCCGCAAGCAGAAAATGCGGCCCCTCCCCAGCTTCCGTGGGCTGGCGCCCGTGTGCAGCCGGGTCCCTTCCGAATTTTCCACTTGGCAGGAACGCATGCGCTCCGCCTAAACCGCTGCGTGGGGTCGTGCCGTAAGGCCGCGATGTCCGTGGCCGGAAACGCAAAACGAAGGAGAAACAAAATGTCAGACAACACACACACCAACGAAAAGACCGGCTCCAAGACTCCGAGCCACATCGCCTACCAGGTCCGCGACCGCGGCGACAACAAAAAGAGCTTCTGGACCCGCATAGGCGTTGCGTTCGAGCACGCCGACAAAAACATCCAGCTCGACGGCCTCGTGCCGCTCGACGGCCGCATCACGCTCCGCGTGGATTCGGAAAAGAAGGAGTAACTCACCGTCCGGGGCGGACACGGATGCCCGCTCCGGTTTTCAACCTCAATTAAAGGAGTCCAACTATGAGCCAACAACCCAATGAACTACGAGCACTTGCATGCGAAGCGCTCAGCGCTTTTTGGAACGTCATCACGCAGGCATACCCGGGAACAGCAACCGGTGACCTGTCGATCGACCGGACGCTTGCCCTCGGCACGGCCTCGGAAGCTGCAATCAGTGAGTGGATCGCCAACAACGTTCCACTCGGCACGGAACGCATCGCAACCCAGGAAGCAATCGCCGATATCCATGCGTTACTGGAGGAGCGCCGCCAGATCGCCGTCATTTGGTCGGTCGAGGACGTGCAGGCCGTGCGTGAAGACCTCACAGACGACCAGGCGTGGGACGTGCTGAAACGGTGCGATCGAAAGCACGATTGCAACTTGGGAATCACTTGGGACACGATCGAGATCGTCGCGGACGACTTGTTCCCCGTACAAGACAAAGGAGACGGCCAATGACACTCAGCGCACAGATCAACCCGTTCTTCGCGGCCCGTATGGGCCGGCCCGACGTAAGTCGGGCACCTCGCCGGCAGGAGCCGGCCTATGCCAGGCTCCCGCGGGCGCCGATCAACGCAAGCCCCGTCCCTCACCTCACCAGCCTTTACCACAATCACCGGGCCGGCGAGTATGGCGACCGCAGTTACCCCGGCAACTGCGGCGGCAACCTCATCAAGGACTTGCTGACATTCTTCGGCCCAGCGGGCTTAGCCTGCGATCCTATGGCGGGCAGCGGAACGTTCCGCGACGTGTGCGAGGAGCTTGGCATCCCTTGTATGTCGTGGGACATCCACGACGGCTTCGATGCCTGTGACCCCGAAGCCTTCACGGCACGTGACACGTTCGATTTCATTTGGGCGCACCCGGCCTACTGGAGAATGAAGCTGTATTCCGACGACCCCCGCGACTTGTCGCGTGCACCAACGCTCAGCGACTTCCTGCGGCGGTACCGGCGGTTCATCAAGAACTGTGCGAGAGCACTGAAGCCAGGCGGCAAGCTCGCCATCCTCATGGGCGACTACACCGACCGCGAGGAAGGCTTCGTCCCCCTCACCTTCCACACAAAGCGACTGGCGTTCGCCGCTGGGCTCAGCCAGAGCTGCACCGACATCATCCGCTTCAGCCACGGGGCATCGAGCGGCCGTAAGGTCTACCGCTCGTCATTCATTCCTGGACTGCACGACACGTGCATGATCTTTGAAAAACCAACCAGCAAGGAGGCACTATGACTACAACCAAACGCAAACTCGTCGTCCGTACCGGACGGCGGCTCACCAGCGGCAGGCTCTACCTGCGGCTGTATCACGGCCGCAGCGACCCGAACCAGCAAATGGAAGACTGG
This sequence comes from Pirellulales bacterium, assembly GCA_019745975.1. GTDB lineage: Bacteria > Planctomycetota > Planctomycetia > Pirellulales > JAEUIK01 > JAIESQ01. The sequence continues at coordinate 12,143 of JAIESQ010000119.1, forward strand.
GGCTTTAACGGCCCCACCTTCGGCCCATTAAGCTCCGTCGTCATGACGTATCTCAGCACCATCCGCATCCACGGAATGAGAGCCAACGATGAGCACTGGCTCGAAACCAGCGACGGCATGGTGCTATGGCAAGGCAACTACTACGGCGACTTCGAGGTCTTCGCGGCCGGCCCCTACGATTTCGCGTAGGTAGGGCTGGTGTATGCAGTCCATCCTGTTCTGATTTGGGACGGTGGAAGCACTCGGCCAGCAGCCCGCCGTGTCATTCTTTTGTCGACTTCACGATACCTGTGTGCTATTCGAGAAGTCATCATGAGGACGTTCTACAGAAAGGTCGATGGCCAGATGTACTTCACCGACATCGACGGCGAGTTGATGGCCGCACCAACCCATGCCGACGGCACCATCGCCCTTGACCGGGCGGCCTACGTCGATGACTTCATGGTGCCGCCGTCTGCCGAGGAACGGCGATTCATCCTTCAGCACCTCAGCGACTGAGCAACACCGATCGCGGCATCGTCGCCAGTCCAAGACTCCTCCGCTTGTCGCCGCCCCACTCGCGGCCATTGATCGGCACCATGAAGCCGCCGCCCTGCCGCTCAAGCTGCCAAGGCCGCTTTCCGCATGGCGGAAGCCTTCGGCCTTTCGCTTGACCGTCGCAAACGCTCAGGGCATGGCCGGCTTCCGCTACGTGCCGATGGCCTCGATGAACGGGGCCAGCAACCTTGAAAGGAGATCAATCTATGGAAACAGCCGACAAACACGATGACATCGTCTGCATGTGCCGAACACTTACCGATAAGCTCGACTACTCGCTAAGCCCAATGGACGGAGCTATCGCTATTGGGCAAGTCAACGTGGACCTGCCCATCGTCCACAGCCGCCGCAACCGTCGTCTTTCATGGCCCCGTTTGCCTAGTTCTTTGCGAGTCTACACGGCACGCATCGACTGGGCGGGTGTTGGTCTCGACTATGTTGAACATGGCAGCAAGCTGCACGTCATCGACATCTGGTACTTTTCATCGGACAATCCGCCCGCAGTTGACGGCGTTTTTCCCGAAGTCGAAGATTTCGACCGTTACGTCACCACTTGCAGTCCGACTGACGACGCAGATTAACTGCGTTCGCACTCACCCGCCGGCGACGGTTGGCCGGCGGGTGACTACCTAGCCAACTCTCCATTGATGGCCGCGCGTTCCCCGATTCGCCACCCGAGATGCCATTGATTCTGAGATTCTCCCCCTTGCGGTAGTCCGCCTCCGCCTGGCGGCTTCGGCGTCCCTTTGCCCAGCCGACACGTCGTGTGTCAGCTAGGCAATTTCGTCCCATCCGGGGCCGATCACGCTGGCAGGTTTCCCGGGGAAAACCCATCGAATGAACCGGCATGAGGCCTTCGCCTACACGCCTGTCTGTTTTCCTGGCTGCAATGCAAATTTGTGTCAGACGTCTTCCCTTAGCGGAGCTAAGGCGTCTTTTGCACCGGGAAAACGATTCCACGATTAGCCGTAGAAGCGCATCTACGACAAATCGTATTCCCGTCTCGTCGTATTCACGATTTCACGACGGTACGACTGCACGACGGGTCGCAACATCGTGTTTGCGATAACCCGATTCGTCGTGCCCACAGAAATACGATTTTACGACGCTGCGCCCAATCGACCGATAATGGCACACTTCTGTCTCAAAAAAAGAATTGACAGCCGTCGCGTTCTAACCTATTGAAGAAGGCGCAAATCGTAAAATCGTAATCACGACGGAGAACATGCCCAAGGTCATAGCCATTCTCAATCAAAAAGGCGGCGTCGGCAAAACAACTCTCGCCGTCCACGTCGCAACGGCCATCGCCCGCAAAAAGCGCCGCGTTCTGCTTGTAGACGCCGATCCTCAGGGAAGTGCACTAGATTGGGCAGCCGCTCGCCGCGACGAGCCCCTCTTTCCAGTCGTCGGATTGCCCAAGTCCTCGATTCATAAAGAACTTCCTGGGCTGGCCACGAACTACGAGATCGTCATTATCGACGGTCCACCGCGTGTCTACGACGTTGCGCGCTCCGCCATCATGGCCAGCGATCTAGTCCTGGTGCCAGTGCAGCCATCGCCCTACGACGTATGGGCAGCCAAGGAGATTATCGATTTGCTCAACGAGGCTGCGGTTTACAAACCCGCGCTGCAAAAGGCATTCATCATCAATCGTAAAATCGTAAATACGGCGATCGGTCGTGACGTGGCCGACGCCCTTTCCGCATATCCGATACCGGTTCTCGAAACGTCCGTTTGCCAGCGCGTCGCCTTTGCTGAAAGCGCGACACAAGGGCTTACTGTCTACGAGCTCGACCCGGAAATGCTGGCGGCCCAGGAGATGAATCAACTTGCCGACGAAGTGCAAAGGTTGCTGCCATGAAGAAAGTCAGCTTCGGCGCCAAGAAGCCCTCAGGGGGTGCCAGTAGTCAAATCGATGCATGGGTCGAGAGCCGCGAAGTGATTCCCGAAACACTCACGCCAACAGAAAAGATGAAGCGGCTTACGATCGACGTTCCGATTCCACTGCATAAACGCATTAAGAGCCAGTGCGCGCTCAACAATTTGGTGATGGCCGACGTGATCCGCGAGCTACTTGAACAGCGATTCCCGCAGCCGTCAGACTTGGCAATCGAGCTGAAGCCGGAGCAAGTGTCGTGAATACGATTCGTCGCAAATACGATTCTACGACTTTGCTGAGAATCGCATTCCCTGAAATCCGGATTTAAGATGCCGGGGCGGCCGAACGCGGCAGATCGCCAGCCAGACCTTTTCGCGGCCAGCTTCGCCGACATCCCCATTCGCGACCAGCGCGACACGATGGAGCGGCCGTTCTTCAGCCTGGCAAAGAAGCCACGGCTTGAGCCGATCAACTACCAGGTCGGGAATGTCTGGGTCGAGGTCAGCGCCAATCAGCAGTTTGGCATGGCAACCATTTGGGATGCCGACATTTTAATCTGGGCATCAACCCAAATTACCGAGGCGCTTGACCGCAAGCTGTCGCCATCAAGGATGATCGAATTCCATCCGTACAATCTCTTGAAGTCAATTCGACGAACAACCGGCGGCGCAGACTACGCGAGGCTTCGAGCAGCACTCGAAAGGCTCACTCACACAGCCGTGCGAACCAACATCCGTGCGAAGGGGACACAAAAATTCGCGTCCTTCCATTGGCTCGAAAGCTGGACCGAGACCATCAACGAGTCCACCGGCCAACCGACTGGAATGGCAATAACTTTGCCCGATTGGCTGTACGAGGGAATCGTTGATCGGGGAGGGGTCCTTACCATTCATGAGGATTATTTCCTGCTCACCGGCGGCATCGAACGCTGGCTCTATCGTGTTGCTCGCAAGCACGCCGGCAGCCAAGAAACCGGCTGGTCCTTTACCATGCGTCAGCTCTACGAGAAGTCAGGCTCGGCATCGCGCCCGTCCGACTTTGCGATCGACATCCGCCGAGTCGTACACGCAAACCAGCTCCCAGAGTATGAGCTTGCCATTCGACGGAACGGGGAGGGGGACGAAATTGTGATGTTCGTGCACCGGAAGCACCTGCCGGCCAGCAATACTCATTACGAGCTGCGCCGACGTTCTGATCGTCGCCGAACGTCTGGGATCTTTGAACCCGCCTTCAGTCCCAACCAGTTAACAAACGGTGATTCGGGCGAACAGGCGCAACCATCGGCCGCGGCTTCGGACGGGCTATTAGGCGCAGCGCCGTCGGACGAATAGGCGCAGCGGGCATCGGACCAATGGGCGCAAACCCACGGTCTATTAGGCGCATGTACTCCTTGATTCAGGAGTCAAGTCAACACCTTGCACATCGGCTAACTTCTTAACCTCAAGTATCTATATAACATTCTTAACGTGCGACACCTGTGGATGACCAATCCAAGCCACTGAGCTTACAGGTTATTCACTCCATCCAGGTCGCCGGAGGCGAGGGGAGAGGCCCTATTGGCATCCAGGGAAGAAGTGATCCCGGCCAACCGAACCGATACGGCCAGAATCGAGTTCCGACGGCACCCAGAGAAGCGATCCGCATTGACCGCACCTTCGCAGCACAGACACTCCCAATAGTACCCAGGAAGGCCCGTTTCACCATTTCCGCTTCCAGCAGCGGCTTATCCTGCCGCAAACATCTTTGCAGCCGTGACTTAGAAACAGTAAGATGGCTCGCCGGCCCGGTGCTAGCTGGCCCGTGTTACCGGACAAATGTATACTGGCCGCACGTTTGGCCGCGGGGCTGCCACTTCGGGCCGGTCAATAGCGCCTGACCGAGGGGCCGCAATCCGTCGATTCGCCGTCGCACCGCCGTACCGATTCAGGCGCGGCATCTGTTGATCGGCAAAACGCAGGTCGTGGCCCGGCGCGCCACAACGATCCACCTGCATCCAAGGCGAACCCCGTGCCTTCGTTGACTTCGACCGTAGCCAGTGCTATCCGGAGTCGGCGCCATGACGCATGAAGGACCGCAAATGTCAACCATGAATGAACCGACGATTACCTGCCCAAACTGCAAGGCCGAAATCAAGCTCACCGAGTCGCTTGCGGCGCCGCTGATTGAATCGACACGCCGGCAGTACGAGGACAAGCTCGCAGCCGAACGGCGGACGATCGCCGCCGAGGAGGCAACCAAGGCGCGCCGCCTGTTGTCGGCGGACATCGAGAAGCAGGCCACCGAAATGGCCGAGCTGCAGGAAGTCCTCGCCGACCGAAATACCAAGCTCGCCGACGCCCAGAAGGCCCAGGCCGAGTTGATCCGCAAGCAGCGCGAGCTCGACGACGCCAAGCGCGAAATGGACCTGACCATCGAGACCAAGGTCCAGGAATCGCTGACGGCGGTCCGCAACAAGGCCAAGCTGGAGGCCGAGGAGGGGCTCAAGCTCAAGGTCGCCGAGAAGGAAGAACAGATCGCCGGCATGCAACGTCAGATCGAGGAGCTAAAGCGCAAGGCCGAGCAGGGCTCACAGCAACTTCAGGGCGAGGTGCAGGAGCTTGAACTCGAATCGTTGCTGCAATCCACGTTCCCGAACGATTCGATCGAGCCGGTCGCCAAGGGCGAGCACGGCGGCGACGTGATCCATAAGGTCGCCGGTACAAACGGCCAGCATTGCGGCACGATCCTTTGGGAGTCGAAGCGCACCAAGAACTGGAGCGACGGCTGGCTCTCGAAACTTCGCGAGGACCAACGAGCGGCCAAGGCCGAGGTCGCGCTCATCGTCACCCAGGCTTTGCCGGACGGTGTCGAGACGTTCAACCTGATCGACGGCGTGTGGGTGACAAGTCATCACTGCGCGATCCCGGTCGCCATTGCCCTGCGGTATTCCTTGATCGAGCTTGCGGCGGCACGCCAGGCGGGCGAGGGGCAGCAGACCAAGATGGAATTGGTCTACCAGTATCTCACCGGCCCGCGCTTTCGTCACCGCATCCAGGCCATCGTCGAGAAGTTCGGCGACATGCACGGGGACTTGCAGCGGGAACGCAAGACGATGACCAAGCTGTGGGCCAAGCGCGAGGAGCAAATCCGCTGCGTCGTGCAATCGACTGCCGGCATGTATGGCGACTTGCAGGGCATCGCCGGCAAGACGTTGCAGGAAATTGAGGGGCTCGACTTCAAGCTATTGCCGGAGGTGCGAGAAGAAGATTCCCAATCTCTCGACAACGGGCTTTGATGCAGGCGCAGTGCAGTGGTTTAGATTCGCTCACGACCGACGTACGTAATGGACCGACCACCATGAACATTTTTCAAGAAATCACCGACTGGGCAAGCGCGTTGCCTGGCTGGCAGAGCGATGCCGTCCGCCGCTTCTTGACGCAAGATGAGTTCACGAGGGACGACGAAGACGCGATCCTCGCCATGCTCAAGGCGTCCAGAGCCTTGACCGAACTAGGTACTGAGCCGCCGGTGCCAAAACCGGTCGCAAAGACATCGTCGACCTCGGGCGCCGCCGCGCCAAAGGTCCTCATCAAGGAGATCCACAGTCTTGAACACATCAACGCGTTGATTTCCAAGCAATCCATTCGCTTCGCGCAGGACGGCATCACCGTCATCTATGGCGAGAATGGCGCCGGCAAATCCGGCTACGCGCGCGTCCTCAAGCATGCATGCCATGCCCGCGACAAAGGCGGGCCAATCCATCCAAACATCGCCAAGGCCGGTCCACGCGGACCAGCGAGGGCGACGATTGAAATCGCCATCGACGGCGCCGATCACACGGAGAACTGGACGCATGGAGCCCAGGCCGCCGACTGCCTCGCGCATCTTGCGGTGTTCGACTCCGGCTGCGCCCGGGTTTTCCTGGATGGCGCAAACGAGGTCGTTTACATCCCCTATGGCCTCGACGTTTTTCAAAGGCTTGCGTCCCTCTGCGGGACATTGAAGCAGCAGCTTCAGAGGGAAATCAGTCAGCTTCCGCCGCCGCCGGCAGTGCTCGCCACGTTTCTGCCGTCAACCGTCGCCGGGAAGTTGATCGCCGGCCTGAGCGACAGCACGACGGAGAAGCAGCTTCAAGCGATTACCGCGTTGTCCGGAAAAGATAGCGAGCGCCTGGGCCAGCTTGAGGAACTCACTGCGGCGTGGAAGACGAATCAACCGAAGGCCAGGGCAGCCGAGCTCCGTCGAACCAAGCTCCGGCTTGAGCAACTCCGTACGGCATTGCTGGCCGTCGAGTCCGGCCTGTCTGACACGAAACTGGCGGCCGTTCGTTCTGCGCGCACGGCATTTGTCGACGCGCAAGCCGCGGCGAAGCTGGCATCGACCGCAGCTTTCCAGAACGAGCCGCTTACCGGCGTCGGAGGAGGGCCGTGGCGAGAGCTATTTATCGCGGCAAAGAAATACTCGGAAGAGATCGCGTACCCCGGCGAATCGTTTCCAGTGACCGGTGATGATGCCGCGTGTGTTCTCTGCCAACAGCCTCTCATGGCCGACGGCAAGGATCGCCTTAAACGTTTTCAGGAGTTTATCGAACAGCAGGCGGCTCAGAACAGCGCCAAAAGGAAAGCCGAACTCGACCAACTGGTCACGCCATTGCGAGCCATCAACGCCTCGCCATTGGACGCTGATGCGACCTTGCTCGAAGACCTCAAGGCTGCATCCGAGCCGATCGCGGCGGCAACCGTTTCCTACCAAGCGACTGCTCTCAACCGCAAGGAAGCCGCCATTGCAAGCTGCGAGTCTGGCGATTGGACGACAGTGCCAGCGTGCCCCGCATCCCCTGCGGGAGACCTTCAGAAGGTAACCGCGGCGCTTGAAGCGCGCGCCGCCGAGTTCGACGCAGCGGACAAGCCTCAAGAGCAGGAAAAGCTCCAGCACGAACTCGCGGAATTGCGCGACCGGAAACGGTTCTTCGACAATGAGGCGGTAATTCGCGAACATCTATCGCGGCTGAAAAGACAAGCAGCCCTCAACAATTGCATAGCCGATGTCGGAACCACGCAGATCACGCGAGTTGGCTCCGAACTCATGGAGCGTGCGATCACCGGCCAGCTTGAAGGCGCACTCCAGCAGGAACTCGCATCGTTCGGAGTCCAGTGCGTGCCGTTGCGGCTAAAGAAATCCGGCGATCATGGAAAAACGAAGCACCAATTAACGATTAGCACACTCGCGCAGGGAGGCGTCGATCCCTCGGGGATTCTGAGCGAAGGCGAGCAACGCGTCGTCGCCATCGCCTCCTTCCTCGCCGAGCTTCACATCTCCGAAAGCCGGTGCGGCATCATTTTCGACGACCCCGTAAGCTCGCTCGACCACCGCTATCGCGACAAGGTGGCGCAGCGCCTGGTCAAGGAGGGCAGCGGCAGGCAGGTCATCATTTTCACGCACGATATTGTGATGCTGCTCGCGATCAAAAGAAGCTGCGCCGAGCAACAGGTCCCGCTGTTCGTGCAGACTGTCCGCAAAGCTGCTCACGGTCCTGGAGAATGCGACCCACAGCTGACCCATCCTTGGCACGGTATGAGCGTCAAAGAGCGAGTGGGCGTGATTCGTCAGCAAGTCGTGAAGGCGCGCCCGCTGCACAAGACGAGTGATCCAGGCTACGCCGACATCGCCAAGGATTGCTACGGCAAGCTCCGGGAAACCTGGGAACGCGTCATCGAGGAGGTCCTGCTCAACGATGTTGTCCAACGCTACCGACCGAGCATCGAGACGCAACGTCTCAGCAGAGTGAGCATCGATGGCCAAGACTACGTTACGATCGACCAGGCAATGTCAAAATGCTCGGCCCTAATGACCGGCCACGATGAAGCGGGCGCGATCGCATCAACCTCGCCAACGCCCGATGAGATTGATGCTGACATAAAACTTCTCGACGATTTCCGGGCTGCCGTCATCAAACGGCAGGACATCGCCAGGAAAGCCACGTCGGCACTGCTAGAGCCACCTGCGGCGATCGTTGCGCCCAGCAAGCTCGCCCCACCGAGCGCGGCGAAGCCTGCCAACACCGCAAGCGCAGGCCGAGCCAAGACCTCTTGAACTGGAGCGGCGGCCGGTCTCTTAGGCAACCCAGGCAGGACGTATGCCAATTGCGACTCGGGCCAGACCGGGCAAACCATTGATCGTGCAACGAGATCGAGCGAATCGATCCGACAAGTCGAGGGGAGAAGCCAAATCGGCATTCAGGAAAGAATTGACCACATCCATCGCCTTAGAATAGCTCGCATTCGCATTTGCAGGGCAGTCAGCGAGCAGAAGCGACGCAATCCCCAACACCGCCGCAAGGTGTCTACGCATCCTGGACGCACTTCTCTCGATTGACCCGCGTATTTGCGAGGCGAGGGCGCCTCGGCGCCACGCCAGTGCTCTCAAGTACGCGCGTCACTCTTTCCAAGCATTTGGAAGCGTCCTGCTCAACTTGGTGCTCCCAGATACGCACGACCCTCCACTCAAGTCTGCGAAGAAGGCGCATGTTTTTCCGATCGCGCAATCGATTCGACTCGATCTTTTGTGCCCACTTCTCGGAGAGCTTCTTCTTCCAAAGGGGAAAACGCCAGCCGTGCCAGAAGTCCCCATCAATGAAAATCGCGACCTTGGCGCGACGGAACAGAATGTCAGGGCGTCCAGGTATGTCCTTCGGGTGACACTCGAATTTGAACCCCAATGCGACCAGCCTTTTTCCAATCTCGCGTTCCGGGGACGTGTCCTTGCCGCGAATGCGCGCCATGAGTGCGCTTCGTCGCTCAGGACTCATGATGTCGCCGGCGTGACCGCCGGTTGCCGCTTGTCCCCTCGCCAACCAGGATCGATGGCCGGCCTTCTTCCGCTTTCCCGTCTTTGCGGAACCAATGACGTTGTCGGAATTGGGACTTCGTACCTTAGCCATCAGCGTTTTCAATCAGGCTTGATATGATTGCCTGCATGACTGGCGGACTTACGGCGTTGCCAAGCAACTTGATCCGATTTCTTCGGGTTGTCTCTGGCCACTTATAGTTGGCTGGGAACCCCATCGCGGCGGCGAGTTCCGGTGGCTGAAGCATACGCATTATCCGACCGACTCCATTTCGTTGCACGAGTGCGAATCGGTCCAAGGTAGTAATCGTCCGCAGTGGTTTATCCAACCGCTGCCATCCTCCCGCCGCATCGCTGCCGTAGTACACCAGCAAGAAGCGGGCCTCCTTTCCGAGCGCTTTGATTGCGCGTCTGGCTCTCGCTTTCGTCGGTTTCGCACGGTTCGGCGCATTCAACAGTGAAAACCCCCAGTTCTCTCCGTCCTCATCCGTCAATGACAGGACTGACTGAGCCGTCGCCTTTCGGCCCCGGCACTTCGCCGGCCACTCGGGTTCATTCTCGCGATCGCAGAGGATGAAGAGTCGGCGCCGCTTTTGCGGTACTCCAAAATCGTTCGCGTCGAGTACCGTCTCAAGAACGTTGTACTCAAGACTTTTCAGTTTCTCCAACCATTCGTCGTAAGCATGCCAACGACGCATCGACGTGACGTTTTCGATGACAATCCACCGCGGCTGCATCGCCTTAGCGAATCGGATCACCTCAAAGGCAGTTCGCCGACTGTCCTCGCACCTGGGGCCGTTCCCTTTCGCGACACTGTGGTTCGTGCATTCCGGGGAAGCAAGGAGAAAATCAACCTGCCCAACGTCTCGCGCCACCTGCGTTGCCGATAGCCCGTTGATCCGGCGGCGGTACACCTTGGCCTTGGGGAAATTCAACTTGTACGTCTGGGTTGCGATCGGCCAGAGATCAATACCACCAACAGGTCTAACGCCCGCCATTTGAGCGCCACACGAGCTGCCGCCGCCGCCGCAGAATAAATCGAATGCCCGAAACAAGACCGTTTCTCCGATGGTCTCGACGCCCACTCCGACAGTTCCGATTCGCCAACGATGTTCTACCAGGTTCCGACTTCGCGAACCAGGTCTTCCACCTCTGATGCGGTCCGCACGATGCTCGCTTCCCACGATCACGTCGCCAGCCGCAAAATTCGGGGAATCTCGTCGCTTCTCGTGATCCACGTCCAATTCATAGGCCAGGCAACCCTGTCATAACATGCCCCCCGGAACTGGGAACTGGGTTACGCGTGGGTTAGAATCTCAACTTGTCGTCCAGCCACCCGCGGCGGAAGCCTTTCGTAAGGGGTAATTGTAGTGGCAGCATCCCGCAACGTCGTCGAGGTAATCCCGTCCGCCAAACGGCTGATCCATTCGCTGCGCGACCTTGGCTACGACTTCGTAAGCGCCGTTGCCGACATAATCGACAATTCTATCGCAGCGAAGGCCTCAGAAGTCCGGGTCGACCTGCACTTCGATGGCGCGGAGTCATGGGTTCGCATCGCCGACAATGGACGGGGAATGTCAGGGACCGAAATCACCGAGGCAATGCGCTTTGGCTCTGAGCGGGATTACGCGACCGACGACCTCGGAAAATTCGGGCTCGGCCTGAAAACTGCGTCCCTGTCGCAATGCTCGCGGCTCACGGTCGCCAGCCGCACGGACCGCGATTCACGGCGTATCGAGTCTCGCCAATGGGATCTTGCCCACATCAACCGTACCAACCGCTGGGAAATCGTAAACCTCGCGGCAGAAAAGCGATCCGATGAGATTACCGCGCCGCTGCAAGAGCGCCCGGGAACTGTTGTGCTGTGGGAGGAACTCGACCGGGTGCTCGGATACAAGGTCCCTTGGGGTGACCGGGCGCGGAATGGGTTTCTCAAGACCACTGAGCAGCTTGAGCAGCATCTTGCAATGGTGTTTCATCGCTTTCTCAGCGGCGAGGCACGCCGCAAGAAGAAATTGTCGATCCACATTAACGGCACAAAGATCGAACCCTGGGACCCATTCGCCCGGTCGGAGAAGGCGACTCTCAAATTCGATTCCGATCAAATCGAAATTCAGACGGACAGTGGCCGAGGCCTGGTCGGATACAAAGCGTGCATCCTTCCGGCGCAGAGTCAATATTCCTCGCGAAGGAACTTCGACCGCGACGCAGGGCCGGCGAAGTGGAATGCACAGCAGGGGTTTTACATTTACCGTGCCGACCGAATGATTCAAAGCGGCGGTTGGTCGTACATGCGAACTCCTGACGAGCACACCAAGCTTGCGCGAGCGGCCATCGATTTTTTCCCTGATTTGGATTCCGCCTTCCAACTGAATGTGGCGAAGGGGCGAGTCACGCTCCCATTAGAGCTGCGGACGCAACTCAAAGAGCACGTCGAGCGATTGACCAAGCGGGCACGGGAAGTTTACTCGCAGGCGGCACGCACCGATTCACATGCCAGCCATGCGTCCACATCGACCGCATCCTCCGGGGCTTCTGGCAATGGACGGCATCAACATTCCGCGAGCGCTTCCACGCGATCGAATGCTGCCGGCGAAGATCGGTCCGGATCGGCCACGACTACCACGATGAAATTGGGAAGCGCACTGGATGCCGCCGCCACCGCAATTGGCGAAATCCGAGCATGGCGACGCATCAAGAAAAGGCTGAAGATCGACAACCCGGAGGCGGCGGATGCCATCGACACCTGACCAGGTGGAACCCTGGCTGCGCATTGTTCGCACCAAGATCGACGCGCTGAACGTACCGTTGAATGAAGTGCTCGGCGAAGTGCCGCAGGCGTTGCGCGAGGACGTGCGCCGACGATGGGAGGAGGAAACCACTCAGACCATCCGGATCGCCACCGTTCTATCGGGCAGCGGCGGCCCCCGGCCGTGGGCAGCTTCCTGGGATGCTTCCGCTGGCTACTACTGGCGGCGGCAACGCCAATGGCTGATCGATCATCGTGGTTGGTCGCAGGCGGCCGTGGGAACCATCGACGACGCAACCGACAAGATCCTCGCACATCTTGAAGATCCCCGGCCGACCGGACCCAATGAGTTTCGCGTTCAGGGCCTTGTTGTCGGACATATCCAAAGCGGCAAGACAGCCAATTTCTGTGCGCTCGTCGCCAAAGCCGCTGACCTTGGCTACAAGCTCGTCATCGTACTTTCCGGCCTGCATAATTCGTTGCGGCAACAGACCCAACGACGCTTGAATCGCGCACTCGGCATTGACCCGGCGGGAGTGGCTCCGCCAGAACCGGGCCGGCGCTGGATCACACTCACCCAGGACGACCCAAATGGGGACTTCCGGCCGGGCACGGTCGACGCAAATGTCCTTCAAGGCAACGAACACGTGCTGCTCGTTGTCAAAAAGAATTCAACTGTTCTGTCACGCCTTGCCAATTGGATGGGGAATCATGCACCGCCCACGCTCCCAGTCCTGATTATCGATGACGAAGCCGACCAAGCGTCGGTTAATACCGGAGGAAACCGGCCCCCAATCGACGAACTGACCGACCTCCAGCCCGGCGACATTGATGCCGCCAACGCCGAGGACGAGCTAGACCCCTCAAAGATCAATGGGCACATCCGTTCGCTCATCGCATCGTTCGGCCGCGTGTCCTACGTCGCGTATACCGCCACACCTTTTGCCAACATTCTGATCAATCATTTGGGTGTTGATCGTGAGGTGTATCTTGACCTCTATCCGCGCGATTTCATCATCTCGTTGCCCCGCCCGCACGGGTACACCGGTGCCGAGGTGCTCTTTGGGCGTGACGCCATGCCAGGGGAGGCTGAGGGTGTCGAAGGCCTGGACGTAATCGAGCTGGTACCCGATCACGAAGCAGATCAACTGACTCCACGGCGACGAGACCTGGCGGGCTTTGTGCCCCGCATCCCGCCGTCGCTCGATCAGGCGATGATCGACTTCATCCTCGCGGTCGCAGCGCAGGGCCGGCGGCTTGGCGTGCAAGCCCCCGCGACGATGCTCATTCATACGCATCATCGGAAACCCGTTCAAAACGAACTCGCGGAGGCAGTCCGACAACACCTGGCAACGCTTCGTCAGCTATGGCGCTACGAGCGGGACTCTTTCAGCCCGCGTCTCATCGACCGCTGGGATCGCAGGTTTCGACCGGTTTCCGCATCGGTACGCGTCGATGACGATGTACCATTCGACGAGGTTCAGCCCTTCGTCGATGAGTTTCTTCGCGACCCCATCCCCGTCATTCTGCTCAACTCGGATTCAGACGATCGCCTGGACTTTGACGCGGAGCCGTCACTGAAATCCGTTATCGTCGGCGGAAACACGCTGTCTCGCGGCTTAACACTTGAGGGCCTGCTGGTCAGCTATTACGTCCGGAAGACCGAGCAGTTTGACACGTTGATGCAAATGGGACGCTGGTTTGGCTTTCGCGATCGCTATGTTGACCTCACGCGCATTTGGACCACGGAGGAACTCTCAGGATGGTTCCACGACCTGTCGCTGGCCGAGGAGGAGCTTCGACGCGAAATTGCGCGCTATGAGCGGGAGCGAATGACGCCGCTGGATTTTGGACCAAAGATTCGCGCCCATCCCGTCATGACGATCACCGCAAGCAACAAGATGGGAAGCGCATCCGAGATTACCCAGAATTATTCAGGTCGTCTGTTGCAGACGACGTTTTTCCGCCTCGACGATCGCGTGTGGCTCGCACATAACCTGAAGACAACGCAACACTTGGTCGGTCAGCTTGGAGAGCCGAACTACACGGCGGTAAACGATCAAATTCCCTCTTGGCGACACGTGCCCTGGCGAGTCATCGATGCCTTCCTGGCAGAGTACCAGTTCGATGCACGGGGCACGAACGACGCTTCGGCGATCAGAGAATACCTGAAGCGGCAAACCGAGCATGACGAGTTGCTTGAGTGGTGCGTCTCGCTCCGGGCCCTGGCGAGTCCCGGTGGTGAACTTGGAATCGAACCAGCGCTTCCCATCCGGGGACAACCTGTCGCCCGGATTTCGCGCACTCGCCTCCGCGGAGTGCCGCATTCTATCGGCTCGTTAGTAGAACCCACGGCCCGCGGAAAACCTATCGGCAGTGGTGACGAGGAAATTGGGCTGACCGAACAAGAATTGCGGGATGCGAGAGAGGAGGCGAATCAAACAGGTGACTTCCCCTCGGCCTTGCGGCGCAGGCGCAATCCGGCCGAGGGACTTCTGCTCCTCTATCCCATTAGTCCGTTTTCTAAGCCACGAGCCAACAGCACGAATCGCGAGCGCCTATTCGACAATCCAGACCGCGACGGATGCACCGTCGTGTAACCGTTCACACCCTGGGGTGAAAAACTGGCCTTCGCGCAGTCGGCAGAATCGGCGACACCAGGGGCATGTCG
>JAIESQ010000126.1 GCA_019745975.1 Pirellulales bacterium
GTCTCTGGGCGTGAAAATCCCCCCGGCCAATCATGACCCACCATGCCTCACGCGCAAAGTGCAGGATGCACCCGGCGAATTCTCGTTGGCGAAAGCGGGGTTGTTGGTCGATTGCCGATTGACTACGATTTGCCCCGCTCAAGGCAGAAACCGGGTCGGAGTATCGGCCAGGTGGCACTTCGCGAGTGCCAGCGCGATCGGCATGGAGCCATCCATGTGATCGCCAGGACCCAACGCTCGCGTCGCGCGGATCACGACCGGTGGCGGCCGCGAGCGCGCGTTTTCCCGCCGTCGGTTCGTAGGCCAGGGAGTGGATCGCGGAGTTTCGCGGCTGCCGCAGGTTGGTTACCGCCGTCTTCGCACCACGCGGGGGGAAATCGCGTCGGGCGCACTGTCCGCACGCGTTCGCCAGTTGGCGATCTGCGCACGTTCGTGCACCCGGCTGCAAGGCTCAAGATGGGCCTTGTGATCCACCCTACCGGCAGGAGACGGTGCAAGGATGGCCCAGCGCGTTCTGGTGACGGGGGGAGCCGGCTATTTAGGCTCCGTGTTGGTTCCCGCATTGTTGGATCACGGCTATGCCGTGACCGTGCTCGATAACTTCGCATACGCACAGACTTCGCTTCTGGAATGTTGCGCGCGAAGCAGCTTCCGCGTGCTGCGCGGCGACGCACGCGACCGCGCCACGGTCGAGCGCGGCCTGAAAGACGCCGACTGGATCATTCCGCTGGCCGCGGTGGTGGGCGCGCCTGCCTGTCAGAACGACGAAATCGCGGCGCGCACGATCAATCTCGACGCCGTGCGGCTGGTGCTCGAGTTGCGCAGCCCGCAGCAGCGGGTGATCTTTCCAACGACCAACAGCGGCTATGGCATCGGCGAGCCTGGCAAGTTCTGCACCGAGGAGACGCCACTGCGGCCGATCTCGCTCTACGGCACGACGAAGGTCGAAGCCGAGCGGGCGGTGCTCGACGCCGGCGCAAGCCTGACCTTCCGGCTGGCGACCGTGTTTGGCATGTCGCCTCGGATGCGGCTCGACCTGCTGGTGAACGACTTCGTTTACCGCGCCGTGACCGACCGCACGGTGGTGGTCTTCGAGGGGCACGCCAAGCGCAATTACATTCATGTGCGCGACGTGGCTCGGGCGTTCTTGCACGGTTTGCAGAACTTCGACGCGCTCCAGGGCGAGCCCTACAACGTCGGGCTGAGCGACGCCAATCTCTCCAAGCTCGAACTGTGCGCGGCGATTGGGAAGCACGTGCCGAAGTTCGTGTATCTCGAAGCCAAGGTGGGCGAAGACCCTGACAAACGAGACTACATCGTCTCCAACGAGAAGATCGAGCGGACGGGCTTCCGCCCGAAGTACTCGCTCGACAGCGGTATTCAAGAACTGCTGCGCGGCTACGAGATTCTCCGGCGTTCGCAGTTCAGCAACGTGGCCTGACGTCATTCTGGGAGTGTGGCATGTCGCGCGTCGCGCTGATTACGGGCATTACCGGGCAAGACGGCTCCTACCTGGCCGAGCTGCTCGTGAAGAAGGGCTATGCCGTGCACGGCATTGTGCGGCGTTCGAGCGACGAAACGCTTAGCCGCCTGCAGCATCTGTTGGACGAAATCACGCTGCACGGCGGAGACTTGACCGACCTGGCCTCGCTGATGGCGATTCTCAAACGGGTCGAGCCGCGCGAGGTGTATAACCTGGCGGCGCAGAGCTTCGTGGCCGCGAGCTGGCAGCAGCCGCTGTTGACGGCGCAGGTCACGGGGCTGGGCACCGCCAATTTGCTGGAAGCGGTCCGCCTGGTGGACCCGACGATTCGCTTCTATCAGGCCAGCTCGAGCGAAATGTTCGGCCGCGTCGTCGAGACGCCGCAGCGCGAAACGACGCCGTTTTATCCACGCAGCCCGTACGCGGTCGCCAAGCTGTATTCGCATTACCTCACGGTCAACTACCGCGAGAGCTACGGGCTGTTTGCCTGCTCGGGCATTTTGTTCAACCACGAATCGCCGCGGCGCGGGTTGGAGTTTGTCACGCGCAAGATCAGCGATGGCGTGGCGCGCATCAAGCATGGGCTGGCCAGCGAACTACGGCTGGGCAACTTGCAGGCGCGGCGCGACTGGGGCTTCGCCGGCGACTATGTCGAAGCCATGTGGCGCATGCTGCAACAGGAGCAGCCCGACGACTTCGTGATCGGCACAGGCGAGGCGCACACGGTCGAGGATTTCGTGCGCACGGCGTTTGAGCGCGTGGGGCTCGACTGGCAGGAGTTCGTGAAGGTCGATCCCAAGTTCTTCCGCCCGGCCGAAGTCGACATCCTGCAAGCCGACGCCAGCAAGGCGCGGCGGCAGCTCGGTTGGCGGCCCAGAATGACCTTCGAGCAACTCGTGGCCGAGATGGTCGACGCCGACCTCGACCGCCTGGCCGGGCCGGCGCGGGTGCAGGTATCGCGGGCGGCATGACGGGCGCGGCGCCCCAACGCGGGTCGCCGTGTCCAGCCAGAATTCGGGAGCGCATGGATGAGCTCGTTTGTGATCGTCGACCCGTCGCTGCGGACGTTCAACGGCCACTTTCTGCACTACGACAACGCGGTGGCGGGGGCCGCGCGCGATCGCGGGTATCGGGTGGTCACGCTTGCCGGAGCCAACGTCAGCCGCGAATTGCCCTGTCAGTTTCGGGCCGTTCCCTGCTTCCGGCGCGAGCTGGAAGAGCCGTTTTTTCGGCCAGGGCTGACCAATGCACTAGCGGTGCTGCGGTTCGTCGAGCATCGGCTGCGTCGCCGGGCGTTCCTGCAAGACCTCAACCGCGCCACGAAGCAGCTTGAGCTCGATGCCTCGAGCATCGTCTTCGTCCACACGCTCACCGAGCACTACGTGAAGCCGCTCGTCGATTGGCTGGCCGCACTGCCGGCGGCGTCGCGTCCGCGGCTGTGCCTGCTGTTGCGTTATGCTCCCTCGCCGAATCCGTGCTATCCCAACGCGGTGTCGGCCCAAGAGTACCGCCGCGGCCTGGAACACCTGGAATCGAGCCCGGTGCGCCCCTGGGTCACACTGCTGACCGACAGCGCACAGTTGCAGCAGGAATACGGGGATTTGACCGAGCTGCCGCTGCACGTGCTACCGATCCCACACGCGCGGCTGGCCGACGATCAGCCCTGCGCCGCGGCGACTCGCATACGCACGATGACCTATTTGGGCAACGCCCGGTCGACGAAAGGCTTTCAGTACCTGCCGTTCGTGATCGAGGAGCTGCGCGACGAATTCGAGTCGGGCGCGTGGCAGGCGGAGTTTCAAGCCAATGTGATGTTCGCCCACGATGCCGAATCTCAGCTCGCCCTGACCCGCCTGCGCAGTCTGCCGGTGCGCCTGCACGACCGCGAGCTCACCGAGACACAGTATGCCGAGCTCCTGGAGCGCAGCGCGCTCGTGGTGATTCCGTATCAGCAACTTTACTACTACGCGCAAACTTCGGGCGTGCTCTCCGAGGCGATTTCCGCCGGCAAGCCAGTCGTCGTGCCGCGCGGCACCTGGATGGCCGATCAGGTGAAGCGACACGGCGTCGGCACGTTGTTTCTGCCGGGGGACCGCATCAGCCTCGTCGAGGCGGTGCGCGACGCGATGTGGCGCATCGATGAGTTGCAGGCGGCGAGCTGCGACGCCCGCGACCAGTGGCTGCGAACTCACAATCCGAAACAGTTCCTCGATAGTCTGCTGACGGCGCTGGCCGCATAAGACCACGAGCCGCCGACCGCCGTTCATCCCCGAAAACTCAAAGCGAAACCGACATGCCCAAGAAACCGACCGTAGCGGTGTTCGCCAGCACGCTGATGCAGCACAATCCGCGCGGCGCGCTGCGGCTGTTTCGCGCTTTGGCCGATGAGCTGGCGCGGCGCGACGAGTTCGAGTGCCTGGTGCTGCACGAGCGCATCGCCGGACAGACTTACCCGCTGTTTCCCGTTTCGACTCTGTCGGCGTGGCTGGCCGCGAATCCCTTGGCGGCGGCGCGCCGCGAACCACGCGAGGAACTTGCCTCGTGGCAGGTCACGCTGGCGACATTCCTGCGCAAGTCGCGCACGGCCGCCTGGCTGGCGCTGCGCGCCGGTGCCAGTTTGCTGCCGGCGGTGCTGCGGCAAATGTTGAAGAATCTCTGGAAGCTGCGGCACGACGTCGCCTTGGCGCTGCGCACGACGGCACCCGGCCCGATCCCTTACGATCGCGTGGCGTCGCTGGCCGAGATTGACGTGCTGTTGAACTTCTGGTGGTTTCACGCGCCCGTCAATCCGCTGGAGAGCTGCGCGATCCCGCCGAACCTCAAGGTCGTGTCGTGGTTTCTCGACGCCATTCCGCTGCGCGTCGGACATTGCGACCCGCTGGGGTTCGTGAATGTCGACGGCTTCCTGCGGGCGGTCATGAATCACTTGCGGATGGCCGATGAGGTCGTGGCGATATCACCGTCGGCGGCCGACGACGCGCACCACTTTTTCGGCGTGCCGCGGAAGCGGATCGCGATCATCCCCTGCGGTGTATCGCCGCCGCTGGTAGCAGCGGCCGATAGTTGGGACGATCTGCGGCGGCGGCTCAAGCTCGCACCGGATCTGCCGATCGTGGTCTGCCTGGGCTTGGAAGAGCCATCGAAGAATATTCTGAATGTACTGCGGGCCTGCCGCCTGCGCGCCAGCGAGCGCAATCCGGCGTTCCAGTTGGTGCTGGTCGGCGAAGTGCGCAATCACAGCATGCGCCAGCGGCAAGAGTATCTCGCCGCCCGGCTCCGGCAGTACATCCCGGTCTCGTTCACGGGTTACCTGTGCGACCAGGACGTGCAGAGCCTGCTGCGCGCCAGCGAGGTGCTGCTGTATCCCTCGCTGTGGGAAGGGTTCGGCATGCCGCCGCTCGAGGCGCTGCAGGCCGGCGCGCAGGTCGTCACATCCGAGATCGGGCCGATGCCGTGGATTTGTGATCGCTTCGCCCACTACTGCGATCCATTCGATCCCCGCGATATCGCGCGGGCGCTCGACGAGGCGCTCTTGCTGCCGGCTGCCGAGCGAGCTGAGCAGCAAATCGCCGCGGCCGAGCATATTGCCGAATTCAGTTGGGGGGCTGCTGGCGATCAGCTCGCCGCGCTGATCACAAGGCTCGCCACGACCGCTGTCGACGAACGTCCCTCACCGCCGCGCGCCGCTGTTGAGCGCGCACCGGCGGCTGGCCACTTAGCCGCGCGCTCTCACGCCGTAGCCGGAGTTTGACATGGAAGCCACCAAGCCACGACCCGCCTGGATGCGCTGGATTGCCCGCTATACGGGCATTTCGGCGATTCGTCGCAAGATGCGGCAAGCGCAGGAGCTTTCGTCGCAAACGCGCTGCGGGATGAAGCGCCTGGAGGACATTCATCAGCGGCTGGCACGCCTGGCCAACCGCACCGAGATCATGTTCGGCCAGATCGACACGCTCTCCGAGATTTTCAGCGAGCACCACAAGCACAAGCTGCGCGAGTACGTCGGCCTGCTGCGCAATCTGCACAAGCAGCGCTATATCGAAATGATCCGCACCGGCGCCTTGGCAGTTCCGCAACTATTCACCGATCATCCGATGGCTCTGGAAACGAACGATACGATTCACCCGCGCGGCGCGAAGAACGACAACTCGATTTCGCCGCGGTTCAATCGGCGCTTGTACGCATTGTTAGGCCAGCGGCGCCCGCTGAAAGTGCTCGATCTGGGCTGTGCTGGCGGGGGACTCGTCCGCTCGCTGATCGACGATGGCCACCTGGCTGTGGGGCTCGAAGGGAGCGACTACCCCTGGCTCACGAAGAAGGACGAGTGGGGAACGATTCCCTATCACTTGCACACCTGCGACGTCACCAAGCCGTTCGCGCTGCGCGACCCAGTGACCGGCGCGCGCCTGCAGTTCGACGCGATCACCGCCTGGGAGTTGATGGAGCACATCCCGGCCGAGGGTTTGCCGACCTTGCTGGAGAACATCCGTAGCCACCTGGCCCCCGACGGTTGGCTGCTCTGTTCGATCGCCACGTTTCTCGACGTCGATGAGCAGCACGGCTGGGTGTACCACGTCACGGTCAAGCCGCGCGAGTGGTGGATCGAGCAATTCGCCAAGGCCGGGCTGGCCGTCGCCGAGCAGGACTGCATCGGCAAATACGACTGGCTGCGCGGCTCGGGGCAATGCTTTGGCGATTGGACCGAAGAGCAGGGGCTCGGCTTCCATCTCGCGCTAAGGCACGCCGGTCGGGTGCCGGCGCCGCACATCGATTTGGCGCGGGCCGGCTCCGCGCATCGGCCGCTGGCGGCAGCGACCAGCACTAACGGATACGCGGCGCTTGGCGCCAACGGGCACGGCGCGAGATGTCTCGCCGAAGTCGGGGGCTGAAGGAAACCGCCGCCAGAGGCCGCGCGGCAATTGGCGGCCGGTTGCCCGCGGAGCACGTGCATTCGACGCGCGAATCAGAAAGGTGCCATCCATGCTATGCCGAGTTTGTGATTCGGCCGACCTGCAGCCCGCCGTCGATCTGGGTAGGCAGCCCTGGTGCAATCATTTTCTACGCCCCGAGCAGATCGGAAGCGAGCCGGTCTATCCGCTGCGCGTGGTGTGGTGCGCCGATTGCCAGACCGCGCAGCTCGATTACACGGTCCGCAAGGAGATCATGTTCGGCGACCACACCTACCTGTCGGGCGTGACGCGCTCGTTGAGCAACCACTTTCACGAAGTGGCCAGCGACGTCGATCGGCGGTTTGCCGGCGCCGCTGGGGGCCGCAAGTCGGTGCTCGATATCGGCTCGAACGACGGCACGCAGCTCAAACACTATCGCGCGCTGGGTTACGACGTGCTGGGGGTCGAATCGTCGAAGACCACGGCCCGCATCGCCAATGAAGCCGGCATTAACACGCTCAACGAGTTCTTCAATCTCGAAGTGGCCCGCCGCCTGAATCGCAAGTTCGACGTCGTCAACGCGGCGGGGGTGTTCTTTCACCTCGAAGAATTGCACTCCGTCGCCGATGGGATTCGCCAGTCGCTCGCCCCCGACGGCGTGTTCGTCGTGCAGTTCTTATACATGAAGCGGATTGTCGACAACCTGGCGTTCGACCAGATCTATCACGAACACTTGCTGTACTACAACCTGGCGACGATCGAAGTGCTGCTCAACCGGCATGGCCTGGAGCTGTTCGATGCCCGGGTCGCGCCGATTCATGGCGGCTCGGTAATCGCCTACGTTGGCCACCAGGGGCGGAGGCCGCCGTCGGCCCGGCTGCAAGCCTTGCGGGCCGCCGAAGCGGAATCGCGCGCCAACGACCTGGAGACGTATCGCGAGTTCGCCTTGCGCATCGAGCGCATGAGGGAGGAGAATCTGGCCTACCTCGACGAGGCAAAACGGCTGGGTCGCCGCATCTTCGGCTTTGGTGCCCCGGTCAAAGGCAACACGCTGTTGAACTACTTTGGCATCGGCACGCGCTACCTCGATTGCCTGGTCGAAAAGAACCCGCTCCGCAAGGGGCTGTATTCGCCGGGCAAACACATCCCGATCGTGCTCGAGCACGAGTTGGAAGTCGTGCCCGACATCTACTACGTGCTGGCCTGGAATTTTCGGCAGGAGATTCTGGCCAACAACCGGCATTTGATTGATCGCGGCGTGCAGTTTTTCTTTCCCGTGGTTCCGCAGGATGTGTACGCATGAGAATCCTGGTTACCGGCGGCACCGGGTTCCTGGGGACCGCGCTGGTCAAGCGGCTCGCGGCCGATGGCCACACGGTCACCGCGCTGGGGAGCCGCGACGCCGATCTCACGCGCGCAACCGCGCTCGATCGCTATAGCGGCGAGCGGTTCGATCAGATCTATCACCTCGCGGCCTGGACGCAGGCGGGCGATTTTTGCCTGCGCCACCCCGGCGAACAGTGGATTTTCAATCAGCAAATCAACACCAGCGTGCTCGACTGGTGGTCGCGTCGGCAGCCGCAGGCCAGGCTGATCGCCATTGGCACCAGTTGCGCGTACGATCCCAAGTTGCCGCTCGTCGAAGAGAACTTTCTCGCCGGGCTGCCGATCGACAGCCTGTTCACGTACGGCATGACCAAGCGGATGCTGTACGTCGGCCTGCGGGCGCTCGCGCAGCAGTTCGGGCTGAAATACCTGCTTCTCGTCCCGTCGACGCTCTACGGCCTCGGCTATCACACCGACGGGCGGCAGTTGCACTTCATTTTCGATCTGGTGCGCAAGATCATTCGCGGTCGCATGCTCGGCGAGCCGGTCGTGCTGTGGGGCGACGGCCACCAATCGCGTGAGCTCGTGCTGGTCGACGACTTTGTGCAGGCCGCGATCGAGCTGGCAGCCCGCACCGAGAACGAAATCGTGAATATCGGCGCTGGGGAGGAATTCACGATCCGCCACTTCGCCCGCCTGATTTGCGAGGAAGTGGGGTACGACTTCGACGCGATCCAGTTCGACACTTCGCGCTACGTCGGCGCGCGATCGAAGTGCCTCGACATCGGCCGCCTCAAGAAGTTGCTGCCCGAGTTTCGGCACACGCCGCTGGAAGTCGGCCTGCGAGAGACCGTGGCCTGGTTCGGCCGTGAACGCACCGCCTGGTTGGCGCCCGACGACCTAGCGGCGCCGCAGCTTGTCGCCAGCTAACACACGAACACAAAACCGATCGCCCTGACGGCTTGACGCATGTCACAACCCGAGAACGACATCGACGCAATGAACACCCCGCGCATCCTCGTCACCGGCGCGACCGGATTTCTCGGACGGCATTTGCTGCCGATCTTGCGATCGCGCTGGGGCGATGCGCAAGTCGTGGGGGTTTCCAGCGCCGACTACAACCTGTTGGATGCCGCGCAGACACGGAAGATGTTCGCCGTCGTGCAGCCGCAATGGGTGGTTCACCTGGCGGCCTATGCCGGCGGGATCGGCGCCAATCGTCGCTACCCGGCCGACTTCTTTCATCGCAACGCGTTGTTGACCGTGCACGTGTTTCAGGAAGCAGCGTTGGCTGGCGTGCGGAAGCTGATTTACCCGCTCCCCGGGTGCGCCTATCCGGCCAGCGCCATTTCGCCGATCGACGAAGGGCAGATGTGGAACGGCTTCCCACAGGCGGAGAGCGCCGCGTACTCGCTCGCTAAGAAACAAGGGCTCGTCGCGGCCCAGGCCTATCGGCAGCAATATGGATTGGCGTCGGTCGTCGTGTTGCCGGGCAACATGTACGGTGAGTACGACAATTTCTCGCAGGGGGACTCGCACGTCGTGCCGGCCTTGATTCGCCGCTTCCACGAGGCGCGGCGCCGCGATGACGCCGAAGTCGCGCTCTGGGGAACCGGCCAGCCGGTTCGCGATTTTGTCTATGCCGGCGACGTCGCCGCCACGATCCCGTACTTTCTCGAGAACTACGATGCGGCCGAACCGGTCAACATTTCGTCCGGCACAAGCACCGCGATCGTCGAGCTGGCTGCCCTGATCAAGCACCTGGTGGGCTATACGGGGCGCATCGTGTGGGATGCCACGAAGCCCGATGGACAGTCGGTCAAGGTGTTCGACGTCGCGCGATTGCAGGCCCTGGGCCTATCGTGCCCGACGCCGCTCGAAGCAGGCTTGCGCCGCACCATCGCCTGGTTTGCCGCCAACTACCGGGAACAAACCGACGGCCTGCGGCTCGAGGAGACCAGCGGCACCAACGGCACGAACGGGCAGTTGCTCGCGCACGAGGCGTTGTTTTCGAATTCTCAACCCCTGGCCTCGAGCTCCTGACTAGACCGGCTGTCACGGAAGACGGCCGCGACGAGGAAAAGGATGTCCCCACGCGTTTGCGGAATTCTGCTGGCCGGCGGGGCTGGCACGCGGCTGCGGTCGCTGTACCCCGACGTGCCCAAGCCGTTCATCGAAGTGGCGGGCCGCCCCTTTATCCACTGGGTGCTGCGCCAGTTCGCCGCGCAGGGAATCGAGGATTTCGTCGTTTCGCTGGGGCACCTGGCCGACGTCGCCGAGCGCTTGCTCGACGAGCGCCCCGTTGATGGGCTGCACGTGCGCACGGTTCGCGAGCAAAAGCCGCTGGGGACCGGCGGCGCGGCGCGCCTGGCAGCCGCTAGTTGCGATCACGACTATCTGGCGATCGCCAACGCCGATTCGCTCGTGCTGGCCGATTGGCACGGCATCTGGTCGCGATTGCAGGATCCGGCCGTGGCCGGCGTCGTGCTGGCGGTCGAAGTCGACGACGCCAGCCGCTTCGGCCAGCTCGATGTCGACGCGCAGGATCGCCTGCTCGGCTTTCACGAAAAACAACCCGGCGCCGGTTTGATCAACGCTGGCGTGTACGTGCTCAAACGGCACGTGATCGCCCGCTTTCCCAAGAGTTCGCCCTTGAGCCTCGAGCAGGATGTCTTTCCCGCGCTATTGGCGGCCGGCATTCACATCGAGGTGGAGCGGACGCGGGCGGAGTTTCTCGATATCGGCACGCCCGACACCGTTCGCGTGGCGGCGCGATTCGTCAAGCGGCATTTTGCCGTCGAGGTGATTCGTGATCATTAGCAAGACCCCCTTTCGCATCAGCTTCTTCGGCGGTGGGACCGACTACCCCGAGTACTTCAGGCGG
The DNA here is from genome assembly GCA_019745975.1 of Pirellulales bacterium. Taxonomy (GTDB): domain Bacteria; phylum Planctomycetota; class Planctomycetia; order Pirellulales; family JAEUIK01; genus JAIESQ01. Next base: position 10,583 of record JAIESQ010000126.1, read on the forward strand.
CACTCGGGCGCCGTGCTGGGGACGGCCATCGACAAGTTCTGCTACGTGTCGGCGACGCGGCTCTACTCGAAGCTGTTCGACTACACGATTCGGCTGGCGTATCGCCAGGTGGAGTGCGTGCCCGACCTGGATTCGATCCAACACGCGCCGTTTCGCGAATGCCTGCGCACAGCGGGCATCACCGGCGGGATCGAAGTCGACTACATGGCCGAGCTGCCGTCGTCGACGGGGCTGGGGACGTCGTCGAGCTTCGTCGTCGGGGTGCTCAATACGCTTGGCGCCGTGCGCGGCGAGCTGGTGCATCCGCTCGACTTGGCTTATCGCGCGATCGACCTGGAGCGCAACGTGCTGAATGAAGCGGTTGGCTGCCAGGACCAGACGCTGGCCGCCATGGGAGGCTTCAACCTCGTCGAGTTCCACGAGGTCGACGACATTCGCGTTCATCGCTTGAACTTGAGCCCGCAGCGGCTAGCCGAGTTCAACGCCCATTTGCTGTTGATCTACACGGGCATTCGCCGCCGGGCCAGCGAAGTGGCGGCAAAGCAGATCAAGAAGATCGACCGCAACGTGGCGCACCTTGCGCAAATGCGCAAGCTCGTCGACGAAGGATATTCGCTGCTGACGGGGGGCGGATCGCTGGCTGGCTTTGGACAGATGCTGCACGACGCTTGGACGCTCAAGCACCAGTTGGACGCCGGCGTTTCGAACCGCCAGATCAACGAGATGTACGAAACCGGGCTGGCCAACGGCGCCTGGGGAGGCAAGCTGCTGGGGGCCGGAGGAGGCGGTTTCCTCCTCTTCTTCGCCCCGCCCGAGCGCCAAGCGGCGCTCCGCTTGGCGCTGGCCGACTTCGAGGAAATTCCAATTTCGATCAACGCCGCCGGCACGCGGATTATTCACGCCGAGAGCAGTGGCTTCGCCAACACCGACCGCGTGGAGATCGAAGCTCCCGCCATCCAACGCGCGGCCTGATCGCCAGGCCAGCGCGCCGCGGATCGCCGCATGCGACTGGCAGCTTGAAGACATGGGATGTAGCAACTCACAAGAAGGATCGACCGTTTGAACGCCATGCAGCGACAAATCGCCTCTGACTACCTCGCCGAAATTTGGCGCTTGCGCTATTTTTGGATGTCGCTGGTCCGCGTCGACCTGCGCTCGAAGTATCGCCGTTCGATCCTGGGCATCGGCTGGTCGCTGATGCACCCGATCTTCATGACGATTGTGTTTTGCTCGGTCTTCGCCACCCTGTTCGGCCTCGACATCCGCACGTATGCGCCGTTTCTGCTTGTCGGCCTGGCGTTCTGGAACTACGTGTCGGGCGTGGCCCACCAGGGTTGCCAGTGCTTTATCGTCGGCGAGCCGTACATCCGTCAGCAGTCGGCGCCGATCGCGATTTATCCGCTGCGGACGACGCTCGCCTGCGGATTTCATTTTCTGATCGCGCTGGTGGTGGCGATCCTGTTGAGCTTTGTGCTGGGGGGCGTGCACCACCTGCCGGCGCTGGTTTATCTCGTGCCGGCGTTGGTGTTGATCTTCTTGTTCGGCTGGTGCCTGGCGCTGTTGTGCGGCGTGCTCAACGTGCTCTTCCAGGACACGCAGCACGTTATCGAAATCCTGCTGCAGGTGTTGTTTTACCTGACGCCGATCATGTACCCGGCCGACATGCTGGCGAAGCGCCGCATCGGTTGGGTGGCCGCGTGCAATCCGCTGGCCGGGCTCGTCGAAATGTTGCGCAAGCCCATTCTCGAAGGCGCGGCGCCGAGCGCCGCCTCGGTGGCGATGGTGCTGGCGCTGGTGACCGTTGGGCTGTTGGTGTGCGCCTGGACGCTGGCGCGCATGCAGCGCCGCCTGGTCTTCTACTTGTAACGACAGCAACCGAAAGGCATCGCCGCGATGGCGCATCTTCGGCTCGAACACGTGGGGCTCGACTTCCACGTGCGCACGCACGGCCGCATCAGCCTCAAGGAGTACATCCTCAAGGGGATGTTCCGCACACGCAGTTCGACGTCGACGGTGGTGCGCGCCCTCGACGACATCTCGCTCGACTTTGGCGAGGGGGACCGCGTTGGCATCATCGGACACAACGGTGCCGGCAAGAGCACGCTCTTGAAGGTGCTGGCCGGCATCTACGAGCCGACGCACGGGCAGCGCGCGGTCGAGGGGAAGATTGCCTCATTGTTCGACATCACGCTTGGTTTCGAGCCCGAGGCCAGCGGCTGGGAGAACATCGCCTTCCGCAGTTACTTTCAAGGCGAGACACCGCGCACGCTGAAATCGAAGATGGAGGCCATCGCCGAGTTCAGCGAGCTGGGCGACTTTCTCAATATGCCCGTGCGCTATTACTCGGCGGGTATGTGCGTGCGGCTGGCTTTCTCGATCGCCACGGCCATCGAAACCGAAATCCTGATCGTCGACGAGGTCTTGAGCGCCGGCGATCTCGCCTTCCAGCACAAGGCGCGCAAGCGGATCGAAGAACTATTGGCCCGCGCGCGGGTAGTGGTATTGGTGAGCCACGACCTGGGATCGGTGGCCGCGCTTTGCGAGCGCGTGATCTGGATGGATCACGGGCATATCCGCTTGCAGGGCCCGCCGGCGCAGGTCATCGCCGCTTACCAGGCGATGGCGACCGCGGGCGAGCGCCTGGCGGCCTAGGCCAATTGGTCGGCCGCGCGATCACGGTTGCAACGTCGCTGATCGGCGTGCTCCTGGTGCTCTTCGCTTGTGATCTACGTACAATGCAGCGATGCAACGGGAAGTTGGTCGCAGTCTTCTCACATCATGCGTCATGATCGCGCTGGCGATTGGGGCAGTTGCCGCGCTGGCGCGCGGCGCGGAGCCCGCCGCCCAGCCCAACCAGCCGGCGATCGTCTTTCCCGGCAAAACCTGGGAGCGGCGCACGCCCGCCGAAGTGCGGCTCGACGCGACGAAGCTCGACGAGCTCGCTGCACTTGTCGAAGGGCGCGGCTGCGTCGTGCGGCATGGCTACCTCGTCTTTAGCTGGGGGGATGAAGCCAAAAGCCGCGACGTGGCGTCGGCCGTCAAGCCGCTCGTCAGCACGCTGTTGGCGATCGCCGTCGAGGAAGGCAAGCTCGCGAGCGTCGACGCGCGCGTGGCTGACGTGCTGCCGGATTTGGCGACACTCGATGGCGGCAAGAACGCCGCGATCACCTGGCGGCATTTCGCCTCGCAGACCTCAGGCTATGGACTGCGCGAGGCGCCCGGCACGGCGTACGGCTACAACGATTTCGCCCTGGCGCTCTACTACGACACGCTGATGGAAAAAGTGTTTCGGCAAGACGGCAACGACGTGCTCCGTACGCGCTTGGCAGAACCGCTGGAGTTCGAGGACCCCTACTCGTTCGACAAGCCGAAGCCGGGGCGGCTCTCGACGTCGGTGCGCGATTTCGCCAGATTCGGGCTCTTGTACTTGCGCGGCGGGCGGTGGCACGACCGCGAGATCATTGAGCCGAAGCTCCTGGCGATGCTGCTCACCTCGCCGATCCCGGCCGATCTGCCGCGCACCACGGGCGAAGATGCGCCGATGCTGCCGGACCAGCGCTCGCTCGGCGGGGGGAAGAACATCACGCCGGCGGGGCCCGGTTTCTATAGCTTCAATTGGTGGCTCAACCGGATCGACGCCCAGGGACGCCGGCTCTACGTCGACGCGCCGCCAGACACCTATGTCGCGGCCGGGCACGGCGGCAAACGGATGTTGTGGGTGATTCCATCGCTCGATCTGGTCGTATCGTGGAACGATTCGCCGATCGAGGATCACGACGCCAGCCCCGGCGACGCGAGCACGAAATGCAACCGCGCGGCGCGGCTGATGGTCGAAGCCGCGCGACCCGCCGGCGAGAAAGTTGAATACTGAGAATAGAACAGGCCGACAATCCGCTGCGGCCGTTCGCGGCTACTTCTTCGCGGCCAATGCCGCCCAGACGCGCGGCGGCGACATCGGCAACTCGCGCATCCGCACTCCTGTGGCGCGGTAGATGGCATTGGCCAGTGTGGCGGGCGGAGCGCAGATCGGAACTTCGCCCACGCCGCGCACCCCGTAGGGATGCGCAGGGTTGGGCACCTCGACAATCACCGTTTCGATCATCGGTAAGTCGAGCGCCGTCGGCATGCGGTAATCGAGATAGCTGGCATTCGTCATCCGACTCTTGTCGTCGTACAGGTACTCTTCGTTGAGCGCCCAGCCAATCCCCTGCACGGCGCCTCCCTGCATTTGCCCTTCGACGTAGCTGGGATGGATGGCGCGGCCGGCGTCTTGCACGATGGTCCAGCGCAGGATCGTCGTCTTGCCGGTGTCGGGATCGACCTCGACGTCGGCGATCTGCACGGCGAAACCGTTGGTGGCTCCCTCGGGATCGACACTTGCGCGGCCGACGATCGCGCCGCCGGTTTGATGCAATTTGCCGGCCAGCTCGCGGAAGGTCAGCGACTGCTTCTTGTGCCGAAACGTGCCGGCGTCGAACTCGACTTCTTCGACTTTGCATTCCCAGACGAGCGCCGCGCGCTGGCGCATCTGGGCGATGATGTCGAGGCCCGCGTGATACGCCGCCAGGCCCGTGGCAAAGGTCACGCGGCTACCGCCGGTGACATCGGTGTAGCCGACGCTGTCGGTATCGACGACGCGAGGGATCACTTCTTCGGCCTTGATGCCGAGGGTTTCGGCCAGTTGCATGGCGATGCTGGTACGGCTGCCGCCGATGTCGGTCGAGCCTTCGAGCAGGGTGACGGTGCCGTCGAAATTGACGTGGGCCGACACGCTCGACTTGAGCCCGATGTTGAACCAGAAGCCGCAAGCGATGCCGCGGCCGCGATTCTTGCCTTCGAGCTTGCTCTTCCAGTGGGGTGTGTTGCGGGCGGCCTCGAGTGTCTCGACCAGGCCGACGCGGTCGTACACCGGGCCATCGACGCGGCGCGTCCCCTCCTTGGCAGCGTTCTTCAGACGCAGCTCGATGGGATCGATGCCGAGCTTTTCGGCCAACTCGTCGACGACCGACTCGCAGGCGAAGGCGGCCTGCGTCGCGCCGGGCGCGCGGTAGGCGGCGGTCTTCGGTTTGTTCAGGCAGACGTCGTAGCCGTCGACGCGGGCGTTGGGGATGTCGTAGCAACTGAACACGCACATACAGCCGGGGCCGATCATGCCGCCCGGGTAGGCGCCTGCGTCGTAAGCGAGATAGGCTTCGGCGGCGACGATGCGGCCATCCTTCTTGGCCCCCAACTTGACGCGCACGAATGAACCCGGGGTGGGCCCGGTCCCTTCGAACACGTCGGCGCGGTTCATGATCAGTTTGACCGGACGGCCGCACTTGCGGCTCAAGAGCGCGGCGACCGGCTCGAGATACACCGGAATCTTGCCGCCGAAGCCGCCGCCGATCTCGCACGGCACGACGGTCACTTGCGAGAGCGGAATCTGCAACAGCTCGGCCGTTTGCTGCCGGGCCGTGAACGAGCCTTGCGTCGCCGTCCAGATCGTCAGATGGCCGTCGTTGTTCCACAGCGCCGTCGAAACGTGCGGTTCGATGTAGCCTTGGTGTACGGTGGCGGTGCGGTATTCGCGCTCGATCACGACGTCCGCCTGGCCAAATGCTTTGTCGGGGTCGCCCTGCTCGAAATGCAGGTGCGTGGAGATATTCGTGTTGCCGGCGCCCGGTTCGCCTAATTCGTCGGTCCGCAGATCGGGGTGCAAAATCGGCGCGCCGGGCTGCATGGCGTCGAGCACCCAGGTGACCGCCGTCAACGGTTCGTAATCGACGCGAATCTTGGCCAGCGCCGCTTCGGCCACATGGATGTTTACGGCCGCCACGGCCGCCACGGCGTGTCCCTTGTAGAGCGCCTTGTCGTGCGCCAGCACGTTGGCGCCGAGGTGGGCGAGGTTCACCGCCCCTTCGCCGAGGTTGGCCACTTTGTCCTTGAGGTTGGGAAGATCGCGCGCGGTGGCCACCGCCAGCACGCCCGGCATCTGTTCGGCCGCGGAGGTGTCGATCGACTTGATCCTCGCGTGGGCGTGCGGGCTGCGCAGGATGGCGCCGTAGAGCATGCCGGGCAGTTGCAGATCGGCGCCGTACACCGCGCGACCGGTGACCTTGTCGGCGCCGTCGTGCCGCACGGGGCGCGTGCCGATCACTCGATACGGCGGCGCGACGGTCGAGCCGTTGGTCTGGGCGTGACCGTTGCCTGCGGACTGAGCTGCGTCAGACTTCGCCGGCGAGGCGGTTTTATGTTCGGCCATGGGGGTGCGTCCTGGACAGGTTAAGAACTGGGTGGCCCCGACCTGGTCGGGGTGCCGAAGGCACAAGAGGACTGCTCTGAAATCGGCATGGGATGAGTCGCGTCGTTTCTCAGAATTCCTCTTGTCGCTGCGCGACACGGACAAGGTCCGTGCCACCCATTGATGTCGCGTCAGTCAGTTTTCAGTGTGCCGCGGCGCGCGGCTTGGCGGCTGCTTTCTTCTCCGCGCGACCGTTGCCGTCGAGCGCCTTGGCCGCTTCCTGCACGGCGCGCACGATCTTGTCGTAGCCGGTGCAGCGGCACAGGTTGCCCGAGAGCTGGAAGCGAATCTTGTGCTCGGTCGGCTTGGGGTTGCGATCCAAGAGTGCCTTGGCGGTTACCAGAAAACCGGGCGTGCAGATGCCGCACTGCAAGGCGGCGCCTTCGAGAAAGCACTGTTGCAAGGGGTGCAGGCGAGTGTCGTGAGCCAGCCCTTCGACGGTCGTGATGTCGGCCCCTTCGGCTTCGACCGCCAGCACCAGGCAACTATCGACTGGCACGCCATCCAACAGCACCGTGCACGCGCCGCAATTGCCGTTGCCGCAGCCTTCCTTGCTGCCGGTGAGTCGGAGCGTGTCGCGGAGCACTTCCAGCAGGCTCTGCCGAGCCTCGCAGAGAAACTCCGTCGGCGCGCCGTTGATCGTTGTCGAGACGTGAATGCGTTTGCTCACGGGTATATATCCATTGGACGACGGAAGAGGGCAGGAGTCGTTTCTGGTAGGTGACTTTGAGGATTAAGGTCGATCTTCAGAAACAACTCCCGTCCCCGTTGATGTTCACTTCTTCGACTTCGCACGCTCGACTGCTGTGGCGAGCACGCGCTGGGTAAGCACACCCACCAGGTGTGTGCGGTAGTCGGCTGGTCCGCGACGATCGGTGATTGGGCGGGCGACCTTCTTGGCGGCTTCGCCGGCGGCCTTGAATGACGCTTCGCTGGCTGGCTGCCCGACCAGCGACTTACCTGCTTCGGCCGCCACGACGGGCGTTGGCGCGACGGCCGCCAATGCGATGCGGGCATCGGCGATCTTCTGGCCGCTAGGATCGAGCTCGACCCATGCGCCGACGCCGACGACGGCAATGTCCATCTCGTTGCGCGGAATGAACCGCAGGTAAGCCGATCCGCCCCGGGGCGCCGGCAGCACCAGCGAGACTAGGAACTCGCCGCGCGCCAGGCAATTGCGCCCAGGCGCGGTGCAGAATTCGGCCACCGGCACTTCGCGCGTGCCGGCGGGGCCGGCAATCCGGCAGGTGGCTCCCAAAGCGATCAGCGAGGGAATCGAATCGGCCGCCGGCGACGAATTACACAAATTGCCGCCGATCGACGCCCGCCCCTGAATCTGCCAGCCGCCAATGATGCGGGCCGAATCGACCAGGGCCGGATAAGCCGCCGCGATCCGCTCATCGTCGTAAAGCCGATAGCACGGGACCGCCGCGCCGAGCAGCAGCCCCCGGGCGGGGTCGAAATCGAGCGCCATCAACTCGGGGATCTTCTTGACGTCGACCACCAGGTCGGCCGATCGCAAGCCCTCGCGCAGTTGCACGATAATATCGGTGCCGCCGGCCAGCACACGGGCCCGGTCGCCGCCGGCCGATAGCAGGCTCACCGCTTCATCAATGGTCGTGGCCGCGGCGTAGCTGAAGTCTTGCAAGGCGGTTGCCTTTCTCGTGCTGGCTGACAGAGAATAATAGAAGGAGCGTGGTGGTCGATTCTGGGCCGCAACCTTCCAGCAACTTCCGTATTTCGTTGTACCCCTCACCCTCCACTCTCCCGCAAGGGGAGAAGGGGTTTACGGTGAAGTTGCTTGAAGGTTGCAGTCGAATTGGTTCGCTGTCCCGAATTCTGGTTCGCTTGCGCAATATGGGGCGGGTGGCGAGCGACTGTCAAGCGGCCCGTGGTGAGACGACGTACGGGTGCGGTTGATTCCGGCCTGCCCGACCGGCCGAAATAGGTTAAAGTAAGCTGACGATAGAGCTTCCTGCGATGCATCGCGGCCCGAGTAGAGGGCGCGCGGCTTCCCCGGTTCCCCAGAGGCGGATCAATGACAAGCGAGCGGTTTTTTTGCCGCGTGAGTTGCCCCGCGCCGGTGCGCGTGGCGGCGTTGCTGACCGTGGCGACCCTGTGGCTGGCAACCGAGCGGCCGGCGCGGGCCCAGCTAGGCGGATCGCTCTTGGGTGATCCGTTAGCGGCCGCGGGCGGACCGAAATCCGACGGCGTCGAGAAGGTGACGGCCGTGTTCACGGCGGCCAGCGGCAAGTCGCCAGCGATGCTCTATATCACGGCCTACGTCGCCGAGGGCTGGCATACCTACTCGCTGACACAAAAACAGGGCAAGGAAGGGGGCCCGCTGACAAGCGAAATCCAGCTTCCCCCTTCGATACAGTACAAGTTGCTTGGTCGGCTACGCCCCGCGCCGCCGCCGCACATCATTCACGAGACAAGTTGGGGCAATCTCGACATCGAAGCGCACGACGGAGTCGTCACCTGGTTCGTGCCCATCGCACTGGCCGAGGGCGTGAAGCCCGATGAGGTGAAGATCGAGGGAAGCGTCTTCGCGCAAGCCTGCGATGACTCGAGTTGCCTGCCTCCCAAGACCTTCAAATTCACGGCCGGGCTCGTCGGCAAGCCGCCCGTGAAAATCGTCGAGCCACGCGGCGGATTCGACAAACGCTTCGACGCCAAACCGGCGGGCGACAAAGCTGCTGCGCCCGAGTCTTCCACGAACGCTGGTTCGGCAGCCACGGCTCGTGGCTTGCTGGCGCAACTTAAGCCGCGCTATTTGGGAGTCGGCAATCAGGGGTCACTGTGGCTGGTGCTCGGGGCAGCGTTCATCGGTGGGTTCATCCTGAATTTCATGCCCTGCGTGCTGCCGGTCATCGGTCTGAAGATCTTGGGTTTCGTCGAGCAGAGTCATGAATCCCGGTCACGTGTGCTCTTGCTCAATGTTTGGTATGCGGTCGGAATGCTCTCGGTATTCTGGGTGCTGGCCGGGCTGGCGGCATTTCTCAATTGGGATTGGGGGCAACAGTTCCAGTCGGTGGGCTTTAACGTCGTGTTGGCGGGGGTCGTGTTCGCGATGGCGTTGAGTTTTCTGGGAGTATGGGAGATACCCATCCCGGGCTTTGTCGGCGGCAGCACGGCCAGCCAGTTCTCGCAAAAGGAAGGTCCGACCGGCGCATTTTCGAAAGGTGTGCTGACCACCGTGCTGTCGACGCCGTGCAGCGGGCCGTTCCTGGGCGCGCTGTTCGGATTGACGCTGACGCTTTCTGCGACGGCGACGATCGCCATCTTCACGTGTGTGGGCCTGGGAATGGCCAGCCCGTACTTGTTGATCGGGGCATTCCCAAGGCTGATTCGTTTTCTGCCGAAGCCCGGTGTGTGGATGGAGACCTTCAAGCAACTGATGGGCTTTCTGCTGCTGTTCACCGTGGTGTATCTGTTGACGTTTGTTGGGCAGGACTACCTGCTGCCAACGGTCGCTCTGTTGATTTCTATCTGGTTCGGCTGCTGGTGCTTCGGCCGCACGCCGCTTACGGCGTCACTAGCTCGGCGGCTGCGGGGCTGGGCGACGGGCACCGTGTCGGCGGCGGCGATCGGAGCATTCGCGTTCTGGATTCTGCTGCCTGGCAAGACCGAGCTCGACTGGATGCCGTTCTCGACCGATCGGCTCGCGGCGGAGCTGGCCCAGGGGCGGACGGTGCTGGTGGACTTTACGGCCGATTGGTGCCCGACCTGCAAGTTCAACGAAAAGACGGTGCTCAACACCTCGCGGATGAAGCAGGTGATCGATCAGCGGAGCGTCGTGACGCTGAAGGCCGACCTGACGCGCTACTCGCCCGACGTCAGCAACGCGCTGCATGCGCTGGGGAGCCGATCGATTCCGATCTATGCGATCTTTTCGGCGGATCGGCCCCACGAACCGCTCGTGTTGCGCGATTTGATCACCAAGCGTCAGGTGATCGAAGCGCTCGACATGGCCGGCCCCTCGCGCGAGGCGGCTCAGGCCTCGCTGACGCCGCCCGGTCGCTCGTAACGTCGCGGTCGAGCGAACCTCGCACGCACGGGTCATGTCTCAAGCTAGCGCGCGAGCCAATTGGCAGCGATCGTCGTGCCGCACCGGTTTTTTTCGGCCCAGCGTTTGCACCACCGTAGTGGCCGCGCAGGGACGGCCGCTTGGCGGCGTATCTAATTTCGGCGGCCCCTTGTTTGAATAGGTGCGCTAGACAAACCTTTTTTCTCATCTCGCAAGCGGTTCTGTGATAGCAGTTTAAGGATGATTGGCTAGCTAGTTTTACCGAAATTTATTTGTAATCTCGTCTCCCCTTCTGGTAATCTCATCGGGCTGATTCCAGCTTTGGGGTTCGCCGGTGGAAGGAGTTACCGCCATGTCCAAAGCGACCTACTTCGTGCAAGAGTGCCCCACGTGCGGCCGCGACCTGGAAATCCGGGTCGAGTATCTCGGCAGGCGCGTGGCGTGTCAGCATTGCCGAGGGCAGTTTGTGGCCAGCGATCCGTCGGGAGCGCCGGCCACCAGCGAAAGCCCGTCGGTGCTGCTGCTGCGGCGTGCCGAAGAATTGCTGCAACTTGCCGAACAGCGTCGGGCCGTACGGGCCGCCAGCTTCTGATCGCTGGCCTGGTAACTTTTACATGCGGAGGCCGCAGGCAGCGGCCGACCCGAGCGGCGATTCTCTTTCTGCGAGCCCGTAACTAGGGCGAACTGGGCTAACCAAAACGATCGCCTAGAACATCCCCATTCCGCTCATGCCGGCCCCGCGACCGGTTTCGCGCCGCGCGCTGCGGTTGCCCAGCGACTGCTGCCAGCGCTCTTCGGCCGATTGCTCCTGAAAGTTCGTGGCAGCGCGGCGGGCATCGGCGGCGCGACCCTGGCGACGGTAGGCCGTTTCGAGTACGGCCAGCAGATGCGGCGCGGTGCGGTGACGCGCGCGAATCTTGGCTTCGACGACCTCAACAACACGGTCGCTGCGCCCTCCGTCGTTCATGGCAACGCAGGCGGCCAGCAGTTTGTCGTCGGCGAGGTGGCCCGACTGGTAGGCGCGCCACCACAGCTCGCCGGCGGCCGCCGCGTCGACCGTGAGCTCGGCCTGACGCATGACCAGTGGCCAGCGGACGCGCGGCTGGTCGAACGCCGCGGCGAGCTGGGCGGCAACTTCCGCGTCGATCGGCTGATGTAATTCGCCCAGCACACTGGCCAACGCCACGCCAAGCTGCGGTGCGTCGCCAGGAAGCGAAAGCTCGGCTTCGAGCAGCGTGCGCCAGCGCGCGAGCCCTACCTGGCAGGCGGACCGCGCGACGAGCAGCCCGTAGCGCTGATCGGCGGGCAAGCCTTCGCGCGCCAAGGCAGCCGTGAACAACTTCTCGGCGTCGTCGCGGCGGCCGAAGTGCACCAGGAGATCGGCCACGTGCGACAGTTGGTCGGGCATCGCCTGGCGATTGTCGACCAGCGCCGCCACGTATTGGCCAACGAGCTCGCCTCGATCGAGCGACAGAAAAATTTCCACGCGCAACAGCTCGCGCGCGAAGCGGTAGGCGGGCGTGATTTCCTTCTCGTCCAGCGAACGCTCGATGTGAGCAAGCGCCTCTTCGCGTTTGCCTGCTTCCATGGCCCAATGGGCCAGATGGGCCCAGTCGTCGTGCGAGCGCTGGCTCTCGGGCTGCGCGGAGAGGACCTGGTAGCGCTCGGCGGCGCTCAAGAAGCCCGGCGTGCCCGAGGCGATTAACCGCGTTAGTTCGACAGCGGGGCTGGCGGCGATCGTGGACAGCGCCGCCACAACCGGTTCGCTCAGCGGCGGCTGAGCTTGTTGATCCTGGCACCAGGCTTTGAGGAACAGGGGGAGCGGGCGATCGGGCGTGGCGACTAACACTTTGTCGAGCGCCGCAACGGCCGCGTCCCACTCGCGCCGCTGGAGTGCCGAAACCGCGGACTCCAGATCGGCGGCGCGCGGTTGCGCGGCCGCTCGGCGATCGAGCCGGGTGAGCGACCCGAGTTGAGCATCGTCGTCGAGCGCGCCCAGTCGCGGCACGTCGACCTGGTTCTTGGCGTCGACCAGCTCCCAGCGCGCGAGCTGCTTGCCGGCGGCGTCTTCGAGTGTGATCTGATGCCACTGCGGCCCGGCCGGCGTCGGCTTGAACTCGGCGAAGCGCAGCCGCTGCACAACTTGACCGTCGACGATCGCTTCCCACGAGACGGGCAGCCCGTGCATCTCGGAGAACGTCGCTTCGAGGTAAATCGACGACGACTGACCGGGGAACGCCAGCCGCAGCTTCCGTTTCCTCTCGGCGTCGGGCGCCGCGGGCTCGTCGCCGGCGGCGGGCGGCACGACGATGATCTCAAACCGCCGGGCAAGCTCGTCGTTCGTGCGATGCGGCAGCCAGGGGAGCCAGGCGTCAATCGTGTCGCGCGCCGTCAGGGCCCAGGGTCCCAACTCGATCAGATCGAAAGCTGGATAGACCGCCGCGACGCTTTCGCCATCGATGACTAGCGCGCGATCAACCTGATTGAAGCGCGATCGGCCCTCGTGCACCCCCAGCGTAAACGTCTCGGCGCTGGCAGTATCAGCCGGCGCGTCGACCGGCACGCGGCGCCAGGAGATTTCCCCCTCGCGCAATTCGCGGCGAATGGAAAGCGCCGCCAGCTCCTCGGGCTTGGGTTCGGGCAATTCGCCGACCTGGCGCGTGGCGCCGTCGCCGTCGAGCAGCCAGCCGCTGGCCAGCATTCCGCCTGAGCCGGCGGCCGACTCCCAAGGCCGTGTGCCAAAGAGCTGCTCAAAGCGGCTGCGGCGCAGGAGCATCAGCAAACGCGCCGCTTGATCGTGAACATCGGGGGTTTGCGAGAAGATCAGCGCTAGCCGGAGGCGATCCGACTCGATGCTTCCCTGCCCGCCGACTTCCTCCCAGGAGGTCGGCGAACAGTGCATCGTGATCATGTCGATCAGCGAATCAAAGTCGATCAACTGATCGGCATCTTCCGTCAGCGGCTTCGGCTCGGCCAGGCGCATGCCAAAGCGGCCGATGCCGACCGGCGGCAGCTTGCGTAACTTGGTAAACAACGACTCGATGTGTTCGTGTACGTCCTCGGTGCCGGTAACCACCAGGTCGAGCGTCGGGCGATGGAAGTCGATCGCGCCCTGTCCGCCCACCTCTTCCCAAGTGGTCGGCTGCACGGTCGAGGTGATGTTGTCGATCATGGAGTCGAAATCAGCGACGTAACGCACGGGGGGCGGCGGTTCGTCGGCTCGGCCTTCGGGAACAACCACCGAACCTGGTTCCGCGCCCGCTGCCGGTGGCGCGGGGGCCGCAGGGGTTTCAGGCTTCGGCGCCCCTGCAGCGGGTGGATTGCTTTCGACGGCGCCGAGCTGAAGATTGCCGTCCGTGGATTGGGCTGAGGCCTGGTCGCCGCCCGTTGTCATGCTCATCGCCATGCCGCCGGGCATGCCACCAAGGCCCCCCATACCGCCTCCCATCATGCCGCCGAGTCCACCCATGCCCAGCATGCCTTGCCCCATGAAGCGGTTGTCGAATCCACCGGGCAGACGGTTGCTGACGGGATACTCGGCGACCAGCCCAATGCCGGAGTGCAGCCGCGTCGGCAGCAGATTCTGGGCTTCTTCCAGAGTGGTAATGAGCATGGCCCCGTTCGCCAGAACGTACGTCAGCTCATGTTCGCCGAGGCACCAGCGCAAGGCGTCGCGCGCAGGCATGGCCTCGCGGTGGATCGTGATCGGCGTGTCGGAGCCGATGCCGGCGTCGTCAAGCGAGGCGGTGTCCAGCACCACGGGAATCTTGAGCTGTTCGGCGAAACTCCAGGCCACATCGGTCAAAGGTGTCTCGGTGAAATTCACGGGGATTGGCGTGGTGAGCCGCTGGCGGATGTGGGCTTCGCTGGCCGACTGGTGATCGGCGTACGGGTCGATCAACTGGTCGAACGACGCCACGCGATCGGTGAGCAACAGATCAGCGACCGGGTAGACTTCGGTCTGCATCCGGTTTTGCGCTTCCTCGGTGGTCGTGATGATCAACTGGTCGGGCTCGTCCATGAGCACGAGGTCGTGCGACATCAGCAAATTGCGGACGAAGTCGCGGAGCGCGAACTTGCCGAAGCCCGAAAAGCTCAAAGGCGTGTCGGGCGCGGCGCCAGCCTCATCGATCGCGGCGACGTCGAGATCGACATTGGCTTTCGTCAGGTCGCGCAGCAACCGCGCCAATTGCGACAACGTAATCTCGGTCGACGGGAACGAGACATCCTGCAAGAGCTGCACGGCGTGCGGATGCCGTTCGAGGAACTCCGCGGGGAAAAGCCCCGCCGCGGGCCGGGCGAGCTGCAAAACAGCCGGCTCGCGGTAGACTACCGACCCGCGGTCGACCAAGACGCGCGCGGGTCCGAGCATTGCGAGGGCCGCCTCGCGCAACGACGCTTGCCGTGAGAGCTCGACGAGCTGGGCGTATTCGGGCATTTTGGGGACCAGCGGCGAGCGGTGGATTCGCTCCAGCTCCGTTAGCGCCAGACGCGTGTGACCGTCGGCCAAGGCGCGGCGGGCGCTGGCCAGCGCGCGCTCGATCACGGCGGGGTCGGCCAGCGGATCGGGCTTGGGGGCGGGTCGCACGCGGGCGAGCCAATCCTCCGGCAGCGGCTTGTCGCCCACCGCCTCGGCCGGACGCCAGTAGCGGCGGCGCTGTCGGCGATCGATATCCCAGCGGACGTAATCCTTCTCGGATTCAAGCACCAGAAATGCGGTCAGAGGCGACAACAAGGTCCATTGTTGCGAGAGACCGAGCATTTCCTGGTCGAGCGCACGATTGGCGAACTGGCTGGCGGCTTGCTGGCGGCGCAAATGGTCGAGCCGCTCTTGCGCCCACAGGCGGCCAATGAACAGGTCGTCGCCGTCGGCCGGCAGCGGCAGCTTATATTTGTCGGTTTGCTCGCGCCCGTCGCGCTGCGTGGTAAGCGCGATTTCGATCTGGCTGGCGTCGCCGCGCAGGCGACCGTAGATCGGCAGACCGCGCCCCACAGGCCAGGTCGCCGGATAGAAGACGTCGGCCGGGTCGGCGCCGGTCACACGCACGGAGACGATTTGCCGGGGGCTCGGCAGACCGGCCAGCATCCAGCGCAACAACTCGTGGTTGTCGATTGCGCCGCCGGGGGCCGAAAGCAGCGTGCCGCCTGTCTGGCGAGCGAGCAGATCGAGATGCTCGTAGCCGCGCGAGTCGTCGCGGACGATCGCAGCGACAAACTTGGCGCCGGTCCCCTTGAGGCGGCTGGCAACTTGATTGGCCAACTCGCGCGGCGTGACTTCACCCGAGGTGTCGACGCCGTCGCCGACGTAGACGACCAGACGGCGTCGGGCCGCAGGCTGCTGCTTGGACTTTGCCGCCGGTGGCTCGGCCGTCGCGGGCGCTTCGTCAAACACACGGGCTGCCCCCAGCAGCACTTCGGCCAAATCGCTGGCGCCGAGAAACACCTGCTGCTCGAAACGTTGGAGCGATTCGCGCGCAGCCGGTGTGTCGGGCGCGAGCCACTCGTCCCCCAATGGACGCAAGGCAACATCGGCGCAGGCCAGGCGAAAGCGATCAGTCGAACGCAAAAAGCCAACGACGGTACGCACGGCCTGGCGCACGCTCTCTTGCGGCGCCGTGGCCCCCGACGTGTCGGCCAGGATCAAGACGTCGGCCGGCGGTTCGGTTTCCGCGGGCCGCGGCGCGGCGAGCGCGGGGAGCGTGGCCAGAAAGTAGTTGGCGCGGCGGCCAGCCCAAGGATCCTGCCACGGGTCGGCAGGATCGCGATTGTCGCGGTCCTCTTCAAATACATCGCCGGCTTCGTTGGTACGTGCCGCGGCGCGCTGCGGCAGGGCTTCGGCCGCGTAGCTGCGCACCGTCGGCTCGCGCGGTTCGGCCAACGGGAACTCGATATCCAGCGGAGCCGACGGCTGGAAGTTCTGCCGGGCGAATTCGAACCGCGCGACGTTGTCGCTGGCCGCCTGGCTGGTTAACTCTGGAAACGCTCGGCAAACCACGGACTCCGGGCGCGCAACGCCGCGCACCGTGCCAGTGATGGTCGAGTAGGAGAGGGGCAGCACGTTGCTGCCGCCTCTCCCCTCCTCAAACCGGACGTGCGGAGCTACCGCATC
>JAIESQ010000049.1 GCA_019745975.1 Pirellulales bacterium
GTTGTCTTTCATTAACAACTTCAACCCCGCAGGAGGCCTTCTTGTTTCACATGCCATGAATAATCCGGGCTAGCGGTTCTACCAGAAATCGGCCGGTTGACCACCGTCCGAGTTGGGTAGTGGGCTACTTCGAATCGTCGTTCCCGGGCCCGATTTGCGCGAGCGATGGGTCAGAGCTAGGAACCTTGACATGACTCATACAAACTCACGCGTTGCCCAGCAGCCAGGAACCGAGGCGTCGATCGCGAACGACCTGGCGTCTGGCGCGACAAACCCTACGATATACACCTGGGCCAGGAGCCACGCGGGCGCATGCTCCCGCTGCGGTCAGATGGTTTCCTCCCTAAAAACGGAGCACAAAACTTTGTACCGTCGTTGCAGGCGCCGTCGGTGGCAAGACAGCTTAGTCTCGACTGGAAGCAGTCCGTCAATCGCTGGCCCACTCTTATTTGCCCGCCAAGGTGCCCAGCCTCCTCAACCACGAGATGTACGCGGTCACTTGAGGGACGAGAGGATCGTCATGCTAAATCGCTACACGGCACGAATCGATCAGTTCCTGCCGTTTACAACCTTTGTCTTGTTCATGGTGCTGTCGGCTCACATGTTGGTGCCGGCACCGGCCCGTGGCGACGACACCACGGCACCGCCCGTGGTGCCAACGATCTCTGCTGGCCTCCAGCAGTTCGTTGATCGAGGCGATCTGGCTGGCGCCGTGGCACTCGTCGCCCAGCACGGAGAATTCGTGCACTTGGGCGCCGTGGGTTACGCCAATGTCGACTCGCAGCGCCCCATGCGGCTCGACACCCTGTTTTCGATCATGTCAATGACTAAGCCGGTAGCGGCCGTGGCGGCGCTCATCTGCTGCGACGAGGGCAAGCTCGCGCTCGATGAACCGCTGGCTCGCTGGCTGCCGGAGTTCAACTCTCCGCCTCACAACACAATCACGCTTCGGCACGTGCTGACGCACACCTCGGGCCTGTTTAGCGATCAGCGAAACACTGGCACGCTCGCTGAAACCGTCGCTGGGTTGGCCAAACAGAAGCTGCAGTTCGAGCCTGGCTCACGCTGGCTTTATAGTCCCGGCCTGACCGTCGCTGGCCGAGCCGTGGAGGTCGCGTCGGGCATGCCGTTCGACGAATTCGTGGAGGAACGAATCTGCCAGCCCTTGAAGATGCCAGACACGGAGTTTCGTTTATCTCCAGACGATGGGAAGCGGTTAGCCACGACCTATGCTTACAACAGCCGTGATAAGGTCCTATCGCCGGCGCGGATCAACTTTCTCGGGCCGATGGAGACGCGCAGCCCGAACCCCTCGGGCGGCTTGTACTCCACTGCCACCGACTTGTTTCGCTTTTACCGGATGTTGCTCGGTCACGGCGAGCTCGACGGCGTGCGCATCTTGAAGCCCGAGACAGTTGACGAAATGCGCCGCCCTCAGACCGGTGAACTGAAGGCAGGCTTTGTGCCTGGCAGCGCCTGGGGCCTGGGTGTTGGGCTGGTCCAGCAGCCCGCGGGGATCACGGCCATGCTTTCGCCCGGAACCTTCGGCCATGGCGGCATGTTGGGAACTCAGGCTTGGGCGGATCCCGAGCGGGAGGCGATCTTGATCTTGTTGATCCAGCGGGCCGGGTTGCCCAATAGCGACGCCAGCGAGTACCGTCTGGTGTTTCAGCAGGCCGCAGTGGCGGCGCTCGATGCGGACAAGTAGCAGATCAATCAACCGAAGTCACCGAGCTGGTACGCATTCAGGCGGGGCGACATTTGAGTTGCTCCATTCGTCGGCGACGCTCATCGTGCTGATGTGGCAAACTTGAAAGTCGTTATCAATTTGCATCTGCTTCCCAAACCTTAGTTACATCGCGTTACGCTAAAATCTCCCGGACCACGTTGCCGTGTACGTCGGTCAGGCGGAAGTCGCGGCCGGCGTAGCGATACGTCAAGCGCGTGTGATCGAAGCCCAGCAGGTGCAGGATCGTGGCGTGCAGGTCGTGTACGCTGGTGGGTTGTTCGGCGGCGCGGAATCCAAAATCGTCGGTCGCGCCGTGCACGATGCCGCCGCGCACTCCGCCGCCGGCCAGCCAGACCGAGAAGCCGTAGTGATTGTGGTCGCGCCCCGAGCCCCCTTCGGAAACGGGCGTGCGGCCGAATTCGCCTCCCCAGATCACCAGCGTGTCGTCGAGCAAGCCGCGCTGCACAAGATCGGTCAAAAGCGCTGCTATCGGCTGATCGATTTCGCCAGCGGTTTTGCGAATGTTCTTTTCGATATCGGTGTGATGATCCCAGGGCTGGCCGGCTCCGTGCCAAAGCTGCACGTAGCGGACGCCGCGCTCCAAGAGCCGGCGGGCGATGAGCGTTTGCCGGCCGTGGACGCCATCGCCGTACAGGTCGAGCGCTTGCTGCGTCTCGCCTGAGATGTCAAACGCCTCGGCGGCTTCGAGCTGCATGCGAAAGGCCAGCTCGAACGACTGAATGCGGGCGGCCAGCCGCGGGTCGTCGCGCTCGACCACGTGCCGGTCGTTGAGCTGGCGCAGCATGTCGAGCTGGCGGCGCTGGATGCCGACCGTGGCGTGCGGGCTCTTGATGTTCTCGATCAGCTTGTCGAGCTCGCGATGCTGGGCGTCGATCCAGGTGCCCTGATACATGCCGGGGAGAAAGCCCGACTGCCAGTTGGCCTTGTCGGACACGGGATACCCGCCGGGGCAGAGCGCGATGAAGCCGGGCAGGTTCTGATTCTCGGTGCCCATGCCGTAGAGCACCCAGGAGCCGACGCTGGGGCGGGGCTGCACCGAGTCGCCGCAATTCATCAACAACAGCGAAGGCTCGTGATTGGGAACCTGCGCGTGCATCGAACGAATCACGGCGAGGTGATCGGCGTGCGCCGCGGTGCGGGCAAATAACTCGCTGATTTCGAGGCCGCTTTGCCCGTATCTGTGGAACCGAAACGGTGAGGCGAGCGCGCCCCCCGTTTTGCGTTCGGTAGTCAGCGATTGTGGGATCGGCTGGCCCGCATATTTGGCCAACAGCGGCTTGGGGTCGAACGTGTCGACGTGCGAGGGACCGCCGTTGAGAAAGAAGTGGACGACGCGCTTCGCCCGGCCGCCAAAGTGCGGCGGCCGCGCGGCGAGCGGGTTGGCCGGATTCGGGGCGGTGGTGCCGTTGATTGCGATGCCGCCGGCCGCGGCGCCGCCGGCCGTAAGTTCGCCGGCGTCGGCCAGCACGCCGGCCAGGCCGAGCAGGCCCAGGCCCATGCCGGTCGACTTCAGTAGTTCGCGGCGGTTGAGCTGTATTGTTTCGAAGTGACCGGTCATGGGTTCAATCGACAAACAAGGTTTCGTTGGAGATCAAGAGGAGCTGCGCGAGTTGCTCGAGCGGCGTGAGCGCCACCAGTGGCGGGCCGGAGAAATCGTGCTCGGCGTTCCACTGGCTGAGGGGCGCCGCGGCGACGCCTGTGCCGGTGCCGGCTCGTGGCGTCATCGCGATCGCGGGCGCCCACAGGTATTGATCGTTGTTAAGCCCGGCGCCGATATCGACGACAAAGTCGAGCGTGTCGCCGGCCACGACATCGAGCGCGTCGAGATCGAGCCGCTCGCGGCGATTGTGAACCGCGCTCGACTTGAGCAGTCCGCGGCGGCTGGAGACAACATAGCACTGGATGCCGTCTCCCTCGGGCGTGGTGTGGTTGACTTCGGACTTGATCGCGATGCGGCATGCCACCGGGGCGGTCCAGCGCCGCACGGCGGCGTGCTGAAGGTCGTTGCCGGGATGCCCACCTTCGGCGGTGAGCCGCACCCAACCGAGCGCGGCGTCGGGCCAGTTGGGCCCGCCCTGCCAGGCCGAGCCACTGAAATGCGGCAGCGGAGTGAACGACACCACGCGGCCGGCTGCCGGGTCGCAGTGTCCATAGCCGTAAGTCCAAGCCGAAGGGGCGGCGTCGCGCGGCTGAATGTCGGCCGTGGCGTCGCTTAAATACTGCACGGCGGCCTGCAATTCATCAGGCGAAGGCTCGCGCTGGTAAATAGCTTGGTAGAGCCACGAGATACGCTTGGCGTTGAGTGAAGTTTGGTCAGTCGGCGCGGTGTCGTTGGCATCAGATACGGCACTGCTGGCGGCGGCCGCGGCAGCTTTCGCACGCGCGGCGACAAACGGGTGGTTGAGCGCAAACAGGGCCTGTTGCGGAATGGTGGTTTCAGCGCGCTGCGGCGCGTGCAAGTCGGGGTTCGCGAAGTCGAATATGCTCAGCACCGAGGGGAGGAACTGCCGATCGACGAGCGTGTAAACACTGCGGCGCTGGGAGAACAGGTCGGTCCCTTTGCCGCCGGTTGTCAGGTCGAACTCGCCGGAACCGGCCAACAGCGCATCGCGAAATTGCTCGAAGCCGAGCCGCCGCGGGTTCATCCGCCAGAGCAGGCGATTCTCGGGGTCGACGGCCGCCGCGCGCGTGTGCGCCGCGAGTTCGGCCGAGGCGCGAGAATCCTGCCGGTAGGTGGCCGACGTCACGATCAACTTATGCAGCGCCTTGCTGCCGAAGCCACCGTCGACGAACTCGCTGGCCAGCCAATCGAGGAGCTCGGGGTGGCTCGGCGGCGCCGCGCGCATACCGAAGTCGCTGGGTGTGGTCACCAGGCCGGTGCCGAAGTGGTGTGCCCAGACGCGATTGACCCAGACGCGCGCGGTGAGCGGATTGGCCGGGTCGATGATCGCCTGGGCCAGCTCGAGCCGGCCGCTGCCATGTTGAAACGGCTTCCTCTCCGCGCCTGCCACGACCGCCAGGAACTGCCGCGGGACTTCTTCCCCTTTGTTGGCCGGATCGCCGCGACGAAAGATCCGCGGTTCGACTGTCTGCTGGCGATCGTTGAGCACCACGGCTTGCGGCACCGCGTCGGGGTCTCGCAGCAGCCAGCGATCGACTTCGCCTTGCAGGTTCCAAAGCTGCACGACCGTGGCGGTGTCCCAGAAAAACTCGGTGCTCACCAGTGGCTCGGCGGGCACGATGCAGGGGGATCCGTCGCCGTAAAGCACTTGCCGGAGTGCTTCTAGTTCGGCGTCGGCGAGCGCGGTTGGTAGCGGCGCGCCGGCGGCCCTGGCGTCGTCGCACTGTTTCTGCCAGACCACTTCAACTTCAACGAACAGGGCACCATAACTCTCGGCGACTTCGGCGATGCTGGCCGGCGGCTGGGCGAAGGCGGCTGCCACGCCCGGGTGCAACGTGGCCGCCGCGGATTGCAGTTGTTGAGTAATCTCGATCGCGGATGACGCGAACTCGTCGTCTTTCAATTGGGTGAAGGCCAGCCAGGGCGCAAAGATGGGATCGGCACGCCGGCCGGACGCGGCCAGGTACGCGGCCCAGCGATGGACGATGCCCGGCAGAATGTCCCCTTTGTTGGTCAGCAGATTGAAGGTCAGCTCGGGGTATTTATCGAGCTCGCGCTGGGCGAGCAGGTACTGGGGAACGTGCGCGCGGATGTGCGTTTCGAGCTCGGCGCGACACTGGACGGTGAACTCGTCGAGCTTGCGCGTGCGCTCGGCGAGCCCCTGCACGAACTCCGGCTTTGGCTCGGGCACGTCGGGCCGGCGCGGAATCTCCACGCGCGTATCAAAGCAGTTCTGAAACACGCCATAGAGCGAGTAGTAGTCAGCCGTGGGAATCGGATCGTACTTGTGATCGTGACAGCGGGCGCAGCCGACGGTCAGCCCCAGCAGGCCGCGGCCGACGACGTCGATGCGGTCGTCGATGATGTCGGCCGGCACACCCAAGAAACGCCGGCCCAGTGTGAGGAAGCCCATCGCGGCCAGGTCGCGCGGGTCGTCCGTCGGCGTCTGATCGGCCGCCAACTGCAGGAGCACGAAGCGATCGAAGGGCAGGTCGTCGTTGGTGGCGCGGATCACCCAATCGCGGTACAACGACGAGTTGACGAAGAAGCGCTCCTCGCGCGCGTAGACGTAGCCCTTGGTGTCCGAGTAGCGCGCGACATCGAGCCAGTGCCGGCCCCAGTGCTCACCGTAGCGCGGCGAAGCCAGCAAGCGATCGACGAGCCGCTCGTAAGCGTCGGCGGCCGCGTCACGCACGAAGTCGGCAACCTCCTGCGGCGTCGGGGGCAATCCGATCAGATCGTAAGTCAGCCGGCGGATGAGTGTGCGGCGGTCGGCTTCAGCCGTGGGCTCGAGCTCCGCGGCGTCGAGGCGCTTTGCGATAAACTGGTCGATCGGGTTACGCACCCACGCAGGATTCTTAGCGGGTGGCGGCTCCGGGTGGGTGACCGGCCCGAAAGCCCAGTGGTTGCGCCACGCTTTAGCGCGGGCATCAGCGGCGATTGAGTCCGCGACCGGATAGGGCGCACCCAGCGCGATCCAGTGCCGGAGGTTGGCGATTTGCTCGGCGCTCAGTGCCGGGCCGGCCTCGGCGGGTGGCATTCGCAAGTCGGCGTCGGTCGCCGCCACGCGCGCGACGAGCTCGCTTTCGTCCGGTTTGCCAGGGACGACGACGGGGCCGCTCTCGCCCCCTTTCTGCAAACCGGCGGCCGAGTCGAGTCGCAGATCGGCCCATTGTTTGTCCGGCCCGTGACAAGCTTGACAACGTTCGACCAACAGTGGACGGATCTTGGCCTCGAAGAACTCGCTGGCCTGCGAATCGCTTGGCGCGGACGCTGCAATGGGATCGGCCGATCGCGCCGTCGAGACGAGCGCGCAGCAGACCAGCAGCATGAGGAAAGCCGGCAGCGCGCGGAAATCCAGTGGCGCGAGCGTGGGCGCGAACTGCAAACCCGTGCGTGGCATCGGCTTTGGCATCCTAGCTTTCATGATACGAACGACCCGTGCAGGGCACAACGATCGAGCCCCGCGACGTCGCGGGCTCAAACTCCGACCATTCGCCGCAAAGATGAATGTCGGCCCGAGAAACGCGCGCAGGCGGTGCTCAGCGGAATCGTGTAGCGCGAGTTTGAAAACAGCTACTGTTCAAGCTCAATTCGCGCGACACCGTAGACGAGAAACTCCGGGAGTTCGAAGTACAAACGTCCGTTCTCCATCCGAGATTCGATTTGTTGCGATTCGGCGGACTCTGGGCTAACAAAACGGACAGCGCGTACACGCGCGTTGCTCGGCAGTAGCAACTCTGCTTTGATGCCCGAAACCGCTACAGGCCGTTCGTTCTCGATTCCATGTTCGATCGGCAGGGTACCGTCCGTTTCGCGCGGCGGTTCAACGCGATTGTAGTTGACAAAGTGCAGATCGATCTCGCGGTCCGAACCCGCGGGCCGGCTGGCCGAGACGCGCACCGTGGTCGGCGCCGTGAAGCGGCTGCGCAACTGAGGCAGCCGGTTTCGCACTGCGTCCGGCTGGTCGCGGGCTGTAACAACTGCCTGGTAGCACTCGGAGAGTTCGTCCTGCGGGTGATCGTCCGTCACGACATCGAATAGCACGTGCTCGTTCAGCAAGGCCAGTCCCAACTGTCGGAAATTCTCCAGAGCCGCAAGATCGCCGCGGTGCACTTCAAGTCGTGGGAAGAAGAGTACCACTTCCGCATGCGAGTCGTTGCCCCGGTAGATTGCGTCGTGCCGTTCCAGAAACCGGTAGTAGCGCACGATTTCCCGGCGCGCGAGTGGGTCGGTGAATTGCGTGTAGAATCCCATCGGCGCACCACCGTTTGCCGACAGTTCGGCGATCGCGACGCGGATTCTCGTGGCCTCATACTTGCCCAGCGTAAAGGGCCGATCGTTGAGCGCTCCGCGGATGTATCGCGCCTGCAGCGTCCCCTCGCCAAGGATGCCGCGAGTCAGATCGGTTTTGTTCGCGGCATCGCCCGTGCTATACCAGGCGTACGTCTCGTCGCGTCCCCAGAGTTCGCCAGGAAGCAGACAGCGCTCATCGCCGGCAATCTGCGCAAAATCCCCTAAGTGGTTCCACTGCGCCACGATCAAGTCTGGCTTCAGTGCGCGGCCGTAACGGACGAATACCTCGTCAAACACCTGCTTGTTGGAAATCTGGGAAAAGCGCAGCATCTCCCGCCGCAGCGGAGTGGACTCAGCCGGCGAATGCCAGGAGACGATCTCGCTGAACTGGTGGCGGTCGATATCCACAATCCCGAAGTGCTCCTGCAATTCTTGGGCATTGAATCGGTCTTTCAGGTAAACGCGAAAGGCCGCTTGGCAATGCTCGCAGAGGCAGTTGTGGCGGTAGAAGTAGTTGGCCACGAAGCCGTCGAGACCACGATCGACGCCGTGCTTTAGCCACGCCTTGAGCACTTGCTGCCATGCCGGATTGCGCAGGCAGGCCCAATACTCGCTCATGCCGCCGATGGCATAGGTGCGATTCGCGATCGGCGTGCCGTCGGCGTTTCTCTCCAAGAGCTGCAGCGGATCGTCGACGGGCTTCGCACCTAAGACGTCTTCGTCCCACAAATCGCGGTAGAACTTGAAGAAGCCTCGCGGACCCTCGGGACTACCGGGATCGCCGACCAAGAACTCCACATTGAAGTGACCGACCACTTTGGTGCCACGCGCATGCAGCTTGCCGTTCAAGTCCTCGAACCAGTCTCCCAGCTTGACTAAGCCTTGTAGCGGAAAGTTGACCGGGTAACCGTTGTACTGCGGAGTATGCGCCAAGCTCCAGAAGTGGGCGCCGTAGAAGCCGACCTGGACGATTTCGGGCCGTGCCTCTTCGATAAATGGCAGATAGTCCGCGTGGCCATAATCGGACCAGTGCGCCACCATGCGCGTGAATTCAAACGGCATTGGCTCGGCCGCTGTCGACCAACGGCCAAGCCCGGCGGCCGCGACCAAGGTCAACGACGCGCCACGCAGCAACCGCACTAGCGGTCCAGCGACCGACCGCACACTCGGCCCGGGCCAGTAGCGCACTGACTTCGCGTTGAGAGTAAGCACCATCTGTCTGTCGCCGTTTGGTGTGCCGTTGCGCGAACTGCGGCCAGATCGCGATCGGTACGTTGGCACTTTGGTCGGTACCCTTCTGACTAGCGACAGCATCAACGGCGTAAACACCGAAGATTGCCAACCGCGAACCGACGGCAATCTTTCGCAACACGCAGGCTCGTGTCCAAACAACTCACTACACCGCGACAGAGCTCAAGGTCGCTAGAACAACTCTTCGATGGGTTGACCTTCGCGTAGTATGGGTGTGGGTCGACCGGCGTAGTCGGTGAATTGACGATCGAGCGGGATCCCAAGCGCGTGATACCAGGTGGCCAGCACGTCACCCGGCGTGACAGGTCGCTCGATGACTTCGTCTCCCTTGCGGTTGGTGGCTCCCACGACTTGACCCATCCGCAGACCACCGCCCGAGAGCAATAGCGACATCGTGTTGCCCCAGTGCTCGCGCCCGGGTTGGCCATTGAAATCGGAGAGCCGCGGCGTGTGCGACATCTCCCCCATCACGACGAGCAATACTTCGTCGCTCAGATTCCGACTGGCCAGATCGTCGATGAGCGCAGCCACGACCTGGTCGAGCACCGGCAATCGGTGTCGCATTTCCTTGAAGATGTTCCACACGCTGGCATGATCGTCCCAACTGAATGCCTTCTGACCTGGCACGTTCGGAAAGTCGACCGACACGATTCGCGCACCCGCCTCGATCAACCGCCGCGCCAACAGACACCGCTGGCCGATCACATTCCGCCCGTAGCGATCGCGCGTGGCGGCATCTTCCTGATTGATGTCGAAGGCGCGGGCCACGCAGTCACTAGTGAGCAGAGCGGCAGCCTTTTGTTGACAACGATCGAGCGTTGCAAACTGGTTTGCATGGTCGATGTCCCGTCGCAGACGATCGAACGCTTTGAGTAAACCCAGACGGGAGTCGATTCGCGTCCGCAGGTCGGGCGCTGCCGTGAGATTTGGCATCGCGAAACTGGGTTCATTGGGATCGCCGGCAACCACCAAAGGTTCCAGATGCTGACCCAGATATGCGCTGCCGTTGTAACGCATCGTCGGCAGCACGATGTGCGGCGGCATGCCTTCCGCGCGTTCGCCGAGAACTTGATTGGTTACTGCCCACACGTCGGGGTACTGGGGGCGAAACGGTGGCGCTTCGACCAGTTCTCCCGGATAGCTGGTGAGCATGGTGTGCGTGCTGTTGACGTGGCCGGGACTGTCATGGTGGCAAGAGCGGATCAGGGAGAACTTATCCGCCCGCGCCGCGAGTCGCGGCAGATGTTCGCTGATCTCGATACCTGGCACGTTGGTGGCGATCGGCCGAAACTCGCCGCGGTACTCGGCCGGCGCCAGCGGCTTGAGGTCGAAGGTTTCCATGTGGCTCGGTCCGCCCCACAGCCACACCACCAAGAGGGCCTTATCGCCTGCAATCGGGAGCCCTGCCGCGGCAGCATGGGTCTCGCACGCGAGGAGGTCTGATAGTCCCAGCGATGAGAGTCCGACCAAGCCGCTACGGACAAACGCGCGGCGATCAAGGGTGCCGCGACAACGTGAATTAAGCATCCTCGGGTGGGGCATGCAGGGAACCCTCGATTGGCTTCCTTGGGTCCAGGCGATTGCTCAGGGTAAGCCAGTCCTCACGGCTTTGAGCCTACCAAGCTGGCCCGTATCGTAAAAGTCTCTACCAATCGACGATTACCAACGAATAGCCTGTTGCAACGAAGAGCAATCGATCCGAAGCGCCATCGCGCTTCGCAGGATCCGCCCGTTGCTGACAGGCATTAATTCGAGCCTGTAACGACTGAATTGCCACCCGTCGCAACTTGTGAGTCGGAATCGCCGACGGTAATGTCGAAAGTCGATGTGGCCTTCAGTACAGCCTCGCAGCATCTCTCGTTGTAAGGTCCAGCTTCCATGCATTACCAGTTCGCCAGATGCGTGCTACTGGGAATCATCCTTGCCCGTGCCGTGCCAGTCACTGCACAAGAAGTGGCTCGCGTCAACCAAGTCGAAGGTCAACCGTTGGCCGCCAACATCTCGCGAGTCATCGATGCGCTGGAGTTTCTCGGTGCGTCACTGCCGAGCTCGCTTGTCGGGCAACTGGAACAGGCTGGGCAACAGCGCGACGCCATCCAACTGCAAACGCTGCTCGATCGACACGCTGTGTTTGTCGTCACCATCAATCCCGAGATGCGGGTGAAAGTTCAGCGCGGTCCCGGCGAGTCGCCAGTTCAGCAGGCTGGTTTCTCGCCGATGCTCGTGAAGGTCATCAATCAAAGTACTGTGGCGCGGCCGTTGCGAATCAGCAGCCCGCAAGCAGGCCCCGTCTATGCCGGGGCGGCAACACCAATTCTCGAGCGACAAGCGCAGACCGAGCTCAAAGTTGACGAAAACGTCGACCAGCGAACCGATCGCTTCTTGAGTGTCGAAATGTTCCAAGGCCCCCCAATGACACGGAACTTGAGTGGGTTGGAAGTCGAGTACGCCATCGCGCTGATTGCCAGTCAAGAGTCAGGGAAGCGCGAGGCAACGATTCAATTCGATGTCGGTCAGGGAACTCAAGATATCGGTTTTCGCAACGAGGTTCCGGTGTTGCTCGATGTGCGGCCGGTCCTACCCGTTAAGCTGGCCATCCACGATACCGATGGTCAACCGACGGCGGCGCGTCTCACGATCCGTGATCACGCCGGCCGCGTTTACCCACCGCAGGCGAAACGGCTGGCTCCGGATTTCTTTTTTCAACCGCAGATTTACCGGCTCCATGGAGGCTCGGTCTTGTTGCCCCCCGGCAAGTTTGTGGTCGAATTCTGCCGCGGACCTGAATACCTCGATCAGCAGTTGGAATTAGAAGTCCCCTCGACTGGCCAGACCAACTTGGAGTTGAATCTGAAGCGCTGGGTGAATCCCATGGAATCGGAGTTCTATTGCGGCGACCACCACATCCACGGCGCGGGCTGTTCGCATTACGATACGCCGACCAAAGGCGTTCGCCCAGAAGACATGTTCGTGCAAGTCAAAGGGGAAGGACTCAATGTCGGCTGCGTGCTGACGTGGGGTCCGTGCTTTGAGTTTCAACGGGAGTTTTTTCAGCCGCTGGCACACAACCTGAGCGAGAGACTTACGCTGCTGAAATACGACCTGGAAATCAGCGGCTTTGGATCGCAGGCACTGGGACACGTCTGCTTGCTGAACCTCAAAGATCAAACGTATCCAGGCTCCGACGGCACTAAGGAAAAGGGCTGGCCAACCTGGACGGTTCCGGTGCTCAAATGGTGCAAGGACCAAGGAGGCGTTACGGGCTATCCGCATTCCGCCATGCACGTTAACTCGAGTGCCGCGGCCACGCTGCTCATTGACCGTTGGGATCGCAATCAAGACGCCACTCTGAGCTCCGACGAATGCACTGCTGCGTTGTTGCCGTTGTCGTTCGGCGATATCGACGGAGACCAGGATGGGCACCTGACACAAGCCGAGCTCGTGGCCAGCTTAGAGTCGGCCGCAGAGCAGCTTCCCAACCTGGCAATTCCCGATATGCGAGGTGGCGGAGCCCTGGAAATCTGCGTCAGCACTGCTGAAGGGGTGTGCGATTTCATCAGCGCCATGGATACCGCGCGGATTCCAGAATGGAATACCTGGTATCACTTGATGAATTGTGGGTTTCCCTTGAAGTTGAGTGGGGAAACGGATTTTCCCTGCATGAGCAGCCGCCGTGTCGGCCAGGGACGCGTCTATGTGCGATTGGGAAACGTGGACCGACTCGACTTCACGGCGTGGTGTAACGGGTTGGGTCAAGGGCGGTCGTATGTCTCGGATGGCTATGCCCACGCACTAGAATTCTCTGTAGATGGCGTTCGCCCTGGTGAGTCAACGCTTAGTCTCAAGCAACCGGCGACCGTCAAAGTCAAGGCATCAGTCGCCTTCGCCCCGAAAACTCCGCTTGGTATCGCCTACGGTACGCAGACAACACCACGGGGGCGCCGGCTGCTCGGTGACACGGTCAACCTGCACGCGCCACGCTCGACGGAAATGATTGAAGGAGGTGAGCGAGTCGTCGAAATCGTGGTCAATGGCCGAGCCGTGGCAAATCGTACTGTACCTGCCGATGGGAACACTCACGACTTAGCATTCGACGTCCAGGTCGATCAGAGTAGCTGGATTGCCTTGCGACACTTTCCCGAGCTTCACACTAATCCGGTGACGGTACTTGTTGGAGATCGGCCCCTTCGTGCGTCCCGTGACAGCGCTCGCTGGTGTATCGAAGTGGTGAATCAATTATGGGACGCGCGCCATGAGCACATCGCCGAACCAGAGCGCCCCGCCGCCCGCGCCGCCTACGATCGCGCACTCGAACGTTTCGCGCAAATCGTTTTGGAGTCCCCTGACTAGCGAGGAGTTGCCTTCGTGCTCTTCTAAAACTCAAGGCGCTCAGATTGGTCTTTAGCACAGACGGAGGGCAATCGCATCTAAAACGCTTGAAACTCCGACTGTTTAGCAAAACGCTGCCTTGCAAGCACTTGGACGCAAGCTGCGACAGTCTCGATGAAAATGCAAACGTCTCTGAAACGGCCAAATGCTGCGGAGTTGCGAACTCCTACAAAACACGGCAATTAAGATGCGATTGCCCTGAGCACAGACGGCAGCGGCATTTCGGCTCACGCGACGAACCATTGCGCACTGGATTCACCTCCCGGATGAGCAGCGTGCGGTTTCAGGAGATGTTAGCCCAAAGTCGATGATTGACTAAGCGCGCGTAAGGCAGTCGCTCAGTTCGATCGCGGCACACCGTCGCCGAAGATCGCCCGTCGACCGGGGGTCTTAGGCGCGCGATACGCGATTTCGGACAGCCACGGAGTTTCGATCCGCTTGTGTCCCTCGAAGCGCGAAGTCATTACGGCGTCGAGCACACCGGTAGTCAGCAGGGTTCTCTCCACGGGGTAGATCTCCTGACCACTCAGGAACATCGACTCGATATTGTGGACCAGGTAGGAGAAATGGTTGAAGCCAGGCTCTTGCAACCAGAATTGCGTTGCGACGACCTCGTCTTCAGGTTTCCGTCGGCCGGCAAACAGGAATGCCGACGCGTAGCCGTCGAGATAGATCATCGAAGAGCGGAATCCGTCGCGATGTTCCAAGAGGCACGCCGCCGGTTGCGCACAGCCCTGCTCGGGCGAGGCACTCGGTTTGCTGTCGGCACAGGCCATGGCAGCGTCTAATAGCTTTCGCGACCAGCGTCCCTGGTCGGCCGCCTTCCAAACGTCGCTGCCTTCGAGGCACGTCACGGCGTTCACGCCCGACTCGCCCTCAGCGCGTCGCTCGCTCATGCATTGCACCGTTTCCAATGCATGGAACCCATAGGCCTCGATACCGCCGTAGCCGACTGCCAACGTCTCGCTGAGCCGTTCGTCCAGAGGCAGGTCGAGGTCGGGTTTGCGCCAAGTAGTCGGCAGCGACGAGCCCGCCATGAGCGGGAACTTCAAGCGGCGCGATTGATCGTACATCCACTTGGCGTCTTCCCAGGCGTACCCGAGATGCTTGTCGTTGAAAACCGGCACGGCTCGGTTGCATTTCTCGAACGTGCGGACGACGGCCTCAAAGAACCGTCGCCGCGGATACATGTGTTGTCCCTTCTCGTTGTGCGGGTAGTTTCCGTGCTCGCCAATCAGCAATACTCCATCGACGTCCAATGTGCGCCCGTCGCTCGATAGCGCCTTTTCGATCGAAGGCTCGACACGGATGCCATACTGAGCGGCGATCCCTCGGCTCAAGTCTCCCGGTGGGAACTGATCGACGTACATCGACACGACCTTGGTCCGTGGCCAGTGCGGCTCGACTCCTAGCGTGTATCCCTGCACAAAGCGACCGACAATTACGTCGGCATGCGAGTAGCCGCGGTACTCGGTGATGAGGGCGGCGATTCGTGGCTTGCCTTCGGCTGCGTACGCTCGACTCGACGTGGGCCAGAGCATGCCGGCGCCAACTGCCGTGGCCGCTTGCCCCAGCCATTGACGCCGATCGATCAACGTTTGGCGGGTCTTGTCGCGCATGGCTTTCTCCGTCAGATCAGGTCCTCAAAGGGATACAACGGTCGTCGCCTATGACGATACTTGAGCTTCGTCATATCGGCCGTGGTTGTCCCCGGGGTGTTGACGCGCACGAAGCGGTCGCATGCCGACCGATAGGCGGCGATTGGAGCGTTGACCCCCTTGGCGACGAGCACTCTGAAGCTCTTTGGATTCAGACCACAGCTCGTCAATTGTCGCAGGCTGAACGGCGGCACACGAAGTGACGTGAGCAGGATCGTCAGCGCGCGATCCGTGCGGACAACGGCCGTGGGACCCATGTCATATGCCGCGCGGCCTCCGTGCACAATCTCCGACTCCTCGAAGCGTCCTTCGCCCCGCCACTCGAGCAAGACGTCGGCCACCAACGGCGGGCCTTGTTCGACAGCGTGGCGACCCCCCATCGCGAGCCGGCCGATTTGCCCCACGGCAAGTGCGCTGGCCTGCGCGACGGCCTCTGGATCCCAGAGGCACACAAAAGCCGGCCCGATCTGCATGTCGTGCAAGCGACGCGCTAACAGCGTTCCGTCGCCGGCAGCGCCGCCGCCGACGTTGTCGCCCACGTCAAGTAAGCACACCCGCTCGCCATTCGCCTGCACATTAGCCAAAGCAGCGTCAACGCCTGGCAGCCCGCAGGCGAACTTGGCCCGGTGGTCCGTCAAGTGCTGGGCCAGTTCATCGGCCATCGATCTCGCCAGTTCTGGTTGGCCGTCGGTCACAACAATGATGCTCGAACCCAGCTCTGGCACGTCAGCATACGGAAAACCCAGGACGATGCTATTCGACAAGACACCAGGGATGCGCGCCAACGCATCGGCCACGCGGTACAGTTCCAGGCATGGCTCCTCTCCGGTGGCTTGCTGGTCGATGCTGATGGCCACGGGCGGAAATGCCGCGGACATCGTGGGGTGAATTTCACCACGGAGCGTCCGCAGCAGAAGTTGCGCCGCGCATCGGCCGGTCTGCACTTGATCGACGTGCGGATTCGTGCGGTAGGCCACAAGCGCATCGGTCGCGTCGATCATCCGCTGCGAGAGATTCGCGTGCGGATCGAGCGTGCCGACGATGGGCACATTCGGCCCCACAACTTCTCGCACTTCGGTCAACCAGTGGCCGTCGAAATCGCGGCAAGATGCGCTGACCGCCGCACCATGCGGCGCGACGAGCAGGCCATCCAAAGGGCCGGCGCGGCGGAGCTCGTCGAGTGCCCGCGCCACGAGGTCGGCGGCCGTATCATCACTCAGCGATCCGCCCGGCGTCGCCAGCGCCAAGAGCAGCGGCGCGATCTCAACGTCCGCCTGCGTCAACTCGGCGAGAAAGCCGGTCGTTTCATGCCGGGCATCGCGACAATACTCGACCATCGCCGCGCCTGTGAGCAAGGCATCGCGGCGGAACGCGTCAAGGACCGTGCGCTCGCGCACGAAGGTATTCGACTCATGCTGAATGGCGAGGATTCCAATCCGCATCGAACGGCGGCACTCGAAAGGAAATACTGGCGCTTCGATTCTGGCGACGCCCCCGAGTTTCGCTGACTGCGACGCGAATGTAAACTGAAACGGAAGCAACGATCACCTTCGGTGCCGCAACATGGCAGGCGAGCCCGAAATCACGCTGCCGATGATTCGCGAGCGTCTCACGAGCGCGCTGGTGAGCGATGCGCTCGATCGGCTCGGCTATCGCCGCCAGTCTCCCGCCCTGCGGCTACTACCCTGGACTGGCGTCACCAAGCTCGTCGGTCGCGCTAAGACGACCTTATGGGCCGACATGGCGCACGACGACCCTCGACCGTATGAGCTGGAACTGCGAGCGGTTGATTCATGTCAACCCGACGACGTGATTGTTTGCGCAACGGGCGGTTCGACGCGGTCGGCTGTTTGGGGTGAGCTGCTCTCGACGGCGGCCCGCAATCGGGGTTGCGGCGGAGTGGTCGTCGACGGCGCCGTACGCGACGTCGCGAAGATGACCGCACTAGCGTTTCCGTGCTTTGCCTTGGCGACCAACGTCTACGATAGCTTGCATCGGCAACGCGTTATCGACATCGACGTGCCGGTTGAACTCGGCGGCGTAACGTGTGCGCCTGGCGAGTTGGTGATCGTCGATCTCGATGGGATGGTGGTCATTCCTCGAGCTGTCGAGGCGGAGGCGATTTGCAGCGCCTGGCAGAAGGCCCACACAGAGACCCGTATCCTGACCGACCTGCGTCTCGGACTCACTGCGACGGAAGCGTTTCGCCGGCACGGGACCTTATAACTTCTGACATTGCCCCATAGAATCGCGCCGCCTTGGCCGCTCGTCAAGGCGTGACAACGAACCGACTTCCGCTCGCTGCCAGCGTTTCGCTTCGCGGCGCGCGTATCACCGGCCAGCAACCGCAAGGCACTCGGCTGCCAAGGGCTTACACGAAAGAACCATTCTTCAGGCGAGCCACCCATCTTGCTCGGGCCCTGGCCAATGATCCGCGACGCTGTGAGAGAATTGCAGTTGTCAGGCGAGGCAAGCCACGGCCGACACCAGTTTGCAGTTACTCCACGATCATTTGCCCGTTCATCACCATCCAGTGTCCGGGGAACGAACAGAGATAGGGATAACGGCCAGGCTGATCAGGCGCGACGAAGTGAATCGTCGTCGCATCACCGGGAGTCGCAATGTCAGTGTATACCAGCACGTCGTCGCTCACTGGTACATACTGGCGCCGAGCCGCGTCGGGATCGGCAACCAGGCGATTGACCGCAGCCCCCACGCGCGCGAGCGCACTGGGCTTGATCAGCACCCAGTTGTGCGGCACGACGTCGGGGTTTTTGAAGGTGAGCGCGATCGTTTCGCCCGGTCGGGCACTGATTGTGCGCGTGGCAAACGTGAGGTTTTTGCCCGCCTCGACCAACTGCGGGTGGGCGTTGGGTAGCGGGTTTCGCCACGGATTCGGATCAGGTGGATGCGCCAGCGCCGCGAGATCGGCCAGCATTGGATGTGCCGCGATCGTTTTTTCGCGCGGCTGATAACCTGCAAAGGTAGTGAACGGCGCATCGAGTGCGTGCACGGTGAGAAACAACTCCTGTCGATCGCTCACCCCGACCTGCAGGCGCAGATGCAACTGATTTGTCGGCTGTAAATCGGGCAGTTCGAGAAACACGCGGTTCCCATCATCCAGCACGTGCGCGCCGGCGACCGTGAGCCGATCGTGGCCAACCGCGCCAGCGTGCGATGGCGAGTACTCGGCCGAACCATATGCGGAGCTATAGCGGTAATTCCACGCTTGCGCGAACTGGCGTGACGAGTCGCCGGCTATCGCGCGATCGACCGACTGCGCGAAGGTGAGCAGCACCCCATTCTCGTGCACGTGAAAACCGGCCGGCAGTTGAACAGGCCTGCCCGTGTAGCGCACGCGCTCAAACGATCCATCGCCGTGCGTGTACGTCCCCCAGCCGTTCATGCCGGCCACATAGAGGTGACCATCGAGCGGATGGAAGCGTCCGCGGTGCGGTCCCGAGGCAAAATCCCCCGGCATCGGAACGATCGCCCCCTGGGCCTGGCCGCGCACCTCGTCACGCAACAACAAGAAGTATGTGCCGGCGCCATACGAGAGATGCACCATTGCGCCGGCGGTCGGTCCCCACTGCTTGCTCGAAACGTAGGTTTGGCCTCCGCTGGAGTTGTCGATTCCGCGCGGCAGATAGACGAGCGGCAACTCTGGCGCCACTCCGTTCCGCGGGCCGCGATAGCCGTAATGCGGCAATGGTGCGCTGGGCGAATCGGCGGCGCGCGGCGGCACCAAACAGATCATCGACGTCGCGGTCCACTCCCCTTCGCTGCACGGCACCGTGATCGAGCCATCGGGGAGCAGGCCCAAGCCGTCGGGGTTGCGAAACCCGGTCGCAAGCACCTCCGCCCGATCGCCATCAGGCGAGATCCGCAGTAGTCCCTGGTTGCCGCTGGCGGTGTAAAAGGCGCCGGACGAATCGCGCTCGAGCCCGCAGATGAAATCGTGACCGGCGGTCGACGTCTCGAACGCGGCGCTGAAACACTCGTAGAAGTCGGCTTCTTCGTCACCGTTGGTGTCGTGTAGTCGGGTGATCTGATTGCGCCCCAGCACATAGATCTGGCCGTCGGCGACGACCAGCCCTTGTGGATGATGCAGGCCGGCGGCGAAGCGCTTCCAGCGAACCCGCTCGAGCTTCTCGTCGAGTCCCGTGACGTGCCACACGTCGCCATGCATGGTGCAGACCATGGCCGACCCGTCAGGCAGAAAGTCATGCCCACCAAAGAAAAACAGCGCGTTCCAGGGGTTCTGCGACGGCGTTGAAATCGTGTCGACGACGTAGCCGTGCCCGGTGCCGAGTTCGCCCTTGGTTTCTAGTGCCCCGCCCCACTGGGCAGGCCCGCCCTTGACGTGCTCGCGCAGCGGATGCTCGGCCGCAGGCGCGACAAAGCGCTTGAAGCACCCCGCTTCGACAACCGGTGCGTCGAGAAAATTCTGGCCGCCGATGTCGTAGCTGAAGATCACCTGCGCACCATGGCGGTAGTAACCGCGATAGCGAAACGGCGCGATCGGCGTAGTGCCGCCGTCGAATTCCACCGGCGCGCCGGCCGGAGTGAGACCTTCGACGAATCCATGCCGCACAGCGCTGTACTTTACGAAGTCCCCCTGCCAGACCGCGCGATAGGTCAATGTGCTGGGGTCAAAGCACGCCGAAAGTCGCTCTGGCCCAGGCAATTGCACACAAATGCCGCGCGCGACGGGCGGATCGCCGACTTGCACGATGCCGCATCGCACGCTCCCGCAATCCATGGCGTTCCAGCGATCATCGCTCCAGAAGGCCTCGTCTTGGTTCCCCCAATGTCCGTAGCGGCCACCATCCAAGCCGGGATAAGCAGGCAGAATCTTCGGCTGCGGCCGCACGTCGCGAAAGTAGTCGGCCTCCTTCGCATAAAAGTCGTAGAGCCGATCGCGATTCACTCGCTCACGGGCGTGGCGCCACTGGCTGGGCTCGAGCGGCGCGAACTCGTACGGAAAGCTGCTAGCGACAGCATGCTCGGCCAACAGCCGCGAACTATCGAATCCCTCGCGCCCCAGCTCAATCAGAAACCGCAGCACGTCGCGGCGCTCGGCGGCCGACATCGAGGCGGCCAACCCCTCGGGCATCAGCGTGCCAATTTGCAACCGTTCTTCGATCGCCGACTTGGCAATTGACATGACTTGCCCAGAGCTCGATTCGCGCAGCTTGACGTGCTCGGCATCCTCGCCCACGAGATAGCCTTGATTGACCGTGCCGTCGTCGGTCACCAACGACCAGGCGATATACTCGGGGCGCACGCGGCGCTGGGGCCAGAGCAGCGATTCGGCGAGCTCTTCAGCGCAGCGGTCGATACCGATTCGCGTCAGCTCCGGCCCGATCGTAGCGCCGTCGGTCCCCAGCTTGTGGCATGTGAGGCAGGCGAACTTCGCCGATGCAAAGGCCGCGGCGCCGCGAGCCGCGTCTCCCTGCGTGGCCGCGTCGACAACCAGTTGCTGAATCGTCGCTTCATCGGCGCGCGACTGGTCATCGTTCGTGGGTGGAGTAGTTGGCGCCGCAGCCGGCACTGGCGTGCCTGTCTTCCGCGCGGGGGGCGAATACGTCTCCATCTTGGGGAATGGGCCCGCCGCTTCGCCGCGCAATTGCTTGGCGAGCCAATCGAGCCCGGCGAGGTTGTCAGCCAACCGGGCCCGTGCATCAAGATCGGTGTGATTCAAGATCCCGATCGGCCCGGTATAACCACTGTCGCGAATCGTACGCAGCAATTCGAGATCGAGCTGGCCGGCGCCGACGGGCAGAATCTTCTCCCCGCGCTCGTCGCCGCGCGGATTCATGCCGTTGATGTTGAGCGCCAGCAGATGCGGCTTGATTTGAGGAAGTATCGCGGCAAAGCGATCGAGATGCGCGTGCCCATGATGCAAGTTGTAAACCAGTCCGACATTCGGCAGGTCGATCGCTTTGAGAATGGCGAGCTGATTCTCAGGCTCGCCAAACCAGCCGCCGTGATTGTAGAGCCCCACTTGGCAATGGAGCCGAGCGGCTTCAACCGCTAGCGGGCGGATTGCTTCGGAACAAATGCGCACCTTTTCGGCTTGCCGAGACGCCATATTAGGATCGCCGACCAACACCCAGAACTGCATTCGCAGTCTGTGACGGCGGACGACGTCCAGAATCGTTCGATTGGTGTCGTTCAATTCGGCGCCCGCCATCCACCAGGCGACGATCCGCACGCCGTGCCGCGCACAGGCGGCGACTTCCTCGTCGAACTGCGAAATATGCTCGTCGCGCCAATCGTACGCTAGCTGGTGCAAGTCCAGCTCGTCGAGCATTCTGGCCCGTTCCTCAGGAGAACGGCGCGAAGCATCGAACGGCACGATGCACCAGGCGACGAGGTTCTCGCGATCAAACAGCGTCGGTCGCTCCGCGCGCGTGACCGTACCAAAACACGCGACGAGCAACATAACCAACAAACACCAACGATCAGGCATCTCGGTCTTTACTCGCGGCATCCTGGGGATAGCGTCGCACGGGTTGGACGCCAGAGGGTTCTGGGCTCCCAGTCTAAACCCCGCCGCACAGCGCACCAACTCACCCTGTGTGCCCAAGAGCGGTGCGAGCCGAAGTGTCGGCGGGCCAACACACCAAGCCTGCGAATGGCCGTGATTCGGCCTGCCGCTTAAGATTAGTGGCCAAAGTTACGACGAATGCCATTGAGGCAAGCCCGGCAAGGGCCAACCAGATTTCCCTTTTCCAGTTGTCGACCAGCGCGATGCGGAGCAGATGCGCGGCTGGCCGTCCCGCAGAAGCTGAGTTGACCTCATGCGGCGCCGCAAGCAGTCTCTCGATCGACGCGACGACCCAACAGTACTCGGCTGATGGGAAGTCGAAAAAGCGGGAGTGGATGGGAATCGAACCCACCTAGGGTCTGCTTGACAGATCCTACAACGGGTTTGAAGCCCGCGGCCGCCACCAGGCGTACTGACACTCCCAAGTGATCTCTCGAACAAGCTGCATCACGACGTCAAACACAGCTTGCCCCCATTCCATCGATCGACATCGCGTCAGTTGCTAGCCTTGCATCGCTGCGATCAGCGCACCGATAAGTTCCTCGTCTTGTCGTGGCAACACTGCCCGCAGATCGACCAGCACACAACCGTTCTGTAGTCGTCCGACCACCGCTGGATTCCCCAACCGCAAACGCCTGGCGAGCGTCTCTTCGGAGAACTGTCCACCTCCAAGAGTAATGGCGACGCTCTCCATTACCTGGCCGGGTAGTGACCCGCCCCCCAGGTAGGCTGTTGTCGACATCACGCCGATCGTCAAGCCCGTCGTGCGCGATCTGAGTTGGGCTACCATGTGCTCGGCGCGCCGCCGCAGCTCGGCGATCGATGTGGTGACCATCATCCAAATCGGTAGTTCGCAGGCCGCTTGCCGCGGATCGCCCAGTGCTTCGAGCGTGGCCGACAACGCGGCGAGCGTGAGCTTGTCGACGCGCAGGGCGCGCATCAACGGATTGCGTTCGATCTGGTCAATAAACTTTCGACGGCCAACAATCACGCCAGCCTGCGGGCCGCCGACAAGCTTATCGCCGCTGAACAAGACGAGATCGGCGCCGGCTTCGATCGACGTTCTGGCCGCGGGCTCCTCACCGATCCCGAACAAACTGGTATCGAACAGCGCCCCCGAGCCGATGTCATGAATCACCGGCAAGTTATGCTTTTGCCCCAAGGCCGCGAGGTCAGCGATGGAAACCGACTGCGTGTACCCCGCGATGTGATAGTTCGACGGATGCACCTTGAGCAGGGCGGCGGTCGATTCCTTGATGGCACTCGCGTAGTCGGAAAGCCGCGTCTTGTTGGTCGTGCCAACCTCATGCAACTGAGCGCCACTGGCGGCCATGACATCAGGCAGGCGAAAGCTGCCGCCGATTTCGATCAACTCGCCGCGGGAGACGATCACCTGTTTGGCCGCTGCCAGAGTGCCCAGCGTGATCAACAGTGCCGCCGCATTATTGTTCACGACAGTGGCGCTCTCGGCGCCGGTGAGCGAACAAAGCTGCTCGCGAACGACGTCCGCGCGTTGGCCTCGGTCGCCGCTGGCTAGTTTCAGCTCCAGAGGAGTATACGCGGAGGAAGCCTGCGCAACGGCGCTCAGGGCGCGGTTCGAGAGCGGCGCGCGACCCAGCCCGGTGTGAATCAAGACGCCAGTGCCATTGATTACTTCGCGGAGCTGGAGCCGCGAGACTTGCTCCAAGTGCGCATCAACCCGGTTGGCAAGTACCTCGAGCGAGGCATCCGCCTGTCCGTTCTCGACCGAAATCTCCTCACGACACTGCGCAAGTACCAGACGAACCGCCGCCACGAGCGACTCGCGGGGCACTCGCTGCACCCAACGGACCAAGCCGGGCGCGTCAAGCAGATCGTTGACCGCGGGCAGGCGGCGATATGGATTCGAAACCACGGAGCTTTCTAGACGAGGTTCCTTGGGCATGATCGGGCTCAGTATTCAGAGTCGCTGGCAAGCAGCCTCAAGTATAACAGGTGCTCGCCTTCCGCCGGCCCGTCATCGTAAGACGCGCAGGTCGCCGACGCGGCGGGTGAGTCCGATCCGGTCGAGATACTCGCAGATGGGGACAGCGAACTTACGGCTGGTTTCGAGCAGGTCGCGAATCTGGCTGACCGACAGCCCGGCGCTATCGTGCAAGGCTTGTTTCAACCGCAAACGCAGCGCTACTTCCACCTCGTGGTGTAGATACAGCACGTCGTTCAATTGCACCAATTCGCCTTGCGCGGCACATAGATCGAGAATGTCGCGCACGTCGTCCGGTTTGGATGCAGTCGATCGGCTCAGCTCCGCCAGAGTAAGTGGTTCCAGGCCGGCCTTCAAAAAGGATGCCAAGACTTCGTCGCGGAGTCGCTGCTGCACGGGCGAGGGCCGCGGGGCGAAGTCGGCTAGCGCCACCGCCTGCTGGTCGCCGCGCAACTCGCCACGCCCAATCAACCGCTCAATCAAGGAGTCGATCATCGCGGCGTCTAGGCTCGTTCCGTACCGTGCGACAACTCGGTCGCGGGGAATCGTTGTCAACAAGGGAAACTGAGCGTGGAGCTGTTCCACCAGTTTCAGCACGCGTTGCTCAAGTTCGCTCAACACGGCTCGATGGATGCGTGCTTTCCGCGACGGCTTAAGCACGACGTCGACTACTTCACCGGATCGCGTTAGCTGTTCGACAACAGACTGCGCGCGATCGGCTTCGAGATTCGCGTCGCGGCACAGGTCGAGGGTGGTCCACGGCTTGATCTGGTAGAAGTAAATGGCCGCTGCGGCCCGCACGGCCTCGTCTGTCGATTGCAGCGCCTTGAGCCGCTCGACTTGCGTGAGTTGTCGGCGCGTGATGCGCTCGGCTCGCGGCTGCAGGATGCGGCCCCCGCCGATCGTGACGAGCGGCGACTCGGCGCGCACAACAAAGGGCTGGCCGGCGATGGCAATGGCTGGCTCAGCGCAATGCAGTTGTGCCAGTCCGCTCTGGCCTGGCTCGATGGCCTGCTGTTGCAACAATGCGACGGTCACGATCAGTTCCTGCGTACCCAGATGCATGCGCTGCCGTGAGCGGTGCTTGATGGCGCGTGGACTATCGCCGAGAACCTGGAGCTCAACCGTCAGCAGCTTGGCGGGGGTCAGATAGCCGGGCCTGGCCATTTCGTGACCGCGCGCGATTTCATTTGGGTGGACTCCGGTTAGATTGATCGCCGCGCGCTGTCCCCGCGCGATCGTCTGCGTGTCGCGACCGTGTGTCTGCA
Organism: Pirellulales bacterium; assembly: GCA_019745975.1. GTDB lineage: Bacteria > Planctomycetota > Planctomycetia > Pirellulales > JAEUIK01 > JAIESQ01. Next base: position 24,750 of record JAIESQ010000049.1, read on the forward strand.
GTCCCCGCGCGACGAGCCGTTGTCGCGATGGGAGCCACTCGACTTCATCGCGCACGTTCAATTGACCGGACCAAACTGTGCCGGTTACGACGGTGCCCATCCCTGGCACGCTGAACGCGCGATCGACCGGCATGCGAAAGACGCTCGTCTCTGGCGTCCCGACGACTTGCTGACAAACAGACTGAATCGCCGCGCGTAATGCCTCGACACCCTGGGCTGGACCTTCGCTCGGCACGGCCGTTCGCACGATGGGCGATCGTTCAAGGAAAGTACCGAGTGTGAGTCGGCGCAGCTCCTCCTCGACCAGATCCAACCAAGTGGCCTCGACTCGATCGCACTTGGTGATCACGATCACGCCGTGTTGAATGTCGAGGAGTTGCAGGATCGCTAAATGTTCGCGCGTTTGCGGCATCACCGAATCGTCGGCCGCGACGACCAGCAGGGCAATGTCGATACCGACCGCGCCGGCCAGCATATTCTTAATGAACCGCTCGTGGCCGGGAACATCGACAATACCCAACTGCCACGGACCTAGCTCAAGGTTGGCAAAGCCGATGTCGATCGTGATCCCGCGCCGCTTCTCCTCCGGCAGGCGATCGGTGTCGATTCCGGTTAGCGCACGCAGCAGCGTCGTCTTGCCGTGATCAATATGTCCGGCCGTCCCCAAGATCAGTGTGCGGCGCGTCACTGGGAACCTCATTCGCTTGCGCGTCAACAGCGACGACCGAACCGGCATGCGCAATATCCTACCCACCGGTGGCAGACAAAACCTGAGCTACTCGCGATGCTTTGAAACGCTGATTCTGCCCGGCTCGCCGGTTTCGATTCTGCCGATGACGGCGGCCGACGCGACGCCAGCGCTTCGTAGTGCGCCGACAAGCTCGTGCGCCTGTTCGCTGGCGACGCTGGCCAGCAGACCCCCGGACGTCTGCGCGTCGCACAACAGAAGTTGCTCCTCTTTGGAAAGCTTCTCGTCGTACGTCACCCAGTCTTCCAGAAACCGCCAATTGGCGTGCGTGCCGCCGGGCGCAATGCCCTTTCCTAAATACGCGCGTGCCGCTGGCAGCGCGGGAACCGCGTCAGCCCAAACGCAGGCGTGAACTCCACTCGCCGATGTGACATTGCGCAGGTGCCCCAAGAGTCCGAAACCAGTGACGTCCGTCAAGGCGTGGACGTCGAATCCGCCGAGCAGATCGGCGGCCACTTTGTTCAGCGTCGTCATGATCTCGATGGCCTGCCCGATCGCGCCAAGCTGATCCTCGCTATTCTTGGCGGCGGTGGTGACGATGCCCAATCCGATCGGTTTGGTCAACACGAGCATGTCGCCGGGCGCAGCCCCGGAGTTCGCGCGAACTTTCCGCGGGTGAACGGTTCCGACGACACAGAGTCCAAAAACCGGCTCCTCGGATTTGATCGTATGCCCACCGACGATGGCGATACCTGCCTCGGCCGCCTTGTCGGCCGCGCCGCGCAAGATCTCGGCGAGCACATCGACCGGGAGCTTCTCGTCGGGAAAACCGACGAGGTTCAGGGCCGTGAGGGGCTTGCCGCCCATGGCGTAGACGTCACTCAAGGCATTCGCGGCGGCGATCGCCCCAAAGTCGTAAGGCCGATCGACGATGGGCGTGAAGAAGTCGGTCGTGAGGACCAGGGCCAGCTCGTCGCTCAGTCGATAGACGGCCGCATCGTCGGCCGTGGCGCTCCCCACCAGTACGTTCGGGTCGAGCACGCCAGGAAGCTGCCCCAGCAGCGGCAACAAATAGCCGGGGGGCTGCTTGGCGGCGCAGCCGGCTCGTTTGGCCAATTGCGTGAGCCGTATCGAGGAATCGGCGGTGTCCTTCATCGCGATATCTCATCTCTGGTCCGGGCACGAACGGTTCCGTTCGACATCAGTGTCGGCCAACGGACGAGGCGCTGCAATTACGGTCGCGAACTGGGCGACGTACGCGACGCGAATCTGGCCGTCGCTTGAGTCGCCGCGCGCGGTACGCGACCAAGTTCCTCGGCTCTCTTCGGGCCTTGGGTCCCTAATGACACGGCCGGCTGCGGCCTGGGGGGGCCAGAATAAGATTGTCCGGGAATTTGCGTCCTAACCGTCCTAAGCGGCTGTCAAAAGTCGTTAAGTCTTGTCGCAGCAACGAGTTATTTTAGGACGCAAAATTGAAAACCGTTGCGTCCTAGATCGTCCTAAGGGAGGTTTTGCGTCCTAACCCGGATTATTCATGAGTTGATTGGGGAGCGGGGTAGTATGGGCGGCGAAGGTGTTGGGGGCGTGGTCGTACGCCGAGTGAGCGGAGAACCCCCTTTCCCCCAGTCGGTGTGGCCGGCCGCTGAGGCGTCGCGGTCGAGTTGCCGAGGTCTCAGTCGGGGTCGGCATGCAGGCGCTGGGGCCAGGCCATGCGCAAGAAAGGTTCCTGACACCTTTTCATCCCCCAGGCCATGCGCAAGAAAGGTTCCTGACACCTTTTCATCCCCTGACACCTTTTCATCCCCTGACACCTTTTCATCCCCTGACACCTTTTCATCCCCTGACACCTTTTCATCCCCTGA
>JAIESQ010000174.1 GCA_019745975.1 Pirellulales bacterium
TCGACGCGAAATTGAACGTCGTTCGAGCTAGCGCGCGGGATAAATCCCGCGGCTAACGACTGTCTAGGACGCAAAACTTCCGTTGGACGCAAGTTGGACGCACGCGCCCGACGATTTGCGTCCTAGAATAACTCGTTGCCAACCAAAGGCTTAACTACTTTTGACAGCCGCTTAGGACGGTTAGGACGCAAATTCCCGGACAACTTTATTCTGGGGGACCCCCGTGACATTTGGGGCCCCCTGTCCAGCCACTGACGACAAGCTACGCCCCCTGATCCGCTGTTCTTCCTCGTTCAGCTCCAAGGCGTCGTCGCGACCATGATCGATCACACCCTCGTTGATCCCGAAGAATAGGCAGTCTCACCCCGCCACATCCTGCCACAGCCAATCATCCACCTAATATCGTGACACACTACCAACTGGCGCAAGGTTTTTCGCTTGAAGCAAGAATTGTTATTGATATAAACATCGTTGATCCGACCGCTGACTGATTTCGAACCACGCACTCCCTAGGGCTCACAGTGTCATGAAAGCCGCACTCGCCGAGTTGATTGGCACGTTCACGTTAACGTTTATTGGCGCCGGAGCGGGAGCCCTGGCTGGCTCGACAACAGGCGCCGGTGGGATTGTCGCCGTGGCGCTGGCGCATGGAATTGCCCTAATGGTGATCGTCTACACCTGGGGCAAGATCTCCGGCGCTCACGTCAATCCTGCCGTAACCCTAGGGCTGCTAGTCGGAGGCCGCGTCCCGGTGGGCAAGGCCATCAGTTATTGGATCGCGCAATTTGCAGGCGCCGGGCTCGCCGGCTTGATGGTTTTGGTGATGGTGGATCACGTGGGGACCGATTCCATCGGCGAGACGGTTGGCGTGCTCACCTTGATTTCGACTCCCAAGACGATCTTGCTCGAAGCGGTGCTGACGTTTTTCCTCGTTTGTGCAGTCTATTCGTCTGGCGTGGCGGGTCGTAACGGCAACGCGGCAGGACTCGCGATCGGCCTGGTTCTCACAATGGATATCTTGATGGGGGGTTATCTCACTGGTGCCAGCATGAATCCGGCGCGCAGCTTTGGTCCCGCACTGGCCGCCGGGAATCTCGGTAGCTACTACTGGCTATACGTTGTCGGTCCTGCAATCGGGGGAATCGTGGCGGGTTTGGTCTACAATCTGTTCTTTATGGATGAGGATTAGCTTGCAACTTGGCGTCGTTAACGAGGTGGGCGCGCGCTTCTCACGTAGGCGGTGGCCCCAAGGGGGCGCACGAGCGCTTCGACGGCGCCAATAGTTCATCGTATCACGGAGTTTGTCCACGCGGATTCGTGACGGAGTTACCCATGTGCTTGCGATCAAACCTTGCGCACTATCGTCTGCTGGTGGCTTTTCTGATGCTCGGTTGCGTGCCATTCCTAGCCGGCTGCGCGCCGACGAAAACCCCGCCCGGGTCGACTGGCGAGGCGATCGATACTTCGACAGTGACGCACCTAACGACAGCAGCGGTGACCGAGGCCGCACCAACCAGCACGACGACAGCGCCAACCGAAGCGACGCCGGCCTCGCCGGCCACTTCTGCCCCCAGTGAGACAACTCCAGCCGCCGACTCCAACAAGGTCCTGCTCGGTTCCGGAGATTTATTGACCGGTATTCCGGGCGACGGGCCACTCACGGTGGACCAGATCAAGGCGTGGCTCGACAACCCGCGCAACCACGAGACGCTCGACCCGCAGTTGCCGCTGGGGCTGGCCGCGGGTCAGGCGGCTATCAAGGGTCTTGATAAGAATCCGCTGACACGCGCCAAGGTCGAGCTTGGCCGCCAGCTCTACTTCGACGGTCGACTGTCGTCCGATGGCACGATCAGTTGCGCAAGCTGTCACGACCCCGCCGAGGGATTCGCCAAACACACGCAGTTCGGCATCGGCGTCGGTGGGCAACAGGGTGGTCGCAATTCGCCGGTTAGCTACAACCGTATCCTGAGTGATCTTCAATTCTGGGACGGTCGCGCCCCCAGCCTCGAAGACCAGGCCAAGGGGCCGATTCAGAATCCCATCGAAATGGCTAACACGCATGAGAAGTGCGTTGCCACGGTGCAAGGCATCGAAGGTTATCGCCTTCAATTTGAGAAGGTCTTCGGTGGGCCCGTGACCATCGATGGCATCGCGCAAGCGATCGCCAGTTTTGAGCGCTGTGCGGTTAGCGGGCCGGCGCCTTTCGACTACTACGAGCAATTGCGGGCCTTCCAAGGGCAAGACCTCGAATCACTCAAAGAGGATGACCCGGACGCCTACGCGTTATACGAGAAGGCCAAGGCCGACGCCGACGCACACCCCATGTCCGAAAGCGCCCGTCGCGGCCGCGATTTGTTCTTCGGCGAAAAAGCTTCTTGTACGGCCTGCCACGTCGGGCCGAATCTGAGCGACGAAAAGTACCACAATCTGGGCGTTGGCATGGCGGCTGACAAGCCCGACCTCGGTCGCTTCGTAGTCTCCAATGTCGAAACGGACAAGGGCGCCTTCAAAACGCCCACGATTCGCAACGTTGAGAAGTCGGCCCCCTACATGCACGATGGATCGCAAAAGACGCTCGAAGAGGTCGTCGAGTGGTACAACAAGGGAGGCCACCCCAATCAGTGGCTCGATTCCAAGATCAAGAAGCTCGACCTCACGGAACAGGAAGAGCAGGATCTCGTCGAGTTCATGAAGGCTTGCACGGGCGAGTTTCCTAAAGTCGAGACTGCCCGGTTGCCGCAATGAGACGACGTTGCATCGAACCAAGAGATTCAACCCTGCGTTGTAGGGCGGGGCGATCTTGGGTTATGGCACCAAAGCATTTACAGTGGCGGTCGCTCGGGGTAATCGGGCTGCGCGCGAAAGTAGCCCTCGAGCGAATGCATCAGTGCCAATACGACGTCCTCGCGCCAGTGGCGCGACACAACTTGCACGCCGACTGGCAAACCAGCGCTTTCTCGCTCGAGACCGCTTGCCACGCGTTCGACGACTTCTCTCCCCGGCTTGCGGCTCGTTTCCTCGCCGGCGCGCACGCGGGTCGCGGCGACAGTGCCCGCTGGCATACCCAGCAGGTTGTATAAGCTGGTGTAACTCGAGATCAGGCCCAAGTACGGGCCGGTGCGATGTCGGGGCGCGGGGACCGGATGCACTGGGCAGACGATCGCGTCGAGTCGATTGACATCCATCGCCGCCAAGAACCGCGCCGTGGTTGCCGCCCGCTCCGCCAGGTCGCGGCGGAACTCGTCGGCCGACAACTTGCGCACGCTCATGGCCCCAGCGGCCAGCCGCGGCTGACCGGCACGCTTCAGTATCCAGCCCAAGACGTTTCGCGCAACTTCAGGCAGGGCGGCGGTCTGCAAAAAGCGATTGATCCTTGGGTCGGCCTGCTCACCCCCGAGCATGCGACGAAACGCCGCGCCGCCATCTGGGAAGATCAGTCGCTGGAACAACGCGACCGAAGCGGCCACGTTCGGCGGGGCGAACGGCTCGACGTGAGCTCCGCAGCCGCGCAGAGCATCGACCGCCGCGAGCACTGCGCGGCGGATCGCTGGTGAGACCGAAAAGACCTCGTCGTCGACATAAAAACCCACTCGCAACCGCCCGACGTCGACTCGTCGATAGTCGCACCAATCCATTGGCGGGACTGATATGTCGAACTCGTTCTGTCCAGACGCAGCTAACACTTGCATGGCCAGCGCCAGGTCGGCGACGTGCCGCGCCATCGGTCCGAGTTGCAGAATCGAATGCAGGCCGCTGAGCATCGCCGGTAGCTGCACGTCGCCGGCGCGAGTGGTCGTCATCGGCAGGTCGACCTGGGAAAGTCGGCCCGAGGTGGGTTTCAGTCCGTGCAAGCCGCAACAATGTGCCGGGTGCCGGATGCTGCCGCCGGCATCGGTGGCCAGGCCCAGCGCTGAGCCGCGCGCCGCCAGAATTGCCGCTTCGCCGCCGCTCGACCCGCCAGGAGAACGCTCAAGATTCCAGGGATTGTTGGTGCGACCAAATAAGGGTCCATCGGTCTCGAAGTACATCCCTAACTGCGGCACATTGGTCTTGCCGATGATGATCGCGCCGGCGCGACGCAGCCGCGCCACGAGCGGGCCATCGACCGGAGAGAGCTTCTTTGCCAGCCGACGGATTCCCAGCGTCGCCGGTGTCCCTGCCACATCGAGGCATTCCTTGATGGTGATTGGCACACCGCCCAAGGGGCCCAGGATTTCACCACGGGCTCTGGCGGCGTCGGCGTCGTCGGCCTCGCGACGCGCTTCGTTGAAGCGCTTCCAGACGAGCGCGTTGAGTTGGCCGTCAACGGCTTCGACGCGCGCGATACATGCATCGACGGCTTCGCGCGCCGAGAACTCGCCTGCGGCAACTCCGGCGGCGATCTGTCCGGCCGCGAGATCGCAAAGAGCCGACTCAGTCGATTGCCTGACGTTGGCGACGCTCATGAGATGGCTACCAGAGACCGGTTTCGGCGCCGTGCGAATGGAATCGCCCGCGTGGTCGTCCGCGCAGATGATTCTCTGAAAATGCAGGCCATAGGCTTCCTTCGCGAACCTTTAGTGCTCTTCCCAAGTCGGTTGTTTCGGGGGCACAGTCGCGTGTCGCTGCGCGAGTTGCCGCCGGGATGAGCCAGGCCGGCAATCCCGGTTACTGTCCGTCACAGGTTCATTCCGCCTGAAGTCTAGCCTTTTGCAGCGCACCCCAAATTGATCGACTTGCGAAGGTGCGGGTCGTCGTGATCGTGACATTGGGATCATGACGCACCGGCGCCGCTAACGCTAGCTCTGCTAGCACTTAGCGCTTTCGGTTGACAGTTCGAGGGGGGCTGCTTTACAGTCCGCCACTTGGAGCGAACTGCCGGCTCGCGCGCCGTGTGGCAGCACGACCCCGTGCCGCGATTCGCTTCGAGCGTTCGACGATTTGTCGCCACAGGGGCGCTGGCTGATGCACGCTCGAACCACTCAAGCCTGCCGGTGTGCAGCTAGATCCGGCACGCGGTCTATGGAGCGCGCGGTGCAATTGTTGTTAGTCGGCTTGGCACTGACGAGTTGTCAGTCGCAGCCGCGGCAGCTCTACACACCGTCGCGACTGACCATCGATCCCGCCACCGTGTCACCCTCCCACCCCGTATCTGCAAATCGGATCAGCCTGCGTGAAATCTCTACTCGGCGGCAAGCTACCGATCCGGTGGGCCTTCCATCCGCTTGGCGCCCGGAGATTCCGGCAAGCCAGTGGCGCCAAATCGTCATTCACCACTCGGCCACTGCGTCAGGGAGCGTGTCCTCGATCGACGCCGAGCATCGACGGCGCGTCGATGCCGATGGCAAGCCCTGGCTGGGCATCGGCTACCACTTCGTGATCGGCAACGGTAACGGTATGAACGAGGGTCAGATCGAGCCCACCTTCCGTTGGCGCGAGCAACTTCCTGGTGCGCATGCCGGTGTGGCCGCGGCGAATGCCGCGGGAATCGGTATCTGCCTGATCGGAAACTTCGAAGACGCTCCTCCGTCGCCGCAACAATTGGCCGCCGCAGTGCGCCTCACGCGAGCACTTGCAACCGAATACAACATCGCGCCGGCCGACATCTTGCGGCACGGTGAGCTCAAGGCCACGGACTGTCCCGGGCGGAGGTTTCCCTGGGAAGCGTTTCATACCGCCGTGACCGCCGACGCCGCAACACTCGAATAAGGCCCTTTCAACATGAATCGCGTACACCAAGACATTGCGCCGTCGGACCATCTAACCTGCGAAAACGACGCTGGCATCAGTTCGGCCATTTGTCGTTCGTTGTCCGACGGGCACGACTCGGCCCTCTTTGTGCCACTGCACTACGAGCCAAACTATGCCTATCCCTTGTTCGTCTGGCTGCACGGTCCGCGTGATAGCCAACAGCAGCTCAAACGCATCATGCCGCTGCTGAGCCTACGCAACTTTGTAGGCGTGGCGCCGCGCGGGTTGATCGAGCATGTCGGACTCAACGGCGCCGCCGCCAGTTGGTCGTGGTCCGCCGACGAAGCGGCGCTTTCGCGCGCCGAGCAACGAGTGACTGATGTGATCGAGTTGGCTCGGCGACGAATGAATATTGCCCCTCGACGTGTCTTCTTGGCTGGCTTCGGCAGTGGGGGGACGCTGGCCTTGCGCATGGCGTTGGCCCGCCCCCAGCACTTTGCTGGGGTACTCTCGCTAGGCGGGCGTTTTCCCGCTGGCGGCAATCCGCTTTGCCGCCTGAGCGAGGCTCGCGCCGTCCCGATTTTTCTGGCGTGCGGACAAGCTAGTTGCTTGTACCCGCAAAGCGATGTCTGTGCCGATTTACGGCTGCTTCACAGCGGTGGCATGAACGTGGCATTGCGCGTCTATCCTTGTGGCGATGAAGTCTCGCCTCTGATGCTTCCCGATATGAATCGCTGGATGATGGAACTCGTCGTCGGGCAGCCGCAGACTGTGCAAGCATAGTGGCGCCAATCGCATGCTTGTTTCCAAGCGGCTAGAGTGCTTTTCAGCTAGCTGAGCCGCTTGATTTTGGGTGCTATGGCCACATAGGTACTCCGTAACTGGCCATGCCAGCTCGATCGTAAGCATGTCCCCAGCAAGCGTGGGCAAGGCACCCGTTGCGGCGTGCATGACAAGTGCTCTAGCACGAAGCCAGTTCACGCGCCCCGCTTCGCGAGCCGCATTGACAGCTCACGCGAGGTTTGGGTAGATACTCGCCCCTTTGTCGCGACGAGCACGCGCCGTGCTAGCAGTGCGTGCGATGACCGGCAAAGTGCCGGGGTTCGCGGCGGAACCTTTCACTGGAATGTGCGCCATGAAGCAGGGTGGATCTTCCAAGCCAAGGTTGCGAATCGCCCGCCTCGCAGATGAATCGCTGTTGTCGCTGGGCAGGGCCGACGACTCGCTGGCCGTGCGACCACCGCATTGGCAGGCCGTCGCAGTACGCACGTTAATGGAAGAGCTGTTAGCTACCCATACCGAGCAGCTGACGAGACTGCGCGTTTGGGTCACGCTCGATGTGCCCCAGAGCGAGTTCGTCCTCGCCGATCGGCAACTACTCTCGCGTGCGCTGGCCCAACTCTTGCTGAACGCGGCTGAGGCGATGCCCGGCGGTGGCGGCATTGAGATTACTTCGTACAAAGGAATCGGGCACTACGAAATCGAAGTGGCCGATAACGGACAGGGATTGACTGACGACGCCCGCCACCGCGCTTTCGAGCCGCAATTTACGACTAAACCCGGGAGCGCAGGGCTCGGATTGGCGCTGGTGCAGCGTGTTGCACAGGCGCACGGCGGAAGTGTATCGGCGATGAACTGCCCTGATGGCGGAGCTGCCTTTACGCTGCGATTACCCAGTCAGTCCAGACAGGCGGCCGCTTGACCGATCCACTCACGCGACGAGGCGTCGAACGAGTACGCTCGATCCACGCCGCCTAGAGGACAAGACGCCGCATGGACCTCTTGAATCGCGCGATGCAACGAGCCGCCGAGTTGCGAAGCATGGCGCCGCTTCGCGCGCGAATGGCTGCCGCGGCGCTGTCCGGTGTACTGCTGGTCTGCGCGCTCTGGTTGCTGTTCGCGCCCTCAGCAGGCCCCGTCGTCTGTCTGCTGGGAGGACACGCGTTTTCGACCAGCGAACTGCCCGCGGTGCAGGCGGCCTTCGCGAAAGCGGGACTGAGCGACTTTGAAGTCTCAGGCGGCCAGATCCGCATCCCCCGTGGCAAACAGGCGCAGTATCTGGCCGCCCTGGCCGACGGCCATGCGCTCCCCAGTTCGCTGGCCGACCGCCTTGTAGAAATCGTCAAAGCGCAGAGCCCGTTTGCTAGCCGTGCGCAACAAGAACAAATGCAACGGGCTGTCGTCCAGTCGATGATCGCCCAAAGCATCGCCCGAATGTCGGGAATCGAAAGTGCCGAACTGTTTCTTGATACGCAGCCACGCCGCGGCTTTCGACAAGAAGCGCTGTCGACCGCCAGCGTGCATGTCAAAACCGCCGGAGCCGTCCCGCTTACGCCGGACAAGGTGCGGGCAATTCGCGGCCTGGTGGCTGGGGCTGTTGCCGGAATGGCTCCTGAGCAGGTAACGGTCATTGATAGCACGGGCCAGCATTGGTCGGGCCGCGACGCGGTGGGCTCCGTCGGGCTCGACGACCCTTACTTGGCGCGCAAGCTGGCCTACGAAGAGGGCTATGCCCAGAAGATCCTGGCGTCGCTCGCGTATGTGCCTGGCGCAACGGTCAGTGTGAACGTAGAGCTCTCGACGCAGCGGCGGCGCATCGGTAGCCGACAGTCAGTCGAGCCCAAGACGACAGCCCCGATTACGGTTCCCCGCGCGGCACTCGTGGCCGGAAACGTCGCGCCCGCTGCATACGACGACGCCCAGCAACCCAACGTGGCCGCCGCACTTGACGCACCACGCGCCGGACCTTTGGCGGCCATGCCAATCGACGCTACGGATCCGCTGGCCTCGCAGCGTGCGACCGGCTCGCGCGGTACGACGATCGATACCGAAGAGTTCGAGATCGTAGGGCTGACCCCCCAGCGCGTCACGGTTTCGGTTGTTGTGCCGGTCACGTATTTCGAAGACATCTGGCGCCGGCGCAACGCGATCACAGGCCACACTCCCCTGCGATCGCCCACGCCCGCCGAGATGGCGCCGATCGAAACCCTAGAGCGCGCGCGAATTCAAGAGACGGTGCTGGCTCAGATTCCACACGTGGATGGCGCAACCGCTATGGAGTTGGTTTCCGTGACAGCCTTCACACCGGTGCCACCGGCTCAGCAAGTGACGAACTGGCCGGTGCGGATTCGCAACTGGCTCGGAGTGAATTGGCTGGCTTTGGCCGTAATCGTCCTACCCCTGGGAGCGTTGTGCTATCTCTGGAAGCTAGGGAGAGTTGGCACGGGGCCGGCAGCGGGTATGACGCAGCCCGGGGTCGCCCAGCACCTGACCAGCGAACTCGAATCCAGCGCGGGTGATGCACCGCCTGACGAAGTTCTCATTACCACCGACGGCTATCGCTATGGCCTCGACGAGGAAGCCGTCGACTCTCAGCACCGTGGGGCCGTAGCTTCGCGTCTGTCCAATTCGACCCATTGGACGGACGATCGTGCAGCGGATGCGCGTCAAGCGTCGCGTGGCCATGGACCTTGCCAGTTTGATCTGCTCAACGACGCTTCGGGACGCGACATTGCCGATCTGCTCGCTGGCGAACAGCCGCAAACGATCGCCGTCGTGGTAGGGCATCTGGTACCCGAGCGCGCGGCCGAAGTGGTCGATTGCCTTCCGGCGTCGCTGCAGGCCGACGTGATGCGCCGCGTCGTGCAACTTGTTGCGACCCCCCGCGAATTACTGCAAGAGATTGAATCGGCGCTCGTCGCGCGATTGGCCCAATTGGGTCTGAAGTCGTCGCAGCAAAGCGAAGGTTGGAACGCTGCGCAGCGAATCCTAGCGGCGGGCGGGCCCGACTTCGCAGCTCGGCTCGCGCGGCGCCTCTCGTCGCACGATCAACAGCTAGCCGCGCAGCTCGATTCGGCACCGATGCGCCCCTCTGTCGGAACGTCCGTGAATGTCTCGGCGGCTGCTGACCAGATGGCTCGTCACGAATTGTCGTGGGCGTTCGAAGAGTTGGATCGGTTGTCCGATGCCGATCTGCGATACGTCGCGGCCGCGGCCAACCGCGATCTGCTCGAGCTGGCTTTGGCCGGCGCCACTCCGGAATTTGCCGAGCGCATCTTGCGGTCCATGTCCGCCGAGCAATCGCGCGTGCTGCGACAGCGTCTCAATCAGCTTGTACCCACTCGGATAAGCGATATCGAACAAGCACAACGCGAGCTGGCGCGGCTGGCCTTCGAGCTTTTAGCGTCGTCGAACGACTCGGCAACCACCGGCACTCGCTTAGTCGCCTGATGGTGTCCAATCCATAACCTCAGCTACACATGCCGCTCATCAAGACCAGTGACCAAGCCCGTTCGATCCAGAGCGTGGCGTTCAACCTCGATGACATGGCCGCCGCCGGGCGCGCGCAGGTCGCACAAGCCGTGGAGCAGGCAGCCGCGATCGTGGCTACAGCACATCGCGAAGCCGAGTCGATTCGCAGGCAAACTGAATCCGATGCCTTTGCTGCCGCGGAAACTAGAATCGAGCAGCTTGCCCAGCAGTACGCCGAACGCCAGCTGACTACTCTACTGCCCGCCCTCGTTCAGGCGATCGATGCTTCACGCCAGGATTGGTTACGGCACTGGCAGGTGCGCTCCCTCGAAGTGGCAGCCGCCATGGCCAAGCGTATCGTCCGTCGCGAATTGACGGCCGAGCCGCGTATCGCCTTGGACCTCGTGCGCGAGGCGCTTGAACTGGCCGTGGGCATCCCGCAGTTGCAGCTCTCGATGCACCCAGAAGACCTCCGCCTGCTGGGCCCAGCGGTCACCGAACTATGCGGCGAGCTGACGCGACTATCTGAGGTCAAGATCGTTACCGACGAGAGTATCTCACGCGGCGGCTGCCGACTGGAGACGCGCTTCGGCCAGATCGATCAGCAGATCGAAAGTCAGCTCGACCGCCTACTCGAAGAACTGCAATAACCTCCCATCAGCATTGCACCTATAGATGCTCGGCCTCGAAGACCAGATTGCCCGCATTCTCCCTACGGCCCTGGCCGGCTGCGTCGAGCAGACGGTTGGGCAAACCGCAGCCGTGGCGGGTCTGCCGGCGCCGATCGGCGCTGTGGTTGAGATCGATCGACCTGGAGACAAGCCAGTTCTCGCGCAAGTCATTGGCTTTCGTGATGCGTTGACCGTGGTCTACCCTTTGAGCGACCTGCAAGGCGTGCGGCGAGGCCAGCGGGTGCGGCTGGCCCGTAGCGTCTCCTGGCTGGCCGTCGGGCCCGGGTTGCTGGGGCGCGTCATCGACTCGGCAGGAGAGCCGCTGGATGGCCAGCCTGCGCCCTTGCTAGAGCAGCGCACTCTCATCGACCGCGCGCCTCCGCTGTCGACGCAGCGGCCGCGGATCGACACGGCGTTCTCCACGGGGATCCGCGCCATCGATGCCCTGCTGACGTGCGGCCAAGGTCAACGGATGGGCATTTTTTCGGGCTCGGGTGTCGGCAAGAGCGTGCTCCTGGGCATGTTAGCTCGGCACACGGCCGCGCCGGTCGTAGTCGTTGCCCTGGTGGGCGAGCGCGGCCGCGAGGTAAACGACTTCCTCGAGCGCGACCTTGGCCCGCACGGCCGTGCCAAGTCGGTCGTGGTCGTGGCCACGAGCGACGAGCCAGCCGTCAATCGGGTCCGCGCGGCGTTTAGCGCCACGGCGATCGCCGAGTATTTTCGCGACCAAGGGCACGACGTGCTGCTACTGATGGACTCGCTCACGCGTTTTGCCCAGGCGCAGCGCGAGATCGGTCTGGCCGCGGGCGAACCACCAGCCATGCGCGGCTATCCGCCATCGGTGTTCGCCCTGCTTCCCAAGCTCGTCGAGCGCGTCGGCCGTAGCGCCAGCGGCAGCATCACGGCATTCTATTCCGTGCTCGTCGAGGCGGACGATCCCAACGAACCAATCGGCGACGCCGTTCGCGGCTTGCTCGACGGGCATACCTGGCTCTCGCGCAAGCTGGCCGCGCGCGGCCACTATCCGGCAATCGACGTGCTGGCTAGCCTGAGCCGCTTGATGCAGGACATTGCCCACGACGACCAGCTCGTGGCAGCCGGTGCGGTACGCGAGTCGCTGAGCATGTATCGCGAGCACGAAGACCTGATCGCGCTGGGGGCCCACCGTCCAGGACTAAATGTCCAGCTCGATCGCGCGATTGCCGCGCACGAAGTGATCAGCCGGTTTCTACGGCAAGCAATCGATGAGCCCAGCAGCCTGACCAAGGCTCGTCAGCAGCTAATCGGGCTGATCCAGGCAATCGGGGATCAACGCGTCGTCAGCAAGCGCAAAGCCGCTTAGCGCCTTCCGTCAAAGTTATGTACCTGCCAATAAGTGCCGATGCCGACGTTTAAGTTCCGCTTTCAGAGCTTGTTGCGGCTGCGCCAGGCGCAACTCGGCGAAGCACGGCTGTGCTTGGCCGGCTTGGTCCGTAGCGACGGTTTATTGACGACGGAGTTGGCGAGGCTCGACGCTGCCACGCTGCTGGCCCGTGAGCACATCGGCACTCGCAAGGCAGGGCCAGTCGACTTACGGGCGCGACGTGAACTCGAGCAATACGAACGAGGGCTTTGCCGGCAGCGAGAGGCGATCCGGGGTCAGCAACGAGTCTTGGAATTCGAAATTGAGCAGAGTCGGCAAGCCCTGGCGGTCGCTCAGCGCGAACTGCGACTACTCGAGGAGCTTGCTCAGCGAGAAGCGGTCGAGCACGAGGCCGCGTGTTCTCGCGCTGCCCAGCGCGAGGTCGATGACTTGTTTGCCGCCCGCCGCCGGACGCTCTCGGAACCGTAAATGCGCTCGGCGTGTTGAATGGTGGGTGCCGTACCCCACGTGACGCGAAACGATCGTGAGCACCGAGCGTTTTGGGTTGCATTCGCGCAACGGCTTTGGCAGTAACCATCTAGGGCGCCGTCGGCGCGATTCGTCCCTTGTCCGCCGGGGCGGCGTTGATTACGATTGGCGGTCAACAGGGTGAACAGGAAAATACACCCTCTGCCATGCTCGTGCTGTCGATGTACCTTTTTGGCGAGCCGATAAGAGGTCCGCTGGGTGCGCTCACACAAGCCCCGGCCGCGTGTATAGCCGACTCACCGGGCCTGACCCGGATCGAGGCCGGATCACACAACCCGGACGCTTTTGCACCCCCGTTTTAACTGCGGGCTCTCAAAAACTCATCGCCACGGCATTGCGGCAGAGGTTGTTTTCTCATCCGCCAAGGGTGAGAACCCAAGCCTGGGTGTGGCCTCGCTTGCCAGCGGGGCGACACCCTTTTTGGTGCGCGGTATCCTCTGGAAGTAGCAATCCTCGAATCCGCCTTCCGAGCCGGTCCATGCCGGAGCCATCACCAGAATCCCTGAGCACCGCGCTGCCACGGTCGCTGGCTCCCAAACGCGACCGTCTGTTCGAAACGCTCCGCGGCTACCAGCGCTGCGTGGTCGCCCTGTCGGCGGGGGTTGATAGCGCCGTCGTCGCAAAGGCGGCGTTCCTGACTTTGGGCGAACAGGCGTCGGCCGTCACGGCCGCCAGCGCCAGTTTGGCCGCAGGCGAACTTGAGACTGCCGTCGCCTTAGCCCGACAGATCGGAATTCGCCACGAGGTTATTGCCACGAACGAGTTCGCCGATCCCGACTACGTGCGCAACAATCCCGACCGCTGCTACCACTGCAAGACCGAGCTCTACTCGCGGTTGGGCCCGTTGGCCATGTCTGTCGATGCTGTGATCGTCAACGGAGCCAATCTCGACGACCAGGGGGACTACCGCCCTGGAATGCAGGCTGCCGCCGAGCGCGCCGTTCGCAGCCCCTTGATCGAATGCGAACTGACCAAGGCCGAAGTTCGCCTATTGGCCGCCCATTGGGGACTGCCTGTGTGGGACAAGCCGGCGACCCCGTGCCTTTCGAGCCGCGTAGCGTATGGTGAAGAAGTGACGGCCGAGCGCGTTGCCATGATCGATCGAGCCGAGCAATACTTGCGCGGCCTTGGGCTACAATCGCTACGCGTGCGGTACCACCGCGGCGACCTGGCTCGGCTCGAAGTTCCACTGGAGGCTGTGCCACGCCTCTGTGAGCCGAGTGTGCGCGAAGAACTTGTCCGACAGTTGCGCGAGATCGGCTTTCGCTTCGTGACGCTCGATCTCGAGGGCTTTCGATCCGGCAGCCTGAACACGCTATTGCCGGTCGAGCAGTTGCTCAAGTACCCAAGATCGCGCTAGTGTTGCGCGTGGTGTCGGCGCACCACTCGCTGCTTGCCGGTTTGTCGCTGGCCACGGGTTTTCAGGTAGCCAAAGTGCATGGCAAACCACTCAGCAAACCGCTCGCGATCGCCGTAGCGCGTATTGCGATCATCGACCAAATGTCCGAGCTCGTGGATCAGGATGTTGTTGAGGTAGAAGTCCTTGATCGCCCGTTCGGTCCATACCAGGTGCCATGCCGCACCGTTCTTCACCCAGCGGCCGCCGAACATGCGGGCTTCGGTGATCTGGGCAGGCTTCGGCGGGCGGTCGTAGTACTCGA
This sequence comes from Pirellulales bacterium, assembly GCA_019745975.1. Lineage (GTDB taxonomy): Bacteria > Planctomycetota > Planctomycetia > Pirellulales > JAEUIK01 > JAIESQ01. The sequence goes on from JAIESQ010000174.1 coordinate 14,145, forward strand.
TCAAGCTCTCCTCGATGGGGTACAAGTACAGACTCGAACCCCACTGCATGCCATAGCAAGGAAAGCTCTGCTTCTTGCGGGTCATGCGGCTGAATTGCACGACTTCCAGGGGCGCAACGAATTCGGTCGGCAACTCGGCGAGTCGCGCTTCAACTTCCTCGACGCTGAGCACGTGCCGGAAGCCCGGCCCCGGATCCTGGACGACGATTCGATACCGTTCGGCATCGGTCGGCTCGTGCCAGTCTTCGGGCGGAGTGAAGGGGAGCCGTGCGTTGCGTTGTCGGCCGCGCACGCGCTTGCTCAGCGGCACGCCGCGCGGCTTGCCCCCTTTGGCAACCGCCATGCGGTTGACTTCGCGCGGTTGGACATAGCGTCCTCGAAATGCTGGCCTGGCTTCGCGGCGCATGGATGTTGACCAATCTTCCAAATCGACGCAGACTAACGCTCGAACAGCAACGCGGATCTTGGTCATCCGCTCCGATCGACGCGCTCGGTTTCGGCCGAGATGAGACAGGTAGCCGAAACCCGGTTTGTGGCCCTGCGGGGCCGTCCATTGCATCCTAAGACGGGGCTCGTCCAGAAAGCAAGTGAACAGCGCAAGTCGTTAATTTGCAGTGCGTTGCGTTTGTAAAATCCGGTCCGACCGGTGTATTCCGTGAAGTCGACCAGCCGGCAAAATCGGAACCCGTCCAGCCGCTATCCGCAGGTCAGGAGCAGCGTTTGTGTGACGTGCAATCGAATGTAAACCTGGCCATCGCGCGCAAGTTTGGCACGCAAGTCGCGGCGGCGAACCTGCGAGACTGGCAAATCGGGGGTAAAGATGTCCAGCAAGCTTTTGCCCGCACCCCTAGTTGTCGCCTTGGCGCTTGCGCATGCCAGCGCTGCTGGAGCCGCCAAGCCTCGCCCAAACGTAATCCTGATATGTGCCGACGACCTCAATGTCGATCTGGGCTGCTACGGGCATCCACTGGTCAAGTCACCCGCCATCGACCGCTTAGCGGCGCGCGGCACGCGCTTCGAGCGGGCCTATTGCCAGTACCCCGTCTGCAATCCGTCGCGGACGTCGTTTCTCAGCGGGCGGCGACCAAGCACGACGCGGATCATCGACAACGTCACGCCGCCCCGCACTCACCAGCCGGGCGTTGTCTTTCTGCCGCAGCATTTCCGGCAAAGCGGCTATCGCACCATCAAAGTGGGCAAGATCTTCCACACCGGCGAGCGGTTTGAGGACCCCGCATCCTGGGACATCGACGTCCGCGAGGATCGCTCGGCCAAGAGCCCGCCCGACGAACAGCTGGTCGGCCGGCGCGGCCGCGGCGGCATGGTGCTCGACGCCGCCGACGATGCCACGTGGGACGGGTTCGTCGCCCGCCAGGCGACTGAACTGCTCGCTGGCGCTGCCGGTGGTAAGCAGCCATTTTTCTTGGCGATTGGCTTCCGCCGACCACACTCCCCCTACATCGCTCCGCGGCGGTACCACGAGCTTTATCCCGCCACGGTGATTCCACCAATCGATGAGCCCGCCGACCACGTGCGAGGTATCCCGCGGGTTGCGCTGACTTACGAACTTGGGGGGGAGCGTCTCGACACCGCTGAGCGGGCCGAGACCGCGGCTGCCTACTATGCCAGTGTTACCTTCATGGATGAACAACTCGGCCACGTGCTCGACGAGATCGACCGCCGCGCGCTCTGGGACAACACGGTCGTAGTCTTCATGAGTGACCATGGCTACCACCTCGGCGAGCATGGCGGCCTGTGGCACAAGATGACCCTATTCGAGGAAAGTGCCCGCGTGCCGCTGGTGATCGCGGCCCCGGGCCTCCTGCCGGCTACCTGCCCGCGCGTAGTCGAGCTAATCGACCTGTATCCGACGCTGTGCGAGCTGTGCGGGCTCGCGCTCCCGGTTGGTCTCGAGGGAGCGAGCGTCGCCGGGTGGTTGAGCGATCCCGCGCGACCCCGCGATCGTGGCGCCTTGACAGTCGTCAGCCATGCGAACTGGGGAGCGGGCGAGCCCCTCGATCCGCAAAAGCTGGGTCGCTCGCTGCGCACCGATCGCTGGCGGTACACCGAATGGTTTGACGGCAGCCGCGAGCTGTACGATCACGATGCCGATCCGCACGAGTACCGCAACCTGGCCGGCGACGCCGAGTGGGAAGAGAAGACCGCGGAACTCAGCGCGCGGATCAAGGAGATTGAGAGTCGCGCTACAAACGGCATCTGATGAAACCGGAGCGAAGATGTCCTTTAACCCCTACGAAGCGCCACCGCCGCTGGCGCAGGCCGTGGGTGTGCTAAGTGGCACGCGCGCCGATTTGCGCAGCGTGGCCATCTACCAGCGTGGCGTCATGATTTGCATCCTGCTGTACTTCGCGGTGTACCTCGGAGCGACCGCCACGCAAGCGTTGCTGGAAGGTCGGCCCGAGCCGCCCCTGTTCGTCGGAATCTTCTTGGGTCTCGCCATGTTGGCCGTTGCCGTTGCCGGTGCCGTCTTCGTCTTCCTGCTCTCGATCAAAGTCTACGGTACCGGGCTCGGCGTGCTGTTTGGCGTCCTGACGCTCGTACCCTGCGTCGGACTGCTCGCGCTGCTGAGCGTCAACAGCAAAGCCACGAGTATCTTGCGTCTAAACGGCGTCAAAGTTGGTTTTCTGGGCGCGAACCCCTCGTCGATCCCGCTTTAGCCCATGCCGGTCTCGTAATGGCGCGCTACCCCGAACCGAGCGCGCAAACTTGCCGCGACAGTTATACTTGTCTTGCCGGACGACGGACCAGACTTCTGTGCCAAGGCACGTGCGATCTTGAGCTATCCACACTCATCGGCTGTCACGGCCCCGGTCGCCCTGGTCACCGGCAGCGGCGCGCCGCGCGTCGGCAACGTCGTGGTACGGCGGCTGGCCGCCGAGGGCTATCGTGTCGTCGTACATGCCAATCGCTCGGTGACTGCGGCCGAAGCAACCGTCGCCGAGCTCCAGAGCGACGGGACCGATGCCCTGGCCGTCGTGGGCGACTTGCGCGACGAAGCAATCGTGCGCCGCGTCGTTGACGAGTCGATTACGCACTTCGGCCAACTCGACGCGCTGGTGAACTGCGCCGCCGTCTGGCGTCGCAAGCCGCTGGAAGAAACCACCGCTTCCGACGTCCGTGACCAATTCGAGTGCAACACCCTCTCGACGTTCCTTTGCTGCCAGCACGCTGGCCTGGCCATGGCCGCGCAGGCCTCGGGCGGGGTAATCGTCAACGTCGGAGATTGGGCGACTGCTCGGCCCTATCGTGACTATGCCGCGTACTTTGCCTCCAAAGGGGCCATCGAAACCCTGACGCGCACGTTCGCCATCGAACTAGCTGCGCGCAATCCGCGCGTACGCGTCAACGCCGTCCTTCCCGGCCCCGTGATGCTGCCCCCAGAGCTGTCATCGGCCGAACGGGCTGTAGCAGTGGCCGGCACGCTGCTGCAGCGCGAAGGGAGCCCGGCGCATGTCGCCGACGCGGTCGTGTTCCTGCTGCGCAACGACTTCGTCACGGGAGTCTGCTTACCAGTCGATGGCGGTCGTACAGTGAAACCCTACGCGTAGCGTGTTGTTTTTGCATTCTCCAGCGATTTGCCGAGGATTCCGCCGGCCGCAGCTTGTCGCGACCCTTGGAAGTACGTTAGCCTGATGGTCGACCGGTTTGAGTACCTGCGGGAGGTTGCAGGTGCTCGCGAAGCAAGATCTCCACCCAGCAAACTAAGATCCAATTTCGCCAGAAAGCGGGGTACCAGCATGTGTCGGCCTAGATCGGCAGGGCGCATTTTTTTCGGTCTCATTTGTTTGTTCCTGGTTGCTGTACTCGCGGCGCCATTGCGTGCGGCGGACGACGCAGAACCCTCGAAGCCTGCCGCCGAGACTGAGACGACCGCCGTCGACTACACGATCGTCGACGGCGAGCCGGACGCCATGCTCGAGGGCATGCGCAAGCTCGCCACGCAGCGGCCGAAGGGTGCGAATCGTGACGAGATGATCGCCGACTTCAAGAAGATTCAATCCGCCATCAGCCAGGCGGCCGACAAGCTCGTGGTTCCCGATGCCAATCCGGAGATCGTCTTACAAGTCATTCCCCTCAAAGTACAGGCCCTGGGCATGCTGGCGCGATTCGGTGACAGCGAAGCCGCTGGTCAGCTCGCAAGCGTTCTGAAGGATTGGGTCGATCCGCGGTTGTCCGACGCCAAGCCAGAAGTTTCCGCGGCTCTCGTGCCGGTCAAGCTCCAAGCCTTGGGGCTGTTGGCGCAACTGCGGCAAGAAGGGGCCGCGGCGCAACTAGTCGAGTTCATTCGCGGCCCGCTCGTCGAGTATCTGGACAAGCAGCCGCTCAATCAGCAACTGGCCGGCCTGGCCATGTCGGCGGCACAAACGCTCGAATACTCGGGCAAGACCGAAGAAGCGGGCGCTGCGTATCGCGAGTTTGCCGGTCGCTTCGCCAAGAGTGACGACCCGGCGGTTCGGTCCCAGGCCGAACGTCTCGAAGCCTGCGCGCGCCGCATGTCACTGCCGGGCAACTTCATGGACATCTCGGGCACGACAGTCGACGGCAAGCCGTTCGATTGGTCGAGCTACCGCGGCCGCGTGGTGCTGGTCGACTTCTGGGCAACGTGGTGCGGCCCGTGCATTGGTGAACTGCCAAATGTCAAAAAGAACTATGAGCTGTATCACGATCGCGGCTTCGACGTCGTCGGCATCAGTCTCGATACCGAACGAGCGGACCTCGAGAACTTCATCAAGGATAAACAGCTCCCGTGGGTTTGCTTATTTAGCGATGACGCAAACCACAACGGCTGGAATCACCCCATGGCGGTTCATTACGGCATCAACGCCATCCCCGCGGTACTGCTGGTCGACAAGGACGGGAAAGTCATCGAAATGAACGCCCGGGGCGAGAAACTTGGCGAGGCGCTTCAGCGTCTGCTGGGTCCACCCGCGGCCGCAGCCGACTCGGACAAGGGCAAGTAGTCGACGAGTCGAGGTTTCGCCTTGCGCCAATCCAACCGAGTGTTGCAGTTAGTTTGGGCCGTGCTAGGCAGCAGTGTGCTTGGTGCCTTTCTGGTGGTCGTGCCACGAGCGCAGGCGGATGGATCGATAACCGAGGATGCGCAAGCGGCGGCCGACGACAACCCGTATCTGGCGCCTAGTGGGCTTTCGACCGCGGAACTCGTCGCTTATCTCGATAAACTGCGGCTGCGGCCCGAGACAATCCGCCGTCGGCCCGGCTTCGGTGCAGCACTGGTCGAGACCGCCGAGCGCGTGCTGGCTGATTCCAAGGCCGAGCCCGACCAGGTTGTTGCCGCGCGCGTGGCCCAACTGGACGGACTAGCGATCCTGGCCGATGGCGGCGATCGCACCGCCGCCGATCGTCTGGTGAAGTTGGCCGACGAGCATCTGAGTGACGGAAGGTGTCGAGTCGCCAACGAGGCGCGGTTTCATCGGCTCGAGTCCTTGCTGCTGCGAGGCGGGCCAATTGATGCTGCCGAGGTACCCAAACTACTCGACGAGGTCGAGCAGTACTTCGCCACTGAAAAGCCAGACGAGCGGCACGAGCGATTGGCGATCGCCGCGATTCGCTTGCTACGATCGCTGGAGAACGCCGACGAAGTCAACCGCCGCTCTCAATCGCTAGGTAAATTGCTAGTCACGAGCCCAGCTCGCAAGCTCGCCCGCTACGGCAAGCGTCTGTCGGAAGGGGGCGCGACCGACGAGCAGACACTCGTTGGCCAGGCGTTGGAAATTGAGGGTGCCACGGTCGACGGCTTGCCCTTCGATTGGAAGGCGTACCGCGGTCGCGTTGTGTTGGTTGATTTTTGGGCAACCTGGTGCGGACCTTGCAAGGCCGAGCTCCCCCAGCTGAAACAAGCATACGACAGGTTGCACGACCAGGGCTTCGACATCGTCGGCATCAGTCTCGACCGCGATCGCGCTGCGCTCGAGAAGTTTCTGGCCGAGAATCCGCTTGGCTGGCCCACGCTGTTTCACGAGGGGGGTCAGCATCCACTGGCCGAGAAACTGGGCGTGCGAGCGATCCCCTTCACATTGCTGGTCGACCGCATGGGCAACATCGTCGCCCAGAATTTGCGCGGCCCGGCAATCGTTGAGCACGTCGAGCGGCTGCTTGGTGTCAAGCCTTAGCGGACCGGCGTTACCCACCTAATGTGCGGCTGTACACGCCGACGCGCCAGGTGTCGCTCGATTCTCGACAAACTCGTTTACCCGCGCGCCGCGCGCTGCAAGAATTGACGACATGGCGAAATGGATCGACGACGTCCGCCCCGATCAGCCGGTGAGCGAGCTGGCTCGCCGAGCGCTCGATTTGCGCCTTTCGTCGGTCTGGCATTACTTGCCGCTTGCCTCGCAGTTGGCAGCGGAAGAAATCGAGCACGTACATCAGTTGCGCGTGAGCACGCGCCGGGCGGCAGCCACAGTACGATTGTTTAGGGATTTGTTGCCAAAGCGCCGTCGCCGCTGGTTGGCCAAACAATTAAGGCGGATTCGACGTGCCGCTGCCGAAGCACGTGATTTCGATGTGCTCGAAGAGCGATTGCCACATTGGGCCGGCGACACCGAGTCGGAGGAGATCCGCGACGAGCTCAAGAAGGTGCACGACTGCCGACTGAGCGCGCAAGGCCCCATCGTCGAGGTTCATCGGCGGCTGCGACGCAAGGACTTTCCCGGACATGTTGCGGAATTGGTCAAGCGGACCCGCTGGCGCGACGAGCGGTCATCCGAGCCAACGGTCGCGGTCGCCGCGCGTGAGCGGCTCCACCCATTTGTCGAGGATTTTTTCGCGACAGCCGGCACCGACCCTCCGGATGCTGCGAGCTTGCATCGGCTGCGAATCCGAGGCAAGCGGCTCCGTTATGCCATGGAAGTCCTTGGCGGTTCGTTCGATCGCTCGTTTCGCGAGTTGCTCTATCCGCAGATCGAGGAATTGCAGGAGCGGCTCGGCGACATTAACGATCGGGCCGCCGCCATCGAACGGTTCGAACGCTGGAGTGCCGACCGCCAGTCGAACCGGCGCCAGCGCCGTTTGCGACACCTTTTAGAAAAGCAGCAAGCGACTTTCGAACAGAGCCGCCAGGAGTTTCTCGGCTGGTGGACTCCCGAACGCATCGCGCGTTTGGCCGATCAGTTCGCGATCGCGATGGCGTCGGCGGCATTGGGGATGGTCGACGCCGGCCGACGACAAACTGACGGACTTAGCGATCCGAGTCATCTGCCCGACGGCCATCCTCAAAATGGCGCGCCGACCGAACTGGATTCCGACGCCGCGTCATGCAGCGACACGGTGAGCGATTTCCGCCCGCAAGTTATTGGAGATTAACGGCGCCATCGGCGATCCCGCTTGCTACCAGCGCGAAGCGTTGTATGTTGCGTTTCGCCGCGCGTCACTTGCCCAATTGCGGCGGTGTGACGGTCTTCTTGAGGAACTGTCCACCGCTTTCGTACCAGCCTTGCGCCTTGAAGCGGCACCAGGTGAGATCGACTAGAAAGCTCATCCAACGCCCATCGGCAGCATCGAGCGACACGATGGCCTGCCGGTGCGCGAGCGGTCCCTGGTGGTAGAAGCTCAGGCCTCCTTCCGAGATGTTCTTGCCTACCACGACGAACTGATCGTCTGGCAAGGGTCGGCCTGACAAATCGAGCGGTGTGACTGTTATCAAGTATGGGTACGGAAAGCGCTGGCTGTTGCGACGGTCGGCGGACCGCGACTGCATTTGTGCGCTGCTCAGCAGCGCCCAGACGTGCGAACGCAGGTCAGTGCAGACGATCGTGTCTGCCGGGCCAATCGACCCCATCTGCCTGGTCGGAGTCGAAGCAAGAGATTCGCGGGCGTCCGTGGCGTTTCCGTCCGCGGAGTAACCCACCGTTGTTGCCACGCTCATGCCGAAACACCCCCATTCGTTGGCGCGGCCAGGCGCCAAGCAAGCGAACTACCCATCCAGTTCCGGCTATTCATGCTTCGGCATGAGCGCGACGCGCCAACGCGAGCGTGGGCGAGCAAGGGCGGAAGTGCCTCGTCGCGGACACTACGCGCCTGGAATGGCGCGCCGAGCCGAATGATGCCGAATGCATGAATGAGCCGGACTGGACTGGAAAAGGCCACGCCGACCAAGGGCCGCGCCCACTAGCGCACGGCAATTCGTCGGTGACAGAAAATGCTTTGCCTGCGAGCAGTTAAGACGAGCCATACGCCGCCGCGCCGGAACCGGCATCGAGAGGGGCTCTTGCGGTGCGCGTCGTGACGACGCGTCCGCTGCGGCAGCAAGGGATATGTACTTCGCTCCGCGGCCCAAGTCAAATGGCAATTCTGCGAGGCTGTCGCCAGGCCGCTTACGGAGCGGGGAGCGCAGCCGTACCTGGGTGTAATTGGAAGCCGACAATTTGACGAGTTCGATGAGTGAGGGTAGCCTACTCAACTATCGGACATAGAGTTCCGCTCCCTTTTCTCGATTCGGTCGAGTGCTACTGCAACCAGAGCTCGCTTCGCGCTAGTCGCGAATCTCGGCTGCCTCTTCTTTGGTTCTGGTTCTGACAGGGAGCTCCCATGCCTCGTTTCGTACTTTGCGCTGCAATTGCGCGTACGGATTACGCGATTCTAAAACGATGGGGTTGCGTCGCGCTCTGGATCGCGGCGTGCCTTGCCGCGACGACCACCGCTTCCCAAGCGGCCAACATACTGGCCGATTCCCAAGCGGACTGGACCGCATCGGACGGCGCGCAAGGGTTCAATGGTTGGCAGTACGGCTACTACGACGGCTCGTCGTCGCACCCCTACACGAACGACCCGGCCGGCGACGACTTCGCGCCGATGACCCAGTTTCTGAACGGCGCGTGGTGGCACCAGGAGGGCGTCGGAGGCTACTGGACAACGGTCGGCCAGTTGCTGCAGCATCCCAACGGCACGCAAGACAATCATGCCGGACGACTGCCGGCGCTTGAGTTTGCTGTTCGCCGCTGGGTCAGCGACTTCACCGGCGACATCAGAATAGCTGGCCACATTTCCATGGGCGGCGGCGTGCAGGACAACAATGGCATCAATGGTTACGTATTCCTTGACGGCACGAAGATCTACGAGCAACGCGTGCTGGCGGGCAATCAGGTCGGCTTTGACTTCGTGATTCCAACTTCGGTTATGGTGGGCCAAACGATCGACTTCGCGGTCGACCCCGGCCCGTTGGCGGCAGGCGACATCTACAGCGACTTGTTCGACAACACGAAGTTCAGCGCGCAGATCGTCGAACGTGTGCCCGAACCAGCGGCGTTGACATTGGCGGCCATCGGCATTGCAACAGTCCTGCTGTTTGGCACCCGCCGGCGTGCGACAAAGACTGATGTTTGATGTCGATGCGCGTGAAGCGCGACGAGCGCCGCAATTGCTCGGTTGCTCGTTGTGGCGGCGTGAGCGGTTAATTAGTTGTCGACTGATTCCGGCAGGCTGTGCCCGAGTTTTTCGCGCTTCGCGCGTAAATAGCGGGCGTTGTGCTCGTTTGGCACTGCGGCAATCGGTACCTGGTCGACCACATGCAGGTCGAAGCCGCCATAAATGAACGCGTCGGTCTTCTTGGGGTTGTTGGTCAAGAGCCGCACCTTGGTCAGCCCCAAGTCCTTGAGCACCTGGATGCCGACGCCGTAGTCGCGCATGTCCGCCTTGAAGCCCAATGCCAAGTTTGCTTCGACCGTGTCGAGACCACGGTCCTGCAGGCTGTAGGCCTTGATCTTCTCGACCAGGCCGATGCCGCGCCCCTCTTGCTGCAAATAAACCAGCGCCCCGACCCCCTCGCGCGAGATCATGTCGAGCGCCATGTGCAGTTGGTCGCCACAATCACAACGCAACGATTCGATCAAGTCGCCCGTGAAACACGACGAGTGCAGCCGCACCAACGGAGCGACGACCTGCGACAGATCACCTTTAACCAGCACAACCGGCTGCGACGCCTCGTACTTCACGCCGTAGGCGATGATCCGCAAATCGCCGTAGCGGGCCGTGGGCAGGTGAGCTTCAGCCTCGCGGTAGACGAGCTTCTCCATCCGCCGGCGATAGCGAATCAGTTCTTCGATCGAAATGATCTCCAAGTTCTGATCGCGGGCGATCTCGAACAGCTTGGCGCGGTTGGCCCGGTCGCCGTCGGCATCGAGCACCTCGCATAACACGCCAGCCGGAGCCAATCCAGCCAGCCGGCACAAGTCGACCGTGGCCTCGGTGTGGCCTGCGCGACGCAGCACACCCCCTTCCTTGGCCACGAGCGGAAATACGTGTCCTGGTCGGACAAAGTCACTCGGCTTGCTCGCCGGGTCAATGATCGCCTGGATCGTACGCGAACGTTCGGCGGCGGTGATGCCCGTTTTGCAAGTGCGATGATCGATCTGCACCATGAACGGCGTGCCGAGCGGGGCAGTATTCGCCTCGCTCACCGGGTGCAGCTTCAAACGCTCGGCAACGTCGGGCAGCACCGGCATGCAAAGCAACCCGCCGCCACGGATCATGAAGTTGACGATCTGTGGCGTTGCCTTCTCCGCAGCGCAGATGAAGTCCCCTTCGTCCTCGCGATCTTCGGCGTCGACAACGATGATCACTTCGCCCCGCGCCAGCGCCGCGGTGGCGGCTTCGATCGACGAGAATTGGTCGTTCATGGAACTACTTTCGGGGGTAGTACTGGAGCAATTGCGGAGTATTGGCCGCCGCCATCGGCGTACGTATCACCAATCGATTCCGCACGTTAGATTCTCAAGATGGCGGATGTGGTAGCGTTCCGTACAGTGCTATTATAGCGCTAGGTCAGCCGGGATACATGCCTGGCGGCACCCGGGCTTTAAGCCTGCGGCAAGGGATTCACGGGGGGAACCAATGGAATTCCGGGGCGCGTTGCACGCCGTGATTTCGCTTGTCGCGCACGCATCGTTTGCAGCCCTGGTCGTGACGGTCGCCGCCGCCCAAGAGCAGCAGACCGTGCGACGCCCCATCGGGCCGAGCCTTGTCGACCATCGGCCAATTGAGCCGCGCCGCGATCTGGTCTATGCCACTGTCGGGCAACTCGCGCTGCGAGCCGACATCTATCGCCCGCTCGACGGGCCAGGCCCCTTTCCCGCGGTGCTTACCATGCACGGGGGAAGTTGGACTAACGGCACGAAGGCTCGCATGGGGGCGATCTCCACGCGTTTGGCACGCGCCGGATACATCGCCGTGGCGATCGACTACCGTCTGGCCCCCACGTATCGTTTTCCCGCACAAATCGAAGACTGTCGGGCAGCAATTCGCTGGATGCGAACTTACGCCGATCGCCTCGATATCGACCCCAACCGCATCGGCGCCTGGGGCTATTCGGCTGGTGGTCACCTGGTCGAACTTCTGGCCACGACCGCCGATGCCGAACTGTTCGATCAAGCAGCAGCGCCCCCCAACGCGGCAAACACGCGTTTGCAAGCGGTCGTTGCGGGAGGAGCTCCCGCCGAGTTCCGCGATCTGCCGATCGACGGCGCTGGCTACGAGTTCTTTTTTGGCGCCACCCGCCGCCAGCGTCCCGACTTGTATGAGCTGGCGTCGCCCGCGAGATTCGTGTCTGCCGACGATCCGCCACTGTTTCTGTATCATGGATCGGACGACAATCTGGTGCCCATCCGCAACTCGCGCCTCATGCTGGCGCTTTTGGAAAGAGCCGGCGTGCCGTGCGAATTGTTTGTCGTCGATGGTGCGATCCACCCCCAAGCGGCTTTGAACGCCGACGCGGCCCGCGCGGCAGTGGCCTTCCTCGACCGGCACTTGAAGCCCGTGCGCGAGGCGGTGCGGACATCGGATTAATCGCACGTTCACAGAGGCTCACGCATGTCACTCCGCCATCGCAACATCGCTGGGCTGTGGATCGCGCCGCTGTTGCTTGCGGTTGCGCTCCTTTGGCATTTTCAAAGCGCGTTGGCCGCACCACCGCCGGCAGCGCCTGCGGCTAGCGCAGCGGCTGTTCCCGAGCCGGAGTCGGCCGCTGCTCCCGCACCGGTACCGCTCGTGCGCCGGCTCCCAAACCGCCAAGCCATCGATCCAGTCCGCGAGGTCGTATACTCTGAGAGCACTGGCGTGCGGCTCACGGCCGATATTTACGTGCCAGAAGGAGCTGGTCCCTTCCCAGGCGTGTTGGTCGTGCATGGCGGAGCGTGGCGCAGCGGCTCACCGCTGCAAATGGGTCATATTTCGCAGCGGCTGGCGCGCGACGGCTACGTCGCCGTGTCGATCCGCTATCGGTTGGCTCCCGAGTTCAAATTCCCGGCACAAATCCACGACTGCAAGGCCGCGGTGCGCTGGATGCGCAGCCACGCGGCCCAGTACAAGATCGATCCCGAACGCATCGGCGCCTGGGGATACTCAGCCGGCGCACATCTCGTTGCCTTGCTGGCGACTACCGATGCGTCGGCCGGCCTGGAAGGTCCCAACGTGCCTGCCGACGCTCCCAGCACGCGCGTGCAAGCGGTTGTTGCCGGCGGCGCGCCATGCGATTTCCGCCCCCTGCCCGAAGATGCCCTGGCCATGGCGTTTCTGCTGGGCGGTTCGCGGCGCGAAGTGCCCAAGGTCTATGAGCAGGCTTCGCCGGCGGCGTTTGTCTCGTCCGACGACCCGCCGATGTTCTTGTATCACGGCTCGGCCGATCATCTGGTTCCTCTGCGCAATGCCGAGCGGATGGTCGTACTCCTAAAACAGTCCGGTGTCCCCTGCGAGCTGAAGATCCTGCCTGGGGCCGGTCACGTGCAAGCGATGTTCAATGCCGAAGCGGCTCGGGCGGCGGTCACGTTTTTGGACGAGCATCTCAAAGCCCTTGCGCCCTCGGCGAAGTGAGCGTCGCGCAACGGGCCACCATTTGGCTGGGCGATGGCTCACGCGAGGCGGAAGCCAGTCCCGCTATGCGCGTATGCCGCCGGCCGTACCGTCGCGCGGCGTCAGGTCTGCGACGACTGGCCCTCGGTCACAGGGGGCCCCCAGAATAAGTTTGTCCGGGAATTTGCGTCCTAACCGTCCTAAGCGGCTGTCAAAAGTCGTTAAGTCTTGTCGCAGCAACGAGTTATTTTAGGACGCAAAACTCAAAACCGTTGCGTCCTCGATCGTCCTAAGCGATGTTTTGCGTCCAGGATTTTTCACCGGTCGAGTAGGAGAGGGGCAGCACGTTGCTGCCGCCTCTCCCCTCCTCAAACCGGACGTGCGGAGCTACCGCATC
>JAIESQ010000076.1 GCA_019745975.1 Pirellulales bacterium
GCGCCTGCGTCTACAGCGATCACTGGGCCGCCTATTGGGAACACGCCGCCTAACCGCCAGAATCCAGTCGCGCACCCTTTCGCGCTGTTAGCAGACAATTTGTCGACGTGTCGCGCGTCGCTAGCTTACAATCCCCCCCGACTTCACCGGCAGGCGGGTCTTCGCGCGGGCTTCCTCCTGCTGCCAGCCTGCCGCGTCGGCGTGAAACAAATACGGCACGCCCAGCACGTCGGCCAGCCCCCGCATCAAGCGCGCGGCGCCGGTCGCATCGCTCGACAGCAGAATCGGCAAACGCTCGTAGTGCCCCGGCTCGTCGGACGTTACCACCAGCAATCCTTGCACGGCCCAGGTGATCGATCGGTCGTGCGTACCACCCATCACGAACTTCCAAGGGCATAACTGCACGGCTGCCAACCGCACGGCAGGGATCGTCAACTGCTGACGCTCCGGGTTGCCCGCGAAGCCGTATTTCAACCAGTCGCGATCGTGGTCGACCGGCACCGGCCCCTCGAACTCGATCGAATCTCCGCCTCGCGGAATCGCCAGCGACGGCAATCGCTCGTAGCTCCAGCGCAGCATCACGACCATCAACCAGAACACGGTGCCGCCGATCGACACCGTCAGAAACCCGCCCGCCAGAATCGCCAGCGGCCAGTTGCGCGCCGTGCCATCGCGATGCAGAAACCAACTGAGAAACCCGGCGGCCAGCAGCAAAAACGGAATTCCGAAGCCCAGCATGAGTCGCCGATCGTTGTGCCAATGGCGAGTCGCCGGGCGGAAGTGCCAGCCGTCGGCCGACTCGACGAGCTCGTGCGTCAGCCGGCCATGCACGTTCGCGCCTTCGACGATCACCGGCTCGCGCGGCACGTCGGCCAACACGTCGGCCGCGGCGTGGCGAACGTACCTCGGTCGAAAGGTCGCGTCGCAACCGACCGCCAACGCCGCGGCGCCTAACACGGCGGTCAGCAAGGTGCCGGCTCGCGCGACCCACAAGCCCACGTCAGGCGGCGGGCTGCGCTCGAACATCGCGAAGCAGCCAGCACCCATCAGAAAGACGAATCCCCCGAGGAATAGCACCCAGCGACCGCCGGGCCGCGGAACTGGCGACTCGACCTCGGTCCATGCAGGTTGTCGCGCTGCGGACATTTCTACCACCGCTGCTGCATATGCTCTGCGAAGCCAAGCAGATCTTTCACTTCGAGCTTCGTGCCATCGTCCAGCACCAGCGTGCCCGAGAAATGTCCGTGGATTTTGAATAGCTCGGCGCTGGCAAAGCCCATGTCTTGCTTCGAGTGCTGCTGGTAAATCGGCGTAAAGGAGAGCGTCAGCCGATTGTCGTTGCTCGTGAACTGCCACGGCTGGGTGCGGTCGTCGGCGTTGAACTGGCAATCGACGATGTCGAGCTTGTGCAGCCGGCCGTCGACGAGAATCGCGTTGCACGTGCCGCGCGAATCGTCGCCGTAGCCGTGCCCCAGGTTGATCGCCACCTGATGCTCGCCGACCCGCCCGGCCGCCTGCCCCCAAAACCACTGCGACTCGGCCGGCCAGATACCGCGCCCCCAATCGAAGATCGCCCAGGAGTTTCCCGCAGGCAGCGTGTACGTCCGACCGTCGACGGTGACCGAGCCCGTTGCCGGCAGCCCAAAAATCTTGTTCTCGTAGAAGAACTCTCCTTCGCCGGCAAACGGGCGCGTGATTGCCACGCTCTCCCCCTTAGGGTCGTCGATCAGCTCGATCGTGCCTGCGAACGAAGCCGAAAGTTTGTTCTTGGCGAACTGGCAGGCGATCGTCCGCCGCCCATCGGCGAACGCTAGCGAGAGGAAGTTATCGCGCTGCACGAGTCGTGTCTGGCCATACGGATCGGCTGGCAAGAGCGGCTTCTCTTTCGCGGCGGCCGTCAAAAACATGGCGCTCTTGATCGACTTCGTCTCGTAGTCGATCAGCTCGGCGCTACCGGCCGCGATAGTTCCCAACTGCACGATCGTCACGCCCACGGTGAACTCGGGCGACATGATCGTGTAGTGTTCCCATTCCTTGATGCGGCCGTGTCGCGCGGCGGGAATGGCGTCGCGGTTGTACTGCATCTGCGCGCGGTGGGCCCAACCCCAGGCGGCCAGCGCGCCCGTCGAATCCAACAGCGGCGTCGGCGAAGTGAACTCGTGCTGGTCGGTGCGCTCGCGCGGCTGCTGGCCGAGCGCGATCGGCCCTCCGGCCAGCAAGACAACAAACATCACGAGCGCGATCGGCGCGGTCCGCATGCTCAAATCCTCCCAGTAAACCCAAATTCGATCGGCGGCCCGCCGGACATTATGCGGGCCAAGCCCTGTGAGGATCAATCAGCAAACACACGCCCTGGACCGCAGCTCGATTCGCTCATCCAGACCACTAGATCAACTTTCCCAGCGAAGTTCGTGTCGAAGTCAGCAGGTTCTGATACTCGGCCTTGACCCGCAGCGTGCCGGCCAAGGTCCGCGGGCTGTCGACCAACCGGAAGCCGGCTTGCACGTAGTCGAGCGCCTTGAGCGGCGCGACCATATTCTGTTGCACGACGCCTATCGCATAGACCATGTCCATCACTGCAATCCGCGCCAGGGGATTCAACTGGCTGAAGATCGCCTCGCCCAACGCGTCCTTGGCTGGCTGTTGGCGGCCCGGATACGTGAGGTCGAACAAGGTTCCTGATTGCTGACTGCTAATCACAGGAGTTTTGCCACCGGCGTACGCCTGCGTCTTGAGCATGTTGATGATCGAGGCGTCGCTGCCGGCGAGCCACTGCCCGTAGTTCGCTTGATAGTAGGCGGTTACGAACGAGGCCACGATGTGTTCCATGTAGGAGTCAAGCGTGTTGAGATTGATCGCCAGACCAATCATCGGCACGCCATTTTGCAGGTACGGATACGTGGCGTCGGTCTGGAACGAGCCAATGAACGATTGGGCGTCGTTCTGGCGCGCCAACGGGTTCTGCTCGAGTAACGCCGACCGGCCCTTGAGCGTGTCGCGAATGAAATCGAAGTACAGGACCTTGCCCTGGGCGTTGGGCGTGAACGGCGCCGCGTTGGCCGGCGTGCCGACAAACTCGAACTTGCGATCCGAGGCGCGGACGTCGTTAATCGTGCTTTGCACGAGCGGTGTCGTGACCTTGGCGACGATGAAGTACTCTTGTCCGGTGGCGAGCGTCGTCGGCACTGTCACATCGACCGCGACCGTCTGCTTGGCATTGTTTCCGAGGTTAATGTTGACGGTTTTCTGCCCGAGCAACACCGGCGCGCCGTTGAGGTTGTTGGTCGTCGACAGATAGACGCTCACCGTGGCGCTGCCGTTGGCCGTGCCAGGCCCGTAGTTCTTGACGACGGTCGGGATCGTGAGCTGCTCGCCACCATAGAAGTGCAGCAGGTTCAGATCCTTGGCGAGCGTGGGCGTGACGGCGCCGCTGGTGACCGTCACATCGAGATCGATCTTCCTGGTGGCTGCCTGTTGCACGGTCACGTCGCCGGCGCTGGCGACCGTAGCGGTCGGGCCGACTTGTGCGACAGTGGCCTGCGGCGCCGTCAACGCGGGCGCGACCAGCGCCGGCGCAGTTTCCTGTATCAGTGTGGGCGCCATCGTCAACGGGCTGGCGGTCATCAGTTGCCGGGTTTCGCACTGCTCGAAACGTAGCGTACGAGTCTTGCGGCGGCCGGTACCCGACTTCGCCGAACGGGTATGCTTGCTGGACGATTGGCCGAAGAGTGCGGTGAGCCAGTTCATGGCGGGTTTCCCTGTTTAACGAAGGCGGGGTGCGCGGGCAGGTGCGGACACCATTGGTCCGCTTCAACGCCAGATACGACGGTCAACCGCCGCCCTGACAGGCCGTTAACGACGAAAATGGCCCGAGAATGGGCACAAGAAAAAGAAAAACGCCTGAGCGCTGGCCCCTGCGATCGCGAAGCAGTCTGCAGTGAACAAATCGCCGATCGCGCGCCAGCAGCTAGCGATCGACGCTACTGGCCCCGCAACAGCCGATTGGCGACCTTGGTCGTGTCGGCGTCGTCGTTATCCCACAATTCGGCCAGCCGCTGGCGAATCCGCCGCTCGGCCGAGCGCAGGTAGTACCGGCTGAGCTCCAACTCGCGGATGCGCGTGTCGTGCTTTGGGCTGGTCGAAGCGGCGGCAGTCGGCGCGGCGTGTGCCGCGTGATGATCATCGTGACCGTTGCCGGCGTGCCCGCCATGCGGCTCATCGTGGCCGCTAGTCGCATGAGCGGCGCTGTGATGGTCTGGATCGAACTTTGGATCGCGCAAAATCCGGTCGATCCGCGCCAGCACACAGCTCGACACATACAGCTCGGTCGCGGCGTCGGCCACCCGGGCGAGTTGATACTGCCGATCGAGCACTTCCTCCTGGTAGCGACGCAACAGCTTCTCGACCTGGCCGCCGAACGTGCCGATCAGCCGCCCCAGCCGCAAGGCGTCCTCTTCGAGCTCGGTGCTGCGAACGACGACCACTGGCGAGCTCAGCAGGGCGCCGAGTTTTCGGCCGGCAAAGCCACCGATCTTCCCCAGCCCAGTGAAAGGATTCGACAGCGAATCGACCACGCGCTTGAGCTCGAGGCCCACGTCGCGCAGCCCGACCATGGCAATGAACACCTTCAAGACGTCGTTGGCCCCCTCGCCGATCGTGTTGATCCGGGCATCGCGCAGCATGCGTTCGAACGGCTCGTCGGTGAAGTAGGCCTTGCCGCCGTAGATCTGGATCGTGTCGTTGATGATCCGCCAGAGCACGTCGGTGGCGAACACTTTGAGCATCGCCGTTTCGAGCATGTACTCCTCGGCCCCCGAATCGATCAGGTGGGCCGTTTGATAGGTGCACGCTTCCATCGCCAGGGCGCCGGCTGCCATGTAGGCCAGCTTGTCCTTAACCAGTTCGAACGAGCCAAGCGTTTGGCCGAACTGCACGCGGTGATTCGCGTGCTCGATCGCCTTGGCCAGGCAGAACTTCGCCGCGCCGGTGCAACTAGCGCCGAATGTCGTGCGGCCGTAGTCGAGCACCGTCAGCGCGACCCGCAGGCCCTTGCCTTCTTCGCCCAGGATGTTTTCGCGCGGCACATATAAGTTCTCAAATTGCAGCCGGCCCGTGGCGCTGCCGCGCACGCCGACTTTGTCCATCCGCTCTTCGAGAACCTTGAAGCCCTGCATATCGGGCGTGACGATGAAGGCCGTGATCTTGGTTTCCTTCTTTTTTCCGGGCACCGGAGTGCGCGCCATCACGGTGAGCACTTTGGCGATGCCGCCGTTGGTGATCCAGCGCTTCTGGCCGTCGAGCACGAAGCCGCGACCGTCGGGTGTCGGCGTGGCGGTGGTTTGCACGTTCGAGGCGTCGCTGCCCGCTTCGGGTTCGGTCAGCGCGAAGGCACTGAGCCACTCGCCACTGGCCGACTTGGGCAGCCATTTCTTTTGCTGCTCGGGCGTACCGAAGAGCACAATCGCCCGCGGACCGATCGAGTGATGTGCATTGACAAATAGCGCCGTCGAGCCGCAGTGGCCACCGAGCACTTCGACCAGCCGGCAGTATGCCAACTGGCTAAAGCCGCGACCGCCAGCTTCCTTCGGCAAGCAAGCGCCGAGCACGCCGAGCTGGCCAAGCCCCGCGACGACGTCGTCGGGGATGCGCGCCTCACGATCGATCTTCACCGGGTCGATCTTCTCGCGGCAGAACTGCTGCAAGTCGGCGACCGCCTCGTTGACTTCGGCCGATGCCGTCAGGTCGGGGTAAGCGGGCAGCGCCGGGGCGACGTACCGACCAAAGTAGAGATGCTTGGCGAATTCTTGATGGGCCAGGCGTTCTCCAAGCATCTCCTCGGCGTCGGCGATTTGCTTCTCACGATCGGTCACGGACATCGACAGATTCCCCCACGAGAAAACGGCGCAGTTCGACGCTCCGAAGGGTCGTGACAAACTGATGCGAACTTCGCGCGCGCGGTGTCGAACGGTCGCTACAGCGATAGCGCGGACACCGAGCGAGCCAATAGATTACCGACTGCTCCTCAGCGGCCCAAGGGGGATTCGCGGCCTTCAATTCGCAGCCAGCCGTCGCTTCTGCACCACATCCGGCACGCCTTAACCCGGCCACTCGCTAGCCGACCGGCGGACGCCGCCCCGTTACGAGCGAGATGATAAAAACCACGAGGAACACCAGAAACAACGTCCTGGCGATCCACATCGCCGTCCCCTCAAGTCCCCAGAATCCTAGCGCACCAGCAACCAGAGCGATCAGCAAGAAAATCAACGCGTAGCGGAGCATCGCGAGCCTCGATTCTATGCGGCGAAGGTTCGCTGCCCAGATACCGCGATGACCAACGCCGAGAGCGCAGGGATTCCCACGACGACAAATCTAGCTCATTTGCGACAGCCGGCCAGTTGCCGCACATCCCGTGATGCCGAACTTTTCCCACAAGCGATCGATCAACCGATCGCTCACGACTAACGAACGAGCACAAACGCCAGCACTACCAACACGATGGCGGCCGCCACGACAATTCCACCAACCAGCAGCCAATACCGTTCGCGTTGCCACGGCGCTCCTGGCGCGAAAACACGCTCTTCCTTCCCACAGATCCACAGCCGCCGTTCGACGCCGGCGTAGGTGTATTTCACTTCCGTCTGCGGAATGCGCGCCACGTTTAGCGATTGCGCCAGCACGCGCTGCTGTCGCGCGTCGATCGCGTGGGACTTCTTCAACTCGGCGGCAATGCACTGGCCGACCTTCTCGGATACCTGCCGATGACCGGTGATCAGCGGTGCCTTGAGCTCGAGCTCGCATTCACCCGTCAGCTCACCCAGCGCTTTGTCGGCAACCGGCGTGTCGTCGAGCACCTGGCGGCCTTCGACGACGTAAAACCGTGCCTGCAATTGCTCGAACGTTTTAGTTCGTCCGGTCCCTCGGCATCTTCCGCACGTTTGTGCTCCATTGCCTGCACAGGCCGAGCAGCGCACTTGACCGCCGCCGCAGTGGCACCGCCGGCGCAGCACGCGTGGCGCCGTCATGGTGTTGTTCTTGGGATCGCCGGGCCCTGCGACCGCGACTTGCTGCTCGATCATTCCGGTGCCGCCACAGTTCGGGCAAACGCGATGTCCCTGTCCGTGACACTGAGGGCACACGACCCGCCCGTTGCCTGCACAGCCGCCGCACAATGCGACCCGCTCGGTGCCCGGCACAACAACTTTTTCGACCTGTTGTTCGAATTCCGCAGCGGGGCGGACTGGCACCTGCCACACGTCGGGTGGAACGCGGTTGTCGTCGACAGGCCCGCCCCCATACGGCTCCTCGATCTGCCGAAACGTCCGCTCCTCGTAATGCGTCCGCAGGTCAACGACGTAGGCAGCTCCCTGTTCGATGCGATCGACAAAGATCTTCTCGCCCATGTATTTCAGGCGAAAGAAGCCACCGCTTCCCCAGCGATTAAGCAACTCGCGCACGTGGGCTTCCTGCGCGGCGGCCGGCGTTGCCGTTTCCGTCGACAGCGTCAGGGGCGGTTCGAGCGTCGATTCACCGATCGCTAATTCGCTAGGGCGGTGCGTAGCCATTCGTCGAGCAGTGCCAGACGTGTGCTCTCCGGATGACGCCCGCTCGGCCGCACTTGCCTGTCGCGCATCAACCGCGGGCGCGGTTCCACCCGTCCGAATCAGCAATTCGGTTTCGCGATCGTCCGACGAATCGCCAGACTGCCCAGGCATAGGTTCAAGATGCCGCAGGTGTCAATTCGAGACAGCAGCACGATTATACGGCGGCTCCCCACGCACCCGCCAATCGCGTCGCGCATTCTACTGGCATGCGGCGTCTGCAATCAGCCCGCGAACAGCCCCGCGCACTCGGCGGCGACGCTCGCCACATGCCGGGTATCGGTGCCACAGCAGCCGCCAAGTACGTTAAGCTGTGGCAGTCGTTGTTTCAGGTGGGCGTATTGCCGTCCGAACTCAGCGGGGTTGCCAGAGTCCAATTCGGTGGCCTGGTCGAGCTCGGCATGGCTTTTCGCCGAAGCGTTCGCCCGCAGCCCACGCAGCCGGTTCTGCCAAAGGCCTCCGTCCAGCGCACGCTCGATGTGCACGGGATGCGCGCAGTTGATCATGTAGTAGATCGGATAGCCTCCCGTCTCGTTGTCGACGTGTTCGATCGCCGCTCGCAATGTTTGCCCCGTCGGCAAGCGGCCATCGGTTTCGACCGTGAACGAGATCGCCACGGGCATGCCGGCCCTGCGCGCCGCCCGCGCGATCCCCAAGGCTTCTTCGACATAGTTCATTGTCATCGCCGAGATTATGTCGGCGTCGCCCTGCGAGAAGGATTCAATCTGGCGACGGTGGTAACGTTCGGCTTCAACGGCCGACATCAATTGGCCTGGTTTGTATCCGTCGCCACGCGGCCCGACGCAGCCGCTGATCACCACCGCGTCGAGTCCGAGCGACCCGCGCAACTCGTCGCGCAAATGCGCAAGTAGCGCGATCGCGCGGCGGTTTGCAGCATCCAAGGCCTGCGGCGCGTAGCCCAACCGCTGGCCCCAATCCGAGCTCGCCCGCCATGTGGGGGCTTCAAGAATCAAGCCTACCCGGTCGTGCGCCGCGATCGCCGCGTACGAGCGGTAGTAGGCGGCCAGGTGTGCTTCGCCTCCATCCCGTCGCAAGAGATCGAAGGCGGCGAACTCTGGCAGCGCCAGGCCATCGTGAAACACGAAGGTCGTTTCCTGCCCGCCGTCGGTTAGAAACAGCCTGCCGTCGAGTTGCGGCAATCGGTCGCGAAACAGGGTCGCCATTCGAGAAACGATACCAAAAAACAGCGGGCTGCCTCGCCCAGTGACGAGACAGCCCGCGGATGCACCTGGTTTTTGGAAAAGCCCAGAACCTAGCGCTTGCGTCGCCAGACGATGGACACGGCCAAAGCCGACGCCGCAAACAATCCCAGCAGCAGCGTGCTGGGCTCGGGGACGATGTGGATGTTCTTATCCTTGCTGATCAATAGCGACCCAAAGGCAGGAATCACCACATCCCACTCGTAGGCCCAAGTTACGTTCCCAGGCCCGGAAGCAGCAACGTCGTTGAGCGTGGTGGCCACGCCATCGTTCAAGCGATTCAACGTAAACGGAACCAACGCGGCCTCGTGGTGGGTGGCAGGCGGTGTGAGCACGGTTTCGTTGATCACGACTCCAGAACCATCGGTTTGTCGAACGAGGTTGTTCGAGACAATGAGCACCGAATCGTTGGCCGGCGTATTCGCCAGATTGAAATCGGTGTACTGATAGAAATGAAAATCGAGCGGGCTGCCGGTTGTATTCTGAATCTTGATCGACTCGGCGATATCCGACGCACCGCTTCCAGGCGTCCCTCCGGTCAACACGAATGTGAACGACGTCTTGAAGCTCGCTGCCGTGTATTGCGCGAACAGCGTCTCCGGGCTGCCATTGAAATTGGTGTCCGAGGTACCACTCAACGTCAAGGGTAGCGTGTCGTAGGAGGCCTCGGCCGTGTTCCCGACGCGATACCAGAACCACTGCTGATAATCGTGCTGCACGCCGTCGACAACCCAGGAAATCATGCCAAGCTGAGCGCCAGGCGTGAGGTCCCACGTGGCAGTCGAATTGCCATCGATCAGACCATAGACCGGTCCTGCGTGTGCCGCGGGAACCAGCAAGACCAAGACCACCAGGCAAGCCGTCGAGACGGCGACAAAGTATCGATTCATCGTTGTCACTTCAAAGTTGTTGTCGAGGCTCGCGAGAGAGCCGGAAGAACTCTGCACCGCATGTCGGCAAGAGATTCTCTCGCCGCAGTGCGATTTTGCAGCTTGGGATTCGGCGCCATGCAAGCTTCGATCCAAACCAGTCGCGCGTTGCCAAGAAGTAACGTGAACCAGGGTCGCTCGCGAAACGCCATTAGATGCATGACGATTTGTGGCTGCTTCGTCGAGAGAATGCATGAAATCTGCACACCCCGACTGAGAAATCCGCGATTTCAGCCTTCCCCCTAGCAGAAGGGGATCGCGCTGGCCGCTTGCTGCATTTGCTCAATCCAGCTCTTCCAGCCAAAGCCGAATCTCGCTGTCGTATTCACTCGCCAGGTCCCCCTTGACCAACTGACGGTGAAAACCCGCCGCCCCTTCCTTCAACAGGTCGGCGGCCTCGGCGCTGGGGAACCGGCGCATCGGGTCGGCCGCCACGAGCCGGCGGCAAAAGCTCACCAAGAGTTCGCTTGACACGACTTCGGGGGGCAAGATTTCGGGCAAACGCTGCGGCAGCGTTCGCTTGGCTTCGAGCAGGTCGCGATACGACGTCAGGCCAGCGAACGGACAAACACCGGCGAGCATTTCGATCAGCACGTAGCCCAAGCTGGCCAAATCGGTCCGAGTTGACGCATCCTGTCCGTCGAGCACCTCGGGGGCGGCGTACGTCGGGGTGCAGATTCGGCGGCCCGGCGCGCTCTCCCATTCGAACGCCGCGCCGATGTCGATCAGTTTGGCATTGCCGGTTCGCTTCAGCATGATGTTCGACGGCTTGAGATCTCCGTGCACAATCCCTTCGCGATGCAAGGCCGCCAGCGCCGCCAGGCAATCGCGCACCACCGCGATGGCAATGCCAGGCTTCAAGCGTGGCTGACTCGGGCCGGCCGTCACAATAACGTTATTAAGGTGCTCCCAACGGCGATTGCTCACCTTATCGCGAACGCGAGCCAGCATGTCGGGAGTGAGCAGCAGGCACAGGTCGTAACCGTCGACCCACTCCATTTCCATCCAGCGAATGCGGTTGCGGTCGACGAAATTATGCACGTCGATCAGGTTGTCTTGCTGAATTTGGGCTATGCGCGCGGCGACTTGCGCCATCTGCGCCATCGCGTCCTCATAGGCGCGATCGTCGGCGTAGCGCTCGGGCGAAAAGAACTTGAGCGCCACCGGCAGCGTGAAATTGTCCGCTCCGCGGCGTTCGCTCAGATAGACGACCCCCTGTCCGCCCGATCCCAGCCGCCGCAGCAGCCGATGATGCACGGTCCAGCTAAAGCGTGGCTCTTCAAGCAAGGCGCGATATTGCGCGACAAGCTCGTCGCTCGAACCGCCAGCGGGCTGGCCCTCGACATCAAGCGTGGGGGCTCCGCGATGAAACGTGGTCGACGTCATGGTGGCGAGAATTCCAGGCGTGTGTACGGAGGGAAGGCGAGGCGGGCAGCACCATCTTAACCGCGATTAAAAAAAGTCAGCCAGAGCGAATCGTGCGCCGGCATGGAATCGGTCATTCCAGCCCCGCACGACATCTGGAATTCAATGTCGCGGTAGAGAACTGTTCGGCATCAGAAAGTGCTGGCATCCATGCGCTCGGCCGGCCGTTTTGGCCGACTGGTCAAACTGGGCTATTGCCAGGCCGTTCGCGTCGGAAAGCCCAAGCGCTTGTCCACCAGGTTGCGCAGCGGTTGCCCCGTCTGGTGCCGTCGCAGATTATCGCAGAAGAAATTGGTCATATTTTCGATCCGCCGCGCGCTTTGCCCCCCAACGTGCGGCGTGATGATTACTTGTGGCAGGTTCCACAGGGCGCTGTCGGTGGGCAGCGGTTCGGTCGCCGTAACATCGACGGCCGCGCCGGCCAGATGCCCCGACCGCAGCGCCGCGACCAGATCGTTCTCGACCACAAGCGCCCCGCGCGCCACATTAACCAACAGCGCCCCCGGCTTCATCAAATCGATCTGGCGCTTGCCGATCATGCCGCGCGTGCGATCGGTCAGCGGTACTGCGAGGATCAAAACGTCGACACGCGGCAACAGCTCGTCGAGTCGCTCGGGCGGCCACAACGACTCGACCTGCCCCGGCTTGTCGATCGGATACCAGTCGGTCGCCAAAATCCTGACTTTGAAGGGCGCGAGCACCTCGACCAGCCGCCGGCCGACACCTCCCAGGCCGACGATGCCGACCGTTGCCCCGGTCAGGTCGCGCGTGGGGCGGCGGACAAACTCGCGACGTTGCTGCGCGCGAAAGAAGTCCGGCAAGCTCCGCGTCAGCGCCGTTAGCAGCGCCAACGTGTGTTCGGCGACCTGGTCGGCCAGCACTCCCGAGGCGCTGGTGACGATCACGTCCGACTCGACGACCGCAGGCACCAGACAATGGTCGAGCCCCGCCGCCGAGGATTGAATCCAGCGCAGCCGCGCCCGCCGGATCACTTCGTCCCAGGGCATTGGCACCTTGGCATGCCCGCAAAAAATGTCGGCCGCCATGATCTCATTGGCGACGCGCTCCTGGCCGGCGTCGACAATCTCAGCATCCGGCGCGGCAGTCGCGATTTGTGCCAGATGACGCGATTCGACCGGGTAGCAGAGAACGATGCGCGTCATCCCGCCAACTTCGCCTTGAGCTGATTCAGGAGCCGCACGGCCCGGCCGATCTCGACCATTTGCCGCGTCGGGTCCTGCGGAATCTCACGCTCGATCGTCAAAGGGCCGGTATAGCCAATCTCGTCAAGCGTCCGCAGGTAGTTCTCGAAGCCGACGTCGCCGTCCCCCAGCGCGACTTCCTGCCCCCATTCCTTTCCAGGATTTGCCGCCCACTTGGCATCCTTGCAATGCACGCTGCGCACCCAGCGGCCGACCTTGCGCAAGGCTGCGATCGGTTCGCCCGAACCGTAGAGGATCATGTTGGCCGGATCGAAATTCACAAACAGATTGTCGCGCTCGACCGCCGTGATAAACCTCACCAGCGTGTCGGCGTCCTCCTGACCGGTTTCGAGATGCAGTGCCTGGCGATTGCCGCGGCAGTGGTCACACAGCTCGCGCGTGACCTTGATCGCTTCGTTCCAAAGCGGATCGACCGTGTCGCGCGGCACGAAGCCCAGGTGCAACGCCACGACATCCACGCCCAAGAGCTTGGCGAATTCGGCGATTTCGCGCATCTCGGCGCTGCGCGCGGCGCGGGTCTCGCGCGGGATCAATCCCACGGTGCGCTCGACTGTGGGGATGTCGGCATAGCTTTCGCCCTCGAACCCGCCGAAGACCGCTGTCAGGCGAACGTCGATCTCGCGCAAACGGTCGAGAAACTCTCGGGCCCCCTCGGGCGTGCGAACCTGCCGGCTGGGCGCGTGAAGCTGAATGGTCGGAATGCCTAGCTCACGCACGACGCTGAGCTTCACCCCCAACCCGGCGTCGATGCTGGCGAACACGCCGATCGGCCACTTTTCCATCAACGAGAACTCCTACGGACAAAGCCCAGGGATTGCCATCCCAGGACTTGGTTTCTGAAGAAGCAGAATCGATCGAACGATGCGAATCGCGACAATATCAGATTTGAGACGTACGCTCACACCTTGACGCTGTCGGCGGGGCTGACCCCCTCGGGCGTGGCGTCGTCGTCGATGTTGAACCAGCGCGGATCGAAGTCGATCGGCTTTTTCTCGGCGATGGCGACGTTCGACACCAAGGCGATCACCGCGTCGGCCAGCGCGACCGGCGGATGGCATTTCGGCAGATTCTCGGGCGCCGGGTTGCGAATGCACCAGGCCCAGTGCTCGATCTCCTCGGTGTAGCCCCGGCTGATCGGCCCCGCGTCGATCGCCTTCTTGCCCAGCGCCGCGGCCGGCCCGCCGCCGCTATCAGTCGTGTTGAGCGTCGGCCCACCGCTCGAGGCGGCTTTCTTGACCGTCACATTGGTGAGCGTGCTCGAGCCCTTGTAGAGCATCACTTCCTGCTCGCGCTCCAGAATCAACGTGCCGTCGGTACCCATCACAACTTCGCCATAGCCGCCGAAGCCGTTGCCGTTGATCGACGAGTAGGTGACCACGATCTTCTTATTTGGGTCGCTCTCGTGCTCGGGAGCGGGGAACTCGTACATGCAGTAGACATGGTCGTCGCAATCGCGGTCGGCCGGAAAAATATGCCGCCCCCCCATCGCCGCCACTCGCAGCGGTTTGACCTTCTGCCCGTCCTTGCGCGTGGCGCTGACGAAAATGCTGGCGGCGTCGAGCTGATGGCTCCCCAATTCGGCCATCAAGCCGCCGCCGGTGCGGTTCCACAACCGCCAGCGGATCAGCTCCTCGATGGGCGAGCAAACATAGCCGCCCTCGAGCGACTTCGTCTGATAGCCGTACGATTCGGCGTTGACCGAGGCATCGAGCACTTGCACTTCGAGCAGCGCCTTCTGTGCCATCAGCGCGTCGAGCTCCTTACCCTTTGCGGTCGACAGCTTGGCCAGGAGCTTGTCGAGCTCTTTCTTCAGTTCGTCGGGAAGTGCCGGCGCCCAGCTATCTTTGCCGGGTAGATTGCCGCGATGCCACTGCGCGCGAACGTGATGGATCTGACCCAACAACCCGCGCTGAATGAGGTCCTTGGCGTTGTCATACAGGATGCTATAGTGCCGCTGATGGCCGGTGGCCAGCAGCTTGCCGGTCTCGGCGGCGACGCGCCCCATCTGCTTGCACTGCCCGACGCTGTGCCCCATCAGCTTTTCGGTCAGCACGTGCTTGCCGGCCTGCAGGGCTTCGATCGCCACCTGGGCGTGCAGGTGCAGCGGCAGCGCGATGATCACCCCTTCGATCTCCGGCCGGGCCAGCAGCTCTTTGTAATCGGTGTAGACGGCGATCTGCTTCTTGGCTTCGTCTTCGGTCGACCACTTGTATTTCTTCATCAAGCCGGGGCGCACGGCCGGCACGGCGGGATCGCCGTTGAACGCGCGCCACACGTTGTATGGGCGGATATCAGCAATCGCCACGATCTGAGCGTACTCGGGCGTGTGCGCCCCGATGAGCACGCTCCCCTCGTCGCCAGTCCCGATCACGCCCACGCGCACCGGGTCGCCCAGCGAGCGGCCGTAGCCGTAATAGAACGAGCCCAGCCCTACGCCGGAGACGACCCCCGCGGCGAGCCCCTGCGTGAGGAAGTCGCGGCGCGTGAACTCGCTGCCGATGGCCGCGTGGAAGTTCTCCTGGCCGATCTTACGTTCTTCAGGCGTGAGATTCATGGCATCGTTCCTTCACTAACAAAACGCCGTATGTAGCCGGCTCAGCATGCATGGATCAAGTTGAGTTTGCCCGCCGCGTCGCCTTCGCTTTAGCTCCCCGCGCCCGCCGGCGCCCCGCCACGCGCCAGCACGGCCTTGGCCTCGCGCACGCGCCGCCTTCGCAGCATGGGCCCAAATACCAGGTTGTGCAGAAAGAAATCCAAGCCCCCCCAACGCCCCACGGGCAGCGCCGCCAAGACAAACATGGCGACCATCTCGACCACCTCCTTGGTAACGCCCAACGACCGGCCCGCCGCCGGCGGCGCTGGTGGATAAATGCCCGGCCACTCCGGCTGAGAGAGCACGATTGTTAGCAAAAACAGCCCACCCCCCAGCGCCGCCAGTCGCGTGAACAGCCCCAGGATCAGACAAACTCCCACAGCGATGTTCGAGTACGTGATGAACTTGTCCATTCGCTGGTGGCGCGACAGCTCCGGCGCCATGGCGCTGGCGCGCTGCTCCGTGGTGAGCACGCCATTGAGGTCCGTACGGAGCTGTTCCATCCCGCCGTCGAGCTCCGTCACCCACGGCTTGACCTTGGCTTGCAGTTCTCGCTGCTTGTCCCACAACCGCTTCTGCTGATACTCCAGCCCGCGGGCAGCCTCGTCGGCGCGCGTGGCGGTCCAGCGATCGAGCTCGTGCAGGTAGGTCGCGATCGCCTCCTTGTTGTCGTCGAAAAACCCCCCGACCGTCTCGCTGCGGGCGGCGGCAATCCGGTCGGCCAGGCTCTTTTGATCTTCGCTGAGCTGATGCTGCTCGCCGAACTGGCGGCGATAATCGGTGATCCGGGCCAAGGCCCGCTCGCGATCCAGTCGCTCGCGCCCCCAATAGTCGGGAATCAGTCCGTAGTAGTAGTCGGCCAGCGGCCCCTTCGCCTGGCTCAAGAAGCCCGAGGAGTCGAAGTCCGGATTGTTGAGCTTCCACAGCCCCTGATAGAGAAAGTGCCATCCGATCGCGATCCGCAGAATCACGAGCAAGGCGGCGCCCAGACAGCCGATCTGAAACTTCGAGCTCACGGAGCTGGTGCGCCTTTCGCCGAATCGCTGGGAAACCGCCTCTAACCAATACGCGGACCACACGTTGCGTCCGCCGCCCATTTAGCTGCTGAGCTTCTCCAAGTCGGCGCCCACGGTTTATCTTAACCGGCCATTCCAGGGCGGGCCATTCATTCTGGCAGCCGGCTGCCGGGGTGCAAGTGGGCAGGATCGCTCAGGACAGCGGCCGCTTACACGGTTCGCCGGCGAATTCCTGCACGTACCGCGGAACCAGGTAACCAGGCAGCCGGGCCCGAAGCTGTTCGACGAGTTCGCGCCCGCGCTCGATTGCCACTTCGAAATGGCCGGCGCCGGCCACGCGGTCCAACTGGTGAAGATAGTAGGGGAACACACGCGCCTCGATCAGCCGGCGACTGAGTTCTACCAGCGTTTCCACATCGTCGTTGACTCCCGCCAGCAGGACCGCCTGATTGAGCAGCAGCGCCCCGGCCGCGGCAAGTCGCGCCAGGGCGGCGGCAACATCGGCATCGATCTCGGCCGGATGATTGGCGTGCACCACGACGATCGGCGTCAAACGCGTACCGCTCAACCAGGCCACCAGCGCGTCATCGACCCGCTCCGGCAGCACGATCGGCAACCGCGTGTGAATTCGCAATCGTCGCAGGTGATCGATCGTAGCCAGGCGCGCGGCCAACTCGGACAAGCGGACGTCGGAGATCGTCAGCGGGTCGCCACCGCTGAAGATCACTTCCTCGAGCGATCGATCCGCGGAAATCTCGGCGAGCGCTGGTTCCCAGGCTACACCGGCCGTTGGCAATTCGTCGTAAGCGAAATGCCTTCGGAAACAATATCGGCAATGAACGGCGCAGGCCCCCGTGGTGACCAACAGCGCGCGACCGGCGTACTTGTGAAGTAGCCCCGGCGCTCGCTGGGCAGCGGCATCGCCGACCGGATCCGCTGAGAAGCCCGGCGTTACCGCGCACTCCGCCCGGATCGGCAGCACTTGGCGCAAGAGCGGATCGTCTGGGTCGCCGCGGCGCATACGCGCGGCATATCCGCGCGGCACGAGCAGCGGAAAGTCGCGCGCCGCGGCGGCCGAAAGTCCCAACTGCGCGGCGTCCAATTCCAGCAACGAGCAAAGCTCGGCTGCGTCGCGGATTGCGTCGCGCAGCGCCTGCTGCCAGCCCCGTAGCGGCCGAGGCGGCAGCGGTGCGGCGTCCGGCCCCTCGTTGTTAGCGGGACCCCCGGCGGCCCGGCCTGCGATCCCACTAGACGTGCTACTCGCCATCCGTAGGATGATAGCTTTCGACCACCACGCGAGACAACCAAAAGTGCCCAGCTACAACACCAGTGAGCTCCGCAAAGGCCTGAAGGTGCAAATCGACGGCGATCCCTACCTGCTCGTCGAGTGCAACTTCGTCAAGCCCGGCAAGGGGCAGGCCTTGTACAAGTGCCGTCTCAAGAATCTGATCCGCGGCACCACGCTCGATCGCACCTACAAGAGCGGCGACTCGCTCGACGCCGCCGACGTCGAAGAAATCGAGGCCCAATTCCTCTACCGCCAGCAGGATAACTTCGTGTTCATGGACAATGCTTCGTACGAGCAGTACGAGCTAACCAAGGATCAGCTCGACGACGCCTGGAAGTACCTCAAGGAAGGGATGATCTGCAGCATGGTGCTGTTCAACGACAGCCCCATCACGTGCGCGCCCCCCAACCATGTGAATCTGAAGGTGACCTACTGCGAGCCGGCGGTCCGCGGCAACACCGCCACGAACCTCACCAAGCCGGCGACCGTGGAGACAGGGGCCGAGTTCATCTGCCCTGCCTTTATCGAAATGGGGGATGTGCTGCGAATCGACACCCGCACCGGCGAGTACATCGAACGGGTGAAGGAATAGACGCCAGCGCTCGATTTCGCGAGGCGCGATCGTCGTGACGAGCTTTCGCCCCTCCGCCACCTGGGAAGTTCTCCAGCTTCGTGCACGACTGCTGCGCGCGGTGCGCGCGTTCTTCGACACCCGCGGCTTCGTCGAAGTGGAAACGCCCGTGTTGTCGGCCGACGTGGTCGTCGATCGACACCTTGATCCGCTGCGAACGGTGCTGCCGCACGATCCTCGTCGGCCCGATATCGGCCGCGAGCTGTGGCTGCAAACCTCCCCGGAGTTTCACATGAAGCGGCTGCTGGCCGCGGGGGCCGGAAAAATCTATCAGGTCGCGCGGGTGTTTCGCGCCGGCGAGCGCGGCCCGCGCCACAACCCCGAGTTTACGCTCGTCGAATGGTATGAGCCCGCTGTCGACTACGCCGCCGGGATGGCCACACTCTCCGATCTGGCCGACGAATTACTCGGGCGCGGGCCGGCCGAGCGCATCAGCTACGCCGGCGCCTTCGCGCGGCACGTCGGCATCGATCCGCATACGGCCACAAGCGCCATGCTCGTCCAGCGCGCAAAGCAGCTTGGCGTTACCGCGCCGGAATCGCTCGCGCCGGACGATCGCGATGGCTGGCTGGAGTTGCTGCTAGGCGAGTGCGTCGAGCCGCATCTTGGCGTCGGGAGGCCCGCAATCTTGTACGACTACCCAGCCAGCCAGGCGGCGCTGGCCCAGGTGCGCTCCGGTCCCCCGCCCGTGGCTGAGCGTTTCGAACTCTATGTGGAGGGAATCGAGCTGGCCAATGGTTATCACGAGCTCCTCGATCCGGCGGAGCTGCGCCAGCGCAATCGCGCGAACAATCGCTTGCGGGCCTCGGATAGCAAGTCAGCACTTCCCGAGGAATCGCGCCTGCTCGAAGCGATGGACGCTGGCTTGCCGACGGCCACCGGTACGGCGCTGGGCTTCGACCGCCTGGTGATGCTGGCCGCCGGCGCGCGCACGATCGACGAAGTGCTGGCCTTCCCGATCGACCGCGCGTGAGGACTGCGCTCACAGCAGCCGGTCGAGCTCGTCGACGAGGTGTCCAAAGTGCTCAAGCGCCGTTTCGACCGGCTCGGGCCGCTCCATATCGACCCCCGCCCCGCGCAGCAGGTCGAGCGGATACTTCGACGAGCCTCCCTTGAGAAAGCCCAAGTAGTCGTCGAGCTCCTGCCGCCCCCCGGCCAGCACGCGGCGCGAGAGCGCGATCGCGGCCGACAACCCGGTCGCATACTTGTAGACGTAGAACGCCCGGTAAAAATGCGGGATGCGAAAACACTCTAGATCCAACTGCGGATCGAGCGCGAAGTTCGGCCCGAAGTACTTTTCCAACAGCGCGTGGTACTCGCACTTGAAGCGCTCGAGCGTGAGCGGCTCGTTCGCTTCGACCGCGGCGTGCATGACCTTCTCGAATTCGGCGAACATCGTTTGCCGCAGAACCGTGCCGCGGATTTCGTCGATCTGGCGATTGATGAGATAGGCCCGCTCGCGGTCGTCTTTGGCACGCTCCATCAAGTGCTTGCCCAGCAATTGCTCGTTGAAGGTGCTGGCCACCTCGGCCACGAAGATCGTGTAGTCGTAATACTGATACGGCTGGTTCTTGGCCGACAAATGGGTGTGCATCGAGTGCCCGGCCTCGTGCGCCAGCGTGAAGACGTGATCGAGCACGTCGGGCTGGTAGTTCATGAGGATGAACGGATCGGCGTCGTACGAGCCCGAGCTGAATGCGCCCGACTGCTTTCCTTGATTCGCGTATTTGTCGCACCAGCGGCCGTTAAGCCCCGCCGCGAGCACGCCGGTGTACTCGCCCCCCAGCGGTTCGAGAGCGGCCACGACGGTGTCGACCGCCTGCTTCCACGTGCGGCGCGTGTCGAACTGCGTGAGGATCGGCACGTAGGTGTCGTAGTGGTGAATCTCGTCGAGCTTCATCCGCCGGCGGCGCACCTCGTAGTAGCGATGCAGCGTCGGCAAATGGCGGCTCACCGCCGCGATCAGGTTGTCGTAAACCGCGATCGGCACGCGATCGTGAAAAAGTGCGTTTTCAATCGCGCTTGGATACCCGCGCGCTTTGGCATAGTACACGTCGCGCTGGATCGAGCCGGCCAACGTCGCCGCCAGCGTGTTCTCGTGGGCGCGGTACTGCTCGTAGTACTTCTCGAACGCCTCCTTGCGGACCGCCCGCTTGGCGCTGTGCAACAGCGTGCTGAACGAAGCGTGGCTTAGCTCGACCACTTCGCGGCGCTCGTTCTTCAACAGTCCGAAACGCATGTCGGCGTTGTGCAGTTGCTTGAAGACTTGCGCGGCGGCTTGCGCCATTTCGGACTGCATCGCCAGCAGCTTCTCTTCCGCCGCGCTGAGCGTGTGCGGTTTGTAGCGCAGCCAGCGCTCCAGCATCAGGCGATAGGGGCCCATCCCGCGCGCCGCCAGTAGCTCCTGCATTTGCTCATCGGCGATCGCCATCAACTCGGGCTGCAAGTAGCTCGACGCCTGAGCCGCGCGACTGCTGGCGTTCAAGTAACGGGCCTGAAAGCCCTGGTACTTGCTGTTGCCGGCGTCCTCGGCCGTCTTCAAGAACGCATAGACGCCGATCCGCTCGGCCGCCCGATCGAAGTCGAGATGAAACTTCAGGCAGGCGACCAGCGTCTTGGCGTCGGTCAGTTTGCCCTGAAACTTGCCGTAGTGCGCGATCCGTTTTTCCCACGACCCGAACGCCGCCTCCCAGGCCTGATCGCTGGGAAACAACGACTCGAGGTCCCACATGTCGGCCGGTTTCACCTGATCGCGACGCGGCAAGCGCTTCACGGCCGACTTCTTGGCCGCCGCCTGCTTCGCCCCGGTTCGGGCGGCCGTCTTGGTGGTTTTTGTCGCGCTAATCATGCTTGCTCCAACGTGGACGTGATGCAGAACTTGCCGCCAACGACCACCGCCCCGCGTTAGTCACCATTATCACCGTGGCTCATCGGCAATCGGCAGCCAGCGGCGCTCGGCGTGCGATTGCAGCACGGCGTCGGCGACGACCTGGGCCCGCAGCCCGTCGTAGAAACTCGGCACGGCCGCCCGGTGCTCGACAATCGCGGAAATAAACTCCCACGCCAGATCGTAGCGAAACACCGTGGCCGGCTGACCCTGCCGTGGATCTCGCGGGCTTCCCAGCGGCTTAAGGTATTCGGCTGGCACGTCGATCGGTTCGAGATCCTGGCCCGTTCTGCCGAACAGCAATCGGTTGGGTTCGTGCAGTTGATACACGGCGCTCGCCTCCGACCCGTTGACTTCGGCCCATTCGTGGCCGTAGCCCGACAGCCCGTAACCCTTGGCCAGAGTCGTTCCTTCCCACACGCCGGTCGCGCCGCTAGCGAACTCGCCAACGAGCGCCGACCAATCGTCGACCTCCGACGGCGCGCATTTCGACCCGTCGGCTGTAACGTCGCGCGGGGCGAAGCGGGCCACTGCTCCGCACACCGCCGACAGCGGCCCGAGCAGGTCGATCGCGAAGTCCAGCCGATGGATCGTCATGTCGAACAGGTCACCAGCGCCCGCCTTGTCGCGGTATTGCCGCCAGCCCCAGCTAGTCTCCGGCCAGTCGAGAAACCGCTGCGAGCGAAAGTGCCGCGGTTCCCCCAGCTTTCCTGCCGATACCAGGTGCTTCAAATACCGCATCGCCGGAGCGAAGCGATATGTGAACGCCGTCATATGCACGAGGCGCGCGTCGCGGGCCACGTGGTACATTTCCCGCACTTCCGCTGCGCTCAGCCCCAGCGGCTTCTCACACATCACGTGCTTGCCGCCCGCGATCGCCGCCAACGTGATCGGGCGGTGCGTGTAGTTCGGCGTGGCGATGATGACGGCATCGACCTCGCTGTCGGCACACGCGGCCAGCGGATCGGTATAGCCGCGGTCCAACTGCCACTCCTGCCGCCGCTTGTCGACCAACGCGGCGTCGGTGTCGCACACGGCGACCAGTTTCGCGCGCGGGTCGAGCGCCAGGCCGGGAACGTGGTGATAGGCCGTGACGGCGCCGGCGCCGATCGCCGCGACTCGCACCGGTCTGGCGAGGTCGGGCGTCATGCGGGCTCCTTCCGACACGGGCGTGCCAGGTTGCTGGGGCTGGACTTCGGTAATGGCCGACAACATAGCGAGCCACCGCAACCTTGCAAGGGCGGGGCGATGGTACGGCCGACAGCCTGCCGCAACGCGCCACCCGCGGCATTGGCCGGCTGCCGACTCGGCC
The DNA here is from genome assembly GCA_019745975.1 of Pirellulales bacterium. Lineage (GTDB taxonomy): Bacteria > Planctomycetota > Planctomycetia > Pirellulales > JAEUIK01 > JAIESQ01. The sequence continues at coordinate 22,123 of JAIESQ010000076.1, forward strand.
GAGATTTCGTTAAGCTGATCGTCATGTGCTTGTTGGCTCTCGAGTATCGCACGCTGGCCGACGCTCCGATCCTCGTCGCCGCCAACCGCGAAGAGTATTTTAACCGCCCTGCCACCGCCCCCACCGTGCAGACCGGGCGGCCGCGCGTGCTCTGCGGGCTCGATTCACGCGCTGGCGGAACCTGGTTGGGGGTCAACGAACACGGGCTGCTGGTCGCCGTCACCAATCGTCTCAAACGCGAACTTCCCGAGCAGCCGCGCTCGCGTGGCTTGCTCTGCCGCGAGCTGCTGGCGTGCCCATCCGCCGAGGCGGCCGCGGAGCTCGCATCGCGCGAACTCTCGAGCGGCCGTTACGCTGGCGCGAACTACCTCTGCGTCGACAAGCGATCGGGCATCGTCATCGAGGCGGGCGACCGGCTGCGATCCATCGCGCTGTCGCCAGGCTTGCACCTGCTGACCAACGGCGATCTGAATGATCGCGAAGATCCCAGACAGTTTTACGTGCGACAGCTCTTCGTCCAGCGGTTCCCCAGCCAGGTCGGTCAGTTCATCACCAGGGCGAAGGAGATCTGCGCCACCGGAAGGAACGAGGAGACCGGCCTGACCGTGATCCTGCGCGGCGACGATCGCGGCACCGTCTCGTCGACGCTCGTCGCCCTGGCGCGCCGCCCGGAAGAATCGATTTACTTGCACGCGGCTGGCCCACCCGACCGCGCGTCTTACGAAGATTATTCGGGGCTGTTGCGCTCGATTCTTGGAAGTTGAGAGCAGGTCGGGCCAATCGCACACACGTTAGCCGCGGAGCTTGCTCCGCGCGCTAGCTCCTGAACGTGATAAAACGTGTCCTGAGCTAGGCCGCCGACCGGCGACGACGGCGCGCTGTTGGCGCCGCCGACACGCACCACTCGTACAGCCAGCCCCCCTTCCGACGCACGAGCGCCGTGGCCACCCCCATATGGCGCAGACAGTACGCGACTTTCTGCGCGATCCAGCGCGGCCGCTCGAGCGATTGAGCCAATTGCTTCGTGTCGAACCTCTGCGGCAAGCGCGCGCTCCGGCAAAAGCCTTCGACGAACGCGCGCAAATCGCCGGGCGTCGACAGACGGTGCGCGTCGCCAACCTCCAGCAGCCGCTGCTCGTCGACCTGATACTTGCTGCGATTGAACCAGCGACGTCGACGCGTGTGCGGGCTGCGGTCCTCTTCGACGTCGACCAGCAACATCTCGATCGACAAGCGCGGATGGGGGAAGATATTCCGCAGATACACCAGCTCGTCAAACAGGTCGAGCGGCTCGCCACGGCTGGGGCTTTGCCGCCGCCGCACCAGCCGCCCGCCGCGCCGGTCGTAAACGCACAATTGGCGCAGCCGCACGATCGGCTTGACCACCAGCACGTCGTGATCCGCCAACAGATCGGTCAACTTGCCGCGCAGCGCGGCCAGCGACGCGTGCTGGATCTCGATCAACAGCTCGGGCGTTTGCACGTCGATGCGATAGCGCCCGACCGTGGCCTCGACGCGCGCACCGGGCACCGCATACAACGTCTTCAGCTCGCGATGCAGCGCTGTTTCCATGATGGCGGTCCGCTCACGCCGCCAGCTCGATGCCGTCGCCGAAATAGTACTTCCGCGCTTCGGGGTTGCTGAGCACTTCTCGCGGAGTGCCGTGACAGAGCACGCGGCCATCGCGAATCACGTAGCTGCGATCGGTGATCTGCAGCGTTTCGCGCACTTGGTGGTCGGTGATCAGGATCGAGATCCCGCCGGCCCGCAACTCGCGAATGATCTCTTGAATGCTGGCGATCGTCACTGGGTCGATGCCCGTGAACGGCTCGTCGAGCAGAATAATCTGTGGATCGGAAACGAGCGCCCGCGCGATTTCCAAGCGTCGCCGTTCGCCACCCGAGAGCGACATCGCCAGGTTCTTGCGCAAGCGGGTGATGTTGAACTGCTCGAGCAGTTCGTCGCAGCGGGCGTGCCGCCGGGGCTTGTCGAAGCCGATCATCTCCATCACGCCCAACAGGTTCTTCTCGACAGTGAGTTTGCGAAACACGCTCGACTCTTGCGCCAGGTAACCCATGCCGCCGTCGCGCGCGCGGCGATACATCGGCCAGCGCGTGACGTCGAGGCCGGCGAGGCTGACACGGCCGGCGTTCGGCTCGATCATGCCGCATGTCATGCGAAAGCTGGTGGTCTTGCCGGCTCCATTGGGTCCCAAGAGCCCGACGATCTCGCCGGCGTCCACCTCGAAGTCGACGCCATCGACCACCCGGCGACGACCATAGATCTTGACCAGTCCCTCGGCCTTCAAGAGCGACATGTTCTCGTGGCCCTCCCTGACCTCAAAACAAGCGGCGCAAACCGCCGCGCGATCAAGGGTTGTACCGCAAATCACGGCGGCCGAGAACGGCAGCAGTTTCAAAACCGTGTTCGAACCGACGTTGGGTGCCACTGCTAGCTCGTCTAGCAGTGCCGTGTCAAGTGTTTCACTGCTGGGCAAGCCAGCAGTGGCACCCAGTTCGGGTTTTGAAACTGCCACGAAGTGCGCTGCGCGTCACTTCGCCGCGTCAGTTGCTGCTAGCGTCGTCACCAGCAGGTTGTCGCGGTGGATCACCTCTTGGTAGGGGCAATAGCCCAACGCCGCGGCGATCGCTTCGCTCTTAAGCCCCTTGATCCGCAGCAGATCCGCCGCGCCGTAGTTCGTCAGCCCGCGGGCGAACTCCACCCCCTCGTGGTCGCGCAAGGCCACCACATCTCCTTTGACAAAGGTGCCGACGACCTCCGCCACGCCAATCGGCAACAAGCTGCGACCTTGCCGCTCGACAGCCCGCCGCGCCCCGGCATCGAGCACCAGATGCCCGCGCGGCTGGGCCGTGAACCCGATCCAGCGCTTGCGGGCCGCCAGCGCCACTCCGTGGGCCAGGAACAATGTCCCCACGGATTCGCCCGCCAGGATCCGCGAGAGCACGCCCGGCTCCCGGCCACTGGCGACGATCACGTTTTCGCCGGCCGACGTGCAAATGCGGGCAGCTTCGAGCTTGCTGGCCATCCCGCCTTTGGAAAGTCCCGTGGCGCGATCGCGGACCAAGGCGACGATCGATTCATCGAGCCGCGAAACGGTGGGAATGACTTTCGACGCTGGGTCGAACGGGTCGCCATCGTACAGGCCCGCGACGTCCGACAAGATGACCAACAGCGGCGCCCGCAACAGGTTCGTGACCATGGCGGCCAGGCGGTCGTTGTCGCCAAACGTGGTCCTCAGCTCTTCGACACTCACCGTGTCGTTCTCGTTGATGATTGGCACGGCCCCCAAGTCGAGCAACGCCGACAGCGTATTGCGCACGTTGAGATAGCGCGTGCGGTCGTCGAGGTCCTCGGCCGTGAGCAGCACTTGCGCCGCATGCCGTCCGTGCGCGCGCAAGGCACGCTCATACGCCTGAACCAGATAGCTCTGGCCGATCGCGGCCACGGCTTGCAGATTCGCCAGGTCGGTGGGCCGGCGCTTGAGCCCCAATTGGCCCATGCCGGCGCCGACCGCGCCGGAGCTGACCAGCAGTACGCGCCGCCCCGCGGCGAGCATCGCGTGCAGCTCCTCGGCCAGGGCTGCGACGCGCGCTTCGTCGAGCGTGCCAGCTTCGTTTGTCAGCGGGCGCGTGCCGATCTTGACGACCAAGGTATCGGCCGTGGCGGCGATTTCTTGACGCACCAGATCGGTCATGGCGGCTCGAAGTGTTTCTAGTGGCGACGCGCTGCCGTCGCCGGGCGGGCTATACGATAGTCGATACCAGGGTTTGCGTTAATGACATCTGGTGTATGCCGCGCGGTTCGCGGTCCCGTCCCGCATCCGCGATCGTTCAAGGCGTAAGCCCAAGGTCAATGCGCGCTATTTCTTGCTGCCCGTATACGTCTTGTATTCAGCGTGCGTGCCGATCCAGTACCAGACGTTTACACCATCGATGACAGCATAGATCGCCCGATATTGCATCGTTGGTGAGACGGAAAAGCTCTCCGTCGCGTGACGGCTCGCCTTGCGATCCTCAAGCGCATGATGCCGCAGCGACTTTGCCGTAGGGTTGCCGTGGAACAGCAAGCAGGCCGCCCGCACTTCCGCCTGCACGCCTTCCGGAAGCCTGGCGAATTGCTCGCGGAAGTTGCGCGATGTTCGATTCGTCTTCCTAAACGAACTCGGAAGTCTGCCCATGGCGCTGTTCTTCGGCGGCTTTGTCGCGCAAGGGGATTAAGCCCTTTGGCAACTCGCGGTCGACCGCGCCATCCAAGAATTCCACGATGGCGCGGATTTCTTCGCAGATCGCTCGGAACGCTTGCAGATTGCTAGGACTGCGTCCCTGGGCTTCGATCCGCGCCACCCAGCGTTCCGCGAAGTCGCAGGGCACAAGCCAATCCCGAAACCATTTCTCCACGGTCGCCTGCGTTTCAGGATCGATGTCCTCGCCGCGCTGGTAAGCGATCAAACGCTGTTCGCGATCGGCGCGGAGATACCACTGCGCGGCATCGATGCCGAGCTGCAAGAACGCTTCGCAGTCCCCGCAATCATCGGCCTCCCGAGTCTCCTGGAGGCTGCGATCGTAGTACACGCTTCCGTAATGGCCCGCGTGATTTCGCGCTGCGCCAAACGTGATGGAGTCGGAAGCACTCATCGCTTATCACCCAGGAGCGCAAAATGAAACCGCTGCCCAGCGCGGGGCGCGGTTTCACAACGCGTCGCGCAGCGAAAGCCGCTTGCCAGAACCGCGCGTCCTACGCCTTGGCAATGCTCAGTCTGCTACCTCTGGAAATCGTATCGTCCCGGGGCGCTCTGTTCAACATTGATGCGCCGCGGAGATCAGGCAAGTACGTTGTCGAGGTTGAGCTTATGACGACTTTGTCGGTTCCGCTTCGCGGACACCCGTTCGCCGACACGCGTGGAGCTTGGCGACCTGCATCGCAATCGCCGGCCGGAAGTTCGTCGGGTTCCATGCCCCGCTGGTATTCTGAAGGCATGGACGAGAAGCCCAAAAGACGCTGGTTCCTCTTTCGGCTATCGACAGTCTTGATTCTGACCGCGATCGCGGCGTGGATAATGGTGACGCGCCCGCGTGTCGGGTTGGTTTATTGGAGCGCTCCAACAGTCTATGAACTCGTCGTCGGCTACATCCCGGAGATTGACGATGAGTATTGGACGTTTGAGGCTTCTTCCTGGACCTCGACGACCAAACTGCACTTTCTGAGAACCGTTGCTGTATCAAGCAGCCAGAGCTAAGAGGCTTTCGGTCAGTTGGATGATTTTT
>JAIESQ010000071.1 GCA_019745975.1 Pirellulales bacterium
GTCTTGCAACCGCAGCATGAAGGGAGAGCCGTTTTTCATGGAATACCAGTTACCGACGATTTCTCAGAAAGTGCAGGCCAAGTGAATCTCAGCCAGCGACCGTCGTACGACAGAACCCCGAATACGGTTTTCAGATTTCCGAATTTCGTCTGTAGTACAGCGGAACTACGGAAACGGTTTTCAGATTTCCAGCGATTTCTATGATGCGAAAATGCAACGTCAAATCTGAAAACCGATTGGCCGTTTCAGACGTACTAGGACAATGAACGTCTCAACTCTCTTTAAGCAGTTCCAACAACTGACTGACGATCAAAGCGCCGCGCTTCTAACGCTGGCCGCAGTGATCGCAAAAGCTCAACCCGATGAACTGCTGACCGTCAAGCAAGTGGCCGCGCGCCTCGCGGTCTCGCCCGATGCCGTGTACGAAATGGTTGAATCGGGCAAACTGTCGCACCAGCGCATAGGAAAAGGTCGCGGGACGATTCGCATTCGCCCCAGCGACCTTGACGCTTTTCAGCCGCAACCGATCAAGCTGCGCCGGCTTGTCGGTTGATGCCGTAGACTGCCTGAATATCGCTTTGACAGTGCCCGACTTGGTTGTATTGCTTCATTACCATTTCAGGCGACTTGTGACCCATCGCCCGTGCAATGGCGGCCGGCGGGTAATTCTTCAGCAGCTTGGACGTACAAAAAGAATGGCGGAAGCTGTACGCAGAGAACTTGATGCCGAGTTTCTTGCTTAGCCGACGACATTGAAGCGATACGGCGTTCTTAGTCCAAGCCTCGCCCCGCTCGTTACGAAAGAGCTTGCCCGTTTGGTGCTTTGCGGCGAGCCGTTCGCAGATCGCTAAGGCTGAGTCCGTCAACCAAATGATGCGGGGCTCTTGCTCGCCATTTAGTTTCTTGACGGGCGTCTCAAAAAACCACTTACCCGTTGCACGGTCAAAATGTTTGGCTTCTACCGCTCGCGCCTCAGCCGGACGTGCGCCTGTCTCGCGTAGCACTTCAAGCAAGTCGCGAAGCGCAGCGCCCGCGCTCGCTTGAATGACCGCCCATTGCTCGTCGCTGATAAATGTTTTGCGCGGCGTTTGCTTCGGTCTGTCGAGTTCTTTGATTGGGCTTAGCGGAATGAGTCGCTTGCCATCGCGCGACGCTGCCCAGTTGTACGCGCGTTGAATCGAGCGCATGAGATTGTGCCGGTACGACGACGATTTGTCGGCAAAATGATCCTCAATCCAGCTTTCAACGTCCGAAGGGTCAAGCTCAGTCGCGGGCAATTCGGATTTGCCGTGCTTCGTTAGGTACTCATCGAAGCTGACAAACCCGCGACTTTCGGTTGCATCACCAGCAATCGGCCGCAGATAGAACTTGAATGTTCCGGGTGAGAGTTTCCGTTCGCACCATTCCAGGAATGCGAATAGAAGAGCCCGAACCGTCAGAATAGGCTTGGGTTCGGCTTGCTCAGCGGCCGGTTGCTCGGCAGCCGCAACTTGGCTCGCAAGCTTCGCTCGCTCTACGTGCTCAGCAATCTTCTTAGCGTACTTGACTTTGGCTTCGGCTAGATCGCTGCCGAGTCCTATTTGCTTTCCGCCGACTTCGGCGAAGTAATAGGTGCGGTTGTGGCGTTTGCGCTCACAAATACCGGCTTGCTTGGGTTTCTTCTTTGTCATGGGTCGATACCTCGCTTTTTTGGTCAGACCTTGTACGCCAGAAACCGCAATCCGGTTTTCGGATTTGCGATTTTTCCTCTGACCAAACCTCTGACCACTGCGAAGTATCGACCCTTTCGTTTCTTCGTAAGTTCTTGCTAGATAATCAGTGGGCGATACAGGACTCGAACCTGTGACCCCTAGCTTGTCGAGCTAGTGCTCTAACCAACTGAGCTAATCGCCCGTTTCGTGCAGTTCAACTATCGTACGAATTCAAAGGCAGCTTGCCAGGGGCAGCCCACGCGAATTGAGGCAACGGAATGCCGCAAGCGGGGCGGTGCCGAAATGTCGTGCGAGCGATCTCCGCAAGAAGCGTCGCCGGTGCGACCGTCAACACTGCGACATTCGACGCACCGCGGCGCTCGGCACACGTATTCTTTGTGCGTCCGAGCACGCCAGACGGCCTTGCGGGCCAGTGACCTTATTCTATATCTTTCTTAGGGTTGCGGCTCTTTGCGGCCAATTGTCAGCGAGCCTTGTAGTGCGTTGGCGTGTCGTTTATCGCCGCGTTTTGGCCGATTCGTATGCTGCCCGGGCCCCGGTTCGGCATACGCGACGCCACCTCGCATCGTTGCTGGAGCGGCACATGCAAAAGCACTTGATCGCGGAAAACCATGCTCACCATTGAATTGCCCGACGGCAGCACACGACAGTACTCGCAGCCCGTTCGGCCGGTCGATATCGCGGCCGAGATCGGCGCCGGCCTGGCCAAAGCGACGCTGGCCGCGAGCATCGACGGCCGAGTTGTGGGGGCCGACACACCATTGCCCGAGGCCGGCCGGGTGCAACTGCGCATTCTGACCAAGAAAGACCCCGAAGCCTTGGCGGTCATGCGGCATAGCTGCGCGCACGTGATGGCCCGCGCCGTGATGCGGCTGTTTCCCGACGTCAAGCTGGCTTTCGGCCCGACAATCGAAAACGGCTACTACTACGACTTCGACATGCCGCACAAGCTGACCGAGGAGGATTTCCCGAAAATCGAAGCGGAGATGGCCCGCATCATCAAGGCCGACGAGCCGTTCGAGCGGCAGGTCGAACCGCGCGAAAAGGCGCTCGCCTTGTGCCAGCAGTTGGGCCAGCCCTTCAAGGTCGAGCATATCGAAACCGGTCTGTCGCAAGACCCGACGTTGTCGTTCTATCGACAGGGCGAGTTCATCGACTTGTGTCGCGGGCCGCACGTGCCGGGCGCCGGCAAGATCGGCGCGTTCAAGCTGTTGAGCGTCGCCGGCGCCTACTGGAAAGGTGACGCGGAGCGACAGCAATTGCAGCGGCTCTACGGCACGGCGTTTTTTAGCCGCGAAGAGCTCGACGCCCACCTCGCTCGGCTCGAAGAAGCCAAGCGACGCGATCACCGCGTGCTCGGCAAGCAGCTCGAATTGTTCTCAGTCAATCCGCTAGTTGGCTCTGGCCTGATCCTCTGGCTGCCGCGTGGAGCCGTCATCCGCGGTGAGCTAGAGAACTTCGTTCGCGGCGAATTGATCAAGCGCGGTTACGAGCCGGTCTACACGCCGCACATCGGCCGGGTCGAACTCTACATGACCTCGGGCCATTTTCCCTATTACGCCGACAGCCAGTTCAAGCCGATCGAGATCAGCGAAGACGAGCGCTATCTCTTGAAGCCGATGAACTGCCCGCACCACATCATGATTTATAAGTCGCGGCCGCGCAGTTATCGCGACCTGCCGCTGCGGCTGGCCGAGTTCGGCACCGTGTATCGCTACGAGCAGTCGGGCGAGCTGGGGGGCATGACCCGCGTGCGCGGCTTCACGCAGGACGACGCGCATTTGTTCTGCACCGAAGAGCAGGTGGCCGACGAGTTTCGCAGTTGTCTGGAGATGACGCAGTTCGTGCTCAAATCGCTGGGGCTCGATGACTATCGCGTGCGCTTGGGCTTCCGCGACCCTAAGAGCGACAAGTACGTCGGGAGCGCCGAAAGCTGGGAGCGCGCCGAACGAGCGCTCGAAGAAGTCTGTCGGGGAATGAACTTGCCGCGTTTGGATATCGAGCGCGGCGAGGCGGCGTTCTACGGACCCAAGGCCGATTTCGTGGTGGCCGACTGCCTGGGCCGCGAATGGCAATTGGGCACGGTGCAGCTCGACTACAACCTGCCCGGCGCCGAGCGGTTCGGGCTGGAGTACATCGGGGCCGACAACACGCCCCACCGCCCGGTGATGATCCATCGCGCGCCCTTGGGTTCGATGGAGCGGTTCATTGGCGTGCTGATTGAGCACTTCGCCGGAGCGTTCCCGCTGTGGCTGGCTCCCGAGCAGGTGCGCGTGCTGGTAGTGAGCGAAAAGGTCGAAGCGTTCGGCCGCCAGGTCGAACAACGGCTGCGTGAGGCGGGCTTGCGGGTCACTGGCGATTATCGGGCCGAAAAAATCGGCTCAAAGATTCGCGATGCCCAGCTCAAGCTGGTTCCCTACATGCTCGTCTGCGGTGCCCGCGAGGCCGAGCAAGGAACGGTGGCGGTCCGCGACCGGATCGAGGGCGACCTGGGGGCGATGCCGGTCGAGGCAGCGGTCGACAAGCTGCTGGCCGAGGTGGCCGCCAAAACGGTCCGCAAGGTGGTCCGTAGCGAGTTTGGCGGCCAGAAGAAGGACGCCAGCGGAACCGACTATTGAGCCGGCATGTGTCGAAAAATCGTCGCGACGCTCGGCCGGTTGCCGCTGGCGCCGATTATACCGTTCAGCCAATCACGGGCGGCAGCCGCTGCAGCCCCCCGATCATGGCGGTCGACCGGTCCACAAAATCACGTTCAAAATGGTTGACGCCCCTTTCCGCCACGACCCATACTTTCGCATGATGCGTGGCGGCGCCACGCCCCAGCGGTTCAGGCGAACCCCGGACCCGCGACGGCCGATTGGCAAGCATGTGCCTTGCCCCGTCGCGATGGGTTTCAATCCATAGGCACTTGGAGGAACACAACAATCGAACGCATGCAGCGAGTCAACGACCAGATCCGCATTTCACCCGTCCGCGTCATCGGGCCTGACGGTGATCAACTCGGAATTCTGCCCACCGACGAAGCGATCCGCCGAGCGCGCGAGACAGACTTGGACCTGGTCGAGGTGGCGCCCAACGAGCGCCCTCCGGTTTGCCGAATCATGGATTTCGGCAAGTTCAAGTATCAGCAGAAGAAACGGCAGCACCGCGGACACTCCCATCAGAGCAAGATCAAGGAGATCCGCGTTCGCCCCAAGACCGGCAATCACGATATCGAGGTCAAGGTCAACCGCGCCCGCGAGTTCTTGACGCACAAGGATAAGGTGATCGTGTCGGTCATCTTCCGCGGCCGCGAGTTGGCGCACGTCGAGGAAGGACATCGCGTGATTACGCACGTGCTGGGCCAACTCGAGGAGATCGCCAAGATCGAAAGCCCGCCGCAGCAGCAGGGGAAACGGATCGTGTGTATTCTGGCCCCCAAGTGAGCGCGGGTTTACCCCAGCTTAGCCGCTGGCGCGTCGCGGCGATCGCCTGGGCTGGGCCGGCGACCGCGGTGGGCCTGTTGGTCGGCGCCGCGGCGCTGCTCTGTGGCGGGCGCGTGCAACGCGTCGGCCGCACGCTGGAGTTCTGGGGCGGGTTTCTTCCCTGGTGCCTGCGCCGAGTGCCGATCGGGGGCGCGGCGCTCGCGCTCACGCTCGGCCACGTGATTATCGGCCAGAATCCAGAGGCGCTACGGATGTCGCGCGCCCACGAGTGGATTCACGTGCGGCAATACGAGCGATGGGGACCCGCCATGTTGCCGGCGTACTTCGCCTGCTCGCTCTGGTTGTGGATGACTGGCCGGCACCCGTATCTCGACAATCCCTTCGAGCGCGAAGCGTGGGACCACTCGGGCTGAGCTACAAGGGATCGTCGACATGCTCCCGTGCTGTCACGGCGTGTTAGCGAGCGTGCGTTAGGCACCGCATAGTCGCAGGTGTGCCACTGCTTCGCAGAAGCAGTGCGAATCCAAATACGAGCACTGCTTGCCCCGACGGCAAGCAGTGGCACACAAGCGTGAACAAACCGGGATTAGTGGTTCCAAGCGAACTCGGTCGAGTTGATGAGCGACCAAAACAGGTCTTCGAGCACCTGATGGCGCTTGTCGCCATGGTTGCCAGACAAGCGCGCAACGAAGTGGCGCTGTTCGTCGGATGTCGGCCGACGTGTCAGGACCGCCAGGTAAGCGGCCTCGACGGCGTGCGAGTCGTCAGGCGCCAGCGCCGCGACGCGCCACGACGCGTTGATCGGGTTCACGCCCTTGACGGCCTCGCGCACCGCTTTGCCGTTGAGCAGAAGCAGGTGCTGCGGAATGGTCCCGACGGCCGGCGTCAGTTCCGCTTCGCCCGCGTCGCCAAAGCGCTTCACGAACTCGGCCCGACCCACCGCGCGAATGAACGCCATCAGCGGGCTTGACTCCGGATCGATCGACTCGAGCGACGACGCCTGCGCGATGCTATAGGCCAATTGTTCCGGTCGCAGGCGCGTGAGCGGAAAGACACTCCAGCTTGGGCTCGCGATCGCCGCGACACTCGCGACTTCGCTGGGCTCCTCGGCGGATTCAGTTCGTTGCTCGCGCGCGGGTTCGCGGCTGTCGACTCGGAACACCTCGAGCGACGTGAGCAGGCGAAGGGTTCGCCGGATATTGAACCCCTGCTCGGCGAAGTCCGCGGCCAGCAGTTCCAGAACCGCGCGATCAAGTGGTGCGCTGACGTCTTCGGCGACGTCCAACGGAATACTGTCGATCGGTTCCACGAGCGCCCGACCGAACACAATTCCCCACAGCCGGTTGACAGTCACGCGCGCGAGTGGGCGATTGCGCGGATCGGTGACCCATGCGGCCAGTCGCGCGCGCGGCGCGCCTTGCTTGGGTAGGAGCTCGCCGGCGAAGGGGACGCGCGGTTCGACGCCCTGAGCGCCGGCGTTGGCGGCTGGCGACGCGCCTTTCCCCGGCCCGGTTCTCCGCTTGCCCTTCGCATCGACATCGTAGATGCCCGTTGCCCCTTGGCGCGTTTGAGCGAAAAACGCGGCCAGCCCTTGAAAGTCACTTTGCTTCCAGCGGTCGAAGGGATGATCGTGGCACTCGGCGCAGTCGATCCGCGTGCCCAGGAAAGCGCGCGAGACGCGGCTGGCCAGCCGATTGGTGTCAAAGTGCCTCTCGTCAACTAGCCAGGCAGCAGTCAGGAAGTTGGTCGCCGGCTCATCGGTCCACAAGCCGCTGGACGCGATCAGGTCGCGCACGATCGCATCGGAGGGCCGATTCTCCGCCAGCGCGTCGGCCAGCCAGGTGACAAAGCGGCGCCGGCGAAAGATCAGAAACGGGCCGTCTTCGACTCCGATCAACGGCCGGGCGAGCCGCTCCGCCAGGTAATCCGCGGTGCGGCGCTGGGCGAGTAATTGGTCGCGCCACCAGTTCAAGCGCTGTGCGGTCGGGGCGGACTCCAGCGCGCGCACTTCGGCCAGCGAGGGGATGGTGCCCCGCAGCGCCAGCGACAGCCGCCGCGCGATCGCCAGGTCATCGGCCCGCGGCGCGCCAACAAGCGACTCTTGCTCCCACGCTTGGCGGAAGCGCTGGTCGACTGCCGCCACAACGGCGGCTTCGCCGGGATTCAACCTTTCGGTTGGCGGGTCAGCGGCCTCGCGTGTCGTAGCGGACGCGGGCTGCGAGGTCGATCGAGCCTTGGTCTCCGGTGCGATTCGCGCCACCAGGGCGAGGACGCCCGCGATGCAAACCACGGCGAACAGCAGATCGCGTCGTCCCACGGTTCTTTGCGCCAGTTCGATGGGAAGATGTCCGCCGCCAGCGTCGGTTTCAGCAGCACAACGTCGGCGGTTAGTCTGATTCTAGCAATTCGCTCTCAAGATCGCTTGCTTGGAGGCGAAGGATAAATAAGGTGGACTCGCGACCCCGCCGCGTGGGAAAGTAGGGATATCCGCCGAACATGCGACTTGCGCTAGTGTCTCAACGGTCACGGCTACTGTCGGCGAACTCTCCTGGCTTACCGAGCGAACGAGTGACCCTTGGTTATGTCCGTAGTTGACGAACAGAACCGCGCCAACATTCGGCGTGGTCCGCCCCCCTTGCCCGCTTGGGCGCCGTGCCCCGCTGGCGACGGACATGAACGACTCGACCATTCCGCGGGCGATTCGAACGAGTCAATTGCCACCGCGCGCGGCTGGTTCGCCTGGCCGCGACGGATTGTCCGCGCCGGGGCCTCCGCGCTGGAATGGACGATTGGTGGCGCCGCGCTCCTCGTGGGCCTGGCCATCGTGGGCGCGATCCCGATTGTGCAATTCGCCAGCCTTGGCTACATGCTCGAAGCGTCGGGGCGGATCGCGCGCACGGGCTCGTTTACCGCCGGCTTCGTCGGCTATCGACAGGCGGCGCGCGTCGGCGGGCTCGTGCTGGGGGCCTGGTTGGCCCTGTTGCCGCTAACCTTCGTGGCGTCGCTGTGGCGGTCGGCTGAGTTGATCGATCCGCAGGGCCAGGTTGCGCGGCGCTGGGGCGCGGCGGTGCTCGTCGTGGCCGCGCTGAGCGGATTACACCTCGTGGCCGCCTGCTTTCGCGGGGGCCGGCTGCGGCATTTTCTCTTGCCGTCGCTCAACCTGCGACGGCTCGGGCGACGCCTGCGCCGCGGCGACGTGTATCGCACGGCTCGCGACAGCGTTTGGAACTTCGTCGTCGGGCTGCGTTTGCCCTACTTGTTTTGGCTGGGCGTGCGCGGTTTTCTCGGGAGCCTGATCTGGCTCGGCGTGCCGGTGATCTTGCTGGCCATCGGCCGCGAGGTGGCGCTCGTGGGTTGGATCGGCGCGTTCGTGTTGATGTTCATCGTGTGCCACTTGCCGCTCTTGCAAGTGCGCTTGGCGTCCGAAAACCGTTGGCGCGCGATCTTCGAGTGGCGCTCGGTGCGGCGGATGTTCGCCCGCGCGCCGCTGGCGTATTGGATCGCGATCGCGGCCACGCTGCTGTCGGCGATTCCGTTGTATTTATTGAAGATCGAGATGGTGCCGCGCCAGGCGCAATGGCTCCCCAGCCTGGTGTTCGTCACTTTCATGCTGCCGGCACGCTGGATCACCGGCTGGGCCTACAGCCGCGGGCTGCGGCGCGAACAGCCGCGCTGGCGGGTGACGCGCATCGTCGCCCGCCTGGGACTGGTGCCCATCGCCGCCTTCTATGTGCTGTTAGTTTTCTTCAGTCAGTACACGTCGTGGCAAGGGCAAGGGAGCCTGCTCGAACAGCATGCGTTCTTATTACCAGTGCCGTTTCTGTCGCGATGAATTCGGGTGTCAAGATGACGAGCTTCGCTTCGACCGATGCGCCCCTCTCGCGTCGCGCGGCGTTGCGCGCCGCCACGGCCGCCTTCGCTGCCGGTGGTGGTTGGTTGACCCCGGTTGCGGACCGATTGGCACGCGCCGCCGAGACCGACCCCCAGCGGCAGCCAGCCCAATCGATCATCCTGCTGTGGCTCGCTGGCGGACCGAGTCAACTGGAAACGTTCGACCCTCATCCCGGCCGCCGCATCGCTGGCGAGACGCGGGCGATCGACACCGCCGCGCGTGGCGTTCAACTGGCCGGTGACTATCCGCTGCTGGCAGAGCAAATGGAGTCGCTCTCCGTCGTGCGCTCGATGGTCAGTCAGGAGGGGGATCACGAACGCGGTACCTACCTCGCACAAACGGGTTACCGCCCGGACGCGGCGACGGTCCATCCCTCGATCGGCGCAATTTGCTGCCATGAGCTGCCCTTGGCCGGCGCCGAAATTCCGCGTCATATTTCGATCCTGCCCGGCGCGTGGCCGAGCCGGGGCGGTTTTCTCGGTCCTGGTTATGATCCGTTCACTCTGGGCGATCCTCGCCAACCTGTGCCCGACTTGCTCAGCCAGTTGCGCGGCGAGCGCGCCACCCGCCGCGTGGCGGACCTCGAAGTGGTGGATCGCGCTTTTGCTAGGGGGCGCGCGCGGCAAGTCGACGAGACGCTCCATCGCGATCTCCGCGCCCGCGCCCGCACGATGATGTCGTCCGAGCAGATCAAAGCCTTCGATGTAGGCGATGAGACCGCTGAACTGCGGCGCCGCTACGGCGAAACGCCGTTCGGGCGCGGCTGCCTGGCGGCGCGGCGCTTGATCGAAGTCGGCGTGCGCTGCGTCGAAGTGACGCTGGGGGGCTGGGACACGCACGTCGACAATCACGAGCTGCATCGTGGGCTGGCGGCGACACTCGATCCTGCGTTCGCGGCCTTGGTTGGCGACCTGCGCGAGCGCGGGTTGTGGTCGCGCACCGTGGTGTTGTGTGCTGGCGAGTTCGGCCGCACTCCCACGATCAACGCGCTAGCGGGCCGCGATCATTGGCCGCGCGGCTTCAGCGCGGTCTTGGGCGGGGGCGGCTTGCGCGGCGGACAGGTCGTTGGCAGTACGGATCCCGAGGGGAAAGCCGCCCCCAGCGATCCACAACGATTCCCCGACATGCACGCCACGGTGCTCTCGGCGCTGGGGATCGACCCGCGGCGCGAGCTGATCAGTTCAGCGGGCCGTCCGCTCAAGCTCAGCGAAGGGACGCCGATCGCCCGGCTCTTGAGCGCATGATGTGCGAAGGCGGAGTGCGGAATGCAACGAGCGATGCTAGGTGCGGCGGTGGGGGTCGGCGTGGGCATGAGTCTGGTCGCGGTCGGTGTACTGCTCACGACCGCCTGGAGCGTTGCCTTGCTCTTTCCGCTGCTAGTCCCCGTGCTAACCGCCGCAGCAGGTTTCATGATTGGTCGTCGTCTTGACAGAGGGCGTAAGCCTGTCAAACGATTCTGGCCATCGCTCGTCGCGGTCGTCGCCGCATGGCCGTTGAGTGTCTTGGTTCCGATCTGGGTACGCGAGGCACAAATCCGCATTTCGATCGCACGCACCATTCCCATGCATCCGGCTTGCACGCTGGTGCGGCGTGACATTACGACATGCGCATTCGATAACGCTCCTGGCTACATTCTCGAATTCGATTGTTCGCAGAGCTCGGAAAAGATCGTGAACTTCTACCGGCGAGAGCTGCCAAAGCGAGGCTGGGCATCGTTGCCAAGCGTGCAACAAGCGGATTATGTTGTGCACCAATTCCGCCGAAAGAGTTCCACGCTGACGTTGGTTGGTTGGGTATCCGAAAACACCAAAATCGACAACACCCATGTCTCGCTAAACAAGGTCCGATTGAGTTGCTGTCTTGCCAACTTCACGTACCGCTGCCCATCCCTGGCAGAATTGGGTTACGAAGCTATAGGCCCGTAGGGAGAATCGGCGCGCCATGATAGTCGCGTCTCGTGCTAGAATTGGATTGTCGGGTCTAGCCGCGCACCCGGTGACGCCTTCGGATACTGCCCATGTTCGATCGGATTACCTTCAATCCGCAAATCCTCGGCGGCCGTGCTACGATACGCGGCATGCGGATTCCCGTGTCGATCCTTGTCAGCCAGATCGCGCACGGGGCCAAGACCGACGAAATCCTGAGTGACTATCCCGACTTAGAGCCGGAAGACATTCGCCAAGCACTTGAATATGCGGCTTGGCTGTCTCAAGAAGAAGTTCATGTGCCTTAAGGCGAGTCGGCGTGCGATTTTTGGCTGATATGGGCGTTTCGCGGCGCGTCGTGGATTCACTACGGGGCCAAGGTCACGACGTCACGCATTTGCGTGACCAAGGTCTACAGCGATTGCCGAATGGCGAGATCTTCGCGAAGGCTGTGGCCGAGGAACGCGTCGTCATTACGTTTGACTTGGATTTCGGTGAGATCATTGCCGCGACTCACGGCAAGCTGGCGAGTGTGGTTCTCTTTCGCCTGCGCGATGCGCGCAGCGAGCGCGTCATTGAGCGACTGTCCCGCGTACTTGAACAGTCCTCCGGTCCGCTGACGTCCGGCGCCATCGTGGTTGTCGAAG
The DNA here is from genome assembly GCA_019745975.1 of Pirellulales bacterium. Taxonomy (GTDB): domain Bacteria; phylum Planctomycetota; class Planctomycetia; order Pirellulales; family JAEUIK01; genus JAIESQ01. The sequence continues at coordinate 11,602 of JAIESQ010000071.1, forward strand.
ATACTCGGCATCGTGTTCGTCACTTGCCTATTGGGGGATAGTTCAGGGCAAGTCGGCACGCTCGCCCTGGCAGGCCTCACTCGGCCAGAATCACTTCCAGCATCTTGATGCGCGCCATCAGGCCGCGTAGCCGGCCCTCGGCCCGCGGCTTCCGCCGCTACTTCACGTAAGCCCTCAGTGGTGCGGCGGGCGCCCGCAGCCCGATGACCGCCGAAGCTAGTAGGGATCGTGCCCGAGGTCGGCGAAGAATTGATCCAGCGCGCGGCGGCTTTTGCCCCAGTCGAACCACTGGCCGCCGATCTTGGTCGCCGCGCCCACGTCGGTCCAGCCGCCGCGCCGCACGACCGTGATCCCCAGCAACCCTTCCAGAGCCCACACGTCCGAGGGCAACGACGCCTCGAGCGCGCAGCCGTCGCTCCCTTGACGAACATGTCGCAGCGACTGGCCGTGCCGTGCCAGCGAGCAGAGCACGCGCACCAACACGCGCCCTACGGGTGCCTGGATGCGTTCGACTCGCTCCTGCCCCGTGCCGATCCCCATCTGCGTCGCCAGCGGCTGGAACAGCGACATCACTTTGTCGAGCGGCACGCCGGTCGGCATGATCTTCTCGGCCAACTGCAGCAATTCTTCGCCGGTCATCGTCTTGCGCGACTGGCTGGCGTAGCGATCGACGAGCTCGCGCACCTCAGGCGTTTGGACCAGCGCGCGATAGTTGACTTCGTCGTCCCAAGGCCGCGGCTGATCATCGGCCAGAAACGTCACCGCCAGATCGGCCATCCGCCGCGCGGGGAGCGCCGGGGGGGCCGCCGGCCTGTGTACTGGAGCGATCTGTGCATCCGTCGCTGGCGGTTCGTCGACTGTCTCAAGCTCCGGTAGCAACCTGAGCGGCACAACGGCCGCATCGCTCGGTTGGGCATGTGCGACCGGCGCGACTTTGCGCACCATTTGCATCGCCGCCTGAAAGTGCGGGGCAGGCACCGTTCCGCGAGACACGAGCGGCTTGCCGCACGCGGTGCAGAAGTTGCCGATCGCTGGCCGGCCGCAAGCTGAACAAAACATGATGACGGGTCTCAATCGTCCCTGAATGACCAGTATCCCAGCGCGGCAATCCCTTGCCGCCTGGCGGGTGCTTCCCGCCACTTCGTTATTGTTCGGAAAGCGGGGGTCACGCGGCTTGGCGAGGTCGGTCCTCGCCGCGCGGCTCAACCTAATCGGCAAAGTCGCCCGACCCGCAGGCGAGCTGCAAAGTCGGGGATTGGTACATTTTTCGGCTCGCCAGAGTCGTTCGTTGCCAGCACGCGCCGACCGAAAACATGTACCTGTCCCGAATGGCATCAAGTTAAGCGCAAATACTGTGCACAGTTTCGTTAAGCATTGCTGCGATAGCAGATTCGTCGAACCATGTCCGCGCGCGAAACCCGAGAATCATCGCGACAGCGGTCTGATGCAAGCGTGCTGCTACAGCACTGCTTCAGCCCTGTGGCGAATCGACTTAGTACTAACTTGATGCCATTCGTACCTGTCCCCCTCGCGTTTTTGGCTTTGCAGTTCACCCGGACAAACCAAGCAGTGCAGCCCCAGGCCCCAAACTGCTACCATATGTAGCGACCAACCCGGCCGCGATCAGGCGGCTGTCGCCTGTAAGTTGTGACCAGGATCGTTTGGAGAAGGGACTGCGATGCGCGTGAAACTTCCTGTTGTGTTGCTGGCCACGATCTGTTTTGCCTGCGCCGCGGCCCGGGCCGCCGAAGTCGACGACGAGGGGCACACGACCGACACGCTGGCCACCCTGCAAGAGAAGCTCGCCGACGAAGAGGCCGTGCTCGTCGACGTCCGCGAGAAAGCGGAATGGGACAAAGGACATCTGGCCCAGGCCCTGTTTCTGCCACTGGGCCGGCTGGCCAAGCAGCACGACGCGGCCACGCTCGCCAAGCAGCTCGACAAGAAGAAGATCGTCTACACGCATTGCGCCAGCGGCCACCGCTGCAAGCTCGCAGCCGACATCCTGCGCGACGCCGGCTACGACGTCCGCCCGCTCAAGCAGGGTTACAAGGACCTCGTCAAAGCGGGCTTCGAGAAGGCGCAACAGTAGCGGGCCCGCCAAGATTCGCGGCGTCGTCTCGAAGTACTTTGGTTGGCGGAAATCGGGCGGACTCCGCTGGGGTGCGTTGCGCCGCGCTTACCGCGGAGATTAGTTGCGCGGCCGTTGCTTTGTGGGAGTGGGCAGGTGCCGCTGGTAGCCGCGATCACGATACTCGTTTCGACCTTGGCGGTGCCCGTCGACGCGCCGCGGGAATTCCCCTTTCTGGCCGGGCTCACCGTGCCCCTCGATCGGCTGCCGAAGGACTGCCGGCCCGCCGATTCACCTCCGGGAGGAGGGCCGTGGCAGGGACTTAAGAACCTGCAGGTCACGACCAACCCGCGGCTGTTCTTCATCGGCGATCGCCTCTCCAAGGTGCTCGATCGCACCAAGATTCAGGCGGCGTACACGGGCTTGTACCGTCAGCGACTCGACCCGGGCGAAGGCGATCGCACGCATCTAGGCGTCCTCGGCTGGGCATTTGAGAGCCAGGCCGCGGCGAAGGATGCGCACGCCAAGCTGACCGAGTTCTACAAGCAAGAGTCGGCGCGCATGCGGCTTTGGCGCGTCAACGAACACGTTGTGTTTGTGTGGGGCGACCAAGGCACCAGCGCGGAGTGCTTCGCGGCGCTGGCGAGGTTCGTCGACGAGCGCGCTGCGGCGAACAAGTAGCGGAACTTTCGATCGTGGCGGATGCAATGGGCCTATCGCGTCATTTCGATGCGATTCGGTCGATCGCAGCGTTCGAAATGTCGGCTACGATTTTTCGGAGCAGTTCCCAACCTTCGCGGTGATATCGCTCCGGAATATCGATCGTCTGTCCGATCCCGTAGCGTGCCCTGGTTCCTGTCTTCGAGACGTATGCCAGGTTCACTACTCCTCGGTTGTGAATCAATACGTCGCGCGTCGCCTTCATCTCAACGAATTGCTCGATCTCGTCAGCCGTCGGGCAGCCGAGGTTCACCTGCTCGCCGAGATATTTGAACCAAGCCGACGGTCGTGAATAGAGAAGCTCGCCGATTTCCTTGTCAATCACAAGCATCGTCACGGCGTTCTTGTCGGCGGCATTCAAAATGGCATCAAGCTCTACCATCCGCTTTCCAAGGCGGTGCGGGTGGGCAAGTAGCCAAGATCGCAGGAAATCCAGCAAGAAGTTCTCGAAGATGGCAACAAACTGGTGGAACGTCGCCGCGCGAACCCGTTGAGCATATCCGCGCCCCTTGCCAGCTAAATCAGTCAACGACATCTCTGTGCCAGTGACTAGATTCGTATATCGAGTCGAGCTGCCAGCTTTACCAAGTTGGTGAATAATGCGCCACGCGACCTTCGAGTCGTTGTAATAGTCGTGAATCTCAACGAGCTCGGTCAGCACTCGTTCGCGCAAATCGACGATATCATCAGCCAACACAATCTAGCCCTGCCTCGCTAGGTTGCGGCGTCAAGAATCCCCTGGACCTCAGCGGGACTTGGCTCATTCGACAGGTTCACGACGGCGATGTAAGGACCGTCGTCCAGCGAAATTGCATCCTCGTCTACCCAATAGGCAACGCCGTGGACTTCCAAAAGGCGCTTCAGCTCGTCGAGTTGAGCCACCGGTACCATGATATAAGGGCCTGCGGTTCCATCCGTCGAGACTTTCAAAGGCTGATGCGTGGTCGAATCGATCATTGCCGGTCTCCGGGGATTGCCCGCAGTCATTCTATCCACTAGAACTCGCGCCGGCGAGCCACGGGCGATATGAGACATCGTGAAGCTCCGATGAGATTGTCGTCCGAAAGCGCCGCATTGTCGTCAAGTCTACTTATCCAACCGCTTCGGGCTCTCCACGTCCTTGCCGTAGCGCTCTTCCCAGCGCTGCATCATTTCTTTCCAGTTGGTGAACACGATCCCTTCGCGCTTCAAAAACTCCTTGACCGCCGGGTCGGCGAACATCTCCGCTTCCCAGGCGCGCTGCTGCCACGAGCCGGTGATGTGTTTCAGGCCTTCGGTCAGGATCGAAGGATGAAAGATCAGCTCGGTGATGCCGGGGTCGAGCGCGCGAATCTGCTCGTAGAACTTCTCGCGCTTCGCCTCGTAGGTGTCCCCCTCGAGGATGGCGTCGAAGTCGTCGAGCTTCGGCAGCTTGTAGCCGGCGATGACCGTGCGCAATTGCTCGGTGCCGGGAATGCCGCGCTGGCGGAACTTCTTTTCGATCTTCGGCGTCACCTCGATGACCATCGCCGGAATGCGATACTCTTCGGCCACGCGGCAATAAGCGGCCGTGTAGTCGGGTCGGGCGTAGAGCGCGCCCATGTGCGTGTCGATGTGGCTGGGGCGGATGCCGCGCGCGATCGCCCGCTCGAGCTGGGCGCGAATCTCCTTGTCGATTTCGGCGGCGGGCGCTTTGAGCGCGGTCTTGATCGTGTCGTCCCACAGGTAGCCGTCGGCGTCGATCATGCCGGGCACATCACCAGCCGGGGCGACCGGCGGCCAGCGATACCATTTCCACTCGCTGTTCATCGCCAGGTGCAGGCCGCAGTCGTGCTCGGGGTGCTCCTTGTACCAGTTGGCGATCTCGTTGAACCATGGGCAGGGGACCATCATGGCGGCCGACTGGATGTCGCCGGCCGACAGGTACCGCTTGGCGGCCTCGTTGGCCTCGTAACACATACCGATGTCGTCGGCGTGCAGAATGAGCACGCGTTTGCCAGCCGGGTAGCCGAGCCGCTCGGCCCAGGTCTTGGGGGCGTCTTCGGCACGAGCGAGTGTACCGGCGGCCAGCAACATGCCTAGCACCAGCAAGCTCCCGCGACGGTCAACAGTCAGCCGAAAGAAACAGGACAAAACCGACGAGGTGAGATGCAAAACTGTCACGATCTAGTTCCCTCGAAATTGTGGAGACTTGATTGGTGGCGGAAGTGTCAACCGCGCGGCCTGCACGGCGCTACTGCCCATGCTGGCGCAGTGCTAATGCTAGCGCGATGTAGCCCGAATGCTAACGTCCCACGTGGAACGAAGCAAAGCGGCCGGGAGGCCGTTGCCAGTGCGGAAGGAAGCTGCCGGGCAAAGTCGCCGGCCAGAGGGGCAGAAGGCCCGAAAGTGGCGCTCCCGCGCCAGGGAAAAAGCTACGCGGCGTGCGGCGGCTTGACGTCGTGCCAGGCGCGCTTCGACTGCAGGGCTTCGCGCAGCTCGGCAAGTGAAAGCTGTTTGCCTTCGACTTCCAATGGTGTCTCGGCCCCGGGGTCGCACACCAGGTCGACGTTGCCGTCTTCGTCCACCAGCTCGTCGAGCTCGCGCACCAGGCCATCGCGGACGGCTTGCCGCAGTAGATGGCCGCGCGTGGCGGCGATCTCCCTGGACCGTTCGCCAAGTTTGTCGTGGGCGCGCTTGGCCAGCGCGGCCAGATACTCGTTGGGAACATCAACGACTCGAGGCACGTAGACTTTGATCTGCATGACGGTACCCCGCGTGGCGGGCTTGCCTGATTAGCTAGCCAAATTGCGTTGCGCTGGACGCGATGTCGGTGTTATCGGCTGCGATGGGGTTTCCGGTTGCAACGAATTCTTCCGCGCGGCAAACAATTGCGATGATGCCAGCAATGCAGTGCTAGCGTCGAGCGGCGCGAGCGACGCAATATCGGCGGGCTGCGCGAGGGGGCGAAGGTCGCACTTGCCGATTGACCCTGCTCACGGCCAGGAATTGCACTTCTTACATGGGGCGGCGGAGCGCTCGAGCGATGCGCGGACTGCGAGCAAGCCACGTGTCGAAACTGCCGTCGCGACTCAAGTCGGCATCTCATGACCAGTTCGCGCGTGACTCGCGCGATCACGTCGACTTTGACTGCGCCGCGTGGCACGCCGCGTGCACTACCGTCGAGCCATGTGAACACCTGCCCAATCCCACCCACAAGTCCCACCAGCGTCCCCGCCTCAAGAGGGCCGACCCAGACGAAAAGAGCGCGTCTGGGCCGGCCCTGACGCATGCGCGGTGGTCGGCAATCAAGCGTACTACAACGCCGTTGGAGATCGCCGACCGGCTACAGCAAGAAGGTGGCAGCTAGCGGTCCGCGGGCCGCTGCAACAGCGGCCCAAGAAAAATGCCCCGACTTGGATGAGGCAGGCGGAGCACTCACCCAAGCCGAGGAGCATCCTTCTGACTCGGTGAAGAGCCGGAAGATGGACGGTGGATCAAGAAGGTCTGACCAACAGCACGCGGACCTCCGCCTCGCGCGCAGCCGAAATCCCCACGCTCGCCGCCGCGATGGGTTCCCGAATAGACTCGAAAAGAGGATGAGGATGCCACAGGCGAGCTGAACTACTACGGCTTCGCTCCGCACACACAACCCGCCGCCAAGTCCGAGCAGCCAACCGGCGCCTGTGACATCCTCGGTACACGCTTGCCAACCCTTTGCAAACGCTACGCACGTGATTCGCTTGTCGATCGGGCGCGCCGCGCGCCACCGTGATTCTCAATTGCTTTTGCGCGAGCCGCGCCGGGGGCGATTGCCGCACACCGGAACTGGCAACCAGCACTGCCTCGCTGTGCGGGACAGCATCGTCGCCAACACTGCCAGCGAGGCTACGACGAACAGGCTCAACTCGATCATGGTGATGCCAGCCTGGCGGGCTTCCGCCGATCGGGAACCATCGCAGCTCGCAACCAACCACCGTGTCGCGGCTAGCTAGCGGAGATTGCAACAGCCGTGCCAAGCGCGCGCTCGGGCATGCTGCAGCGGGCCTAGCGCGTTATCTGACAACACGTTCAGACGCGCGGCGCACCCCCGTTTTGCGCCGCTGCCTGCCAGCGCCATCGTGCCGATTGCCTTGAACTCATGCAGGATTCGTCGCGCCGATGGGCAGCATGGCGATCCCCACCGTTGGCGGCAGTACGCCAACAACTTACGGCGGCCGACGACCGCTTGGCGCCAGGCCCAATTGCTGGCTGAGGCCCGACGCGGGCACCGCAGCCACGACAAAGAATCTCACGGCTCCGCGCCGATAACTAAGCGTGTAGGCAGTGAGCTAGCCTGGGACCGTGCCGTGTTAGGCGGCATTGCACGGTCCCTATTTCTTGCGCTGAACTGGTCGTGGCACCGGTGTGTCTAGGGCAAAGTGTCATCGCGGCGCGGCGCCCGGCTCCGCCCCCTGGCTGGCGTTCAACTGGCGCGTGATCTCGGCCACTTCGGGCGACTGCGGGGCGAGGCGCCGGGCCATCTCAAGTGCTTCGGCCGCGGCCACACGCCGCTCCTGAGCCAGGTAGATTCTCGCAAGGTTCAGGTGACCGTTGAATTGAATCTGGCGCGAATTGCGGCCCACGAAAAGTGCCTGGCGAATCGCTTCGATCGCTCCGGCGGCATCTCCGTGCCGGACCAACTGCACACCCAACGAAAGCCAGGCGTTGGCGTAGTCGGGCCGCAGTTGCGTCGCCGCGCGAAACTCGGCGATCGCTTCCGCCGGCCGATCCTGTTTGGCCAACAGCGTGCCGAGATTGAAGTGCCCCGAGGGGGAGTCTGGCCGCCGCGCGAGAAACTGCCGGAAGGTTGCTTCCGCCTCCGCGCTCCGGCCGAGCAAGCCCTGTACGTACGCCAGGTGTTGCCAGGCTTCGTCCATTTCGGGGCGCAGCCGCCGGGCGCGATCGTAATGCTCCGCCGCGCGCCCGAATAGCGCCGCGCGCTCGTCGGCATTTGTGGTGCGCAGCGCCTGGCGTTCCAGCGCGACTCCCACATTGTTATGCGCCACATGGCTGTCGGCGTTCACGCGCGCCAGGTTGTGTGCGAAGAGCGTGCCATCGTCGCGCCACAGCGATGTTTGCCAAGCAGCCAGTCCACCGAGGCCCGCGATCCCTAGCGCGACGCCTCCCCACACGGCGCGCGGTGCGCCCCGCGCAAGCGCCCCGGCCAGCAGCAGCGCCGGCGCGAGCATCGCCAAGTACACGAAGCGGTCGGCGACCGTTGACATGCCTTGAAAGCCGAACGGCAACACGCCCGACACCGGCGCCAGCGCCGCCGCGAACAGCGCCAGCGCCGTCCACAGCAGCCTGCGCCCTGGCAGCCAATAGATCGCGATAGCCAGCGCCGCCAAGAGCAGCCCGGCTGTCTTGCCAAGCAGCGACCCCAGTGCTACCACCGGGGTGCGCCCATAGTCGGGCCCCAGTGGCCACGGCCAGACAACCTTCCGCAAGTAAAAGACGACCGCGTCGGCCGCCACCAACGGGCGCTGCCAGAGCTCGATTCGGTCGATCGCCAGTGCGTCCGCCGGCTGCGCGCGCTGCGTCACGTAGACCAGTGCCAGCGCCAGCGCGAACCAGGGTGCGATCGCCACGAGCGACTGCCGCCACGAGCGCCGCACAAGCCCGATATCGACCACGAACGCGACCAGCGGCACGGCGACCGCCGTCGGCTTCGACAACAGCGCTAACGCAAATGCCGCAATGGCGGCCAGGTAATACCAGGTCGCGGCGCTGGCCGACGGCAGCTCAGGCGGCGTCCGCCGCGGCGATTGTGCTTTCGACGTGCGACTTGCAGGAGCGCTCGGCGGTGCGCCGGCCTCCAATCGGGCTTGCGCGTAGCAGACGTAGAGCACCAGCGCCGCCAGCGACCAAAACGCGGCCAACAGTCCCTTAGTCTCCGTCACCCAGGCGACCGATTCGACTTGCAACGGGTGAATCGCGAACAGGCACGCCGCGACGCAGGCGGCCGCGTTGCGTTTTGCAGTTTCAAAACCTGTTTGGGGTGCCACTGCTGGCTTGCCCAGCAGTGCAGGGTTCGATAAAGCACTGCTAGACGAGCTAGCAGTGGCACCCGACGCCGGTTCAATTCCGGTTTTGAAACTGCTGTTTGTCAGCAACTGCCGCACGAGTGCGAACACCAGTACCACGCAGCCGAAGTGCAGCAGCAAATTGCCCAAGTGAAAGACACTGGGCCGCAGCATCGCCAGTTCGGTGGCGGTCGCCGGCCGCTCGGCGACGACGGCTTCCAGAGCGAAGAACGTGTACGTCAGCGGAGCATACAAGCCCGCGTACGGCGCGCGCCAAAACTGCGCTACGCCCGAGAGCGTCACGGGGTTGAGGTGCGGATTGTCAGTGACGTTTGTGCGGTCGTCGTATTGCAAGAGCTCGAAGCTGGCGACCTGCGCGAAGACCACGATCGCCAACAGAGGCGCGACGGCGCCCCAGGCAATCGTCGGCCAAAGCGACGCGCGGGCCGATTGGGCGCTCGCCGGTCGGACGGGTTGTTGTGCCGCGCGCCCGCTGGCTGCGGTGTTGCGCTGGCTACGTTTGCGCGCCATCGATTTGTTTCAATTGCACGAGGGCTACCGGGTCGCCGGCCAACTTTTGAGATACTTGGCCGCGGCGTCGGCCAACAAGTCGCGGTGCATCCGCTGCGGATCGTCGAAGAACGAAGCGCCGATCCGCGTGTCGACGATGACCGTCCCCAGCACCGCCAGGGCCCGCGGCTCTTCGTAAATCCCCTCGGTGAAGACCACGCGGTGTTCGCGCTCGCTGGTGGCCAACAGCCGATCGAAATACTGCACCGCCAGATTGCCTTGCCGCACGGTATGGCTCCCTTCGACGATCACGCGCAACTGCCCCCAGGCTTCGGGGCACAACGCACGCCGCCACGTTTGCACCTGGCGGTCGAGCGCGTCGAGCTGCACTCGGGCGGCGCGCTCGGCATTGGCCAACAGCTCGGGCCCGATGTCGCGCGTGAACTGCTCCAAGCGCTCGCCGGCCACCTGGCGCGCCGCGATCACTTCGTCGACGAACTGCCGCGATTTCTCGCAGAGCGAGCGCTGCGCGCGGCGTTCGTCGTCGGCCAGCGGCAGCTTGTCGATCTGTTCCTCGGCCGCGCCGAGCAGCCGCACGAAATCCTGTAGCTCGCCAATCGCGGCGTCATCGAGCGGCCGATCGGTTTGCCCCACCAGCATCACGTGCACCGCCAGCGGCGCGTGCGAGTAGGTCTTCAGCACGTGATAAATGTCGGGGCTGAACCGCACCTGCGTGCGATTGCCTTCGGCCAGCAGCACCAGGTCGTCTCCCGAGACGATAATCACCGGCCCGCCGGCGGCGAGCTTGTCGGCCCGATGTGCGGCATAGGCAGCGCGAAACGCGCTGTTGAGCTCGACGAGTGGATCGAGCGCGGTCGCTGTTGCCGCCGTGGGCGAGTCGGCGGCCGCGGCGACTGCCGGTGGCTGCGCTCGATCAACGTTTGCCAGCGCCGCACACGCGATCAACCCTCCGGCGACCGCGCTTTGGAATCTGCGCCATGCTCTCACGGTTGTTTCTCCTGCTTCGATTTACTTGGCTGCCGGCGTGGTGAGTTTCTCGTGCGGAAGTCCTGGTGTCGGGAACTGAGCTTCCGGGAATTGTGCGACCAAGAACTCGCGCAGCGGCTCCGCGATCGGCCGGATCGATGCGCTCGCCTCTCGCTCAACGAGCTTCACCCGCGGGCAATCGAGCGCGATCAACACCGTGGCCCGGCGCTGGCCGTCGCGAAACTCCAGCGCGTACTGCCAGCGAGGCTCGCAACTGCCGGCCGGCTCGTCCCAGGCAAAGGCATTGTCTTGCAACAGGATCGTGCGGGCCTTATTCAGGCCGGGTACGCTCTCGCCGCGCTGGACAAGTTTAGTGCGCACCGCCGCCAGCGACGAACTGCCAAAGCGGGGCGCCTCGTCAACCGCCGTTAGCCCGCGGTTATCTAATCCTAATTCAATCAGTTCGACCTCTGGAGCCCGCGAGATTAGCAGCGCCGTCTCCGGTCCCCAGAACTCGAGCGCTCGCTCCCCGGCCTGGCGACGATGCCACCAGGCATAGGAGGCCATCAGCACAGCCAGCAGCGTCACCGCGATGATCGCCCAGCGCCCCGAATAGCGTGGGCCATCATCGTCAGGATCTTCGACCGGGGGAGAATTGGAGTTTCCAGTCACGACCTACTCGCTTGCTCGATTGTGCGCGATGCGCGCAGCCCGACGAGCTCTTGATCGGAGGTAGCAAGCCACTCGCGGAGGACTTCTTCGCTATGTTGGCCCAAGGCGGGCGGGGCTGCAGGAATCACTCGCGTTTCGCCCGCCCAATGCACCGGGCTCCCCAGCAGGTGATAGCGCCGCCCGGCGCGGTCTTGAACTTCGACCACCATCTCGCGCGCCGCCGCTTGTTGACCGGTGAGCACAGTATCGAGCGGCAGCACGGCAGCGTGCGGCACCTCGGCTTCGTCGAGCAAGCGCAGCCAGTCGTCGGTCGGCATCGTGGCCACCAGCGCCTTGATCGCCGGCACCAGTGCGTCGCGATTCCGCACTCGCGCGGGGTTCGTGGCAAAGCGCGGATCGTTGGCCCACTCTTGGCGGCTCGCGACGGCGCAAAAGCGCTGCCACTGCCGATCGTTGCCCACGGCCAGCACCAGATGGCCATCGGACGTGGCGAACACTTCGTACGGCACGATCTGCGCGTGGGCATTTCCATAGCGCCGCGGTCGCTCTCCCGTGACCAGCGCCGCCTGGGCGACGTTCACCAGGCTAGCCAGCGTGCAATCGGCCAGCGCCAGATCGAACGCGCGCCCCGGCTGACCGGTGCTTCGTCCAACAAGCCCCGCCAGCACGCTAGCGGCCGCGTACAGGCCGGCGATGATGTCGCTTAGCGCTACGCCGACCTTCATCGGCACCCCGTCGGGCTCGCCCGTGATCGACATCAGCCCGCTCGTGGCCTGAATCACCAGATCGTATCCCGGCTGGTCGGCCAACGGGCCGATGCGGCCGAAGCCCGAAATCGACGCGCTCACCAAGCGCGGATTGATCGCCGCCAGCCGCTCGGGCGAGAGGCCGAATTTCTCTCGCGCCGCCGGCAAGAAGTTCTCGACCATCACGTCGGCCCGCTCCAGCAACCGCCTGAGCACCGCGCGTCCGCTCGGTTGATCGAGATCCAACGCCAGCGAGCGCTTGCCGCGATTGGCCGACAAGTAATAGGCGCTCGGTCCGTCCCCCTCGACAAACGGTGGGCCCCATTGCCGCGTGTCGTCGCCCGTGCCAGGGCGTTCGACCTTCACCACGTCGGCCCCCAGGTCGGCCAGAAATTGGCAGCAAACGGGCCCCGCGAGCACACGCGACAAGTCGAGCACGCGAATGCCGGCCAAGGGAAGCGACACGAACAACGACTCCAATTGCAAATTGCGGTCGACGCAACTGCGCGCCTCCGCGGCCAAACAGGGCAGTTTACTGCAAGCTTCGCCAGCCAACGAGGCGACCCCGGAACACGTTCGTCGATTTACGGCGCGCTGCGCCGCACCAGCGCCCAATCGACATCCACCCCCAAGCCGGGGCCCGAGGGCGCCGTCACCCACGGCCCCTCGATCAAGAGCGGATTCTTCGCGATCGAGAATTCGTGGTACGCGGGCCCCAGCGCATCGCCGGGAATTCGCTCCACCGCGATGTTCGGGCAAGCCACGACCAGGTGCGCCATCGCGGCCGTCGCCACGTCGAGCTCGAGATTTGAGCCGATCGTGCACGGCACTCCGTGCGCCGCCGCGAACTCGACGATCGCCCGCGATTTCTCAATGCCGGCGTTCTTGCCGGGGTAGACCGTGATCGCGTCGCAAGCCGAGTGGGCCACGAGCTCGCGCGCCTGCCCTAGCTCAAAGCAGCTTTCGTCGGCCAGGATCAGCAAGCCGCACGCCGCTCGCACGCGGGCCAGGCCAGTGTAATCCTCGCGCGGCGTCGGCTGCTCGACGAGTGACAAGCGGCAGTCGGACAGTTCCGCCAGCGCCGCGATCGCCGTCTCGGTGTCCCAGCCACCGTTGGCGTCGACAACCAGTTCGACCTGCGAACCAACGGCTGCCCGCACGGCGCGCACCCGGGCGATATCGTCACTGGCCGCGCCGCCCACCTTGACTTTGATCGTGGTGAAGCCAGCAACGACGCGCTCGGCCGCGATCTCGGCGGCGCGAGCCGGCTCATACGCGCCCAGCGAAAATCGGCATCGAAAGCGCCGATCTCGGCACGCCCCACCAAGCAGCTCGAAAACAGGCCGCCCCGCGGCGCGCCCGCGAATGTCCCAGCACGCCATCTCGATCGCCGCCTTGGCGAACGGATTGCCGACTGCCAGCGCGTCGAGCCGGCGATTGATCTCGTGGATGTCGCTCGGATCGCAACCGATCACCGCCGGGCCAAACATCTGCTCCAAGAGCGCCGCGGCGCCCCACATCGTTTCGCCGCTCCAGCGCGGCATAACGGTCGCCTCACCGGCTCCTTCGATGCCATCGTCGGTGAGCACGCGCACGAGTACATAGTCGGAGACTTCGTGACGTCCCAGGGCCGAGAGCATCCGCCGCTGGGGCACAAGCGGCACGCGCACCGGATAGACTTCGACGTGCGTGATCCGCATGGTCGGGCTCGACGATCGTTGATCGGTTTGCAACTGTTTATCTCGTGCGGCTGCTTCGCGCCTGCCATTCACGAATTCGCGGCGAATTCGCCCATTCGTCGCGACACGCCTTGCGCTGGGGCCGACGGGCCGCTATTTTACCAGACATCGCACGCGCGACCGCCGCTTATCGATAGCTGCGCAGAGAACGAACCAACTGCAGCGCTTCACGGAGAACCGCCCGCATGACGCATCCCTGGCACGACGTTCCGCCCGGCTCGGTCGACGAGTTCACGGCCGTGATCGAAATTCCCATGGGCTCGAACGTCAAGTACGAGCTCGACAAGCGCACGGGCTTGTTGAAGATGGACCGCGTGCTCTATTCGGCCGTGTACTACCCGGCCAACTACGGCTTCATTCCGCAATCGTTCACCGACGACCACGACCCGCTCGACGTCCTCGTCCTCTGCCAGGAAACGGTCGCGCCGCTCACGCTCATGCGGGCCAAGCCGATCGGCATGATGACGATGGTCGACAGCGGCGACCGCGATCACAAGATCATCGCCGTGGCACTCGACGATCCCGAGTATCGCGATATCCCCAGTCTCGATGAACTGCCCGCGCACCGCATGGCCATGGTCGAGCGGTTCTTCCTCGATTATAAGAAGCTCGAAACGCGCGAGGTGGCCGTGGCCGGCTTGCGCCCGTTGGCCGACGCCCGGTTGGTCATCGAAGAGAGCTTGCAGAATTATCGCGGTCGGCGCGAAGAATTGCTGGCGACGGCGATTCGCACCGCAGTCAAGTGATCTGCGGTCAATGACCAACTGGAGTTTCAAAACGGCACCTGAACCGACTTCGGGTGCCACTGCTAGCTCGTCTAGCAGTGCCAGAGTGAACACTGCCTAACTAGGCGCCTTGGCGCCATCAAAGCCACGTTTTGAAACCTTTGCCAAGAGTAATCGAGGAGCCTGCGCATGACCCAACGCCGCCTGCTGCTTGCCACGCTCGCCAGTCTGACGCTGAGCAGCGCGCTGGCGCTAATGGCCGATCGCGCTGCCGCCGAAGACTGGCCGCAATGGCGCGGTCCCAATCGCGACGGTGTCTGGACCGAGACGGGCATCGTCGATAAGTTCGCGGCCCCACAGTTGGCCATCAAGTGGCGCGCGCCCCTCGGCAGCGGCTACAGCGGCCCGACCGTCGCCGCCGGCCGTGTCTACGTCACCGATCGGCTCGTCGAACCGAAGCAGCAAGAACGCGTCTGGTGCTTCGACGAACAGACGGGCAAAGCCCTCTGGTCGCACGTCTACGACTGCACTTACGTGGGCGTGGGCTACGTCGCCGGTCCCCGCGCCTCGGTCACCATCGAGGACGGGCGCGCCTATTCGCTCGGCACGATGGGGGATCTGTTCTGCTTCGACGCCGCCACCGGCAGCGTGCACTGGAGCCATCGGCTCAAGGATGAGTACGACATCGACATCCCCGGCTGGGGGCTGACCGCCAGCCCATTGGTCGAAGGCAATCTGGTGATTCTGCACATCGGCGGCGCGGAGAAAGCCTGCGTCGTCGCGCTCGACACACAAACCGGCGGCGAGCGGTGGCGGGCACTGCCAGATAAGGTCAGTTACTCGTCGCCCATCGTCATCGAACAGGCCGGACGGCGCGTGCTCGTCGTCTGGACCGGTGATCACGTGGCGGGGCTCGATCCCCAGTCGGGCAAGATCCTCTGGCAAGAGCCCTTTCCGCCCAAGCGAATGGTAATCGGCGTGGCGACACCGATTGTGTCGCGCAATCGCCTCTTCGTGACTTCGTTCTACGATGGCGCGATGCTCTTGGAACTGGCCAGCGATCACCCGGCCGCCGCCAAGCTCTGGCATCGCGCGGGTGCCAACGAGATCCAGACTGACGCCATCCAGCCAATCATCGCCACGCCGATGTGGAAGGGAGATCACATCTACGGCGTCGACAGCTACGGGCAGTTGCGCTGCCTGGACGCCAAGAACGGCGACCGCGTCTGGGAGAATCTCACAGCCACGCCGAACGTGCGCTGGGGCACCATTCACTTCGTCAACAACGGCGACCGCACCTGGATGTTCAACGAGCTGGGGGAACTGCTCATCACGCGCTTATCCCCGCAAGGCTACGAGGAGCTGAGCCGCGCCAAGCTCATCGAACCGACAACCGAGCAGTTGCGGCGCCGCGGCGACCAGGGAGTCTGCTGGTCGCACCCGGCGTTCGCCAATCGCCATGTCTTTGCGCGCAACGACGTGGAACTGGTCGCGGCCAGCCTGGCGGCGGAGTGACGAGCGCCGGTTGGCGCAGTTTGTAGGGTGCGTGAAACGCACCAGTGAATTCGGGCTGGCATCGCAATCAGATTGGTGTGCTTCGCACACCCTACAATTCTCAAAACTTCCTTGGCTGGGTGGCCCCGATCCCATCGGGGTGCCGCAGGCACAAGAGGCCTATCTGAAATCGTCATTAGACAAGCCGCGTCGCAACAGCGAGTTTGTAGGGTGCGTGAAACGCACCAGTGAATTCGGGCTGGCATCGCAATCAGATTGGTGTGCTTCGCACACCCTA
>JAIESQ010000139.1 GCA_019745975.1 Pirellulales bacterium
GTCTCGCAACCGCAGCATGAAGGGAGAGCCGTTTTTCATGGAATACCAGTTACCGACGATTTCTCAGAAAGTGCAGCTTCCTCAGCCACTTGAACGACGAAATCGCTTTGCCGGTGCGGTTTTCGATTCCGCTCGTCGGCGGCCTGGTGGCACTCGGCTGGCCCGTGCTGCGAGGCGTCCCTTGGTCGACCGTACGTCGCGAGATCGGTTGGCTGCGCGGCCGCGCGGGGTTGGGCGAGCCCATCGTCGGGTTGGGTTGCTACCTGATGGGCATCCCATTGCTCTTCGGTGGCATCCTCGTCACGCTCCTCTTGATCAAGATCCGCGGAGCCGGCACCGCGGCAGGCCCCCCTTTGCCATCGCATCCGATCGTCGAACTTGTCGCCGACGGCGACTGGCTCTGGCGGTTGCTGCTGTTCGTCGATGCGGCCGTCCTGGCCCCGATCGTCGAGGAAACCATGTTTCGCGGCGTGCT
Organism: Pirellulales bacterium; assembly: GCA_019745975.1. Lineage (GTDB taxonomy): Bacteria > Planctomycetota > Planctomycetia > Pirellulales > JAEUIK01 > JAIESQ01. The sequence continues at coordinate 476 of JAIESQ010000139.1, forward strand.
CTATCGGCACTTGCGCGAGGCTTCCGCCCGCTGGTCGCGCTGGCTGAGCGTTTTGGCCAGTGCGACCGTCACCAGCTTTCTGTTCGCGATCATTCACCCGCAGGGTTGGATGGCGGTACCGGCCTTGATGGCTTTGGCCTACACTTTCACCATCGCCCGCGAGTGGCGCGAATCGCTGATCCCCTGCATGGTGGCGCATGGCGTACAGAACGGCCTGGTGTTCGCCGTTTTGATGTCCGTGATGTAACCGGGGGAGTCGTTCCACGATCACAACGCGATTGTCTAAAATGTGTGCCACTGCTTGGGAGTCGGCGGCGGCGATTGCCGACAATTGAAACGGTTGCTCGCCGACGAGCAAGCAGTGTCCGGTATGGTGGTCGCACTGCTTGCCGACGCGACGCAGAGCGAGAAGCTGAATTGACTTCGTCGGCAAGCAGTGGCACACCAAACTGCGCAAACTAAACGCAATTTTCACGAGGAATCGACCGTGACTGGTAAATCCTGCCGCGCTGTGGCGGCTTGCCTATTGGGGACCGCTTTGGCCATGAGCACGCTTAGCACACCAGCGACGCAGGCCGCCGATGACACGGCCGCCAAGGCCGAGGCCTTCATCGCCGGCCACCTCGAGAGAATCCGACCGCTCGAAATCGAGGTCAACCGCAGTTGGTGGCTGGCCAACACCACCGGCAAGGACGAAGCCTTCGCCCGCAAGCAACAGCTCGAAACGCAGCTCGACGTGGCGCTGTCCGACGCCGCGCGGTTCGCCGAACTGAAAAAGCTGCACGACAACCCGCCTGCCGCCAAGCTGCTCGCGCGCCAGATCGACGTGCTGTACCTGCAGTACCTGGGCAAGCAGGTGCCGCGCGAGCTATTGGAAAAGATGATCGCCAAGTCGAACGCGGTCGAGCAGGCGTTCAACGTTTATCGCCCGAAGGTCGATGGCCGCGAAGTGACCGACAGCGAAATCCGCAAAATCCTCTCCCAGTCGAACGACTCCCAGCGCCGCCGACTGATGTGGGAGGCCAGCAAGGAAGTGGGCGCGGTCGTCGAGGCCGATCTCAAGGCGCTCGTCGCCCTGCGCAACGAAGCCGCCAAAGGACTTGGCTTCAAGAACTACCACGCCATGCAACTCTACCTGAATGAGCAGAGCCAAGACCAGGTGCTGGCCTTGTTCGACGAGCTCGACACGTTGACGCGCGAACCCTATCTGGCCGCCAAGCGCGAAATTGATGGCCGGCTCGCCAAGCTGCTCGGTGTGCCGATCGACGAGCTGCAGCCCTGGCACTACCACGATCCGTTTCTCCAGGAATCGCCAGCGGTCTTCGACGCCGACTTGGACAAGGTGTACGAAAAGGTCGACATCCTCAAGCTCTGCCGCGAGTTCTACGCCGGCATTGGCCTGCCGATCGATGATGTGCTCGCCCGTAGCGACCTGTACGAGAAGCCGGGCAAGAGCCCGCACGCCTTCTGCACCGACATCGACCGCGAAGGGGATGTCCGCGTGCTGGCCAACATCGTGCCGAACGAAAAATGGATGGGCACGATGCTGCACGAGCTGGGACACTCGGTCTACTCGAGCAAGTACATCCCGCGCAGCCTTCCGTATGTGGTCCGCTCGCACGCGCACATCCTGGCCACCGAAGGGGTGGCGATGATGTTCGAACGCTTCAGCAAGAACGCCGACTGGCTGGCCGCCATGCAGGTGACCGTCGCCGATCCCTCGGCCTTCAACGAGGCAGGCGCGCTGATGCGGCGCAACCAATTGTTGATCTTCTCGCGCTGGTGCCAGGTGATGTTGCGATTCGAGAAGTCGCTCTACGAGAATCCCGATCAGGATCTCAACATCCTGTGGTGGCAACTGGTCGAAAAGTACCAGGGCGTGCGCAAGCCCCAGGATCGCAACCTGCCCGACTACGCCGCCAAGATTCACATCGTCAGCGCGCCGGCGTATTACCACAACTATATGTTGGGGCAGTTGTTCGCCTCGCAGGTGCATGCGGCGATTTGTCGCGAGGTGCTAGGTGGCGCGCCCCCAGCCGATGCCATCTACGTCGGCAACCAGCGCGCGGGTCAGTTCATGCTCGAAAAAGTGTTCGCGCCCGGCGCCACGCTCAGTTGGAACGACCTAACGCGTCACGCCACGGGCGAGGAGCTCAACGCCAAGGCGTTCGCCGCGGAGTTCAGGGCCAAGTAGCGGTATCGTGGACGACGACACGAAGTAGTGTGCCACTGCTTGACGGCCAGCAAACTTCGGCAAATGCGCGATCGCGGCGGCCGGCAAGCAGTGCATTCCTCGAATACGTGGGCGGGGCACTGCTTGTTCGTCGGCTATGGCCGTGGCGGTGAGTTTCGCCAGTATTGCGCCGACGACCAAGCAGTGGCACACTTGGACACAAGACTTCCCCGGCGCGGCCGCGCCCGTTGCCGTGCGGTACAATGCCCTAGCCGATCGCGGGGCCGCGGCTTCGCGCTGGGCCTGCGTTTGCCGAGCGAAATGGGGAGCCAGTCATCATGCCACCAGTTCCGCCGCCCGACAAAGAGAAAAAACCAGAACCGGCTCCACCGTACTGGGCTCAGTGGCGGCTCTTGCTTCCCTATATCCTGCTGGGGTTCATGATCCTCTGGTTGTGGCAGGATTTCTTCCTCGCGCCCAAGATTCAGACGATCCCCTACAGCGAGTTCAAGCGCTACCTTGCGGCCGGCCAGGTCGAAGAGTGCACGATTCGCGAAGACCGCATCGAAGGCAAGATCGATCCACGGCGCAAGCTGCGGACCGCGCAGCGGCCTGCGGCCGAAGCGGCTTCTCCTGCCGTGCCGCCGGCCGTGCCAGCCGCCAGCGCCACGCCAGTCGCCCCCGCTCCAACGCCTGCTCCCCAAAAAACTGCGGCGCCGGCACAAGAGAAGCCCGCCGCCGGCAAAACGGAAGCAGCCAAAACCGAGCCCTTCTTCTTCTACACGGTGCCGGTCAACGACGACAAATTGATTGAAGAGCTTCAGGCGCAAGGCGTCGACTACAAGGGGGTCCGCCCCAGCCCCTTGCCGTCGCTGATCGTCTTCTGGGTGCTGCCGATCATCTTGCTGGTCGGGTTGTGGCTGTTCGTATCGCGGCGCATCGGCGCGGCGGGCCAGGCGATGATGTCGTTCGGCAAGAGCCGCGCCCGGTTGGTGGCCGACAAAGACACCGGCGTCAACTTTGCCGACGTAGCCGGCTGCGACGAAGCCAAGTACGAGCTGCAGGAAGTCGTCGACTTCCTCAAAAACCCCAAGCGCTACGAAGCGCTGGGGGCCAAGATTCCCAAGGGGGTGCTGTTAGTCGGTCCGCCGGGGACCGGCAAGACGCTCTTGGCGCGCGCTGTCGCCGGCGAGGCGAAGGTCGCCTTCTATTCGATCAGCGGCAGCGATTTCGTCGAAATGTTCGTAGGCGTGGGGGCGTCGCGCGTGCGCGACCTGTTCGTCCAGGCCAAGGCCACGGCGCCGTGCATCATCTTTATCGACGAACTCGACGCCATCGGCCGCCAGCGCGGCGTGCACGTTGGCGCCGTCAACGACGAACGCGAGCAGACGCTCAACCAGTTGCTCGTCGAGATGGACGGCTTCGCGGCCAATGTCGGCATCATCATCTTGGCCGCCACCAACCGGCCCGACGTGCTCGATCGCGCGTTGTTGCGGCCCGGGCGGTTCGACCGCCAGGTGGTCGTCGACGCGCCCGATATTGACGGTCGCGAGGCGATCCTCAAGGTCCACTCGCGCGACAAACCCTTGGCGCCCGACGTGAACCTCAAACAAATCGCGCAAGGCACGCCCGGCTTCTCGGGAGCCGACCTGGCCAACGCGCTGAACGAGGCCGCGCTGTTGGCCGCGCGGCGCGGCGCCAATGAGATTCACCAACTGGATATCGAAGAAGCCATCGAAAAGGTCGTCGCCGGACCGGAACGCAAAAGCCGCCGGCTCGATGCCGACGAGCGCCGCCGTGTCGCTTATCACGAAGTGGGGCATGCCCTGGTCGCCGCCCACAGCCAGCACGCCGATCCGGTGCACAAAATCAGCATCGTGCCTCGCGGTCGCGCCGCGCTCGGCTACACGCTGCAATTGCCCGAGGGGCAGCAGTTCCTGATGACCCGTTCGGAGCTGGTCGATCGCATTCGCGGCATGCTCGGTGGCCGCGCGGCCGAGGAGATCGTCTTTGCCGAAGTGAGCACCGGCGCCGAAAACGATCTCGAGCGCGCCACCGCCCTGGCCCGGCAAATGGTGTGCGCGTTCGGCATGAGCGAGCGCGTCGGGCTGGTGCACTGCGGCCATCGCACGAATCCGTTCGTTGGCCCGCTGGACGACGGTGCCCTGGAGCGCGACTTCAGCGAGCGCACGGCCGAGCAAGTCGACGACGAAGTGAAGCAGATTCTCGACGACGCCTATGCCAAGGCGAAGCAGATTCTCACCGACCACCGCGACCAACTGGAACGCGTCAGCCAGGAGTTAATGCGCCGCGAAACGCTCGACGCCCAGGCGTTCAAAGATCTGCTGGCCGGCACGGGCGGCGGCGAGGCGCACCTGAACGACAAGGACGTGGGCCTGCCGGCGGCGACAGCCGCGGCAGCGCAAAGCTGAATGGTGGCGAATTGATGTGCCACTGCTTGCCGAGTGAGGCAAGCAGTGATCGATCCGCGCGACCACACTGCTTCTGCGAAGCAGTGGCACACGTTCGAGAGAATCTTAATACCGCCGCTGCTAGTCCAGCATCCCCAGCAGCTCGATCTGCGTGTCGAACCGCAGTGCGATCACGCGCCAGCCGCTGCCCGCCGGCAGCGCGTCGGCGGCGCTGCTCCCCGGCCGATAATAGGTGAAGTACCAGACGACCGGAAAGTTCTCGCACTTGTAGAGATACTTGAGTAATACGACATCCTGTCCGATGCGGCGCTGTCCCACGCGCTCGAAGCTCTGATACCGGCCGTAGCGTTTCTCCAGCTCGCGCGTCTTGCTTTTCAAGTCGGCCAGTCCTTCGCTGCGCTTGAGCGTCGGGCTGGCGGCCAGCAACTGGTCGTACGCGGCATCGACCTGGCCCAGCGAAACCTCTTCGAGGAATCGCGTGACATCCCCTTCGAGAGCGGCCAGCGACGAATCTCCCTCGGCGGGTAAGGGCTGGGCTCGCGTGGCCAGGCTCAGCGCCGCGCCGGTCGCCAGCACCAGCGCGCACCAAAACAGCGGTTGACGGCGATTCATGGGATCCTCGGGTATTGGCTAGTGGTCAGTGGCTAGTTGCAATTTCGGAACGCGGTCTGGGTGCCACTGCTGGCTTGTCCAGCAGCGCCACAGCGGCGCCCTGCTGGTTGATATTCGAAGGCAGCCAGGTTTCGGCATGGCCACGACCAGCGTGGCCATGGCACCCGATACACATACAACCTCGGAGCAGCCGCTATGATTTGTGGCGCGGGTTTTCGCGGGCGTGGCGCACCAGTTCGGCCAGCTTCTCGGCGGCGCCTTCCAGCGGGATCAACTCCGGCTCGCTGGCCCAGCGCCACTTGATCTCCAGCTTACCCTCCTTGAGGCTGCGGCCGCCAATCACCACCCGCAGCGGGAAGCCGATCAAATCGGCGTCCTTGAACTTCACGCCCGCCCGCTGATCGCGATCGTCCAATAGCACGTCGACGCCGGCGGCCGACAATTCGTTGTGCAGCCGCTCGGCCACCTGCATGACATCTTCTTGCGCCACGTTCAAGGGAGCCAGCAGCACTTCGTACGGCGCCAGCGCCATCGGCCAAACAATCCCTTGCTCGTCGTGACGGGTTTCGATGAGCGAGGCCAGAATGCGGTTAATGCCGATACCGTAGCAGCCCATGATGATCGTGCGCTGCTGCTCGGTGTCGTCGAGAAATTTGGCCCCCAGCGCGTCGGAGTATTTTGTCCCCAATTTGAAGACGTGCCCCACTTCGATGGCGTGCCGCAGTGCGAGCGATTGGCCGCAGCGCGGGCAGGCGTCCCCCGCGCCGGCGTTGCGCAGGTCGGCGAAATGGTCGGCCGCGACAGTGAAATCGCGCCCCAGGTTCGCGCCGGTGTAGTGCTTGTCGGCTTCGTTGGCGCCAATCACCGCGTCGGCCACCGCGGCGACGTCGCGATCGGCCCAGAGCCCAATCGCCAGCCCCACCGGCCCGGCGAAACCCACCGGCGCCTTCGTGACTTGCTCGATGATCTCCGGCGAAGCCAGCTCGAGCTTCGCGGCGCCGACGGCACGTCGCAACTTGCCTTCGTTGGCGTCGTGATCGCCGCGCAAGAGCACGGCCAAGGGCTTGCCATCGGCTACGTAGATCAGCGTTTTGATCATTTGCGCCGGTTGACAGCCCAGCAGCTTGCTCACCTGTTCGATGCTGCCCACCTTCGGCGTGTCGACTTTCTTTAGGGCCGCGGAACCAGCGGCAGCTTTCGCCGCGCTAGCCTTGGCCGCGCCGATTTCGGCCCGCTCGAGATTGGCCGCATAGCCGCACGCCGCGCAGTGTACGACAACGTCTTCGCCGTTGTCGGCCAGCACCATGAACTCATGGCTGGCGTCGCCGCCAATCGGCCCGCTTTCGGCTTCGACCGCGAGGTACTCCAGCCCGCAGCGATCGAATATGCGGCAATAAGCCTCGTACATCTTGTCGTAGCTGGCGGCCAGCGATTCGACCGAGGTGTCGAAGCTGTAGGCGTCCTTCATCAGGAATTCGCTGGTGCGCAGCACCCCGAACCGCGGCCGCTCCTCGTTGCGAAACTTAGTCTGAATCTGATAGAGCGTGATCGGCAACTGGCGGTAACTGGAGACGAACCGCGCCACCAGGTCGGTCACCACTTCTTCGTGCGTCGGGCCCAGCGCCAGGTGTACTTGGCGATTCGCGCGGCGCACCTTGAAGTTGATCAGCACGTCGCCGAAGGCGTCGACGCGGCCGGTCCGTTCCCACAAGGTGATCGGCGTCAGCGCCGGCATGTGCAGTTCCACGGCGCCGGCCCGGTCCATTTCGTCGCGGACAATTGCTTCGGCCTTGCGCAACGAGCGCCAGCCGAGCGGCAAATAGGTGTAGGCGCCCGCCATCACTTGCTGAATCAGCCCCGCGCGGAGCATCAGCACGTGGCTGGGGATTTCAGCCCCCTCGGGCGTTTCCTTCATCGTGGGAATGAGCGTTTGCGACCAGCGCACGAGAACCTTCCGTTGGCTAGCGTTCGGTGGGGCCAGGCGACGCACGCGGCGCGAATCATCGCGCGGTGCCAGCGCCCGCAGCGGCGAAAAAAGCAGGCGGAATTGTACGATACGGCGGTAAACGGGGGCAACGCGGGCGCAGCACAAGGAACTGCAAAGTCGGGGACTGGTACATTTTTCGGCTCGCCAATACCAAGCTTGCCAAGTTCGCGTTGACCGAAAACATGTACCTGTCCCCCTCGCATTTTTGACTTTGCAGTTCATCCGCGCGGGCCGTGGCATTCAACAGCCGCTTGTTGGCTGGTCCCTCGCCTCATAGAATTGCCAGACTCTATTCTCTGCCCGTTCGCGACCACTGGTTTCCTCGCGCGCCTATGCCTCGACGTTACATCAATCAACTTGGCCACCAGGAAGCGATTCACGAAGTCTTTCTGGCGGCCGACAAGCAATTGCGCCCCAACCGCAACGGCAACCTCTACCTGCAAGTCGAGCTCCGCGACCGCACGGGCGCGCTCCCCACGCGGGTGTGGAACGCCACCGAGTCGCTCTACAACAGCTTCGAAAATGGCGATTTCGTGCTGGTCGAAGGGACCACGCAGGTCTACCAGGGCGCTTTGCAACTCATTGCCTCGCAAATCACGCCGGTCTCGGGCGAGGAGGTGGACGCCGCCGATTTCATGCCGCTATCGCAAGCGGCGATCGACCGGCTGGCCGCCCGCCTGGCCGAGCTGCTCCGCGGCATGTCCAACCCACACCTCCGCACGCTGGCCGAGTGCTTCTTGTTGGACACGCAGTTCATGGCGCGGTTCGCGCAAGCCCCCGCCGGCGTCAAGAACCATCACGCGTATCACGGCGGGCTGCTGGAGCACGTCGTCAACGTGATGGAGCTGGCCAGGCTGGTGGCGCGCCGCTACGAAATGCTCGACGACGATCTGTTGTTGATGGGCGCGTTTCTGCACGATGCCGGCAAGATCGAGGAGCTCGCCTACCAGCGCGGCTTCAGCTACACCGACGAAGGGCAGTTGATCGGTCACGTGGTGATGGGCGTGGCCATGCTCGATGCCAAGCTCGCCGAAGCCGAACGCCTGGCCGGCGAGTCGGTCCCCACCGAGCTGGCCCTGCGGCTGAAACACATGATCGTCAGCCATCACGGCGCGTACGAGTTCGGCAGCCCGAAGCTGCCCATGACGCTCGAAGCCGTGGCCCTCAACCTGATCGACAATGTCGACGCCAAGCTGCACGGCTGGCAGCAATTGATGCGCGACGACCCGAACGCCGATAGCCGCTGGACAAACTTCAACCAACAACTGGGGCGCAAGTTGTTCAAGCCGAGCCCGGCGCCCGCCCCGCCGCAGCTCGACTGAGCGGCCGCGCGAGGGCGCTTGGGAGGATTCGCAAGCGGGATGGGATGCGGGGAAGCTCGCGTCATAAGTCTATGGTGAACAATGGCATTGCTAACTTCGGCCTGCCTTTTGCACGGATTGTACCAGCGAGTTTCTTGCAGTACGCTGCCTGCGCGACCTATCTTAGAATTCGTTGGATCGATCCTTTCTAGGACGCCGATAACGGCTTGTGACAATCTCCGATCAGTGAGCAACCAGCCATGCTGACGCAAGATCAGGAAGTGCATCAGCTTTCGTTCCTAGAGGACGAACCGGAAATCGACGATCAGGTGCTCGTCACGATTACGCGCGAAGAGATCGTGCGCGCCATCGTTGCTCATCGCGCGGCTCGGCTTGCTGTCGGTGGAACTGAGCCATTTCTACGCAGTGTGGATCGAGCGATCCGCCGGCTTCTATCGAGAATTGGCTAATGGCCGGCGATCCGCCCGAGGGGCAAGGCGAAATTGTCCCGATACCACCAGCCGAACAGAAGAAGGTGCGCGAGCTGGTGCGGCGCGAAGCCTTTGGCATGTTCCAATTCGGACCAGCGCCAAATCCGCTCGTGGAAAAGATGACCGAAGAGCATATCACCAAGGTCATCGACAATGCCGAGGCGGACAACAAGAGAAGCGATTACCGAGTTAAGTTCCTCGCGGTTATCCTGACAATCGGATTCATCGCGATTTGCGGAATGTTCTTGTACGCAGGGCAGTCCGCGCTTCTCAAAGAGATTCTGACGCTCTTCATTACCGTTGCCGGTGGCTTTGCCGGCGGCTATGGGTTCAAGGCATACAAAGGCAGCCATTAGAAGTTGTGACGGTCCCACTCCTGGGATCGTCGAACGATCCAGGAGTCTCCGGGGGGATCGGCGCTGGCTCGAACTTCGTCGTTGGCGCAAACCTTCATCAGCCCGACTGCTTGACCGACAGAATGCCGCATTCCCGAAATCGTCCAAGTTAGAGTGAGCCTCTACCCACGCATGAATGCCGCGGAACTCGAATCACAGCTTTTGGCGCTGGTCGCCAATCCCAAGTATCGGCCGGCCAAGCCGCGCGTGCTGGCCGAGCAGCTCGGATTGACCGACGACCAGCGCGGTGAGCTCAAGCGGCTCATCAAGCAGTTGGTCAAGCGCGGCCAATTGCGCTACGGCGCCAACCATCACGTCGAGGCCGCCGGCGCGCCCGCCGCCGGCCAAATCGTCGGCGTATTTCGCCGCGCGCAAGCCGGCTTCGGCTTTGTGCGCCCCAAGGACACCCCCGCCGCGCACGGACGCCGCGACGATATCTTCATCCCGGCCGAGGCGGCCACCGACGCCGCCAGCGGCGACGTCGTCATGGTCGAGCTGCGCGGGCGCAAGTTCTCGTCGCGCGGCAATCCCGAAGGGCGAATCGTCGAAGTCATCGAGCGCGACACGCATCAGTTCGTGGGCACGTACTTCGAGAGCGCCGGCAGTGGGTACGTGCAAGTCGATGGCACGCTCTTCCAGCGTCCCGTTGCGGTTGGCGATCCGGGGGCCAAGAACGCGCGGCCCGACGACAAGGTCGTCTTCGAGATGGTCCGCTTCCCTTCGCACTGGCACGACGGCGAAGGCGTGATCACCGAAGTGCTCGGCCCCCGCGGCCAGCCGGGCATCGACACGCTGTCGATCATTCGCGAGTTCGAATTGCCCGAGGAGTTCGCCGAAGACGCCTTGGCCGAGGCCCGCGCGCAGGCTGCCGAGTTCGACGAATCGATCGGCGACGACCGCCTGGACCTCACCGCGCTGACGGTCGTCACGATCGATCCGGTCGACGCCCGCGACTTCGACGATGCAATCTCGCTCGAGCGCACAACCGAGGGACATTGGCGCCTGGGCGTGCACATCGCCGACGTCTCGCACTTCGTGCGCCCCAAGTCCGCGCTCGATCGCGAAGCTTTGGCCCGCGCCACCAGCGTCTACCTGCCCGACCGCGTGCTGCCGATGCTGCCGGAGCTGATCTCCAACGGGCTGGCCAGCTTGCAGCCCGACAAGGTGCGCTACACCAAGACGGCCTTTCTCGAATTCACTTCCGATGGTACCCGGGTGTCGTCCGAGTTTCATGCGGCGGCGATCCGCAGTTGCCGGCGCTTCACCTACGAAGAGATCGACAATTTCCTGGCACACCCGCAAGCCTGGCGCGCGAAGCTCACGCCGCAGGTACACGAGCTCGTGCAGAACATGCACACGCTCGCGATGGTGCTCCGCGAGCGGCGCCGCCAGCGCGGCGCGATCGAGCTCACCATGCGCGAGGTCAAGATCGATCTCGACAAGGAGGGCCGCGTAGCCGGCGCGCACCTCGTCGAAAACACCGTCAGCCACCAGATGATCGAAGAGTGCATGCTGGCCGCCAACGAAGCCGTGGCCGAACATCTCCGCGATCAAGGGCTGCTCTTCTTGAGGCGCCTGCACCTCGCTCCCGATCCGCGCAAACTCGAAGACCTCACCAAGTTTGTCGTCGAGCTCGGTTACCCCGTCGACAGCCTGGAAAGCCGCTTTGAGCTGCAGCGGCTACTCAAGCTCGTCGCCGGCCGGCCCGAGGAGCAGGCGATCAATTACGCGGTGCTCCGCAGCTTGCAGCAAGCGGTCTACGGCCCCGACGACGAAGGGCACTACGCACTAGCCAGCGATTGCTACTGCCACTTCACGTCGCCGATTCGCCGCTATCCCGATCTGACCGTGCATCGCCTGCTCGAATTGTTGGCCAAGCACAAGAAACCCACGGCTCACCTGGCCGAGCTACTGAGTCTGGGCGATCACTGTTCGCAGCGTGAGCGCCGGGCCGAAGCCGCGGAACGCGAGCTCACCAAGGTCAAGCTCTTGAATTATCTGGCCGAGCGCATCGGCCAACAGATGGATGCCGTGATCACCGGCGTGGAGGAATTCGGCCTGTTCGCGCAGGGAGTCGATCTGCCGGCCGAAGGGCTGATCCACGTTTCCTCGCTCTCCGACGATTACTACCGCTACGATCGCACGCACCACACGCTGACTGGCCATCGGCAGGGGAACACGTTCCGGCTTGGCGACCCGGTGTGCGTGGCCGTGGCCCGAGTCGACGCGGATCGCCGCGAGCTCGATTTTCGCCTCGTCGCGCGGCGCAAGCGGCCGCCAGGTTCTCAGCCTCCTGCGGTCGCGCCGCGCGGCAAGAAGAGCACGGCCGCGCGCGACGGCCGCAAGCCCGGCGCGGCCGGCAAGGCCCGCGATCGCGGCGGCCAGACTTCCCGGGGCGGCAAGAAAAAACGCCGCCGTTAGCGCGGCTGTTGAAACACTGCGCCGGTTGAAATACTGTAGCCGGCCTCTGCGCGGCCGGTCCGGGGTCAGCGACCCCGTCTACAGAATCCAGCGTTACGCTGCCTTCAATCTTCGACCGGCGCGCGCCGCTGCCGCTTCTTGCGCGAAGTGGCCGCTTTGCTTTCGATGCGCCGTTCGACCGCCCCCCGCGATGGCTTCGTCGCGCGCCGCGGCTTGGGCCGCGCTAGCGCCGCGCGGAGCATAGCGTGCAGCTTCGCCAGGCAGTCGTCGGCATTGCGCGCCTGGTCGCGATGGCGCTGGCTGTGGATGACCACGTCCCCCGCGGCAGTCACGCGCTTGCCCAATTTCGCCAGCAAGCGCGGTCTCAGCGCTTCGCTGACGCTGGGGCTCGTCGCCACGCTCCAGCGCAGCACCGCCTTGGAGCTCACCTTGTTGACATTCTGCCCGCCGGGCCCCGAGCTGCGCGCGTAGGTGTACTCGATCTCCTCCAGGGGAATCCGCAGTTCGGCATTGACGTCGAGCGTTGGCATGGGCTGCTACTCAACCGATTATGGCCAAGCGAAGTCGGCGAACCGCGGCAGGCCGCCAAAACAAACAGGCCGGCTCCTCGTCGGAGAAGCGAGGAACCGGCCGCTAGATCGAGTCGCTCTTGGGGCAGCTATCTGAGTGCGAACGTCAGCACCGCCTGAAGAACTGCCTCATCCGGCGTATGATCAGCGGACTGACCGACATCAAGCCGATCGCCAACAGCACGATACTCCCTGGCTCGGGTATCGGCGTGATCGTATTCAAGGCGAAGTTGTATGCCAGGTTGATGCTCGCCGCCAGGTCGACGGTCGTCGTAATGCCGTACACACCCGCACCGGTGAGCGTCAACGCCGTGTTAAAGTTCAGCGGGAATGGCACGTTGTCGCTGCCGAGTAGCTTGATCTTCAGGTTGCTGGCAGGGCCACTTAGTTCATATTGTCCGGTGACATTGAACTTCGAACTCAGGTTTTGGTCGGTGAGGTTTTGAACATCGAAGCCGCCGACCTTGATGTTGGCGTCCAAAAGGCCGCGCAGAATCATCGGTATTTTGAACGTTCCCGTCGCCGTGCCGACGATGCCACCGGTGGCCGCGCCGTCGGGAGTAAACGTTGGCAACTGGCTCATATCCTGTTCGAGATACACCTCTTTAACCGTGCCGGAGATCTTCAGCGTCAAGTCGGCGGACGGTTGGGGATAATACGACGGACCGTTGATCGGATTGCCGTCGTAGAGGGCGTTCGCCACCATTTTGGTGCGTGGAATCACGATATCGCTCAACGCGAAACTGACCGTTTTGCCGTTCAGCATGTCGAGATCGAGATTCGTCGCGCTCACCAGCGTGCGGGTCAGCACGCCATTGATATTCTGAGCGCCAAAGCCCATGTCGCCGATGCCTGGCGTGGGGAATTTACCGTCGACCTTCGGCAGGCCGATGCTCCGCGGGTCGCTCGTGACCGAAACGTTCTTTTGCAGACTGAGCGGAGTCGAGAAGGGGTTGCCCGTATTGACCAGGGTAAACCCGTCGGTGTCGAGTTCGACTTTACCGACGGCGTACTTCGTGCCAATCAGCTCCACACCGTAGGGCTGCTGCTGCGTGAAAAAGCCTTTGAAAGCACCGTTCCCCGACGCCGACAGCGTCAGGCTGAAGTCCTGTGACGTGCCGGTGAAGTTGATGGGCACGGCCCAGGCTGGCGAGGCGATCGCGACACTTGCTAGTGCCAGCGCAGCCGCGCAGATTAGCGTCCGACGAGAACTCGCCATCTAACTATGCTCCCCGAGAGATGAGTTTTGCCGCCTGAGAACTGGTTTGACTCGCCCGCTTTTGGGCAACTCCGCGTGTCAGGCATCGCCTGCAGCAACGCCTGGCCGCTGGTGACTTTCGCGGTGCGCCCACGGCGCGGCCGCGAACAAGGGGACAATCGCCTGCCCGCACTAACTCGCTCGTTCGACCTACCAGGCCCAACGCTTGGCGCGTCGGCGATGGATGCCGTTGAAACCAGTCGGCCGGCTCTTGGCACGGTACTGCGGGCGCGCGCTGCGATTGCTCTTGATCGGCTGCGTGCGACCGTAGTGGGCCTGGCCTTCGCGTTCGTAGTCTTGATTGAGGTTGGCGTAGTCTGACATCATTGGGTCCTTTCGAGTTTCGCTTTCCGCACAAATTGAGATGAGAACGAGTATCCACGGCGCCGATCGCTCGGCTCCGCTGGGCAACTGCCTTAACCGACCCGGCTCACCGGGGCCGGCGCGGCAGTCGCCCGAATCGCAAGCCGTTCCGCAAGCGGAAGGGCTTCGCTGCACAACACGGCTAATTCGGTTCCGTCCGTCACCCCCGGCAGATAGAGCCAAACGCCCAACTGCCGCGCCCAGATCTCCTCCTGGGCAACTCCGTCCTGCCCACAAAGCACGATCAGCAACCCGCTTTGGGATGCCAGTGCTTCCACGGCCGACCGCAGTTCCTGTCGATTGCCCTCAGAGACTTGATCGAGGTCGACTAGCGCCAACCCGACCAACATCCGCTGCAGGCACAGCAGTGCCGAAGAAGCGTCGTCGCACTCCAGAACCAGCCAACCGGCCCCACGAGCCGCGGCGGCTAGTTCCTCGCGACGGCGCCCATCGACCGCCAGCACCAGGCATTGCAGACGGTCGCCGGTGCGACGCGCCGCTCGCATGGTCTGGCCTGCCTCACTCAACACGAGCTGCCCATGATTCCGCGACATACAAAGTGCTCTTCGTTTCGAGATCAAAACCGGCGGGGGCCGGATACGACTGACCCGCGTCACTCCCCCGCGCTTCCGCTCCTGCCAAGCGGAAGCGTTCAGCCGGGTTGGCGAGTTCTCCTGCCCACGAGACGACCGCGCGCCACCAGCGCTGCTGCCAGGCCGACCAGGCTCAGCACCAACGTCGAGGGCTCGGGAATCAACACGCCCACGCCGAACTGTCCGCTCAGGGTCGCCAACACGACGCTGGCGATGTTGTCGGTCGGCGCGTAGTTGGCTTGAATGAACGGATTCAACAAGCCTGGCGGAATCGACGTGATGTCGAAGTAGCCGCGAATCACACCGGTCTTGCCAACCAGCGTCTTGGCAGTCGCCAGCGTGCCGCCGGTGATCGTGCCGAGGCCTTCCAGCAAGAACGTGTTCTGACCAGCGTCGCCGTAGAACGACACCTGATTCAGGTCCATCGTCCACAGCGTCGCGTTCGCGGCAGCTCCAGGCGACGTCGCGCCGGTGACCACCACATCGTCGCCCGGACGGCCGCCGGTGCCGGTCAGGCTGATGTTCGGAAACGCTCCACCCGCCGCGTCCGAGCCCGTCAAGAGCACGTCCAACAGCAGGTCGGCGCCAAACGTCAGCGGTCCGCCACCCTGCACGTAGTACAACGGCAGCGCCGGATTCAACGTCGGCCAGTTCGGTCGGTAGAACCCGACATCGCCGCCGCCGGCACCGGGCGGCTTGGTCACGCTGATCACCCGATCGGGCGCGATGCCGTTCGTCGAATAAATCATGCTCACGTCGAACTGAAACAAGTCGCTGACGATTTGCGGCGTCAGCGGTGCGCCACGCGTCGTGGCGCCGGCCAAGACGGCCACCGCCACTACCCAAGGCGCGATCGCGATGTGCTTCATCTGGGCTTCTCCCTTCGCCCCCGAGGTTTCCGCAGTGATTGCCAGGGGGCACTTCTGCTACGCGCAACAAGGCTCGAGGACTGGCCCTTGCCGCGGTTGCGCATCATGCCCGGCCTGCCAAAAGCACGACGCGTGCCGCCGGCAACGACGGCCAAAAGACGAGTCGCAAGCGACTTCCATAAAAGAGTTTGCGGCGAACGCAACGCTTGCGAAGGCGGCCGAGCGGCCCCGCGCGACTTTCCCAATGCTGGTGAGCGAAAACCGCCGAATTCGCCCCAACGAGTAGTCGCCAAACCAACTTGAAGCGGCTTTCCTCAGCCAGGTGAATCTTCACGCCGACGGTGAAACGCCACGGCCGACGATTGAATGTGCAACCGTGGCGCCGCTCAAAGGGCTCGCGGCGCGCGGCTTGCAGTTCGCACAAGCGCCGGTGCGATGGCGGTCGGCACGCGGCCACCGCGCGGCTACAGCTCGACGCTCACCAGGAACGAGTAGACGACCATTTCCTCGTCGGGCGCGCGTACAAAGCGATACGCGAAGGGAGAGCCCCGGTGCCCAAAGTAAAAGCCAGCGCCCAGTTCGCCCGACGTGGTGATCGTGGGGCTGGCAACGGGCACCCGCTCGTGGTCGCGTAATTTCACGAGGCGTTCGGGAAAGAGCACGACATTGATGTTGTTGAGCGGAACCACCATCACGTCGCGCGGGAAGACGAACTCACTATCGCGTTTCAGGGCAATCGCGCCCCCCCGCTCGATGTAGTACTGAAACCCCCAATGGCCCTGAAAGTAGACGTGCCCCTTGGTGTCCTCGGTCAACTCGAGCGCCACACGCGCGAGCTCACTTTGCGCTTGGGCATACTGGTAGTCGCCCCAGGCGACCAATAGCGATAGTGCCATCGCCAGCGCCGCTGGCACGGCGTCGGGCCAGGCGCGCCGCAACCACGCTTGCCACCGAGCCGAGCCGGCGGACGCCGCCGTGGCTTCGTCGATCCTCCGCGCCAACAGAATCGCCAGTGGTGGTACCAGCGGCAACATCGTCCGCACGTTCACCGACCAGTTGAGAAATGTCGAAAAGACCCACGTCCCCAGGATCCAGGCAACCAACAACAGGCTCGCTTCGTCGTGCCGCCGCCGCAGTTCCAGAACCACCAACGCTGCCGCCTGCACGGCCGCCAACAAGAACGCGATGACGTGCAGCAAGGCGCCCCAATCGCGACCGTTCTCGGTGTTGATCAGCAGTCCGCAAAAATCCCCCTCGCGAATGCACAGCGCGACCAGAATCGTGCCGACTCCCACCAGCAGCAAGCCCCCCTGCCAGCGGAAAATGCGGGGCCAGAAGCACAAAAACGTGGCGACCGTGCCCCCCAAGAAGCTCAAGCCCAACAGCAACTGCGTCCCGCGGTCGACCTCGCGGGTCTCCTGGAACATGCTCACATACGGCAGCGTGTCGCGGACCAGGCCGCGGTGGTACTTGAACGTGGTGTAAATGTCGAACAACACCAACGCGAACACGGGCAACAGCAACGCAAGGACGCACTCGTATCCCTGCCGCCGACGCACCAGCGCCACTAATCCCAACAGCGGCACCAGCGCAATGGCGAAGTACTTCGTCAGGGCCGCCGCGGCAATGCACGCTCCTGCCGCCAGCAACAGCCCGAATCGTTGCTGATCGAGCCCCCGCAGCCAGAAGTAAACCGCCCACACCCACAGGCACAGCATGCTGGTGTCGCACATCGCGGTCGTCGCTGAGACCAGCCACGCTGGCGTGGCGACTGACACGAGCGCGGCCAAGAGCGGGCGGCGCGTAAAGCGCTCAGCCACCAGATAGGTGCCACACACCAGCCCGACAGCCGGCAACAGCAGCACCCCATGCACCGCCCACTCGCTCAGCCCGACAAACAACGACGTCAGCGCCAAAAAGAACGACAGCCCCGGCGGGTTCTTGGTCACCTCGGCCATGTCCTGTGCGAAGCCGTACCAGTTGAGCGCGAAGCCGTAGAAGTCGGCCGGATGCTGGCGGATTCGCTCCGCCGTCCAGAGAAACAGCGGGTCGTCGATGTGGAACGGCTTGCCGAGAAACGGCACCAGCACCAAGAGCGTCACCCCGCTGGCGACAAGCAGCTCGCGACGGCGCGCGGTGGGTGAACGAGCGGCGCTGGCGATCGCTGCGCCGTCCAACGATGCTGCGGTCACAGGCGCGTCGGGCGCGGTGCTGGCAGGAGCGGACACGGTCGACTCTTCTCGCTTCGCCTTGGCAGTCGGTTGAGAGCTCTGTAGCCGGGGTCACCGACCCCGGAGCAGCAGTGTAGCCGGGGTCAGCGACCCCGGAGTTCACGACAGGTCTCCGGTCCCAAAGGGGCCGGCTACGATTCTTCAATGCGCTGCTAGCGCCGCTTGTCGAGCACAAACGGCCCCATGATGAGCGAATCCAAGCCGGTCACGAAATACGTGCGCAGGGCTTGGAACGGCTCGCAGGCCATCGGATCGTTGTACGCGTTCAAGCTCGTGTTGATCACTAGCGGCACACTCGAAACATGGTGAAAACGGCTCAACAACTCGTGAAATAACGGATTGGCTTCCGGCCGCACCGATTGCAGCCGGCAGGTGCCGTCGGCGTGCACGATCGCCGGCGCGATCTTAGCCACGGTCGGGCGCGTGGGAAACGTCTGCGTCATGTACGGCGAATGGCGATAGTCGTCGAAGTGCCGCGGCCCCGCTTCGTCGAGCACCGCCGGCGCCACGGGACGAAACTCCTCGCGAAACTTCACCCGCGCGTTGATCTCGTCCTTCATCGCTTCGTTGCGGGCGTCGGCCAGAATGCTGCGATTGCCCAAGGCGCGCGGTCCATATTCCATCCGCCCCTGGAACCAGGCGATGATCTTGCCCGAAAGCAGCCGTTCGGCCGCGGCATTGACCGGGTCGGTGGTCTCCTCGTACGACAGTGCCGCCCGATCGAGCACTTCGCGGATTTCGCCTGGCGTGAACTCGGGGCCCCAATACGCATGCGCTAGCGGCTCGAGCCGATCCCCGGCTTCGACCCCCCCCAAGTACGCGGCCCCCAGCGCCAAGCCCGCGTCGCTCGCCACCGGCGGCACATACAGCTCGCGCACCGCCGGCGATCGGCGAATCTGTTCGTTCATCTTGCAGTTGAGCGCCACGCCACCGGCCAGGCAAACGCGGTCCAGCCCATGCGCCTTCGCATAATGCTCGACCAACCGCGTGGCGACTTGCTCGAGCTGCCGTTGGGCCGACGCGGCGATGTCGTAGTGCACTTGCTCGATCGGCGTGCCCGGCAAGCGCGGCTCGATCGGCAGCGGAAACTTCTCGAACAGTGGTTCTTGCTTCGAGGGAGCAGGCTCACCCGCCTTCACTCCTCGTAAGAACGCCGGATGGAACTCATAGCCGCCGGGCGTGGTCGCCAGCACGTGATCGAGCTCGAACCGCGGCGTGCCATAGGCCGCCATGCCCATCACTTTGTATTCGTCGCTGTCCTTCTGAAAGCCGAGAAACTGCGTGACCGCCGAATAGAAAACCCCCAGCGAGTTGGGCTTGCGCATCTCGGCCAGGGTGGCCAGTTGCGTTCCCTTGCCCGTCCGCACGCTCGTCGAAACGCCGTCTCCCGAAAAGTCGAACGTAACGATCAGCGCCTCGTCCCAACCGCTGGCGAAAAAGGTGCTGGCCGCGTGCGCCGTGTGATGATCGACCAGCTCGACCTTGGGCGCATGCCCGAACTGAAACTCCAGCCAGCGCCGCAGGATTTCGACGATCCCCACGTACGTCGCGCCGACAAACACCACGCGGTCGACGTCGTGGATCGACAGGTTGGCCGCCCGCAGGCAATACCGCACGGCGTGCCGGGGGAGCATGCCGTTGGCGAACTTGATGCCGGTGAAGCGCTCTTCCTCGGCGGCCGCCATCAGCCGGCCATCGACCACCAAGGCCGCGGCGCCATCCTGATTGCCGATCCGCACCCCTCCCGAGATTCCCAGCACATTCATGCGCGTCAGATTAACAGACCCCTTTTGCGATGCCTAGCAGCGCCGCGGCCGGCCTCGGCCTGCTGGGCATTTGGCGGACGCCTTCGGCGGCTACGACGGGATCTACGCGGGCTCGGATGGCCAGATCATCGAGGTCGTCTGTTGGGCCCATGCGCGCCGCAAGTTTCACGAGGCGCAGCGGACGGCCGGCCGCGTGGCCCACGAAGCGCTGGCCCGCATCGGTCAGCTCAATGCGATCGAACGCGAGTTGAATGAGTCGTGCGCCGGCACTGGGAGCGAACTGGCGCTTGACGAGCGGATACGATCAGATCGCGTCGGCGCGACAACAGCGCGCGGCGCCGCTGTTGACGGCGCTACGCACGTGGCTCGACGCACAGCAAGCAGCGGCCTTCCCCAAGAGCCCGATCGGCCAGGCGATCGCGTACGCACTCTCGAACTGGGATGCGCTCGCGCGTAATCCGAGCAAGGCTACTTGGCGATCGACAACAACCTGGCCGAACGGACGCTGCGCCCGGCGGCGATCGGCCATAAGAATTGGCTCTTTGTCGGGAATGATCAGGGCGGCCGCACGGCCGCGGCGCTCTTCACCATGGTCGCCAGTGCCAAGGCCTGCGGCGTCGATCCGTTCGCTTGGAAAGAAGAAAAGGAAAGAAGAAAAGGTGTCAGGAACCAAATCACTGCTTTTTGGGACGGCCACGCGGGCGTATGGTCGATTCCAGCCCCAGGCGGTCCACCGCTAGTTCGCTCCACGCGGCGTCGCCGAACGGGCTGCCGCGCTCGACGCTACGCCGCAGGCCTGCCCGCGACCCGATCGCCGTGCTGCGTGCATCAAGAGAAATGAACGGCCTCGCAGGGCTGAGATTGCCCGGGAGCACGCCTACCAAGCATGCAACGCTTCTCCAACCGCAACGCGGCGCAAGCCGGTAGCCAGGCGGCGACGTCAGCCTGGATAGGTCATAACGAACCGCCCCGATCTCAATCGTCTGCAGAGCCTCGAAGGGGCGGCGGTCGGGCTTTCTGGAATCACGGAACCTCTGTCGCCCCGTTCGGGCTAGCGGAGGTTTGCGCGAATCGTTTCCAGGGGTTTGCACCCCTGGCTATTGACGATCGCCCCAATGGGGCTGGGACCGTGGTGCCATCCGGTGCATCCGCGGCGCGCACGTCCCAAACACATCAACCACGGATATCTCTGGTTCCACAGATCTGATTGTCGTTGTCGTTGCCTCTGGCCAACCTGCGCGAGCTGCGAAATTTGCGGACAAACAGCAACCTGCATTCTTGGAGCCTTCGCGCTTTGGCGCGAGACCCCTCGACGTGAGCCCCTGCTTAGGACGCAAAACCGCGCTTAGGACGATCTAGGACGCAAGCATTTTGGGATTTGCGTCCTAAAATAACTCGCTATCCAGAAACGACTTAACTACTTTTGACAGCCGCTTAGGACGGTTAGGACGCAAATTCCCGGACAATCTTATTCTGGGAGGGGGGTGCCTCGGCTCCCGACGATTACGATGCAATTCTGCCCGCTGGTTAAGAGAACGCCTTGTGACTTCGTTGACTGTCAGCATTCCGGCCTACAACGACGCCCGCACCCTGGCCGCGATCGTCGAGGATAGCCTGGCTTTGTCTGAGCGGCTGGGAGTCGCCGTCGACGTACTCGTGATCGACGACGGCAGCAGCGACGAGACGCCGGCGGTTTGCGAGCGGTTGGCCGCTGCCTCGCCGCGCGTGCGCGTGCTGCGCCATCCGCGGAACCTCGGTTTTGGACCGACGATCCGCGAGACGTACCTGCTGCCCTCGACCGATTGGGTGGTCTTTTTGCCCGGCGACGGGCAGATCCCGGCCGACGAGGTGATTCCGTTGTTTCGCGCGGCCGCCGGCGACGACGCACCCGGGTGCGACCTGGTGCTGGCCGTGCGGGCCCAGCGGCACGATCCCTGGAGGCGAAGGTTCGTCTCCTGGTGTTACAATGCGATGGTGAGCCTGGTCGCGCGGCGCCGCATCCACGACGTCAACGGCACGGCCCTGGTGCATCGACGACTGCTCGAACGCATCGCGCTCGAAGGGCGCAGCGCGTTTGTGCACGCCGAGTT
This sequence comes from Pirellulales bacterium, assembly GCA_019745975.1. Lineage (GTDB taxonomy): Bacteria > Planctomycetota > Planctomycetia > Pirellulales > JAEUIK01 > JAIESQ01. Next base: position 22,027 of record JAIESQ010000139.1, read on the forward strand.
GGTGCTCGAAACGATGCGCGCCGGCGCGAGCTATCGCGAAGTCGCCATCGCGCACCGTGCGCGCGAGCACGGCAGCGGGTCGGGCAACCGGCCGCGGGTGATCGCGACCACGTTTCGCGACCTGTTGCGCTACGCGCTGGGCCGGCGCCGCGTGGTACCAAGCCTGCAAGCGGGGGAGTAGTTAGATAGCGCACTCTCAAGTGCAGCAAAGAAGCTGGGTCGTTCGTCCGCAGTCAGGCGGTGTCAATATGGATTACGAACTGGTCGAGTGCTCCAAACACACCGATGAGCGCGGGTATCTCGTCGAGTTTTTGCGTCACGAAGAGCTCGATCGTCAGCACACGGCGTTCGGCCAGGTGTACTTCGTCACCTTCGAGCGCCCCAGGCAAGTGCGCGGCAATCACTATCACACGCGCGGCCGCGAGTGGTTTGGCGTCGCGCACGGCACGCTCGAAGTCGTGCTCGAAGACGTTCGCACCCGTGAGCGCGTCGAGTTCGTGCTCCGCTCCGACGACAAGTCGTTCACGCGGCTGTCGATCGGCCCCTACATCGCGCACGCCTTTCGCAATCTGTCGCCGACCGCCATCTTGATCGACTACGCCACCGAGCAGTTCGATCACGTCGATCACGATCGCAACCCGTACGTGCTGATCGAGCCGGCTGCCGTGCCCACGGTCGAAACCGGCGCCTAACGACGGCGCCGCCTACGTGCTCCACTTCGCCGATCGCTTCTCGAGAAACGCCCCGATCCCTTCGTCGGCGTCGGGCAATTGCGCGTTTTCGACCATGGCTCGCGAGGCGATTTCGTACGCGCGCGGCCGGTCGACTCCGAGTTGCTCGTAGAACGCGCGCTTTCCCAGCGCGACCGTGGCGCCGCTGGCGCTCGCAACCTTCTCGGCTAGCGCCAGCGTCGCGGCCGAAAGCTGCTCGCGCGGCACCACGCGATTCACCAGTCCGACGCGCTCCGCCTCGGCGGCCGAGATCGCCTCGCCGGTGAGCAGCATCTCCATCGCCTTTTTGGCCGGCACGGCACGCGACACGGCGACCGCCGGCGTCGAACAGAACAAGCCGATCTTGACGCCCGGTGTGGCAAAGGTCGCTTCCTCGGCGGCGATCACCAGATCGCACGTGGCCGCCAACTGGCAGCCGGCCGCCGTGGCCACGCCTGCCACTTCGGCGATCACCGGCACGCGCAGTCGACGGATCGTTTCCATTACTTCGCTGCACAACACGAACAGCGACTCAAGCTCGTCGACCGCCGCCCCGCGCACCTCGTTCAAGTCGTGCCCGGAACTGAACACCGGTCCCACCGCCCGCACAATCACGCACTTGATCGACGGGTCGGCGGCGATTTCACGCAGCCGATCGGCCAAGGCCGTGAGCACGGCGCGCGATAAGGCGTTCCGCTTCTCGGGATGGTTGAGCACTAGCACCGCGATCGCGCCGGTGCGCTCCAACAGCACGAGTGGTTGCGCCATGGCCACCTCGTCACGGCGATTCGCCCGATGGTCGCGCCGCTACAGACTGCTATGATCGCGGACGACGAAATCGGGCAGGTATGTCTCGCGAACCGTGAATCACTTGAACGATCTCAATACCGCCGGTCAGCGGCAGGAAGAACACCACGTAGCGTGCGACTACAAAACAGCGAAGCCCAGGGGCGAGATCATTGCGTGCCGTGCCGAGCGCGGGATTGGCCGCGTACAGACTGGCGACATTGTCAATCGAATCAATTAGTCGGTCGGCGATCTCCACGCTTTCCGTTTGGCCGACGATGTACGCCCAGATTTGATGCAGGTCCTCGATCGCGTCAGGTAAGTAGACGGTTCGGGCCATTAGCCGGCCAGGCCCAACCGCCGACGCGCCTCGGCGCGAAACGCCTCGCGATCAAAGGGCTGCGAAAGCGACTGGCCTGCTTTGGCAACCCGCAATTGGATCGCCGCACGCAAGTCGCGCTCACAACGTTCGATCTCCTCTAAGGCAAACATGGCATCGACGAGCAAGTCGCTAGCCGATTGATACAGGCCCTGCTGCAATTTCTCTTGGATAAGTCGGTTTAATTCGGGTGACAGCTCTTCAGTCATGCAGGCGTCCTCCGGATCGCGCGACTGATACAGTATAGCGAATCACGGCGATTGAATCTTAACTGCTAATTCACCGGCATTGTCTGCTAAGCGGCCGGGAAACTCGTTCACGCGCAAATACAACGTGCCGGAAGTTTCCGGTTTCAGTTCGGCTTCCAGCCCAATGGTGATCGGCTGCCATAAGGGTTGCTTCGCGGTGGCAGCGACCGCGAGTGTTTCATCCGGCACGATCGCCGCGGTCAACTGACCCAGCGGCCGCCCACGATAGTAGTGAATCGACACCCCTCCCGGCTCGCACCACCAGATTCGTTCCCGCCCATCGACTTCGTCTCGGGCGATCTGGTAACGCCCAGCGGCTGTCAGTCGATACGTCTTGCCGGCCTCCACGCGCACTTTCGACGATTGCCAACTACGCGCCGCGTCGACAGTAACTTCGACGCTCTTATCGCCAAGCGGTTCGCCAGGCGCGAACTCGATCGCGGCCGCGGCAACATCGTAGCCATAGTCGATCTCGCCGATGAACGCCTGCCACTGGGCGGAAAGTTGCGGCCAATCGTCGGCGAATCGCCCGCGCAGCCGCTGGTTGAACTGGGGATCGTTCACAGCGCCCGCCAGTTCTCGAAACCGCGCGGAGTAGCGCGGGTCGTCGGCCAAGAGGGCTACGGCCCCCCACGACCATCCGTAGGGCCCCGTTTGCAAGTAGGCGCGCGGCGCCAGTGCGAACACCTCGGCTAGCGAATGCCGCCGCCCCGCCACCACATCATCCTGAATGATCTTGATCCGACCCCAGTACGGAACTTCCGCGCGCGACCGTGGAAAATACGCCAACTCGACGTGCCCGTCGCGCAGCCGATGCGTGGCCAGCCATTCGGCCATTCCTTCCATATACCAGGGAGGCCCCGTGCTCCCCAACTGCGTGCGCATGAAGACGTGCGTCCCTTCATGCAGCATCAGATGCCGGCGAAAGTACTCGCTCGGCTGCTCGTTGAGCCAGAACTCATGGTCGATCGAATAGCCATGCAGAAATTGCGGCACTTCGTCGGTCAACAGGCCCGTGGCGACGAACCGCTCCTTGTCCTTGATCAGGTAGCCGACCGCCCGCCAATCCGCAATCGCGCTTTCGCCCGTCGACTTGTCGCTCGGCAAGGCATCCTTGAAGTAGGCGATCCATTGCGGCACCGCCTGATCGAATTGCTCTGGCAAGGCATCGACCGACGACTCGGATGGCAGATCGGTGTAGAGCACCAGGTGCTGGCTGGCGAGGCGGCGAATGCCGGCAGCCTTCAACCGCTCGAGCTCGACAACACGCGGCGGCTTCGGCGGCGCGAATCGCGGCGGTGGATCGACGGCAGCGGCGCCCGCCACCGCCAGCCAACTCGCGCATCCGACGACGACCGAGCGCACCAGCGTCGTTCGTCGCCATCGTTCGCGCATAGTTCCTCGAAACGACTCACGTGCCACGGATTGCGCCGCTGGGAAATACGCCCCGCGGCTATTACCATGATTCTACCCTGTGCCAGACCGCGCACGTCGGTCGGCGAACCTCGGCCGCTCGGCCGACGACCATTGCGAGGCGGCGGTGCGACACATTCTGGCCAGAAACTTGGGTTTCGCCCACGCGCTGGTGGCGCTGCTTGCTTTCGCGGGGATCGTGCTGGCCGCCAAGAGCGCCTGGGCGGCCGAGGAAACGCGCACGAGCCTTTCACCCGAGTTGCACGAGTTGGCCGAGGAAGCGATCGTTTGCCACCTGGCGGCCATCGCCTACCTGGCGGCCTCGGTCGTCTTTCAGTGCCAACTCGCCCGCTGCTGGCGCACGGGTGACGTCAGTCCGGCGGCCTTGCAAACCGTCAGTGTCTTTGTGCAAGGATCGGTGGTGCTGGGCGGAGTTGCCGTCGTGTTGCGTGGCGCGTTGTCGCGCGCCTGGCTCGCCGGGCTGGGGCCCGTGCTGCCAATCACCGTGACCGTGGCCGCACTGGCCGTCGGGCTATCGCTCTTGGGTCGCTGGTTGTGCCACGATACCGGCCCCGTCCCGCGCGATGCCTACTGGCCCGAGGCGCGATTGCGTTGGCTGCGCGGCATGCTGGTCGTGGCTGCGATCGTCTGGCTCGTGGCCCTGGCATGGCTCGAGGCGCGGCCGCTGCCCTATCAAGCTTTGCCCGACCTGGTCTTCGAGACGCGCGGCATCGAGATCGCGCCGCTGACGACAGCAGCATCCTTGGCCTGAACCGCGGAAGGGAAATCGATCTTGGCTACATGCACCTTCAAAGTTTGTATCGGGTGCCACTGCTGGCTTGTCCAGCAGTGCAATGTCTGTCTCGAAATCACGCGACGAGATAGCTGTCGCATGCAACGTCAGTTCACTCCATACTTTGAAACTGCTCCTGCTCATCAAAAGTTACAGTCTCCAATTAAGCTTGCTTGCTGGCTGGGCATCGCCGTGGCGTGCGCTCTCGTCGCCCCAGCCGCCCGTGGGCAAGCACCCGCCGCTAACCCGCCCGCCAACGCTAAGCCCAGCTTCGTCATCATCATGGCCGACGACCTAGGCTATGGTGACCTGGCCTGCTACGGGCATCCCACGATCCGCACTCCCGAGTTCGATCGCATGGCCGCCGAAGGGATGCGGCTCACCCAGTTCTATAGCGGCGCGCCGGTTTGTACGCCCAGCCGCGCGGCGCTCATGACCGGCCGCTATCCCGCGCGCAGCGGGCTGTGTGGCCAGCGCCGCGTCTTGTTCCCCGACTCGACCGGTGGATTGCCCGATAGCGAAATCACCTTAGCCGAAGCCTTGGCCCCGGCCGGCTACCGGTCGATCTGCATTGGCAAATGGCATCTCGGCTATCAGCCGAAGTACCTGCCCACGAATCACGGTTTCGCGCACTACTTCGGCATTCCCTACTCGAACGACATGGGAGCCGAAACTGCCGGCGGCCGTATTCGCGGCTGGCCGAAGACCCCGCTGATCCGCGACCTGGCCGTCATCGAAGAAGACCCCGATCAAGCGCTCCTCACGCGCCGGTATACCGAAGAGGCCGTCGCCTTCCTGCGCGAGGCGGCTGCGGGCCAGCAGCCCTTTCTCCTCTACCTGCCGCACACCATGCCGCACGTGCCGATCTTCGCCAGCGATAAGTTCAAAGACCAAAGCCCGCGCGGGCTGTACGGCGACGTGGTGACCGAGCTCGACTGGAGCACCGGCGAAATCTTGCGCACGCTGCGCGAGACAGGCCTGGCCAACCGCACCTTGGTGTTCTTCACCAGCGACAACGGGCCTTGGCTTGCTCAGCGCTTGCGAGGCGGCTCGGCCGGCCTGTTGCGCGAAGGCAAGGGGAGCACCTGGGAAGGGGGCGTGCGCGTCCCCGGCATCGCTTGGTGGCCCGACCACGTGCCAGCCGGCCGCGTCAACCCGGCCATCGTGTCGTCGATGGATTTGTTCAGCACCTGCGTGGCGCTGGCAGGCGCAGCGCTCCCGAGCGACCGCCCGATCGACGGGCTCGACGTCTCGCCGGTGCTGTTGCGCGATGAACCTGGCCCGCGACAAACGCTCTTCTTCTATAGAGACACCGCAGTGACCGCCGTGCGGCACGGACCCTGGAAAGCGCATTTCCAGACGCAAGCCGGCTACGGGCAACCGAAGCCGGACCTGCACGACACGCCGCTGTTGTATCATTTGGATCACGATCCTTCGGAGAAGCTCGACCTGGCGGCGCAACATCCCGAAGTCGTCACGCAGCTCCAGCAACTGGCAACCGAACACGCGGCCAGCTTCCAGCCGGCCCCGTCGCAGTTGGACGAGCCGAAATAGCGCGCCAATGCTGTCCGAGCGTTTGCAACCGCGGCGCGCAAGCGACGGAGTGCAATGAACAGTCTGAAATGCTTGCCAGTACGCATGGAAGAGCATACCGTACTTGCTGGCAATTGACATCCGATGGCTCTGACCGAGGACTCGCGATGGGATTTTGGGGGAGGATCATCCGCACGCTTCTAGCCATCGAGTCGCACGTGTCGAGCGCATCGAGTACCCAGCGAGCGTTTCGGCCGCGCGGTCGAAAGCTGTGCATAGAAGGTCTCGAAGACCGCGCGCTGTTGACCGTCACGGCGTCGTTCGTCGATGGACAATTATCGGTCGCCAGCGACTGGCGCGA
>JAIESQ010000145.1 GCA_019745975.1 Pirellulales bacterium
TACGAGGCCGATCACGCCCCGGCAGCAGCGGCGTAAACACCCAATCGACCGGTGTCCGAAACTCCTGGGCTATCGCAGAAAACCAGAATCGACCAAGCGAAAGTGTGAGACAGGTTGAAAAACCCCGCGTTGAGCGCAAGAAAAGACGCGCTTGGACTCGCTTTTGAGTCCAGCGCGTCTGCCTCGGCAATCAGCGGGCCGGCGTTCGGCCTCACTCAGCCGGGAGAGGTACCAGCCGGCGTGACGCGGTCGGGGTCGGATCGATAGATCAAATAGGAATAGACGACGAGCGCCGCTAGGCCGACGCCACCGGCCACCAGCATGGCGAAAAAGAACCAGTCGACGCGGAGGATGCCCGCCAGCGCCAACAGCGGGCCGAAGACGATAAATAGCCATCCGGCCGCGCGATGGGTCTTGGTCCACGAGAGCTTGCTCGACAGGGTCCAGGGCGTGCGGACGCCCACAAACCAGTTCGGGCGGATCTTGCCCATCACATTCCCCAATACCACGAACAGCCCACCTATGCCTAGCGAGACAAAGGTGCCGACATCGACGGGCTGTCCCAGCGCCGCCAGAGTAGTGACCCCATGCAGCGCGGCCATGAAGACCACGAGCGAGACGCGAATCACATTGTATGACCCCGCAAAGGTGGGATAGTTCGCCTTCCCGGGATCAAAGCGCGGCAGAACAAGCAGCAGGACGTACAGCCCGAGCGTGATCAGCGGCGGCAACAACAATCCCATGAATTTGCCGCCGTAGCCGTCCACTTCGCCGCGCAAATTCCAGTGCACCGGAATCCGCTCAGGCACGTAGGGCCAACAGGCGGCGGCCACCACGAACATGGCGGCAATCAAGAGCAACTGAATCAATTCCGTGCGCCAAGAGAGCTTCATGGCCGGTTACTGTTTGCGGACCTGGCGGTTTTGGAACTCCGACCAGCGGCCAAAAGCTCCATGACGGCGGCCAGTGTCTGCTCGGCGGCCGAGAGGTTCAGACTGTAGACAATGCTGGTTCCAGTTTTTTCCGCCACGATCAAGCCAGCGTGCTTGAGCGCGCTGAAATGTCCGGACAGCGTCGAGCGCGCCAGTGGAAAGCGCTCGGCCAAGTCGCCGGCGGTCATGTCGCGCTGGCGCAGCAGGCGGAGAATTTCGCGCCGCGTGGGATCGCTCAGGGCCTGGAAGACTTCGTTCATTTCGGTATTTCGCCAACTAGCGAAATAATAGCAGAATAACTGGGCGTTGTCGACAGTCGCTCGGCTAGTTGAGCAGGGTGCGGCGTCGGGCGGAGCGATTGCGGATGACCGACCCGCGCTATAGGAACCGAGCGCGGCGGAAGATGCACTATCTGTGCGCAGGCCTGCGGACGTTCGCGCCAGAGCAAAGTGTGCGCCGGCCGCCGCGGCATCGGGCATAAAGCAACCGGCGCCGATGCTAGTTGATATCCCAAGTATCGCCCGCGTTGAACAACGATTCGAGAGTGCCCTCGCCCTGCTTCTTGGTGGCGGCGTCGATCTGACGCACCACTTCTTCCTCGTAGCGTGGGCGGTCGACCGCGCGGAAGACGCCAATTGGCTCGGGATATTCTGGGAACCGCATCCGGCTGAGCAGATAAGCGAGGCTGGGCTCCGCGGCCTTTTCGTCGTGAAACAACAGGTCGTCCTCGCTGATCCCCTTGCCGAGCTCGACCACCTCGGGCTCGAGCCCGTTGAGGCGGATCCCCTTGTCGCGGTTCTTGCCGAAGATCAACGGCTTGCCGTGCTCCAGCTCGATCGTAGTGTCCAACTTGGTATTGCGGTCGGTCGCGTATTCCCAAGCGCCATCGTTGAAGACGTTACAGTTCTGGTACACCTCGATGAAGGCGGTGCCGTTGTGGGCGGCCGCGCGTTCCAGCACCATGCCCAGGTGCTTGATGTTCACGTCGATCGACCGGGCGACAAACGTGGCTTCGCAACCGATGGCGATCGACAGCGGGTGCAAGGGATTGTCGATCACACCCAAAGGCGCGCTCTTGTTGATCTGCCCCAACGGAGACGTCGGGGAGTACTGCCCCTTGGTAAGGCCATAGATGCGGTTGTTGAACAGCACGATATTCATGTCGAGATTACGGCGAATGCAGTGCATCAGGTGGTTGCCGCCGATCGACAACGCATCGCCGTCACCGGTAATCACCCACACCGAAAGCTCGGGTCGGGCGATCTTCAAGCCCGTGGCGACGGCCGGCGCGCGGCCGTGAATGCTGTGAATCCCGTAGGTGTTCATGTAGTAGGGAAACCGGCTCGAGCAGCCGATACCCGACACGAACACGGTGTTCTCGCGGACAACGCCCAGCGAGGCGAGCACCTTTTTCATCTGGGCCAGGATCGAATAGTCGCCGCAGCCCGGGCACCAGCGGACGTCTTGATCACTGGCGAAATCGTTGGGGGTGAGGACGGGCAGTGCTTCAGTACTCATGGTTGTGGTTTCTTAACTCGCAGTAGCGCGGGCAAATGCCCCGCGAGGCCTCGAAATTGATTGTTCCGTTGACTGTGGATCGCGGCGCGTTGCGGCACTAGCTCTTGAGCAACTCGTGAATCTTGGCTTCCACTTCGTGAACTTGAAACGGCTTGCCCTGCACCTTGTTCAGGCCGATGCAATCGACCAGGAACTCGCTGCGAAGCAGCGTGCGAAGCTGCCCCATATTCAACTCCGCGACGAGCACCTTCTTGAAACGCTTGAGCAACTCGCCCAGGTTGCGCGGCAGCGGGTTCAGGTAACGCAAGTGCAAGTGCCCGACTTTGGCACCGGCGGCGACTTGCTTACGAACGGCGGTCTCCAGCGCGCCGTAGGTGCCACCCCAGCCGACGACCAGCACGTCGCCAGAATCGCAGCCTTCGACCGTGGCCAAAGGAATATCGGCGGAGATGTTGGCGATCTTGCGAGCCCGCGTATTGATCATGTGCTGGTGGTTGGCAGGCTCGTAGTTGACATTGCCGGTGACGTCTTGCTTTTCGAGCCCGCCGATGCGGTGCATCATGCCGGGCGTGCCGGGGAGCGCCCAAGGGCGGGCCAACCGCTCGTTGCGGCGGTACGGCATGAAGGCCTCGGCGGCGTGACCATTGGCGCCGTCGCCGTTCGACGTAGCGGCCACCGGCGCGGGGTGTGTGATCTCGATTGGTTCCAGCGAGGCGACGTCGGGAATGCGCCACGGCTCGGAGCCGTTGGCAATGTAGCCGTCGGTCAATACCATCACCGGCGTCATGAATCGCGTGGCGATCCGCCAGGCTTCTTGGACGACATCGAAGCAATCGGCCGGGCTGCGGGCGGCGATCACCGCCAGTGGGCACTCGCCGTTGCGACCGAACATGGCCTGCAGCAAGTCGGCCTGCTCGGTCTTGGTCGGCAAGCCGGTGCTGGGGCCGCCACGCTGCACGTTGATGATCAGCATGGGCAGCTCAGTCATCACGGCCAGCCCCATTCCCTCCTGCTTTAGCGCGATGCCAGGGCCACTCGAGCCGGTGACTCCCATAGCCCCGCCGAACGCGGCCCCGACGATCGAGGTCATCGCGGCGATTTCGTCCTCGGCCTGGAAGGTGCGAACGCCGTAATTCTTGAACTTCGAAAGCTCGTGCAGGATGTCGCTGGCAGGCGTGATCGGGTAGCTGGCGTAGTAGAGCGTCTTGCCGCTCCGTTTGGCGGCCGCAACCAAGCCGATCGCCGTGGCCTGATTGCCCATGATGTTGCGGTACTTGCCCGGCGGGAGCTTGGCCTTGGGAACGCGGAACTGATTCTGGAAGGCTTCGACCGTTTCGCCGTAGTGATAGCCGGCTTTCAGCGCGCGGCGGTTCGCCTCGGCAACCGTCGCGTTCTTGGCGAACTTGTCGTCGATATAGCGAAGCGTGGGATCAAGCGGGCGATCGTAGAGCCAGAAGACCAGCCCCATCGCGTAGAAGTTCTTGCAGCGGTCGGCTTCTTTCTGGCTGAGCCCCAGGCCGGCAACCGAGTTGCGGGTGGTGGCCGTCATGTCGACGGGAATCAAGCGGTAGCGGTCGAGGCTGCCGTCGGTCAGCGGGCTGGTCTTGTAGCCCGCCTGCTCGAGCCCCTTGGCGTCGAAGGAGTCCTTATTGACGATGAGAATTCCGCCGACGATCAAGTCGCTCAGGTTTGTAACCAGCGCCGCCGGGTTCATCGCCACCAGCGCGTCGACCTGATCGCCCGGAGTGAAAATCTCCTGGCTGGCGAAGTGAATCTGGAAACCGCTCACCCCCGCCTTGGTGCCGCGTGGAGCGCGGATTTCAGCCGGAAAGTCGGGGAACGTGGCGATGTCGTTGCCGATCAGCGCCGATGTGTTGGTGAGCTGGGTACCGGCCAACTGCATGCCGTCGCCCGAGTCACCGCAGAACCGAACAGTCGCTTCGACCAACTCGACCACCGGTTTGGTGGTCGCCGAGGACGGCAAAGTCGAGGTAGCCATGTCAGACGTTTCAGACCTCTTCGGAGGAAAGTTCCTATCCGAATTGTAAAGGAGGATGTCAGGCGGGAAACGATGCCGACCGAAAATCGGTCGAACCAGTCGAGGCGAGGGCGATTCTCAGTGCGCGGGGGGGGTACTACACGGAGAGGCGCCAGGTGGTTACGCGACTGTGGTTTACGAAAACAACGGTTTGCGAAAACGACGGTTTGCGAAAACAACAACTCGGTGCTAGGCGCCTTCGCGAGCCGGCTGCGCGCCGGCGGGCGATAAGGGGGGCTGGTTGTAAACGAATTTCGGAAAGTGCTCGACCAGGTACCGGATAATGCCCGATACCTTGACGACTCCAACAGGCTCGCCATCGGAGGCGACGACGGGCAAATGGCGATAGCCGCCGGCCGACATCTTCTTAATGGCGCTGCCGACGGAATCCTGGGCATCCACAGTCACTGGCTGCCGGGTCATGAATCTCTCGACCGGCTCGTCGAGACCAGCGCCGCAAGCCATCAGCCGCAGTGCATCTCGTTCCGTGAAGATACCCAGCAGGGTCGTTTGCCGACAGACCAACACCGCACCGCGGTTTTCGTCGCGCAACAGCGCCAGCACGCGGCGCACGGGGGTTAGCGGCGGCACGCAGATGGGGCCCACGGGGTCGATCCGGTCGACCGTCTCAGCGTGCAAATTCAGCTCAATATCCACTTGCCCGATCCTCGGCTCACGGCGGCAACATCGCGGTGGCGCGCGGCAGCAGACTCGCCCGAGACTGCCGCCGCTCGATCGCGTCGAGGCAAAAACCCCAGCGCGACTTACAATCCTGCCCACAGCGATGGCACCGGCGAGCCCCTAAAATCTACCACGACCGTGCGGCCGGTTGAACCGCAAACACCTTGATTTTCCGTAATCCGCAGGGTCGGCAAAATCGATTTGCACCTTTTTGGGGCCTGGTCCGGGACAATGACCGCCTACGCTTCCGCCGAATGTGACTTGGCGAACGGCTGTCGGCGTCACCCGACGAAACCGAAGGTCCTTATTTCCCCTCGTCGGGCGGTTGTTGGCCAAAGAATCGGGACAGGTCGATGCCCCCCTTGCGCTCCTCCTCGAGCAATTTGAGCCGGGTTTCCAGCCGTTCGACGCGCCGCGCGAGCTGCGGCAACAGTTGGTGCGTTTCGTCGGGCCGCTTCGGTCGCGGCACGGCGGGATATTCCAGATGGCGCTCGAGGGCGGCAAACAGCAGCAGAGGGTCCTTGTGACGATTCGCCAGCGCGATCCGCCCCTCCTTTTCGCCAAACAGCGGCGGCGCTTCGATCTCGTATCCCGGGCCCTGATGCTGCTGTTGTTGCTTCACGTACTGCTGGCTGCGGACATAGACCAGGTCGGCCAGATCGACGAGCCCGATTTGTCGTCGAAGGGTTAAGAGCCATTCACGCCATAGTTGGTCGTAAGCCGGGTCGGCCGCCATCGCGGTCAAGCCAGCGTCGTAGCCGAGCCGGTTCCGGCACAAGGTCTCGAATTGGTAAAAAAACAGACCTTGCGCGGGGGGCGACTCGGCGCGGTAGCGCGCCTCGCGCTCCAGAATCTGCACAGCGATCCAGATATCGAAGCGACCCTGCTCGTCTTCGGCCTCGCTCACGACGAACGCCTGAAACGACGTGAAGTAATGCGGCAGCTTGGCCATGGCGGTGCCGAACACGCCCTGCACGCGCAGCTCGCTGGCCATGAAGTCGACCGCCAGGGGCAGCTTCGTGGTCGACAGCAATTCGTCGCGCACCGACCCCAGCAGTTCCTGCGTGGGCAGGTTCTGCAGCATGCGATCGGCCAACGCGCGGAAGAAGTAGGCCTGCTCGATGTACTCTTCGCGATCGAGGATGGGCATGTCTGACGCAAAAAGGGGACGGGGCAGAATGGCATCAAGTTAGTTTGTAAGCGGCTGTGTGGCCAGTCGTTGGCGCAAGACAGCACGCGGCTTGTTCATCAGGTCGTATTGTTTCGGACGCCGCTTCTTGCAGCGCGGTTCGTAGCGTCCCGGTCGTCGTGGATTCACGACCAGGCGGCGCAGTTTCGCATCGGGCCGGGCCGCGGCCAGCCAGCGCAAGGCGTCGACGAAACTGATGCGGTCGACCGAGACACCTTGCTGGCGCGCCGCTTGGAGCTGAACCATGCGGACGAGATTGTAAACCAAGAGGAACATCGTCAGTTCCTTCATCACGCCATCGACGGTCTGACAGCGCAACACGTCCATCTTCATGGTGGTCTTGAGATGGCCGAAGCAAGTTTCGATGGTCCAGCGCAGTCTGTAGGCTTCGGCCAAGTCGGCTTTCGTGTAACGGTTCCCGTCGAGCAGCGTGGTGACCAACGTCACCTGCTTGACCCGAAAGCCAGGCCGCTTCACCTCGTAGCGCAACTCGCGCACGCGGAGCACTTCGGGCAAGAGCGCGAACGCCTCGGCGGAGAGCCAATCTGGTTTCACATCTCGAACCCACTCGACGATCTGATCGCAGGGACCCAGGTTTTCAATCCATCGCGAACGCGGCAGACCCTTCTTGCCATTTTTGCCCGGGGCGGTGTGCGCGCGACCCGGAGTGAAGTCGATGATCGGGTAATTCCGCCGCACCCGCATCACGGCGAAGATTCCTCGCGAAAACAGCATTGCCAGGTGGACGTAGGAGCAGAAAGCGCGATCGCCGACGACCACGTCGCCGGCCGCCAGCTCGGGATGGCATTGCGGCGCCGCCGGCAAGTCGTGTGTGTGCAGTGGGCTGGCAATGGCGCGCTGCACGAGGCCACAGCCGGCATGCACCAGCGCCAACACGTGCGCGGTGGGAAAACCGCAACCGGGCTGTTGTCCGCTGGGTTGTCCGAAGTGCTCACGCAGCTCCGCGGTGTCTGACATCGAGAAACTGGAACCATCGATCAGGAACAAGCGATGACCTAGCCAGCGCTCGGTTCCCTGCAAACAATCGCCCATCATTTTCGTGCAGCGCGCGAGCAACCGCTCCAGAGCTGCCAGCGGCAGCCGGCCGCGTGCCGCGCAGTACGCCGAACCGGTCGCGTCGTTGCCCGCCAGATGCGGCACGTGATTGCAGGCGACGTTGCCGAAGAGAATCTGCAGCATGAAGAGGCGGACTGTTGTGAGCGGATTCAGTTCTCGATTGCGCCACGTGTGTCCGGTCTCCCGCACCGCCTGCTCGATGGCCTCGTCGTCGAGCTCGGCACACGTGTGAGCGTCTCGATTGTGGGTAACTCTCGTTTGCCCCTGAAGCTGCGCTGAATGGTCGATTGAGCGAAGCTGTCACGCCGATCCCCGGCGGCTTCCGACACGCAGATTCGTCTTGAAATCGTCGAGAAACCGCCCACCGTGGTAGAGCGGGCGACCTGGCCGAAGTTTCCACCCACAATCGAGACGCTCACACTCGGCACACCAGCTCTGCTTGAATTGTTCGATGATTCCCGCGATACTCGCTAACATCGTTGAGCCTCCGGCGGACACGTGGTTTGTACTACTCACGTTCTACCGGAGGCTCGCGTTTGCGCAGCGGAAAACCGCGCGACAGCACCGCAGTCGCAGCACTGCTTAGCCCGCGAACCTCAACGACCTGCGCCTAACTTGATGCCATTCGGGACAGGTACACGCTTTCGGCCGGCGTGAGTTGGCCAGCAATGGCATTGGCGAGCCGAAAAATGCACCAGTCCCCGAAATGATTTCGCCGCGTCCCCGCTCAATCATCCTCATCAACACCGCTGGCCCACGATGGGAACGGCGCGGAAGCGCCGCGCTGCGAGTGCCAGAGAATGCGGTTCAAGAGCTCCTCCGGGCAGCGATCGATTTCTTCCAGCGGCAAGCCGGCCGAAGCTTCGGCCAGCTCGCGCAACAGCGGCTCGCGAATCGCCGCCGGCGCGGGGTTCATTTCGTCGAGCGGCACCTGGCTGGGCACCGCGTCGTACGGTGCGAAGTCGGGCTGGTCGACAAAGCAATCGGCCAGCGACGTGGCGCTGGCGTCCATCAGGTTCATCGGCGGCAAGCCCAGCATCAGCGCGATCGACTTGACCAGGCTCGTCTGGTTGTACTGCGTGTGGACGACCGCGCCGCGCTTCGTGTATGGGCTGATCACGTATGCCGTGGTGCGGTAGCCGCTGACGTGATCCCAGCCAGCTTGCGGATCGTCTTCAATCGCCACGATGCAGGTTTTCTTCCAGAAGCGCGAATGGCTGACCGCCTCGACGATCTGCCCGAGGGCGAGGTCGTTGTCGGCGACCTGGGCGGCGGGGGTCGGCGCGCCCTCTTTCGTGCCTGAGGTGTGATCGTTCGGCAGGCAGATCATCACGAGGTTCGGGTAGCGCCCCTGGCGCTCGAACTGTTTGAGCTCCTTGATGAACTGGGCGGCGCGGAAGACGTCGGGGATGTTCATCTCCCAGCCGACGGTGCTGGTACACAAGTGCGGCCGCAGCGATTCGATCGCCGGCCGGCTGCGGATGTCGATCAGGCCGGTCCGCTCGGTGAAGTCGCGATAGAAGTCGAGAAATGCCGGCGCGCCCTGGCGGGTTTTGTCCTTCCAGGCTGCCTCGGTGATGGCGAACTCGCCGTACACGCGCAGCGATTTTTTGTGGGCCAGCGCATTGTCCCAGAGAAAGCCGGCCGGCGAATAGGCCAGGGCGTCGATGTCTTCGTCGGACATGCCGTCGGGGTAGCTGCGCGGGAAGCCAGCGAACGATTTCTCCATGTAATCGGTCGTGATCGCGCTATCGGTCCATTGATGCCCGTCGGCGCTCAGGATGCCCGAGCAGTAGGTGTTGTCCAAGAGCACAAACTGCCGGGCGAGGCGATGCTGGTTGGGGGTGACGCGCTCGCCGAAGATGCACAGCTCGGGATCGCCGTTTCCCTCGGCAACGTCGCCGAGCACCTGATCGTAGGTGCGGTTCTCCTTGATGATGTAGATCACGTGCTCGAAGACGCTCGGCTCGCCGTGCCGCTCGGGCATCGGCCGCCGCGGTTGATCGGGCCGGGCCGGCTGCATGGCGGCCGCGATCGCGCCCGCGCGGCAATTGCGCATCACGGTTTTGGTGGTCTCGGCGAGGGCTTCGTCCGCCGGAATCTCCAACAGCGACAAGCTGCCGTGGAACTGACGCGTGTTGAACTCGGTGCGGCCCGTCTTCTCGTTCGGACGCCCGGTGCTGATGCCCTTGATGTTGGCGACATACAGCGCGCGGCGTGAGGCGTCGAAGGCGATCGCGCCGGGGTACCAGCCGACCGGCAACAAGCCTTCGAGCTCGAGGGCCGCGGGCTCAAACTCGATCAGGGCCACGCAGTTCATGGCGCCGTTGCAGACATAGAGGCGGCGGCCCGTGTCGTCGAACACCAGCGCGTTGGGGCTGGCGCCGAAGGGGATCGCCGGGTTCTCCTTGGTGCTAGCGGTGCGCACGATCTTGGCGCTGGGCGTGTCGATCACGCTGATGGTGTCCGAGCCGGCGTTGGCCACGGCCAGCAGCTTGCCGTCGGGCGAGAGGGCCAGCCCCGAGGGATGCAGGCCGGTGCGAATGGCGGCCGCGCCGCGCTTGCCCGACAGATCGACGACGGAGACCGAACCGTGATTAGCGATATGCCGCACGGGATCGACGCGCACGCGCGTGCCGAGGCCGGCCGGCCCGGTGAGCATGTCGGCGGTGGGCCGATCACCGCCCCAGTTGCTGACGAAGGCTTTGTCGCCGGCGAGCGCCACGCCGTATGGGGCGACTCCGACATCCCAGGCGCGCAGCACTTTGCCGGTGCCGGTGTCGAGCTCCGTCAGGCGGTTCGACAGATTGCAGCAGACGAACAGGCGAGCGCCATCGGCTGACATGGCCAGCCCCGCGGGGATCTCCTCCTGGCGGCCGGGTGCTTTGGCTGGCGGCAGCGGAATCGAGAACGCGGCCGAGACTTTGTTATCGGCGACGCGGAAGACTTTGATGTCGCCGTTGACGTTCGACAGATAGATGCGGTCACCCGCCGGCGAGAAGACGAGCCCCGTGTAGCTGACTTGCCCTTTCTCGTCGACGGGCACTTCGGCGCCGACCGGGCCCGGATTCTCGGCGGTGATGGTGCCAGCGGGCAGCTTCACGCGCTGGCGGATTTCGCCCGACGCCGGATCGACCACCACCAGCTCGTTGGTAAAGCCGGCGGTGACGAGCAGCGTGCCGTCGGGCGAGAGGGCGATCGCCTGCGGCCGCATGTCGGGCAGTTCGACTTGCTTGCCAAGCGGCGTGACGCGCTGGTTGACGGGCGTGACGAGAGCGCTGTCGGGTGCGCGGCCGACCGGTTCGTCGGTCGAAGCTGCGGCGGGCTGTACCGCAGGCTGTTCGGCAGCGCGCGCGGCGATCACGACGCGCCCAGCGACGGTTAATAACACCGCCAGGGAAAGCACTCGTTGCAGTTTCAAAACCTGGTTTGGATGCCGCTGGTGGCTTGCCCAGCAGTGCGAAGTTCGATAGGGCACTGCTAGACGAGCTAGCAGTGGCACCCGATGCCGGTTCATCGCCAGTTTTGAAACTGCCTCTCGTAGCTTTCGCATCACGCGTGGTGCCCTCGAAGTTGTCGATACGCGATCACGCCCGATTGAATCTCAGCCGCCGGCCGGCGCGGCCGCGGTGGCGTCGCTCCAGGTGTCGGTGCGGAACGGCGACGGAGGCAAGCCCGCTTTGTTCACCAGGTTTGGCTCGGCCAGTTGATGCCAGCCGAAGCGCACCGCGACTGGGTTCTTGACGTCGGGCGAGCGGACGACGACCGAGTCGCCGTCGATCGTCGCTTCGGCTGGGACGAACTTCTTGTCGGCCGCGGCGATCGAGAACCAGCTCAGTGGCTTACTATCGCGCGAAGTGAGCCCGCTGGCGGCATGCTTGAACTTGAGGCGGATCGAGCTGCCTTCGACCGCCTGCGACTCGTAAACGGGGCCAGAGAACTCCACGTCGCTATGGTGATAGGTGTTGGCCAGCGCCCAGAGGGCCAGGCGTTTGCCGACATCCTGCTTGTTCGGCGGATGGATGTCTTTGAGGTTGGCCACCAGGTCGGTCGTGACCGCCATGCCCGTGTTGGGGACCGTGAGCGTGGCGGCTTGCGCTTCCCACAGTTCAGGCAACCGCGTGGGCACCCCGCCGTAGTCGAAAGGCGCCAACTGCACGAACAGGAAGGGGAAATCGCCCTGCCCCCAGACGGTGCGCCAGCCCTGGATCAGGGCCTTCATCCGCGTGTGGTAGTGCATCGCTTCGCCGACGTTGGCTTCGCCCTGATACCAGAGAGCGCCGCGCATCGCCAGCGGCACGAGCGGGTGAATCATTCCGTTGTAGAGGCCCGTCGCGGTTCCATTGCTGTTGAGCGGATGGTCGGGGGCCGCGGGGGGATCGGGGATTTCGCCGCCGGCGGCTTTGGCTTTTTCGGCTTTGGCGATCCAGGCGCGATACTGCGCCAGGCTGGCGTCGAGCGCCGCTTGATAGTCGGCCTGACGCGCTTTGACCCAGGCCAGGTCGCCTTGCAACTCGGTTTGCGAGGCGAGCCCTTCGGGGGGCGTCCAGGGCTCGATGCGCGTTCCGCCCCACGACGTGTTGATCAGGCCCAGCGGCACCTGCAGCTCTTTGTGCAGCTCGCGGCCGAAGAAGAAAAGCACGCCCGAGAAGTTCTTGATTGTTTCCGGTGTGCAGACGACCCACTGGGCGTTGACGTTTTCGGCCGGCCGGCCCGAGGGAACCATCGGGACCGTGAACAGGCGAATCTCGGGGTAATTGGCGGCAGCGATTTCCTTCTCGGCATCGCTCGAAAGCTGCACCGACCACTGCATGTTCGATTGGCCGGAGCCGAGCCAGACTTCGCCGACCAGGATATCGGCGAGCTTGATCGTGTTCTTGCCGGCGACAGACATTTCGAGCCCCTTGCCCGACTTGATCGCCGGCAGGGTGACGCGCCACTTGCCGGCGGCGTCGGCCTTGGCGGTGGACTTGGCGTCGCCGAGCGTGACGGTGACCTCTTCGCCGGGATCGGCCCAACCCCAGATTGGTAGCGGCGCGTCGCGCTGCAAGACCATGTGGTCGCCGATAACGGCCGGCAGGCGCACGTCGGCGCGCGCGGTGCTGGCCAGCGCCGCGATTGAAAGCAGGGACAAGAGAATGCTCGTGCTCCGCGTTTTCATCTTCGCTCCCCCGACAGGTTCAAAGTGTTGAATCGTAGCGATCGGTTACTTACATGGTGTCGAGATCGGTCGAGCGATTATCGTCCGCCGGAGGGGACGACCGCAACGGGCCGCGGACTTTGCAGACATTCGGGTGCCGCTGGCTTTGCCAGTGCCGCACAGCATTCTGCGCATCACTCGTGGTACGGCTCAAGTTCCAGGAAGTTGAAGGTCTGCTCCTGGCGGAAGGTCACTGTCCCCGGCTCGTCGGCATTCCAGTCGGAGACCGTGAGGTGCGCCGATGTTGATCTCGCCCGAAACACCAGCCAGTGGTAAGTGATCCAGACGGGAATGGGCGGCTCGGGGTTCGAGGCGTACATCTCGCGGAACGATCGCACCGCGTCGACATCAACGCCCTCGAGCTTGATCTGGCCGAAAAACGGCTGGGCTTCTTCCTGGGTCTTCTTGCGTGGATTCACCAAATCCTGGTGGTCGCAGGTGAACATCTTGAGCGAATAGAGCCGGCCGGGCTGCAGGTTCTTGATCGGCTGCGAGAAGGAGTTTGGCCCCCGCGCGCTGCGCTTCATCCACAACAACGTGTCGCCGATGTGTTCGGGATCGGCGGGCCGCCCCAGCCCCATGTAGCGCCCTTCGATCCGGCCGTAGCGCGGAAAGCTCTTGGCGGCGACGCTCCCTTCTTCGGCCATTTGGATCGTCCAGCCCTCGAGCTGCCGCTCGAAGTCGGCGTTGTCGAGGTGCGTGAGGAAGAGCGGGTCGCTGGTCAGCAGCTCGGTGCGGCCTTCGATCGCATAGTGGCGATAGAGCTTGCCGACGAAGCGCACCGTTTCTTCGTCGGCTTGCAGCGAGGTCCACCAATTCAGGCCCGCCATGCCCGCCATCACCGGATGGTTGGCGACCACGTTCATCTGCTGGTCCATCCAGACGTGATAGTCGACGTTCGGCTGCTTGTTCAGCCCGCCGGGAGGCATGGAGAACAGCCCGAAGGTGAGCACCATCTGCTGTCGCACGTTCGGTTCCTTGGCGACCCAATCGGCCAGACCGTCGACGAACAATTGCAGAGCGTCCCGCGATTTCTGTTCGCTCGACGTTTCGAACAGGTAGCGCTCCAGCGCGAACCGGTAGCCGCAGTCGAGAATGCCGCGCACGAACGTGGGGCCGATGATTTCCTGATTCAACTTTTTGCCGCTGCCGCCGAAGTAGGCATACACGAGCTTGTCGCGGTAGCGCTCGTCGGCGCGAATCCGGCGAAACGCCTCCTCATAGATCGGATAGCGGGCACGCTCCTCGTCGAAGCGCCGCTGCCGCTCGGGGGTGACCACGGGAAGCCACTCGCGAATCGGCGCGTTGACGATGAACTCGTCGATGATGATGCCATCGAGAAACGGCGCCCGCTCGAAAAAACCGGTCCAGTAGTTGAAGTGCTCCTCGACCGTGGTGGCTTGAGCGTTGATGCCCACGTCGGCGATGAAGCGTTTGCCCTGGCGGCGCCAATCGTCGATCACCTGCGGCGCGAGCTGGATGCCAGAGGGCACAATCAGCGTGGTTACGTTGGGGAGAATGTCGCGGGCGAGAAACTGCAGATCGTATTTGCCGTACGACTTGATGGCCGGATCGAAGCCCAGCCCACAGTGCATCAACTCGGGAATGGCCTTGACGATCAAGCGCTCGACGCCAGCGCTGCCTTCGCACTCGACCGTAAGCTTGTGTTGGCCGGCCGCGACGATCCGCATGGCTTCGCTGCGCGCGGCGTCAGCGGCGCCGCGCTTGATCGTCGTCAGTGGTTCCGTCGCTTCGTCGAGCCGGAGCGTGACGGTGCCTGCTCCCCGGCAATCGACGGCCACCAAGATGTAACCCGCGCCGGTGCGCTCGAAGGTGAACGTGCCGCGCGGTTCGGTGATGCTGGTGACTTCGAGCAGTTGGGCGACGAGATTGTTGAGGCGCTTTTCGCCCGAGTAGACAACGCGCGATTGCGCGGCGGCAGGGCTGGCGAAATCAAACGCCGCGAGCGGAAGCAGTATCAGAACAACCAAGCTCGTTCGCATGGCACATCATGGTCGTCAAGCGTGCGGCCGCGTCAGGCGATGATTTCGTGGATCGGCCGGCCGTGGTCGATATCGAGCCGCTTGCGGCCAGGGATTTCGAGCCGGCGCGAGTCGAGCCCCAACTGTTGCAGGATCGTGGCGTGGATGTCGGTGACGTAATGCCGGTTCTCGACCGCGTGGAAACCGATCTCGTCGGTGGCGCCGTGTACGACGCCTTGCTTGAGCCCGCCGCCGGCCATCCAGACGGAAAAGCCGAAGATGTGGTGATCGCGTCCGTCGGCCCCCTGCGAGCCGGGCGTGCGGCCGAACTCGGTCGCGAAGATCACAATCGTGTTGTCGAGCATCCCGCGGCGGCACAGGTCTTCGACGAGCGCGGCGACCGGTTGATCGACCGCGAGCGCAAGCTTCTCGTGATTCCCCTTTAGGCCACTGTGGGCGTCCCACGCCCCGGCACCGCCACCGCCGTGCTGAATTTGCACGAAGCGCACGCCGCGCTCGACGAGCCGGCGCGCCGCCAGCAACTGCCCACCGAATTCGCGGCAATGCGGCAGTTCGAGTCCGTAGAGCGCGTGGGTTTCGGCCGTTTCGCTCGAGAAGTCCATCACCTCAGGCACGGAGCGCTGCATGCGGAAGGCCAGCTCGTACGAGGCGACGCGCGCCGCCAGCGCGGCGTCGTTTGGGTACTCTTCCGCGCGTCGTGCGTTCAATTTGCGCACCAGATCGCTGCCGATCTGTTGTGCCGGCGCGGGAAACGGGCGCTCGGGCTGCCCGAAGTCGAGCGGGTTGGCCGCGTCGACGCGCAGCGGCACGGCGTCGTGCGCCGGCCCCAGGTAGTGACCGTCGCGCTTGTTCCAGTACTCGCGCGTCCCCATCGAGATGTACTGCGGCAGGTTGTCGTTGAGCGTGCCCAGACCGTAGTGAACCCAGGCTCCTAGGTTGGGAAAATCGCCGTCGTTCTGGTGGCGCCCGGAGTGAAACTGGGTTTGTGCTCCGTGGTTGCTGTCGGTGGTCCACAGCGAGCGGACGATCGCCAGCCGATCGACGTGCCGGGCGATGTGCGGAAACCAATCGCTGATCTCGATGCCGCTTTGGCCATGTTTTTGGAAGCCGACCTGGAGCGGATAGAGCGTGTTGCGCTGGTTGCCGTTGCCGTCGGGGACGACGAGCCGTTCGATCCTCAGTCGATCGGGATTCTGCACATCGGCAAACGGCGTTTCGGCGATCGTCTTGCCGCCGTAGTTGGTGAGCATCGGCTTGGGATCGAAGCTCTCCATGTGGCTGACGCCGCCATTCATGAAGAGCCAGATCACACTCTTGGCCTTGGGGGCGAAGTGCGGCAGGCCGGTCGGAGGCGCCCAGAGCGATTCGCCGGCCTGAGTGTCGCGGGCCAGGATTGCTCCTAGCGCGAGGCCCGCGAACCCCAGGCCCGCGTCGGCGAGGAACGCGCGACGCGATGGCCGTTGAGGATCGTGTTGGTGGTGGGCAATCGAGCTCGTTTGAGATGAACGTTGCTGGGTGGCACCGACTTTGTCGGTGTCGCGCAGCGACAAGAGGGAATCGTGTTGCGACGCGGCTCGCGAGAATGAGGTTCTTGCAATCGCCTCTTGTGCCTGCGGCACCCTGATGTGATCAGGGCCACCCGATGGCGGCCCCTTTGCAAGATAATCGTCGTTTGTGATTGGCTTCATATTCGCGAGCTCTGACAAACGGCATCACCTAGCGAAGCGTGACAAAGTCGTTGTGGTTGATGAGCGCCCAGATCAGCCTGGCTCGTGGCGTGGAGTTGGCAGCAGACGAGTCACCGTCCGTCGGCAAGCCGCGCCAGGCTTCGAGCGCCTGCAAACAAGCGGCAACCTCGGCGTCCGAGGCCTCGATGCCCAGCAAAACCAGAAACGCCCGGCGCGCGAAGGTTGCGTCGTCGAGCGCAGGATTCTCCGAGCTGGCGAGGCGATTGGCGATAGCCCCCAGCGCGTCGTGCACCAGCGCGCCGTTGGCCAGCGTCAGCGCCTGCTGCGGCACGATGCTTTGATCACGGCGGTAGCACTCCTTGACCGATGCTTCGTCGAACGCCAGCAAAAAGCGATCGCGATCGTTGTTCGAGTGATAGAAGTACAGGCTGCGCCGCGTTGACGCCGCCTGCTCAGCCGGCGCGATCGAAGGACCGCCGAGCGTGGCGTCGAGCTTGCCGGCGAGCGCCAGGATCGAATCGCGCACGACTTGCGATTCGAGCCGGATGGGAGTCCGCCGCCAGAGATAGTGATTCTCAGGATCCTTCGCCAGACAATCGTTCGTCGCAGCGGCCAGCGACGACGACAGGCGATAGGTCGCCGACGTCGCAATCAGCCGATGGAGGTGTTTCATGCTCCAACCACTGTCCATGAATTCGGCGACTAGCCAATCGAGCAGCTCGCGCTCGACGGGCGGCGCGTTCTTGCGACCGAAGTCGAACACCGTGGCAACCAGCGGCGTGCCGAAATGGCGATTCCACAAGTGATTCACGGCCACGCGCGCGGTCAGCGGATTGCGCGGGTCGGTGATCCAGCGGGCCAGCGCACTTCGCCGCCCGGTGCTTTGTGCCGCGAAGGCGACCTGCGGATCGTCGGTCAGCGACGACAGAAACCGCGTGGGGGTCCACAGAGCGCCGATCAGTGGCACGTACGTATCGTCTGGCTTGATTTCGGCGGCGATATTCGCATGAGCGGACTCGACGGCCTCGCGCGCGGCTTTGAGCTCCTTTTCGATGGCTGCTTTCTGATCGTCGGTTGCCTTGGCAAGACGCGACTCGACCTTGGCCAAGTCGGACTCTGCTCTGGCGAGCGCGAGTTGCCGCTGGGCGACGACTGCCGCGGCGGTAGCCGCCCGCTCTGCTTCAGCGAGCGCAGGATCGGCGGTTGCCGTCGCGTCCGCTTTTGCCGCATCAGATTTTGCCCAACTGGCCTGCATCGCGGCGATGCGACATTCGACGCTGCGCTCTTCGGCTTGCGCCGCGGCGAGCGCCAACTCCGCCAGTCGGCATTCGGCGGCTTCCTCGGTCGGTTGCGACGCTTCGCCTGTGGCGCCGCGCGAAGCAGCCAGTTCACGAGCCGATGCGAGCTTCGCTTGCGCCGCCGCGAGTGCTGCTGCGGCCGCCGCGACTTGTTGCTGAGCCGCACCCCGATGCGCCTCGATCACCCATGCGCGCCGCGCCGGTTGCCAGGCCTCGACCGGGAGCGCCAACGGCTCGATCTTCAACTCGTCGAAGGCGAAAAACTCGGGCACGCTGGGCAAAATCACCTGCGAGCGATCGGGTTGCGACTCTTGACCTCGCACGAGGAGATACGTGGGCGCGTCGAGCTGGCGATCAAACGCCCGCGGAATACCGTCGCGGGCCAGGTCGGCTTCGCCAGGCACGACATCCTGTCGCACATGATACGGCTCGAAGAACGCCTTCATCCGGTAGTAGTCGACCTGCTCGATCGGGTCGTACTTGTGATCGTGGCACTTCGCACAGTTCATCGTCAGCCCGAGCAACCCCTTGCTGACGTGCTCGACCGATTCGTCGAGCCATTGCGGGCGATTGAAGAGGAAGTAATTGCGCACCAGGAAGCCTGTTGCGCGCAGCCGCTGTAAGTCGTTGGGGTGCGATTCGTCGGCGGCCAGCATCAGCCGCACCATTTCGTCGTACGCGAGATCGGCGTTGAGCGATTCGATGATCCAGTCGCGCCAGTGCCAGATGTGTGGCGCGCTGTTGCGCAGTTGATCCCCCAGCCCCCACCAGTCGCTGTAGCGCCAGATATCCATCCAGTGCCGGGCCCAGCGCTCGCCGTAGCGGGGATCGGCCAGCAGGTGGTCGACGAGCTGTTCGAACCAGTCCGAATCTTGCGCCGCCAGATGGGTGTTCCACTCTTCGGACGTGGGAGGCACGCCCAACAGATCGAGATATGCCCTGCGAATGAGCACCGCGCGCGGCGCGGGCAACTGCGGAGTGAGCCCCGCGGCGGCGTGCTTCTCGGCGACCAGCGCGTCGATCGGATTGCGGACCCAGGCGGCGCTCAAAGCGGGAAGCGATTTCGGCAGCGGCGGACGAACTACCTGACGAAAGGCCCAGTGGTCGCGCGGATTCTCGTCAGGCCGTTCGTCGGCGGGCGCCGGAGCACCCAGCTCAATCCAGCGACGCAAACGGGTGATCTGGGCTGGCTCGAGTGGCTCCCTGTCTTGCGGCATGCGTTCGGCCGGGTCGGCGGCCGTCACGCGCTCGATCAACCGGCTCGCGGCAGGATCGCCGGGCACAATGGCGGATCCGCTGTCGCCACCGGTGATCGCCAGCTTGGCCGTGTCGAGACGCAGCCCGCCCTCTTGCTTCAGGACTCCGTGGCAAGCGACGCAATGACTGGCCAACAGCGGCTTGATGTGAGCGGCGTAGTCGACCGGTTCGCTTTCGATCGCGTCGGCGGCAAGCGCGACGGCCGGCCAGCTACAAACCGCCAAAATGAGCAGGGCGCGAACCATGGGTACTTTCGCATTCGGCAACTCGAGGCCCTGCCATCCTAACACTCCGCGCGCCCGGGCAGAAACCGCACCACCCGGGATTCCACGCGGCGCGCGGAATCTTGGCTGACGGCCAACTGGGATCACATCGGCCATTAATCCAAGCGAAAGCGGAACCAGCGCAACAGCCCGACAGTGTCCTCGTAACACCAGAAAGCGACGAAGAGTCTGCCATCGGGCAGTCGCGTGATACACGGCGCGCCGAACCGCAGCACCTGAAAGTTCTGGGCCATCGAGCTGCTCGAGCCAGTCAAGCCACCCTGGTTGTGGCCCCACAGCGGCTGAGCCTGATCGTTGACCCAGCGATCTTGCTCCAGGTGAGCGACTTGGGCCCACAGCCCTGGCACGTCGATGCGCCGGTAGACGCAGAGAATGCGGTCGCCGGCCAGCACGATCGGCGCGAGGGTCTGGCCCAATAAGCCTGTCGATGCCGCAGCGCTCCAGCTTTGCCCGCCGTCGCGGCTGATCGCGTATTGATTGGGCAGGTCCCTGCCGGTGGCTTCGTCGTATCCCCAAGCCACGGCCACGAGCGTACCGTCGGCGAGTTCGACGATCTTCGACTCCCAGTACAGCACCTTGTCCGACGGGTGATGCATCACATCGAGATAGGTTGGCCAGTTTCGACCGGCATCACGAGAGACCAGCGCCACCATGCGGTTGCCGCTGGGCGCGCGCCCACTCCAATCGCGCCAGGTCGAAGTGGGCAGCAGCCAGCGGCCGTCGCCGAGCACCGTGATTGGCGAACAAAGCTCGAAGGACGGGCCCGCGAGCGGCGGCTTGATTTCGCGCGGCGCGCTCCAGGTCCGCCCTTCGTCGGTCGATTCGCTGATGGCGAAAGTCGTCGGCACGAAGCCCAGCGTCTGCGGATTGACCAGGCCTTCGTCGGGGTGCTCGCGACGATCGTGCCGGTGCAAGAGCGCGACGATGCGGCCGTCGGCCAGCTGCGTCAGACGGCCCGACTCCGAAACGAGCTGACCGTCGAGATCGTGCGCGAGCGGACCTTCGTGCCGCCAGGTAGTCCCCTGATCGGTCGAGCGGAACAGGTGTACGCGGGCGCCGACCGCTTCGAACGCCTCGGCGACCATGCCGCTGGCCAGCAGGTTTCCGTCGGCCAGATTCACGACCGACGGAAAGTACGCATGCACGCTCTTCAGGTGAGGCGCGGGGTTGCGATACAAGACGCCGGTTTCCAGTTCCTTGAGCACACTGGCCTCACTTGTAGGCGCGGAGTCGGGCGCATCGCTCGGCGGCGCGGTTGGGTCGACCTTGGCGGCAACCGATTCTACGAGAACTCCTCCCGCGATCGGCGTGTCGCTCGCGGCGCGAAACCGCAGGTAGTTCACGCCATGACTACCGAGCCGCAGTTGCGGGAGTTCGCGCCACACCCGGCCGTCGAGCGAAACCACGCAGCGACGCGTCGCGAAGTCCCAGGCGAGTACGAGCTCGTGCCAGCCGACGGAGCTTGAGCCGCCGGCAGCGTCTGCATCACGCCTTGGCATCGTATCCGCTGACAGCGCGAGACTGAACAGTCCGTTCAGCTCGGCCTGACGATCGAACGGGGACGAAAAATGGTCCGTGAGCGTCACCGTTGTGGCCCCTTGCCCAGGCACGAACGCGAAGCGAATCTTCACCGTTCCCTGGCGGCCGTTCGGGAAATTCCACACGGCGCCGGCGGGAAACTCCGCGTCGCTGCGCACGATCCGCAGCACGCGAGCGCCGGGACGGGTCGGATGATCGACCAGTTCGACCCCCTTGGTGCCGTAGGCCGACCAGGCCTCCAAGCCCGACGTGAAATCGTCGGTCGCTTCGCGCGCGAGCAGCCACTCGGGATCGAGCTTGTAGACGCCTGCCGTGGCCCCTTGCCCGGTGGCAAACAGCAGCTTGCCATCAGGAGTCGCCGCGCCAATGGGATAGGCACTGCCGTAGTCGCCGCGGATCGGGTGGGCCGGCTCGAGCCGCTTGGGATCGCGGAGCACCTCGCGAAAGCCGCTCCATGATTGGCCCTCGTCGCTCGAGATGGCGGCGTGCAGCACCTGGCGGCCGCCATGCGCGTAGGGATAGCGCTGGCAGTTGTTCCACAACAACACGATCCGGCCGTCGGCGAGGCGAGTCAGTCCCGCTGGCGAATCGGAAGAGAAGAATTGTGAAGGTCGCGGCGGTGACCAACTCGCCCCATCGCTGGAAAACGACTCCCACAACCGACCCAACTGGGTGCGGATCAGCATCCACACGCGGCCGTCGCGCAACTCGAGGCAGACCGGCTCAATCGCGCCGTTCTCGTTGCCGAGGATGATCGAGGCGGGCAGGTTGATTGGCGTGGGCGATGTTGCGAACGTGGCGCCGCCGTCGCGCGAGAAGACCGCCGTCGTCGTGTGCTCTCCCATATAGACGTAGCTCATCAGCCCCGGGAGCGACTGGCTGTAGTGGCGCGTCGTCATGTAGGCGAACGGCGCGACGATCGTGCCAGACTTCAATTGCACGGCCGACAGGAGCGCGCCGATGTAGCCGTCGAAGAGCAGCCGCGGCTCGGTCCACTTGTCGTACGGCGGCGCGGCCTGCAGGTGCCAGAGTGCGAGCTTGGGAAACGGCGCCTGCTTGTCGCTGGCATCCCACCGCAGCAAGAAGGCATGCAACTGGCCCGAGCGCTCGACCAGAGGAACCGCGTCTCCCCAGTTGGTGGCCGGCGTGGCGATCTCGGGCAATTCGACGAGCACCCGGCGCGGGCCCCAGGTGTGGCCGCTGTCGGCCGACTCGACCGCGCACAGGGCCAGGTGCCCCTCGGAGAGGGCCTGCACCGAGGTACCCCACAGCTTTCCGTCGGGCATGAGCAGCGGATAGAACCGCGCGGGCTGCACGCGCTCGACACCGGCTTGCTGGGCGTGGGCCGCTGCGGCGACGGCCACGATCGAGGCCAGCGACACCATGAGCGCCATCCGGTTGCGAGCCATTGACTCATCCTCGCCAGCCTTTTCGATTGCGGCATAAACCACGGCGATCAGCATAACCGAAGGATTTGCCGAAGTTTACCAGCGACTCGGGGCGCCAGATCGGCTGCGGGGCCGGCGGCAAACCGTCGCTCCAATCGCTGGCAATCATCGGCTACGATGGAGCCTTCGTAGAAATGCCATCGACCCACAAGGCCAGCCATGAGACGCGGAATGTATTGTCGAATCGGTCGCACGATGCGGCCCTGGGGAATCGGCCTGGTGCTCGTGCTGGCTGGCGGCGGCGGCGGCGCTAGCGCGGTGCGCGGCGATGAACCGCCGGCCTCTGCTACCACGCCGGCCGCGGCGTCGCCGACTCACAAGGTCGACTACAACCGCCAGATCCGACCGATCCTGTCGAACAACTGCTTCCAGTGTCACGGGCCCGACGCCGAGACGCGGCAGGCCGGGCTACGGCTCGACTTGCCGGAGGAGTCGCGAAAGCCGTTGGAATCCGGCAACGTCGCGATCGTTCCCTCGCATCCTGAAAAAAGCGAACTGGTCGCCCGCGTGATGGCCGACGACCCGGCCGTCCGCATGCCGCCGGCCGAAAGCAACAAGCACCTCAGCGACGCGGATCGCGCCTTGCTCAAACAGTGGATCGCCGCGGGGGCCGACGTTCACCGACATTGGGCCTTCGAACCGGTGCGGCGCCCCGAGCCGCCCACGGTTAACAACACCGCCTGGCCGCGCGGAGCCATCGATCAGTTCATTGTGTCGCGCTTGGAGCAGGCGGGCATGCGCCCCGCGCCCGAGGCCGATCGCACGACCTTGATCCGCCGCCTGACCTTGGATTTGACCGGCTTGCCGCCGACCGTCGAAGAGATCGACGCCTTTCTGCTCGACAATCGACCGGACGCTTACGAGCGCGTAGTCGAACGATTGTTTCAGTCGCCGCACCACGGCGAGCGGCTGGCCCTTGAATGGCTCGATGCCGCGCGGTTTGCCGACACGCACGGCTACCACATCGACAGCGGGCGCGACATGACGCGGTGGCGCGCCTGGGTGATCGACGCCTTCAACCGCAATCTGCCGTTCGATCAGTTCACCGTCGAACAGTTGGCGGGCGATCTGCTGCCAGACGCCACGGTCGAACAGCGCGTGGCCAGCGGCTTCCACCGCAATCACATGATCAACTTCGAAGGGGGGGCGATCCCCGAGGAGTATCACAACGCCTACATCGTCGATCGCGTGAACACGACGGCCACGGTGTGGCTCGGACTGACGATCGCCTGCGCCCAGTGCCACGACCACAAGTTCGATCCCGTAACGCAGCGCGAGTATTACCAGCTCTACGCGTTTTTCTATAACGTGCCGGAGAGCGGGCTTGATGGCTCGAAAGGGAACGCCCGGCCGCTGGTGCGACTCCCATCGCCCGAGCAGGAGGCCGAATCGACTCGCCTGAAAGCCGAAGCCGAGCGGCTCGGCCAGCAATTGGCGGGCCCCTTGCCTGAAGTTGACGCGGCGCAAGCGGCATGGGAACTAGCGACCGCTGCGACGCTCACCGCGCCGGCCAGCGAATCATTGCCCGCTGAGGTGCGCGCCGCGCTGGCTTTGCCGGCCGAGAAGCGCACGGCGGATCAGCAGACCTTGCTGCGCAAGCACTATCGCGAGCAAGTCTCGCCCGAGATTAAGCAACTCAATGAGCAATTGGCGGCCGCCAAGAAGCTGCAAGCCGAACTCGATCGGCAGATCCCGACCGCCATGGTGATGGAAGAGCTCGCCGAACCGCGCGAGACGTTCGTGCGGATGCGCGGTCAGTACGACAAGCTTGGCGAAAAAGTCGCTCCGGCGGTGCCTGCGAGCTTGCCCGCGCTACCGCCCGGCGCGCCGGGTAATCGCCTGGGGCTGGCTCGCTGGCTGGTGGCCGCTGAGAACCCGCTGGTGTCGCGGGTGATCGTCAACCGCTACTGGCAGATGTTCTTCGGCACGGGCCTGGTGAAGACGGCCGAGGATTTCGGTTCGCAAGGGGAATTGCCCTCGCACCCCGAATTGCTCGACTGGCTGGCGAGCGAGTTTGTGTCGTCGGGCTGGGACGTGCGGCATCTCGTGCGGTTGATCGTCACGTCGGCCACGTATCGGCAGTCGTCACAGATGTTGGGCGACGAGTGGTCGCACGACCCCGAGAATCGGCTGCTGGCCCGCGGGCCGCGGCTGCGTTTGCCGGCGGAGTTCATTCGCGACCAGGCGCTCGCCGTGAGCGGCCTGTTGAATCGCCAGATCGGCGGGGCGAGCGTGTCGCCATATCAGCCTCCCGGTTTGTGGGAAGAGTTGGCCTCGCGCGAGGATGGGGCCAACTGGACCGCGCAAACCTACACGCAGAGCCACGGCGCCGATCTCTATCGCCGCACGATGTACACCTACTGGAAGCGGACCTCGCCGCCGCCGACGCTGGTGACGTTCGACGCGCCCGATCGAGAAACGTGTACCGTGCGCCGGGCACGCACGAACACGCCGCTACAGGCGCTGGTGCTAATGAACGACCCCACGTATGTCGAGGCGTCGCGCAAACTGGCTGAGCGGATCATGATCGAAGCGCCAGCCGGTGCCGCCGCGCGAATGGCTTGGGTCTATCGACAAGTGTTGGGCCGCCAGCCGACCGCGCGGCAGGCCGAAGTGCTCACGGCGTTGTTCGACGAACAACTGGCGAAGTATCGCGCCGCGCCCGCGCTGGCCGAGCAACTGCTCACCGTGGGCGAAGCGCCGCGTAACGCCGAGCTCGACGCGACGGAACTGGCCGCCTGGAGCATCGTCTCCAGCGTGCTGTTGAATCTCGACGAAACTGTGACCAAGGAATAACGCCATGCTGGCCGACGATTTAACGAAAATGCTGAGCCGGCGGCAGTTCTTCTCGCGCACGGCTGGCACCGTTTCGGCCGGGCTGGGGGCCGAGACCCGCTATGCCTACGACGCGCTGGGTCGCCTCATCACCATGACCGAGGCCAACGCCAGCTCAGGGAGCGCCGCCGATCCGGCCACGTCGACGCCCGGCAATACCACGTCCCCCACGACGGCCTACGAGTATTACGCCGACAACCAGTTGAAAAAGCTCACCGACCCGCTGGCGGCCGAAACCCGCTGGGCCTACGACGCGCTGGGCCGCGTGGCCGCGATGACCGAGGCGAATGCGTCGACCGGCGCGGCCGCCGATCCCACCAGCCCCACGCCCGGCAACACGAGCTCGCCGACCACGATCTACGCCTACGACAAGAACTCGCGGCTCACCAGCGTCACCGACCCGCTGGCGCACGTGACCAGTTATGGCTACGACAATCGCGACCGGCAGACGCTGGTCCGCGAACCGAACCCCTCCGGCGGCGGCAGCACCGGCGGCCCCGAGACCACCACGGTCTACGACGGCGTGGGCAACGTCGTCGAGGTGATCACGCCGCCGAATACCGCCACCAGCACGCTCAATCACACGGCGTACGTCTACGACGGCCGCAACCAACTGATCGAGATTCGTGAGCCTGGCTCGGGGGGTAGCGCCACCGGTCCCGAAACGCTCTTTGAGTACGACAAAGCGGGCAACCGCACCCGGCTCACCGATCCCGTCGGCAACGAGACCGATTTCGTCTTTGACGGGCTGAATCGCCTGTCGACCGACACGAATTACAACGGCAGCACCGGCTACACGCGCACGTACACCTACGACGCAGCCAGCAATCTCACGACGCTCGTCGATCGCAACCGCCGCGAGACTGTCTACGGCTACGACAAGCTCAATCGGCAGACGAGCGAAATCTGGTACGCCGACGCCACGACCACGCAGGTCGACTACCTCGTCAACTACGGCTATGACCTGGCGGGCAATCTCACCAGCGGCGTGGTTTACACTTACTCCGGCGGCGTTCTCGACACGTCGAAAACCATCGGCGACTATTTTTATTACGACAAGCTTGGCCAGGCGTACAACCAGTTCCACCTCGGGCCGCAGTCGCTGCCCAATACCAAACTGATCAACTCGTTCGACGTGGCTGGCAATCGCACCAGCACCGTGGCGCAGTTCAATTCCGGCTCGGGCTACGCGACCGACAACACGATCGATCGCACGTTCGACAAGCTCAGCCGGCTAGAGAGCATCAAGCAAACTGGCAGCGGCGTTTCCAGCAAGCTGGTGACGGTCGCCTACAACAACCTGTCGCAGGTGCTCGATGTGCATCGCTACGCAGCCAGCACGGCCAGCAGCAGCGCCGAAGTGGCCCAGACCTACAACTATTACGACGGTCAGAACCGCGTCTACATTATCCAGCACAAACCTTCCATCAGCGGCACCGCACAGACGCAGACGCTGCTCAAGTCTGAGTACTTTGCCGACAGCTCGCTTAAGAAGGAGAAGACCGAAGGCCTGGCCGCAGGCGGCGGCGGCTCCAGTTGGTACTTATGGGATGGCGTGCACGACTATGCCTACGATCCACGCGGCCAACTCACCGGCGACACGCACACGCCCTACACCGTCAGCGGCAGCAGCTCGACCGCCGGCACCACTGAAAATAATGAGTACGGCTACGACGACGCCGGCAATCGCGAGGACGTCGACGATATCAATGGCTCGGTGACTTATGGCACGCCGGACGATAACAACGAGCTGACCAGCGATGGCCTGTTCAACTACACGTATGACCACGAAGGCAATGTCACTCAGAAAGTGCGGATCAGCAGTGCGTCGGCGGACGACCACACGATTCTCTACGAGTGGGACAATCGAAATCGCCTGGTCAAGGTGACGAACAAGAATAACAGCGGCACGACGACGCAGATCGTCGCGTATTTGTACGACGCGTTTGACCGTCGCAGCGTGAGAACAGTCACCCCAACCGGGGGCACCGCGACGAGCGACCATTTCGTCTACGATGGCCTATCCCGTTTCGTCATTTACGATTTTCACGATACGGATGGAACGGGCAGCACTGCGCCGACGCTTCAGCACCGTTACTTGGCCGCGATTGACCAGGTGTTCGCGCAGGAAAACGTCGGCGCCAGCGGCACAGACGTCGTGAATTGGCTGCTGGCTGATCGACTCGGCAGCACGCGGGTCGTGCTCTACAACGACGGCGCGCTGAAGCAGACGATCGATTACGATCCGTATGGCAACATGGCGGTGTTCGATGCCAGCCATTCGCCGACGACCGCCGCCACGATGATTCTCTGGGCGCAGCTGCTTTATGATCCCGCGATCAAGCAACACGTGTCTGCGACGCGCATCTACGATGCACCGACCGGGCGCTGGACGAGCGTCGACCGGATCGGTTTTGCCGGCGCCGACTACGATCTCGGACGGTATCTTGGCAACTCTCCGACGAACGGCGTTGATCCGTTGGGCACGGAGCCATCCGGCCCAAAGGTGCCGTTGGATGTCGACACTCCAATTGGAATGCTGGACACGATTGGCGGCTACGATCCGCCGGTGCCGGAAATAGAAGATCAACTTTGGGACAACGTGCAAACGCTCGGACCCTACGAGCGCTACTACGCCTATTGGGGCACGTTGATCGGCCAAATCGTCGGTGTCTATCAGATTGACAACGCCTGCGAGGGAACAGATGTCATCACAGGTGCGGAGTTGTCTCCCCTCGAACGCGCTGCTCAAGGGATTCTCGGTACCGTGCAATTGGTGCTCACCGCCGTTGGGTTAGAGCAATTTGCACTTGCCGCGCTCGAAGCAATGGCCGCGAGAGGTGCTCTTGCGGAGGGAGCGGCCGTTGCCGAAGGCGCCGCCACGGCAGAGGTGGCGCCAAATGCACTGGTTCCGGTGAGCAGATGGGGCCGACCTGGACTTGAAACCAATGACTGGGTTATGAGAGGTCCGGCGGACTGGTGGAACTACACGTGGTCGGGTAAGTGGCAGCCCTGGGATCCTGTGTTTCGAAACGAATTCGCACCGTTCGGATGCGGTCAAGAGTTTGCTGTTCCGCCTTCTACACTCGAATGGCCCGGTGGAGCATTCGGTATTCCCAAAGGCATCTTGGGCCAGAGAATCTATGTTGGTCCCGGAATTCCTACCCCGTAAGGCGTGCCAACAATGATCCAGAGTGTTTTGTCAATTGTTGCGCTGGTCCTCGGAGGATGGATAGTCGCTGGGAACCTTTGGACTGCTGCCGTGTGTTTAATCAACCGAGTACACGCGTCGTATATTCCGATCGTCGGTGGAGCGCTGGTGGCAGTTGGATGCGCCCTATCACCATATGCACCGCTAAACAAGCTGTGGTGGACACCTTTGCTACTTGACTTAGGATGCGTGCCCGCACTCACATACACCGCTATCTACTTTGCCATTTCGTTTATTCGTGGGCGACGGAACCGAGTGTAGTTGTCCGTGTCAGAAACTCGATCCGGAGGAATTGGGTGGAATGGCGGGAGTCGTGGCGAGGAACGCGAAGGGTAACCGTTCACACCCTGGGGAGGAGTGAGGGCGTTTTTTGGCCGGTGAAGTGGGCTTCGAGGGCGGCGGTGA
>JAIESQ010000166.1 GCA_019745975.1 Pirellulales bacterium
ATGGTGAACGAGCAAGTGCCATGATCAGTACCTTTCAACTGACAAGAACAACCAAGCTTTGCCTGGCACACCGGATTCCACGGATGAGTTCTCGTTGTCTTTGCCTCTCGCTAAACTGCGTCTTCTGCGAAATCTGCGGATAAGCAGCAACCTGCATTCTTGGCGCCTTCGCGCGAGGCTCCTACCCGGACGCAAAATGTCGACCCGGACGCAAACCGGACGATCACCCGGACGCAAACTGTCCGATGTTACATTCGACCCAAGTTGTGCCCTCTATTCGATTTACGGTCCAACATGAAGACACCCGGACGCACCCGGACGCAAATTCCCGGGCAAACTTTTTCTGGGGGACCCCCAGTTGGGAGAAGAGTTTGACGCACACCCCACATACGACGCCGGCCTGGCATGAAGGTCGCCAGGTGCCACAGATCGCCGCAAGCGTGTTCACCAAGAAAATGTGACGCCGGCCGAGGGTCCGTGATAGACCACGCGGCCGCCGTGCAAGAGTTGCGCTGGCCCGAGCGTCAGGATATTGATGTTCCGCTCCACGTTCTGCGACGCCAGCGCCAGCCCGTCGAACCAGAACGCCTGGTAGCCGAAGCGGACAACGAAGCGGGGGGTGCACTGGTAGCTCAGCCACAGCGCCAGATCGCCCGCGTAGGTGGCGACCTTACTCGACTTGTTACCGAGGTAAGTCGTCTCGCCGCTGGTGTCTGTGTGGGTGTACGCCGTCGCCTGCGACGCCGAGTTCTGCATCAATACCCCTTTGATTTCCCCCTGGAACCACCATCCCCAATGGACCGGCACGTTCAATGCCCCGCCGATCTGCAAACCGACCATATCGTTCTGCGTGCGGGTTTCGACCAGGTTCGACGTCGGCACGTTCGAGTGCGTACCGAAACTGAGTCGTTCGCGCACGCTGATATAGCGGCCGCCGAACAACAGCGACGCCTCGACATAGGGAGGTGTCGGCAGACGATGCCGCAGATTGAATTCGGCGTTGTCCAGCGCGCTGTAATATGCGAACGACGCCAGCGAGTTGTAATCCAGCGCTGTCGAAGCCGGATTGCCGAAGTTCGACAGCCGCGAGAACAGATTGCCGGTGCCACCCAGCGAGTTCGTCGTGGCGTCGCGGACCGCCGCGGTTTCCGTCCAGTTGGCCAGGCCAAAGTAGAGCCCTTCGATTCGCAGTCGCGGGCTCAGCGGCACGCCCACGCCGAGTCGCATCGCCGGTCGGAACGGAAAGTCTTGCACGCGGGTCGCGAGCACGACGCGTTCGCTGTTATCCAACGTCGCGAAGGGCACGCTATGCGACTGATTGCGTTTGAGCATCAAAGAATCAGCCAACACATTCCAACGCCCGACCACCGACCAGCCGTCGTAGCACTCGTCCCACAGACATCCGCAGGCCGAAGCCGCCACGGCGGCGTTCCAGACACTGCCGGGACCGCATCCGCTGGCGCACGACGATGCGGCCGGACCGTACCCGAAGCTCCCCTTGCTGTGCATCGACTGCTCAAAGTCGAAGTTGTTGCCTGGGTACATTCCGGCATCGATGGCCATCTCGGTCGACCAGTGCACGGGCTGGACCGGCGCGGTACGGCCGCTTGCTGGAACACTGACCGTCGTGCCGCTGTAGGCTGGCACCCGTGCGGCTTGATGTCGCGGATCGATGCCAGCGTTGCCGGGCGTGGAACGATGCTGCGTGCCTGCCCCAGCGGCAGCCGGAATCAATGTGACCGCATTTGCAGGCTCGGACGTGATGCTGCCTGGCGACGACGCGAACTGCCGATTGGTCGCGGGTTGCCCGAAAGCACTGCCGCAACAGGCCCAGGCCGCGAGGCAACAGACAGCGGAGCGGAAGGTCAATTTCGAGTGAACCATCAGACTCGAGCACCAACCCTGGCAAGGCGATGTTCGTGGGAGCCAGCCGCGACAAAAGCCATTTGGTAAGGTGAAAGTCGAACTGGAAGTCGGGTGAGCGATCTCCCAGCAGCGTCGTGCGCAGTCGTTACCACCCTTCTTCTTGGTTCGGCCCGAAACATCGCTATTTGGAGAGATTCGGGCAAATTCGACACGCTCCCCGTAACCGGCAAAGTTTGCCACGGGGCCTAAACGCAGTAGTTGCACGAGTTTTCGACGACTTGGCAGCCATTTTGCGCGGATCGCGTTGCGCGCGATCGGTCGACGGAGTCGGGCGCATGGGCTTTCGTTGGCGAAGTGGCGGGAGGCGCGCCAGACACGAGCCAGACACGACGAAACGAACCCGAATCGAAGCGCGCTGCGACGAACCTGCCGCTGCGCGCTGCTTAACGGCGCTCCCGCGGCCGTTCGCCGTCATGATTCCAACCCTTGTGACGCGTCAGCGAGGTTACTATTATCTGGACTTCGGTTTAGGACATTGCCGGCGAAACCGGCGGCGAAGTGAACCGTCAGGCGGTCGTAGCTGTCCTGCCCCCCAAGTGAGCCGAATCGCCTGGGCTCCACTTTCCAATCCACCACCTTTTCTTGATGTCCGCTCGGCGGCGCCTGGCGGAAGCGTGTCTATGCGGCATTTACTCTCGGCTTTGGTGCAAAACAGACCGGGGGTGCTGGCGCACATATCGGGCATGCTGGCCTCGCGGGGCTTCAATATCGACAGCCTCGCGGTCGGCGAGACCGAGGATGCCAACCTGTCGCGCATGACGTTCGTCGTGCTGGGAGACGACAACCAACTCGACCAGGTGCGCAAGCAACTGGCCAAGATCGTCACGGTCGTCCGCGTGGACGACATCAGCTCGCAGGACTATGTCGAACGCGATCTGATGCTCATCCGCGTCAAGGCGCCCGCTGGCGGGCCGCGCAGTCAGATCAAGGAGCTCACCGAGATTTTCCGCGGCCGCATCGTCGATGTCGGCAGCGAAGAAGTGATCATCGAGATCGCCGGTCAGGAACGCCGTGTGGCGGCGTTCGTCGACTTGATGCGCCCCTTCGGCATTGTGGAGCTCGTGCGCACCGGTCGCATCGCTATGGTCCGTAGCCATTGCCGACAGCAGGCAGAACGCGCCGGCAACGAGACATAAGAAACTCTGTTCTAGCACAATGGGTACCGTCTCTCGCCCTTCAATCTCCGCAGGACTAATCCTTCGATGACCGCCAAGATCTACTACGACAACGACGCTGATCTCGCGCTGTTGAAGAACAAGACCATCGCCATTATCGGCTATGGTTCGCAGGGCCACGCCCACGCTCTTAATCTGCGCGACAGCGGTTGCAAAGTGATCGTCGGCCAGCGCCCGGGAAGCGCGAACTACGACGCCGCGGTCAAAGATGGTTTCAAGCCGGTCTCGGCCGAGGAAGCAACCGCCCAGGGCGACCTCATCAATGTGTTGATCCCCGATGAACTGCAAGGCGACGTCTATCGACAACATATCCGGCCGCAGCTCAAGCCGGGCAACCTGCTGATGTGCTCGCATGGTTTCAACGTGCACTTCGGGCAGGTAGAACCGCCTCGCGACGTCGACCTTGTGCTTGTGGCGCCGAAAGGACCGGGTCATCTGGTGCGCGCCGAATTTGAGCGCGGTGGCGGCGTCCCCTGTCTGATCGCCGTCAGCGAAGAGGCGAGTCCGGAATCCTTCGCCTTGGGATTGGCCTACGCCAAGGGGATCGGCGGGACGCGCGCCGGCGTGATTCAGACCACGTTTGCCGAGGAGACCGAGACAGATTTGTTCGGCGAACAGACCGTGCTCTGCGGTGGCGTCAGTGCGTTGGTCAAGGCTGGCTTCGAGACCCTCGTCGAGGCTGGCTATCAGCCCGAGATGGCCTATTTCGAATGCATGCACGAACTAAAGCTGATCGTCGACCTGATGTATCGCGGCGGCTTGAACTTCATGCGGTACAGCATCTCGAATACCGCTGAGTATGGCGACTACACCCGTGGACCGCGGATCGTCACGGAGGAGACCAGGGCCGAAATGAAGCGTATCTTGGCCGAGATTCAGAGTGGGCAATTCGCGCGGGAGTGGCTCCTCGAGAACAAAGCCAACGCCCCCTCGTTCAAAGCGACGCGGCGGCGCGAGCGCGCCCACCCCATTGAAGACGTGGGGCGACGGCTACGCAGTTTGATGACTTGGATCGACGCCAAGGAAGTATGAGTTGCGCGACATGTTCAAACGCGCGAGCCAGTTCCAGTTCGGGAGTGAACTTGCATGTTGCCGGTTTCTGCCGCCGACGCCACTAGCCGCGAGCTGATTGCCGAACTGCAGCCTGGCGATCGCGTGCAAATCACCCATCAGGTCAAGGTTGGCCAGCGGACTTGGACGACCACGACGATCGGCCGGGTGGTGCGCCTGGATCGGCGCCGACACGGATTGCATTTTCGCCGACACGGCGACGATACTGTATTCAGCGACGTGATCGTCCTCGAGCGACAAGACGGCGAATTGACCACGCTCACGTTGGACGAGTTCACAACGCTTTCGCGCGCCTGACCGTATGACAAGAATTTGCGAAGCCCTCGGAACGCAGTGTCTCGCGACGCGGCTACGGAAGATGCGCTGTCTCACGGCACAATCTTTGCAATCAGACTACGTCGAAGGACTTCACTGCAGCGGCCGCAGACGTTGGTTGACTGCCTGCGGGGTCGCCCTATAATTCGCCAAACTGATCGTCCAGTCCTCCTCGGCAATAACTTCCGAGTGAGTGCTTGGTCAACTTTGTTGGTTCGGCGTGCTTGCCGCGACCCTGCCAAGAGCACGAGCCGTTCCGCCGCCAGGAGATCATCGCGATGGCCGCTAACGTCATCGAATTTACTGACAGCAATTTCGACAGCGAAGTGCTCAAATCGAGCCAGCCGGTGCTGGTCGATTTTTGGGCGCCTTGGTGCGGCCCCTGTCGGATGATCGCACCGCTGGTCGAAGAACTGGCTGCCGAGTACGCCGGATCGGTTAAGGTTGGCAAGGTCAACGTTGACGACAACCAGCGCACTGCGATGAACTACAGCGTCGCTAGCATTCCGACGTTGATCGTCTTTAAAGGCGGCCGGCCCGTGAACCAGTTCGTCGGCGTGCGTCCCAAAGCTCAGTTGCAAGAAGCGCTTGACGCCGCCAAGGCGTGATCCTACCGGTGCCCTCGGTTTTGCCTGGTTCGCTGTCGTCTGCTAGCTGTCGGACTCGGCAGTCAACTTTCGGAGGTCAGACTGCCGATGATCCCCACCGGGTAATCTCCACCGGCTGGGAAAAAGATAGTGACTTCAGGCCGCAACCAGCCGCCAGGCGATCCGCTTACCCAGGCGAGTGAGTCGCCTGACGTCTCGAGTGTTTCACAGTCGCATCGCGCCCTCTCGCAAAGTGCGGCAAGCAGCGCAACCGGCGAAACCCATATCAGCGTGGACGTTACCAGGCGGCGCTCCCTCTCCACGCGCGTCGATCCGCCTCACGAGTTGTGGACCCGGGCGGCTTCACCATCGCAGCTCGACGGCAAATCGGCCGCCACGACAATCGGCTGTGCCGACGTTCTCGATGATCCGGCCTCGCTTCGTGAACAGTTACGCTGTCAGGCACGCCAACTAGCGAATTATTTCGGCACGCGACAGCAACAACTCGACCATCGTGAAGCGGAGCTGAATGCGCGACTCGCCGAATTGGACAACGAGGAACGCCGCGCGCGATTGAATTGTAGCGAACGCGAAGCTGTCTTGGATTCGCGGGAAACGCAACTAGCGAAGCGTGAACGCAGCTTGAGCGACCACAGTTCACGAATCGCCGCGACCGAGGCGTACCTCGAAGCAACGCGCCAAGACTTGAATCATCGAGAAGAAAGGCTACTTGATCTGGTAATTCAACTCGACGAACGTGAGCAGCAGCTCGTGAGACAGAATGACGCACTGGCGGCCGCTGCCGCGACAGGTGAGCACCAACGCTCGGAGATTGATCGCGAGCGAGAGGCAGCCTTCGTTGCCATCGAGTTGGATCGCCAGGCTATTGCTGAGCAACGCGCCGAATTGGAGATCGCCGCCGCCCGCGCACGTGCGGATGCTGACCGCGAGCGTTCGGCGAATTCAGGGGCGATCGAACGGAGAACGGCGCTGAGCGCCGACCATTTAGCCGGCTGGGAGATCAATCTCATCGAAGCCGAGGCACGGTTGGCCGCACGCGAGCGTGCATTGGAACCGCGGAGGCTGCGATTAGCGGCCCGCCTGAAACTGGCCCGACGTCGACTAAACGAGAAGCACCAGCGGTTACAGCGACAACTGGAGCGGCACTGGCGCGACTGCAATCGACAACGGACGACGATCCGCGAGCGATACGCCGAGCTGGAAGCTCTGCGCGACACGGTTTCCGCCGAACAAACGGAACTGCTCCACTTGCGGCTGGCGGTTCAACAGCTCTCGGCTGATCTTGCGCGCAGCCTGCCGGGCGACGCCTGGCAGCAGGCGTTGGCAGAAGCAAGGGAAGCCATCGGTTCAAACTATCGCCGACGCGAGGCGCGGCTCGGCGAACGCGAAGCGGTACTAAGGCAGTTACACCAGGAAATCGAAGTCGCGCATCAGCGACTACGTCTGGAGCGGCGACAACTAGCCGACCAAACTGAAGTACCACGGGGCCACGACGCAGCCTAGCTCTCGCAAAGTAGACTATTCGGCCGTGGGATCCTGAGATTCGATAGGTGCCGGCTTTTCGTGGTCGAGAGCGGCACGGCTAGCTGCGGCGACCAATTCCATCGCGACGGCAATCTCCACCTGCGAGAAGTAGGGTTCGTTCGGCGCGCCGATGTGTTCGATCTCCTTGGCGGCCAACATCTCCCAGCTCATGCCATTGGCGATGTACCATGTCGCGGCCTGGGCAGCGCGCTGCGACACCCCGCCACGACCAAACAGCTTCATCAATTCATGCAGCTTGGGGTTATCGCTGTAGGATTTCAGCGGCTGGATCTCGTACGGAATTGTCGGGCGAGGTTCTGGCTTGCCGTGCTCGAGGCAGACGCACGGCACCCTAACCTTGGCGATCTTCTCGGGCGGGACATTCATCATGCCCATTCCCATGCCGCCCATGCCCATGCCGCCCATGCCCATGCCGCCCATGCCGCCACCCATGGGCTGCGCGCCACCGGCGACGCCCGCGCCACCCGGTTGACGACCGCCGAGCCCTGGAGGGGCCCCTTGGGCGAGGACAGGGGCTGCGGCGAAGGCGTCGGGCAGGCGGACATTGAGCGGTTTCTTGGTGTTGTTCTTGATGATCACCCGCGCTTCCCGCGAGTCTCGCGGGATGAATTGAACGTTGAGTTGGCCTGCATCGATGGCGGCGAAGAACTCGACGTCTTCGGCTTTGGGCTTCGTCGCAGGGCGAGATTTTGCCCGGCCGGCGCCTACCGCGCTCGAGACGCTCGCGGCCGAGAGGCTAAATAGAAGCAGTGCAACAAGGTACGAACGACGGTTGCAGCGCATCGACTAGACCCTCCCTCGAACTGTTCCCATTCCGAGGCGGAATTGCCAGAGATTCAGCCCACTGTCTTAGCGTAGTCAGGCAGGCCGCCAAATCCAAGAAAATAACGGGACCGGCACGCTCCAATTCTAACGATGGTGATGCCTTAGGCCGACGGGCGTATGACACCACTCAGCCTAGATTGCAGTCGATTGCAACACTGGTTTGGCTCACGTACCATCGATTTAGTAGACATTTCGCGCCGCATCTCTCGTCTTTTCAGGCGTGGGGGCCGTACAGACTATCGCGACCCGGCGTGGCCTGTACGCCTGCGATTTCAGCCTTTTCGAGGGGCGGTGTCCTTCCGCCCACGGCATGAAGACCTCTGCATTCGACCCTGCCGGCGCCGCGACAATTGTCGACGTCCTGCGCTACCGGGCTGCCCACCAGCCCGACCAACTTGCCTATTCGTTTCTTGCTGATGGCGAGGCGATTAACGGGCAGTGGACTTATTTTGAGCTTGATCAGGCTGCCCGCGCCGTCGCGGCATCACTTCAACGCCATACGCGTCCAGGCGACCGGGTGCTACTCGCC
This sequence comes from Pirellulales bacterium, assembly GCA_019745975.1. Classification (GTDB taxonomy): domain Bacteria; phylum Planctomycetota; class Planctomycetia; order Pirellulales; family JAEUIK01; genus JAIESQ01. The sequence goes on from JAIESQ010000166.1 coordinate 7,995, forward strand.
TATCCGCAAGGGCTGGAATTGCTTGCGGCGTATTTCGGTTGTCTCTACAGCGGGGTGATTGCCATTCCAGCGCCCCTCCCCGAGCGTCGCCGCCTGCGAAGAACCTTGGATCGCTTGCAGGCGATCGCCGATGACGCCGCTTGCCGTTATTTGCTGACCACGAAGCACTCTCTTGCGTTATTCGAGGAAGTTGCCGAGACACAAGGCGGGTCTCCATTTGCAGACAAGCTCGCGACTGACTCAGTACCGCGAGACGCCGCGGCCGACTATCGACCCATTTCGCTCCAGGCGACGTCGTTGGCCTACCTTCAGTACACATCTGGATCAACGACTGCTCCACGGGGCGTGATGGTGGAACACCGTCACCTCATGGCGAATTCCGCGGCGATCGCGAGTGCCTCACCGTACGGTCCCGATTGTCGCACGGTGACGTGGCTGCCGTACTTCCACGACTATGGGCTCGTCGAAGGACTTCTGCAGCCGGTGTTCAGCGGCTTTCCCTGTTGGTTCTTCGCGCCGCTGGCGTTTGTCGAGCGTCCGCTGCGCTGGTTGTCGGCCATATCGCGATTTCGGGCAACGCATAGCCAGGCGCCGAATTTTGCGTTCGCGATGGCAGTGGCCAAAACGACCGCAGTGGAACGCGAGTCGTTGGATCTCAGCAGTTGGCGCGCCGCGGGCAATGGGTCGGAGCCGATTCACGCTGCCACCGCCCAGCGATTCATCGAGGCTTTCGCTCCCTGCGGGTTTCGAGCGGAGTCGTTCTGTCCCGTCTATGGCTTGGCGGAAGGAACGCTCATAGTCTCGTACAAGCGCGCAGGGCGGTCTCCGAGCTTGGATCGGCTATTGCCGCAAAGCGGTTCAGCGATCGTTGGCTGCGGCGAGGTACTGGACAACCTCAGCGTCGAGATCGTCGACCCTGTGACTCGTCGTGTCTGTGCCGCCGGCGGTCAAGGAGAGATTTGGGTCGCAGGCCCTAGCGTGGCCGCTGGTTACTGGAATCGTCCCGAGGAGACGGATGCAGTTTTCCAAGCGCGATTGACTGACTCGGACAGTGGCCCATTTCTGCGCACGGGCGATCTAGGGTTTTTGCGCGATCGTGAATTGTTTGTCGGCGGACGAATCAAGGATCTCATCATCGTCCACGGCAGCAACTATTATCCGCAAGATATCGAGGAGACTGTCGAGCGATGTCATCCGGCGCTGCGGGCCGGCGGCACGGTCGCATTCTCGATCAACGTCGACGGCGAGGAGAAGCTCGTGCTCGTCGCCGAGTCGAAAGTGCCACCCGACGAAACAACTCAGATTGCTAGCACGATTCGCGAACAAGTTGCGCTAAACCATGATTTAGCAGTGCACGACCTGGTCTTCATTTCACCTGGTGAGTTGGCCAAGACATCGAGTGGGAAGAAACAACGATCGCTTTGCCGTCGCATGTACTTTGGGCGTGCATGGTCGTTGGCGTCACCGGATGAAGAATCTCGAATCGGCGCGCTGGCAACGGAGCATCAGAGCAATGTTGGTAACGATTCCCCTACCCCAAACGCGGCGGAGATCGGCAATTGGCTTTGCAAGTGTTTGGCTGAAATAGTAGGGCTCCCGGCGGCCGCGATCAATGTTCGGCAGTCGTTCGCCAGCTATGGACTTGTTTCGCTCGGAGTTGTCGAACTGGTTGAACGGCTGCAGACGTGGCTGGCGCGTCCGCTGTCGCCGTCGCTGCTCTACGCCTTTCCCACGCCAGTGGCACTTGCCGCGCATTTGGCAGGAGACGCGCCGGTAGCGGCAGCAGGCTGGGAAGCAAGCAGCGCTCCGACTGAAAGTCAATGCGAGCCAACAAGCACAGCGCGTCGATCAGAATCAACAATCGAGAATCGATCCACTCAGCTTGCCGAACAGCCCATCGCGCCGCGGCGTTCGGTCGACGAACCAATCGCGATTGTCGGGATGGCTTGCCGACTCCCCTGCGCGAATTCACCGGCGGAATACTGGGAAAACTTGTGTTGCGGAAAAACCGCCATTCGCGAGATTCCCGCGGAACGCTGGTTAAGCCAAGACTTCTACGATCCGCATCCGCGGCAGCCGGGAAAATCGATCTCAAAGTGGGGTGGTTTCTTAGATCAGGTGGATCGGTTCGACGCGCGCTTCTTCGGTGTTTCGCCGTACGAGGCGGAGCGAATGGACCCGCAGCAGCGACTCTTGCTCGAAGTCGGCTGGGAGGCACTTGAACAAGCTGGATTGGCCGGCAAAGCGGTGTCCGGTTCTGACGCGGGTGTTTTCGTCGGCGTCATTCTGAGCGAATACTTCAACCGAGTCGCCAGCGACACGTATCTCCTTGGTGGGCACGCCGCAACTGGGAACTTTCTCTCGATCACTGCCAATCGGCTTAGCTATTTCTTGAACCTTCGTGGACCGAGTCTCGCCGTCGACACGGCGTGCTCTTCATCACTGGTCGCGATCCACCTGGCAGCGCAATCGCTGCGCGCGGGAGAGTGTTCTCTGGCCTTGGCAGGGGGCGCCCAAGTGCTGCTCGAGCCCGAAGTGTGGATCGACTATAGCCAGGCCGGGATGCTTGCCCCGGATGGGCGAACGAAACCATTCGATGACCGCGCGAATGGTTTCGCACGAGGCGAGGGCGTTGTGCTGTTCGCTTTGAAGCGACTGTCTGACGCCATTCGAGATGGCCATACGATCCAGGCCGTGATCAGGGCCACGGCCGTAAACCAGGATGGACACACCAACGGGTTGACTGCCCCCAATGGCCGTGCTCAGGCCGAACTCCTCCAAAAGGCATATCAGGCGGCCGGTGTCTCACCCGATTCAGTCGGTTTCATCGAAGCGCACGGCACTGGTACCGCACTTGGAGATCCAATCGAAGTCGAAGCGCTCACGACGATCTTTGGAGGCAATCGGCGCCGTCAACGCTGCGCGCTTGGTTCGGTGAAGCCCAATGTCGGTCATTTAGAGCCAGCCGCGGGTGCGGCCGGCCTGTTGAAGGCAATCTTGTCCGTTGCCCACGGCGAATTGCCGCCGACTCTGAACTTGTCTACGCCGAGTCGACATCTCGACCTCGAGGGCAGCCCGTTCTACTTGCTCGATCGTCCGCGTGCTTGGACTCATACCGCTGGACCACGCAGGGCAGGTGTCAGCGCGTTCGGATTCGGTGGCACAAACGCTCACGTCATTTTAGAGCAGGCACCCCTCCAGAATTCGATTGCGCGCGAAGCTCAGCCGACGGAGCATCTCTTCGTGCTCTCGGCACGCAACGACGCATCGCTAGGCAAACTCGTCGATAGTTTTCGCAAAGCGGACCTTCCCGACGACTCGCTCGCCGACCTGTGCTTTACTTTGCAAGTGGGGCGCGCGCATTTTCCGCATCGACTCGCGATCGCGGCGCGGACAATGGAGGAGCTCAAACAAAGACTAGCTTCAGTTTCCCAAAATACGGAATCACTCGACGTCTCCGTTGAAGGAGTCTTTCAATCCGCGATTGGCATCGCTCAACGTGCGAACAGTGACTCGCCGCGCCAGATTTCTGCGACAGAGCTGGATTCGACCCCGCTAACGAGGTTGCTCGCCGAGCGCTACGTTCGGGGACACGACAATGACTGGTCGGTTCTGCACGTCGGCCACGATCGAAGGCGCGTGCCAGCACCAACGTATCCCTTCGAGCGGGAACGATTCTGGATAAAGAGTGCGCGTGCCGACCGTGGCGCTGCCCCAAATGCTCAAGCTACACGCGCTGTTGAAGGAGCGAACTCTCAAGGCGATGAAGCGCCGACTGCATACGTCGAGCGACTTTTGCGGCGGTGTGTCGCGGAGGCACTAGGGCTGGCGGTGGCGGACGTTGGAGTGACAACCAATATTCAGGAGCTAGGGCTGAATTCAATCCTGGCGAAAAAGGCCGCGGTGGAAGTGACGCGGCAAAGCGGTGTCGATCTCGACGTGATCGAGTTCTTCTTGCAACCGACGCTGGCTCGACTGGCTACGCATCTCGCTGCGCGGCCCGAATGGCAGAGCCGGCGGCCCACCCCGTCAGGCGTTGAAATCGTGCCGAGCAGTTCCGCGGCACCAAGCACCTCTACGGTTTCCGCACCGCAACGGATGTTCAATCAGTCGGCCGAGTTGCCATCGAGTTGTTCGGGTTTGGGGGGCGTTAGCATCAAGGAGCTTGCTGTCTCGCAAGATACGATGCCGCGGTCAGACGACATTGCAGTAATTGGAATCGCGTGCCGGTTCCCTGGCGCCGATTCGCCTGAAGCTTTCTGGGACAACTTGATTGCCGGCCGAGATGTGGTTGGACCGCTCCCTGGCGGGCGCCGTCGCGATGCTGGCCTGACTGGCAAGACCGAAACAAAGTTGCCGCGGGCTTGGCTCCACGGGGGCTTCCTCAACGATGTCGCCGGCTTCGATGCCGCTCTGTTTGGATTGTCGCCTCACGAAGCGCGACGCATTGACCCACAGCAGCGGCTCTTTCTGGAATGCGCCTGGGAAACGCTGGAACGTGCCGGCTATGCTCCCGCCCGCCTGGCGGATCCTCGCGTTGGCGTGTTCGCCGGGGTGGCGCCGAGCGATTACGCGCGGCTCTGGGATCGTCTGGGCAGGAGTGACGATCCACATTTTGGCTCCGGTACGTCGCTGGCGATGATTGCCAATCGCACGTCGTACCTGCTAAATCTCGTCGGACCGAGTCTGGCAGTTGACACCGCCTGCTCGGCGTCGCTGATCGCGGTGGCCTTAGCCTGCCAGAGTTTGCGAGCCGGCGAGTGTACGATGGCGCTAGCCGGTGGCGTCAATCTCATTCTAATTCCCGAGCTGAGCGAAGCCCTCGCACATGGCGGGATGCTGTCGCCGCGCGGGCGATCCTGCTCATTCGATGACCATGCCGACGGTTACGTCCGCGGCGAGGGAGTGGGTATCGTCCTGCTCAAGCCGTTGGCCGATGCCATGACTAACGGCGATCAGGTGTTAGCCGTCATAAAAGGAGTGGGCGTCAACCACGATGGTCACGACAAGCCCGGCCTGACCGCGCCCAGCGCTGCCGCTCAAATCAAGTTGCTCGAGGCTGCGTACGGCGATGCCGGCGTCGACCCACGCTCGATCAGTTACCTGGAAGCTCACGGCACTGGCACGGCGCTAGGCGATCCCATCGAGTTGGCGGCATTGCAGGCAGTGTGTGGCGAGGGCCGGTTGCCCGGCACTTGCGCGCTCGGCGCCGTGAAGAGCGCCATCGGTCATCTCGAAGCGGCCGCCGGAATCGCCGGCCTGATCAAGACCGTGCTGGCTATCCAACATCACACGCTCCCACCTTCGTTACATTGCGGTATACCCAATCAGCGTTTCGACTGGCTACGCGGGAAGTTTTACCTAGTCGACAAACCGCGAGCCTGGAGCGAGGTCCAGCGACTTGCAGGAGTGAGTTCCTTTGGCTTTGGTGGGGCAAATGCACACGTGGTGATCGCCGCCGCGCCAGTTGTTGCGAGGAGCCGCGCGGCTCGCGCCAAGGAACCATCGCGTTCGAGCACTGGGGCGCTGCCGGCGGAGCTGGTGGCGCAGTCCCCCGCCGCGCTGCTGGTGCTTTCTGGCCATACCGAATCGGCGCTGCGGGCAACGGTTAAGCGCCATCTTGAGTTTCTGAATCTGCCCGGCGGGCCTTCGCTAGCAGAATTGTGCTTTACAGCGAATTGCGGCCGAGCGGAGCTGAGTCACCGAGTAGCAATTGTCGCTCGGTACCGCGATCAACTCGCGGACCGCCTGAGACATCTGCAGAACTGGGATGAACGCGAGCACTTGCAGGGCTCGTTGGTGTACTACGGCACTGTACGCACGTCGACACATGACAGCGACACTGACGCGCAAGTCCGAACCCGCGCCGAATCGTGGCGCGCACTCCGCAAGACGCTACCGCCCGACGTGCTGGTTGCGTTGCAAGGCTGCGTGAGTGGATCGCTTTGGAACGTGCACCTGCGACAAATTGCTGATGAGTCGTTGAACGCTGCTCAAGCACATCACGAACGAGACGACGTGTGGCGTGAGGATGCGTGCGTATCGTTCTGGTGCGCATTAGGGCAGTTGTTTGTTTGGGGATTCGAGATTAACTGGCAGCGGGTTTACGCGGGTACGTCCTTGCGTCGCGTTTTGGCTCCGACTTACCCCTTTGAACGGCAACGGTTCTGGCTCGACGGGATGACTCGGAATGGCACCGTCCTCGCGCTGAGCGATCAGGAGGCGCGCCCGTCGAACGACCAGGTCGCGAAAGAACCTGTGACTCCGTTCGAGATGCTGGTGCAAGATTCGCCGGCTACCGACACGCCGCGGATTGGCGAACACGCTGAACTGACGAACCAGTTGATCGGCCTGCTGGCGGACGCGCTGGAGGCTGAAGCCACGAGCATCGATCCGCGTCGTCCCGTGGTCGAGCTGGGCATCGATTCGATTCTCGCGGTCGGCCTGGCGCGTCGGCTGTCGGCCGCGCTGGGCCACACCTTGTCACCGACGATCCTTTATGAGGCTGGCTCCATCGCCGGCTTGACTGATCGCCTGCGTGGCCAATTCGTGGATGCGGCCGTGCGAATCGCGGCCAGCCGACGTGGCGATGCTGCAGCGAATTTCTCATCGAAGGAACAACCTGCACTTGCGATTGCGGACAAATCGCAAATCTCAAACGGGCGACGCACGCCACCGCACCGTGGAACGGAGCGACGCAAATCCGGTCAAATTGAACAACAAAGCGAGGAGCCGATCGCCGTTGTTGGCGTTGGCGTGCGCGTCCCCGGGGCCAACTCGCTCGATGAGCTGTGGTCGCTAGTTCGCTCAGGCCGTGACCTGGTAGCTCCCGTGTCGTCGGAGCGCTGGACACTGCTGGCGGCAAACCGCGAAGAACTGAGCGACCGCGCTGAAGCCAGGCGGTACTCCGCGGCATTGCTGACAGACATTGCCTGCTTCGACCCACAGTTCTTTCGACTTTCTCCGCGGGAAGCCGAAGAAATGGACCCGCAGCAACGGCTCTTGCTGGAAACCGCGTGGGAAGCCCTCGAATCGGCAGGTTATGCCGGGGGAACACTCGCAGGAACGACCGCGGGCGTATTCGTCGGCGGAATGGCGAGCGAGTATTTGCCGCGCCTCCTGGCAATGCCTGCGCGCCTTGGGGCGTATGCTGCGACTGGCAACACGTTGTCGATCTTGGCGAACAGGATTTCCTATCTGCTGAACTTGCACGGGCCGTGCCTGGCGCTCGACACGGCGTGCAGTTCGTCGCTGGTGGCGCTGCGACTAGCAATTAGCAGTCTGCACCGTGGCGATTGCGAGATGGCTCTCGTCGCCGGTGCTCAGGTTGGCCTGGCGCCGTTGCACTTCCGGCTGATGCAGCAATTCGGAGGACTGTCGCCGCAGGGTCGCTGTGGACCGTTCGCGCAAGGTGCCGACGGGTACGCCTTAGGAGAGGGCGTTGGAGTTGTGGTGCTGAAGCCGCTCGACTTAGCCCTTGCCGATCGCGACCATATCCTGGCGGTGATTCGCGGCGCGGCGATCAATCATGGCGGTCAAGCCGCCGGCTTGACAGTCCCCAATCCCAAGGCGCAAGCCGCAGTCATCCAAGCCGCGTTACGCGCAGCGGGGCTTTCGGCCGAGGCAATCTCGCTGCTCGAGGCACATGGCACTGGCACGGCTCTGGGCGATCCACTTGAAATTGCGGGTCTGCTGCAGGCGTACCATGCAAACACCGCGAAGTCGCAGTTCTGCGCGATCGGTTCAATCAAGGCCAACCTCGGACATTTGGAACCGGCCGCTGGAATTCTTGGCTTGATCAAGTTGATCGCGGCACTCAACGCGCGAGAACTCCCACCCACGCTGCATTTTGACGAGCCGAACCGAGCGATTTCGTTCGAAGGAACGCCTTTCTACGTTGCGGATCGCGCTCGTCCGTGGCACTCTCCGTCGGGCGTCCCACGAAGAGCCGGCCTGAGTTCGTTTGGATACGGCGGCGCGAACGCACACGTCATTGTCGAGGAGTCGCCCGACACGTCGGTGGACATCGACTGGTTGTCGGGCGCTCCTGACCAGGCGACCAATCTGCTACTGCTATCGGCGAGGAGCAGTGCGGCTTTGCGTGAGCTCGCGCGACGTTTTGCCGATTATTTGGAAGCGTCATCCGAGCATTGGCGCGACATCTGTTGGACCGCCGCGGTCGGACGACCTCATTGGCCAGTGCGCTTGGCAGTCGCAGCCGCTAATCCGCAAATGGCAGCGCGCCAGTTGCGGGACTGTGTTGAATCAGAGGTGCTGAGCATCCGCTCTCGCACGAGTCCCTCGGACGTGGTCAAACGTGCGGTGCGCTTCAGCCCGATGGAACACGGCGAAGGAACGTCACGCCGCTTGGCACTACAACAGGTGCTGCTGACCAAGACGGGTGACGAGCGAAGACTGTTTGCGCGTGTTTGTCCTACGTTCTCCATTGCGGCCCCGTTGCAAGGTGACACCGCGTATGACGAAGTCGGCGAGTCGGCAGTTGGACCGGCGATGCAAAGTCCCTCCGCTTGGGAATCGCTATGCGGGCCGCTGGCCGAAGCGTATGCCCTCGGTCACGATCTGCTTGCGGAGAACATGTTCGCCGCAGCGGTATCAAAGCGAGTGCCTCTGCCGACCTATCCGTTCGAGCGACAGAGGATATGGCGCGACCTATTAACGACCGCCGAAGAAGCTTCGCCCGTTCAAGTAGCCGAGCATCGATCGGTTCACAAGTCAGATAGCCCGAACCAAAGAGACACGGGATTGTTTCCCTGGTTGCACACCGTTCAATGGAAGCTCTCTCCGGTCAAGCAGAAGAGACCGCTAGCCCAGGGCTTATGGCTCGTGTTCGACGATGAGGCGGCCCTTGGCGCCGAGCTCGCTTCCAGGCTGCAAGCCGCCGGCTCGCGCGTGATTCGCGTGTACCCCCGTGAGTTGGATGGCCAGGTCCGGTGGCATTCGCAAACTGAGGCATCGGCGTATATCGACCCCACATCGCCGACGTCTCTCGCGCAGCTAATTCGGATCATCGCAGAAAATCGCGAACCACTGTCCGGCGTCATTCATCTGTGGTCACAACATCGGACGATTGTTGAGGCCGCGTTGCCAATGGGCGAGCTACTTCGTGAAATGACTACCTGCGCCGGCTGGCAGTTGGCAGTAGTTGGCAGTCTACGGCTCCTTCAGGCGATGGCTGCCGCAGACGCCGCCGCCGCGGCTGGGATTTGGTTTGTCACCCGAGCAGCGCAAGTTCCGGGGGCTGCGCACCGCGCCGAACCGGCGTCGGCGGCTCTCTGGGGAATGGTGCGCGCCGCCGAGCGCGAGCGCGGCGACCTGAAAATGCGGCTACGCGATCTAGCCGGTTCGTCAGTCGCGCAAGACGTTTCTCAATTGATCGACGATTTGGGCGAAGCATCACCTCCATTCGAGTGCGCATGGCGCGACAACGAGCGACTTGTGCCGGGGGTGTCGCGCTATGTACCCGCCAACAGCAATCGGCCGCGTCCCGCGCTGCTTGACCCAAGCGATGTGTACGTCATCAGCGGAGGATTAGGCGCCATTGGCCTGGCCGTTGCCAAGTCGTTTGTGGAATGCGGCGCGCGACGACTGGTGCTGGTCAGTCGTCGCGGCTTGAGTGGAACGAACGGAGAATCCGCCTCTGCCGTTGCCAGACTACGAGCTCAGGGAGCTACGGTATGGACTCCTGGCGTCGATGTCTGCGATCGCGAATCAGTCGAGCAACTTCTCGCGCAGGCGCGCGAGCAACTGGGACCGGTTCGCGGTGTCGTCCATGCTGCCGGCGTCCTGGTCGATCGTCTGCTTCCCAACGTTGATCCGGATGACTTGCAATGTGTCTTGGCGCCGAAGCTCCTGGGTGCGGCAAATCTGCTGGGGGCAACGGCCGCTGACTCACTCGGTTTTTTTGTTGCCGTGTCGTCGTTGGCGGCACTCGTGGGCAATGCTGGCCAGATCGCCTACTCAGCAGCCAGCTCGTACCTCGATGCCTGGCTTGAACGCGCTCGAAGCCACTTCACGCCAACTCCCATCTGCGTCATCGATTTTGGCCCCTGGGGCGAGTCGGGCATGGCGGTGCGGGTGGCTGGTGTCGACGCCCAGGTTTTCGACAGCTTGAATCGTCTTTCGCCGCACTACCCACACACGCGTTCCGCGGTGATCGACTTTTGGCGAGAGCGCGGACTTGAGACGATTTCTACCGAGATTGGCTGTCTCGCTCTGAGCTTGGCCGCGACCGAAAAACTGCCGCAACTTGCGGTGTTCGGCGAAAGCACGCACGTACACACTGTGCAGACGATGAGCGACCGCGCATTTCGGCAACTCTGCGACATCGCACGAGGTCCCGGCCGGGCGGCGCGCTGGGGCGCCACTGTTCCGAACGAGATGGTTGAAACCCAGCACACTGAAAACGCAGGCGTGCGTCAGTGGCTGGAACAACTGATTGTCGGCGCGGTCGCTACAGCCCTACGGCTGCCCCCATCTGCGGTCGAACGCCAACGCGAGTTTCGCGAGCATGGACTCGACTCTTTGATGAGTGACGAGGTCGTCCGCCGGTTGCGGGTAGTCCTGGAAATGCCGGAGCTGCGCGTTAGCGATTTATTTGCGCACCCGTCCGTCGAACGGCTGGCGGTCTGGTTCGTTGCAATACATCGTGAACATTTAAATGGCGTGTACTCGCGCCAAGCCAAGCGACTATTGCAGCCAGCTTACGCCACAAGTTCAGCCCAGCCGACAACGCAAGCTGCAAACGTCATCGGTGACGATCAACCTGGCTTCCTCACGTCTCGCGAATCGCCGAGCGGTGCAGCAACCGGAAGCGCCAGCCGCGATATCGCCATCATCGGATTTGCTTGTCGCTTCCCGGGCGCCAACGATGCGGAAGAGTTCGCTTCGTTAGTTCGCGAGGGACGATCGGTCGTAGCGCCCATGCCGGCTGATCGCTGGCAGGCAGCCCGCCAGTTCGATGCTCACTATGCGGCGGAATTCGAACACGAACTGCCGCGCGGCGGATTTCTTTCTGATGTCGACCGCTTCGATCCGGAGTTCTTCCGGATTTCGCCGAACGAAGCATCACAGATGGATCCGCGGCAGCGACTATTTCTCGAAGTTGCCTACCATGCGGCAGAACAATCGGGCTACGGCGGCCAAGCCCTATACGATGCCAAGTGTGGTGTGTTCGTAGGGACAGGTGGTGAAGACTATTACACCGGTGTGGCGGGGCGACTATTACGGGAGCACGCAGCTCCCGGTGGAACGGCCGCGGCCTTACCAGCGCGGCTGGCGTATTTTCTTAATTTGCGTGGACCGGCGCTGGCAATCGATACGGCATGCAGTTCATCGCTCGTTGCCCTGCACCAGGCAGTCGAGAGTTTGCGGCGACGGGAATGCACGCATGCTTTCGTCGGCGGTGTCCATTTGCACCTTCGCCTGTATTCGTACTTGACTTTGCGAAGGATGGGAGCGCTGTCCCCCAGCGGCGTGTGTCGTCCTTTCGACCGGCAGGCGGATGGCTTCGTGCCCGGGGAAGGGGTCGCCGTTGTGTTGCTTCGTCCGTTGCCGGATGCAATTGCGGCAGGCGACACGGTATACGGCGTGATTCGTGGTAGCGCGATTAACAATGACGGCCGCAGCAACGGCCTTCTGGCGCCTAACCCGCACGCTCAAGTTGAACTGCTGAAAGCAGCCTGGGCGGACGGTGGAATTGACCCAGCGACGATTTCCTATTTCGAAGCCCATGGCACCGGCACGCCTCTGGGTGATCCAATGGAGTGGAGCGCGATCCAGGAAGCGCTTCGCGACGCGACGACTCGCCGTCAGTTTGCCGTGGTTGGCTCGGTAAAGTCAAACATCGGCCACGCCGACGCGGCCGCGGGATTGGCAGGTGTTATCAAGGTACTACTTGGCTTCGGGCACGGAGCACTAAGTGCAACGTGTGGATTACTTGAGCCGAACCCCCGCTTTACTCCTGAGGACTCGCCACTAACGTTGCTCGATCGCGCGCGACCCTGGCAGCCGCGGAATTCACGTGGGGAATCGCTACCTCGTCGGGCTGGTGTCAGTTCGTTTGGGTTTGCAGGGACCAATGCGCATGTCATCGTTGAAGAACCGCCTGCCCCGAGCCGGACGCCGCTTGCGGCGAGCGAACATGCATTGACCCTGTCGGCTCTCGACAAGGTGACGCTTCGAAGGTTGGCGAAGGCCTACGCGCAGCATCTGCGAGAGAACTCAGAACTCGAAGTGCTTGACATTTGTAGGACGGCGAACACCGGTCGGGCGCACTTGACCGAGCGACTGGCGATCGTCGCTACGACGACTGCTGAGTTCATTCAGGCGTTAGACGCATACTCGAGCGACATTTCCCCGAACAACGCGACCGCTTCATTGAATCAGGTAGCGGCGCCGCAGTCGGCGTGCTTCGTTGGTAGTTGCACGCTTCGGATGGGGGAACACCGTCATGCACTGGATGGCCTCCTTTCCAAGATCGATTCTAGTGACTTGAGGCGGCTGAGATCCGCTTGTCGTGGGGCTGTCGCAGACGAAGCGCTTACAACAGGGACGTCGCACCGCGGAGAAGTTTCAGGAATTCTGCATTCTTCGCACGCGATGCGACGTGTTGCAGCGATCCTCTATGCACGGGGGGCCGTCGTCGATTGGTCGCAACTCGAAGACTACCAGTCGGCTCGATTGGTGGCATTGCCCCTTTACCCGTATCGCGACGAGAGGTACTGGCTGCCGCTCGCGTCATCCGAACCCGAGACGCGGGATCAAGACGTCGCGCGGCCTCGGATCGCGACATCGGCACCGGAGCTAGCGGCACATGCTGTCGAAGTGCTGCTAACAGTCCCGGCTTGGAAGCAATTTGACTTGGCCGAAGCAGTGGGCAAGCTAACTGGACGCTGGCTGCTTGCTGGAACGCGCTCGGCGTTGGCCCGTCAGCTCGTCGATCGAATGCAAGCCAGCGGCAGCAACGTCATCAACTTGACCACAGACCACGTGACAAACAGTAAACTGCCGGAGCGCCAAGCCGCTGAGAACGCGCCTGCCAACGACGTCGTCGACAAAACTCTGGCCAGTCGCATTGGCAACGATGGCGGCCTAACGGGAATCGTGTATCTCGGACTTGCCGACCGTTGTGCCGCGCGCGATCGCGCGACGAGTTCTAGTGACCAATTCGTTGACGCGACGCAACAAGCCTGGAAACTCGTGCAACTGATCCAGGCCATCCAAAGCGAAAACATCCAGGACACCATTCAACTTTGGATCGTGACGGCAGGCGCGCAGGCCGTAACGGGAGGAGAAGATTGCGTTGACCCGGCCAACGCCGCGCTATGGGGTCTGGCCCGAGTGGTCCCGCGCGAGTGCCCACAATTGCGTACTCGCGCAGTAGATGTGTGCGCTGAAGAAGCGTGGCTGCAACCAGACGTTGTGGCTGCTGGACTCGTGCGCGAGTTCTCGCGGAGTACCACCGCAGTCGAAATCGCTCACCGAAACTCGCGGCGCTTCGTCTTAGCTGGAGAGCCGGCCAGCGCGTATAAGTGCTCCGCTCCTGACATGATCCGCAACCACGGCACCTACCTGATAACAGGCGGTCTAGGGGGCATTGGCCTGGCGCTGGCGCACTGGTTGGCTGAAAGATATCAAGCAAGTTCGGTGCTGCTGTCGCGAACATCGGTCCCACCGCGCCACACTTGGTCCGAGTTACTTGCCGACGATCGAACGGAGCTCCACCTGTGCGCCATCCTTCGCGCTTTGACCGATATTGAATCGATCGGCGGCCAAGTGCTTGTTGTTTCTGGCGATATCGGTGACGCCGCTACGCTATTACATGCAGAGCAGATGGCACGCACGGAGTTCGGCAAGATCAATGGTGTGTTTCACGCAGCGGGAATCGTCCGCAAACGCCCTTTGCGGGACATAACTGCACGCTCGTGGGTTGATTCGCTGTGGGGCAAGCTGCGCGGCGGCCAGGTCCTGATCGAGTGGTCGCCGCGTGAGAAGTTAGACTTTGTGGCCTTTTTCTCTTCGCTCGCCGGCGTCGACGGCAACGTTTTTCAAGCGGAATACTCGGCGGCCAATCGCGCACTTGACGCGTTGGCGGCGAGCGCGCGCGCCGAGGGCCTGCCTGTCCAGTCGATCGCCTGGGACCTGTGGCATGGCACAGGCATGGGGCGCGATATGGCCGAGCTGGCCAACGAACGTGGACAGAGTGGTCTCGATTCGCAAGTTGCCTTAACCGTGCTCGAACGAACCCTGACGCTTGACTACGCAGCGATCACGGTACGAGCATCGGCAGATGGCCGTGGTAATGTGTCTGAGAAAACGCATTTTGCTGAGGTGGATGGCAAACTCGACTCAACTCACCAAGCGAAGGCCGAACGGCGCACGCATGTGCGTCAGGCACTGCGCGACGCAGTCGCGCAAATCCTCGGCCTCTCGCCAGAGCGCATTCAAGCGCAACAGTCGCTCCCCGACTTGGGACTCGACTCACTTTTGGCTGTGCAGCTTATGCGCCAACTCTCACGCGCCACGGGGGAGCCGTTGCCGGCGACGCTTCCCTTTGACTTTGCCAGCCTTGAGCTCTTGGCAGAGCACCTCGAGTCGGTCTTGCCTGCCGCAGCGATCGCCGCGTGGCTTGGCCGGGAGACGTGGCCGCAGCCACGGTCAGCGAATTGGCATTATCGTGCGCCGGCCGATGAGCGTGTCCTAAACTTGCAGTCGGGTCGCCGCGTTAAGCTCTTAGCTAGCAGAGGCCTTGCATGGCCTGGCTGATTCGGCTGGCGAATGGCATGCAATTGGAAGTCGAGGGGAACTCTCCTCTGGCGCCGGAGGATCGCGCTGAGATTGAGGCGCGTTTCAATTCGCCGATCGCCTCGACTAAGGCTGCCGACCAACGGAATGCCGACGCGACGGCACCGCTATCCGCCAACAGCACGAGCAATATAACCGAGCGCCAGGTTGCGACGCTCGACGTCGCAATTGTCGGCATGTCTGGGCGTTTTCCGGGCGCCAACTCAATTGACGAATTCTGGAAGTTGCTCGCCGAAGGAAAGGATCCTATTCGCGAGATCCCGTCTTCGCGCTGGTCGTTAGATCAATTCTACGATCCCCGGCCCGCAATACGCGGCAAGACCAACAGCCGATGGTCTGGCCTGTTGGACGACATCGAGGGATTCGATGCCGGTCTCTTCGGCGTGGCGCCGCGCGAAGCGCAGTATATCGACCCCCAGCACCGTCTGCTGCTCGAATCGTGCTGGGAGCTGCTCGAACATGCGGGCTACGGTGGCCGTGCTCTGACAGGCACCGACGTGGGCGTCTTCATCGGTGCCAGCGCGAACGAGTACTCGCACCGCTTTCTAGGGCATCCGCGGTTCGTCGAACGCTATCTCGGCTCTGGTAACGCGCTGTCGATGATTGCCAATCGACTGTCGTTCCAATTCGATTTCAAAGGTCCGAGCTTGACGATCGACACTGCTTGCTCGAGTTCCTTAGTCGCGGTCCACCTCGCTTGTCGCAGCCTAGCCAATGGTGAGTGCCAGGTTGCGATTGCTGGCGGCGTGAACGTGTTGCTGGCTCCGGAAATGTACGTCAATTGCAGCCAGGCTCGCATGCTGGCCGGTGACGGTCGCTCAAAAACCTTTGATCGGCGGGCCGACGGTTATGTGCGGTCCGAAGGCGTCGGCCTCGTCTTGCTGAAACCGCTCGAAGTTGCGGTGGCAGCTGGTGACATGGTTCATGCAATTATTCGTGCAACTGGCGTCAATCAGGACGGTCGAACAAGTGGTCTCACCGTCCCCAATGGTGCAGCCCAAGCCGAATTGTTGCGACGCATCTACTGCTCGGGCGGCGTTTCAGTTGACTCCATCTCCTATCTCGAAGCGCACGGAACTGGCACGGGTCTCGGCGATCCGATTGAAGTCGCAGCGGCTAGCGGAGTACTCGGTGCGGCGGGCCGTCGGCAACATTGCGCAATAGGGTCACTCAAGTCAAACGTCGGTCATCTCGAAGCGGCTGCGGGAATTGCGTCTCTTATTAAGGTAGCGCTGGCCCTGCGGCACCAGCAGCTGCCGCCGACTTTGCATTTTGCTGAGCCCAACGAGCACATCCGGTTTGAAGAAAGCCCCTTTTACGTCGTCGATCAGCTTACGACTTGGCACGACCTGGGTGGAACTGCCAAACGGGCGGGCATCAGTGCTTTCGGTTTCGGCGGCACGAATGCCCATGTAGTCATTGAGGAGCCTGCGACGGTTCCCTCAGAGAGTTTGGCGCCGCGCCCGGAGCTTTTTGTGCTTTCGGCACGCTCGCCAGCCACGCTGCAGCAACTGGTCGTCCGATATGCCTGTGCATTGCGCGAACTGTTAGGCAAGGAGTCCGACAATTCAATTCGTACCGCTGCGTTGGCTGACACTTGTTTCACGCTGCTCGCGGGTCGAGCGCAATTGCCCTGCCGCCTGGCGATTGCTGTTGGCAACTCTGAGGACTTGATCAACGCGCTCGCGTCGATCGAGATTCGGGAATCCGTTTCGACGAGATCGGACATTGGCGCGAGTTGGGCTCTAGGTTTGCCGACCGATGACTCCGCATTCACGGCGGTGATCGACGATGCCAGACGGCAGCTTGCGGCGGCGCGAACCTCAGTTCTCGCCATGATTGCAAAGTTGGCGCGTGGTTCGAATTGGGAAGAGCTGTTTGCTTCGGCGTTGCAAGTGGGTGATGGGGTGGCGGCGATGCCGGTTCCGCTGTGCCTCCGCCACGAAGTGCTCCAGATTGCCGGTACCTTGTTCGTTGCGGGCGTGGATTTCAACTGGGACGAACTATTCGCCGGCGAGTCCCGACGGCGCCTTCCACTGCCGACGTATCCCTTCGACCGGAAGCGCTATTGGATCGATTCGTTCGGCAGCGCGAACCAGGAAGTGATCATTGCGCCGACGAGGTCACTCGAGCAAGAGGTCGCGTCTGCAGGATTGCTAAACGACGATTCGCCGAAAGACCCGTTCGCAGACCATTACCCCGTGAATTTGCCCACAGCAGTCGCTCAATGTTGTTACGTGCAGCGCTGGGTCGAGGCGCAGGTGGGCGCCGCGCGGCGGCTGCCCGACGGAGTCTGGCTGTTGATGCTCGACGAGCTTGGTGTTGCCGAACGGATGCGAGTTGTGCTCGAACGGCAAGGTCTGACAACGGTTGCGTTACAGGCGAAAGGCCGATTCGATGGACTTAAGGCAGTCGATACGACTGGACTTCGCTTCGATGCGTCTATTGAGCCAGGCAGTCGAGCCGACTATCAGCGCCTGTTGGCGGCGATCGCCAACACGGGGCGGCCACTTGTCGGCGTAATTCATGCGTGGCTGTTGAACGCGCCAGCCTCGGCGTTTGCTGGCGAGCCTACCGACGAACGGCTCGACGAGTTGGTTGCGAAGGGCCCGAATTCGTTGTTGGCGCTTGCGCAGTTCGTCGCCGACGCGCAAAGAGGCACCGCGATTCCTCCAGCTCACGCAATGAACTCTACCGAGCGATCGCCGAACTCGGTACCGACGATGGATCGCAACCCGCCATTGGAGCTTTGGCTCTTGACTGCAGGCCCTGCGCTCGACCCTGCCGGAGGCGAGTTCAATCCTATCGATCCTGCCGGCGCTGCACTACGCGCTTACGGCGAAGTGATGGACCTTGAATTTGTTGAATTCTCGGTCCGTCACGTCGGTTTGCCGACGGATGTCCTCGCGGCCAACGAACTCGCGGACGCCGTTTGCCGCGAACTTTTGCGCGAGCGCGCGTCGTATTCGGTCGCCCTAGCATCGCGATCGATCGAGCAGGCCACGCAACGCAGCGTCTTGCCGACTGAGCGTTACGCGCCCGTGATGATCCCCTATAACCCTGTCGCGATTCAAAATGCGAGGCGGTTCGTCGATCCTGCTGCCACGTACCTCATTACGGGGGGGCTTGGCTATTTGGGTCTGCAGTATGCGCGCGCATTGGTCGAGGATGGTGCTCGCTTTCTTGTGCTACTTTCGCGAACGGGCGCCCCCGAAGAACTCCCAAACCGCAATCAGTCTGCTGACGGCTTGCACGACGTTGCGCGACAGAGGCTTCAAGCGTTGCATGAGCTTCGCGCCAAGGGTGCCGATATTCGAGTTGTCGCAGGGGATGTCGCTGACGTCGATTTCGTCGATGGACTGATCGATGAAATCGACCGTCACCCGAGTCGATTGGGTGGACTTGTTCACGCGGCAGGGGTACTTAAGGATGGCCTGATATGCACCCGTTCAGACTGCGATCTGGCCGATGTGCTCCGCCCAAAGGTCTGGGGCGCCGAAGCAATTTCGCGCGCCGTCACAGCTCGCCGACCTGACTGGGTTCATTTCTGCTCCTCAACAGCATCAATCAAGGCAGAGAGCGGGCATGCCGCCTACGCTGCCGCCAATGCGTATCTTGACGCCGTCGGACATCGGCTTCGCCAGCGTGGGATCGCTTGCACGGTTCTGAACTGGGGTCCTTGGGCGGGAGCGCCGTCGGCCGCCTCGAGCGGATACCGGCGGTTGATGGCGCGGCGAGGCACGAGCGATCTCCATCCAGCAGTCGCTATGGCTGCATTTCGCCACGCGATTCAAGCAAACGAGCAGCAATTGGCCGTCGTCAACTTACATGCGTCGCAACGTGAAAGACTCTTGGCGGTAGTTGATGAGATACATGGCGCCGGCACCCTATTCGAGCTTCGCTGGCAAGCCGCCGCAGAGATTGCCGCTCGCGCTAGAACTCCACTTAAGACAAGTACGACACAACCCTCACACGCGGCCGCCGCCGCCGTGATCGACCTGTGTTGCTCCGAGTATATCGAGAACCTCCTGGCAAATGCAGGCTTATTTCGTGCTGCCGGTGAGCTTTCACCCACGCAGACGATTATTCGTCGTCTCAGCGTCGCACCACACCTAGAGCACGCTCTGCTTGGCCTCTTACTGATACTCGTCGACGATGAATTGCTGAGCGCCGCGAACTCCGGCTTTATTGCGCGACGTGCATTCCAAGTGCGCAATCCCGGTCTGGCGCTTCGCAAGCTCGGCTCGCAGTTTCCTATGCTTGGTGATTCACTTGGGTTGTTAGAGCGATGCGGTGCTGCACTTAGCGAAATCCTGGCCGGACGCCGCGACGTGCTTGAACTCCTCTTTGCCGCAGGAAGTCGCCACGAGTTGCGTGCGGTCTACTCCCAATCGCCTTGGAATCTGCCGTTGCAGGACACGCTAGGCCAGGTTCTCGCAGCTGCTGCCAGTTATGCAACTGGCGCAAAGCCCTTTAGCATCTTGGAAGTCGGCGCCGGCACCGGCGGTACCACATCGCATCTTTTCAGTCGGCTCACTGCCGGCACGTTTCGCTACACCTTTTCCGACGTCTCGCCACGACTTGTTCATGACGCTCAGCAAGAATTCAGTCGTCCCGAGTTTCAGTTCGCCCCTTTTGATCTTGAGCGCCCAATCTCCGAACAACGCTTCAGCGAGCGTTCCTTTGACGCAATTGTCGCCGCGGATGTCGTGCACGCGACATCGCGCGTCGATGCCGCGCTAGAACAGCTTGCCAGGTTGCTAGTGCCAGGCGGACTCCTCCTGCTCTACGAAGCCACGCGCACGGCGCGTTTCGCTCAGCTTACGTTTGGTTTGACCGCAGGCTGGTGGCGCTTCCGTGGCGATTTCCGCCGAGCCCAAGGCCCGCTACTTGCTCCTTGCGCATGGCTTGCTGCCTTGCGAGACCACGGGTTTGACCCTGCCATCGCGATTCCGGGAGTCCAGGATGAAGGCGGACCTCGCGACCATCATCTGATTGTCGCTCGTAGCCCAAGGTCGATCATTTCTTGCTCATCAGGATCGGCATCAATGTCACCGGTGTCTGCAACCGCACGGCGGTCACGTTGGCAAGACGGGGTCGACAACCGCGCGAAGCCACTAGAAACAACGGACCAGCAAATCTGGATTGAGCCGCTGCAGCAAACATTGAGCGATGTATTGCAGCTTCCGATCAGCGAGCTCGATCCGCGGCGCCCCTTCCATGAACAAGGACTCGACTCCTTGATGGTGCTCGAGGTCATTGAGGCACTTCGCACGCGCTATCGAGTGCCAGATCTCAGCCCCACGTTTTTCTTCGAACACCCCACTCTCGTTGACTTTGCGGCGGCTCTTCTCCAGCGATTCGGCACACCCGAAAGATGTCAGGATACGACTGATGCAGGTACGCAACCATTGGACCGAAGTCGAACCGAGGCCCGAGTATTTCAGAATCACGCGCTGGCACACCTAGGTGAAGTTCCGGGTCGAGGAAGCGCGGCTGAACCGATTGCCATAGTTGGTTTCGCCTGCAAACTTCCCGGGGCCGACTCTGCCGGCTCGTATTGGGACATGCTGTGTAACGCGACTAGCGTCGTGGGCCCTATTGGCGCCGATCGATTCCGATTGGCCATGGCGCTTCGCTATGACGATTCGCTCGAATCCCTGCGTGACTCATGTACCAACGCACAGGGTGGCTTCCTGCCGGATGTCGCCAGTTTCGACCCGCTGTTCTTTCATATTTCACCTCGCGAGGCGTCGTTTATCGATCCCCGCCAGCGGCTCTTCCTGGAGACCGCTTACCACGCGTTGGAGCATGCCGGCTACGGTGGCGCCGCGTTGTGCGGCATGCGTTGTGGGACTTTTGTGGGCTGCGGGCCGGAAGACTATCTGAATGACCGATCAAGTCGAGAGCTGGGCGAGTTTTGGGCGACGGGTACTTCGCCGGCGACTCTGGCCAGTCGGTTGGCGTACTTTTTGGACTTGCGGGGACCGGCGGTGCCGGTCGATACGGCCTGCTCCAGTTCGCT
>JAIESQ010000182.1 GCA_019745975.1 Pirellulales bacterium
CCATAGACTCACGCTGGTGACCGCGCTTGGGGCGGGGCCGAGACCGCACTGCTGGGCAAGCCAGCAGTGGCACCCGGCGCCGCCCCATAGACTCACGCTGGTGACCGCGCTTGGGGCGGGGCCGAGACCGCACTGCTGGGCAAGCCAGCAGTGGCACCCGGTGGGAATGGTGCCGAAAAGTTGCCGCGCTCTGCGCCAGGGACTACCCCAGAACGCCATGATGTATCCCCTCGTTCGATCGTTGCCAGTCGACGCTCGAGGCTCGCCCGCACAGAGACTACCCGAGTGCGAGGGGATTGCAAGGAGAATCTCATCGGCCGGCGAGTTCTCGATATGGCTCTTCGGCGATGGCACCGCTGCTCCGCACGCACTAAATTGACGGCTCGCTTCAGCAAAGGGCCAGCGCGATGGTGTTTCCCCTGGGAGACGACAATACCGACCGGCGGTCGTTGCCGGTGGTGAATTACGTGCTGATCGCCGCCAATGTGCTGGTGTTTGTCGTCTTTCAGCAATTGGGGAGCGACGATCGCTTCACGTACAAGTTTTCGACGGTGCCTGCCGAAATCGTCACCGGCAAGGATGTCGTCAGCGACGATCGCGTCGTCGAGGACCCGTTGAGCGGCCGGCAGTTTCGCGCGCCGGGCCTGCAGCCGACGCCGGTTGCGGTCTATCTGACGCTGTTGACGTCGATGTTCATGCACGGCGGCATCGCGCACCTGCTGGGCAATATGTGGTTCTTGTGGATCTTCGGCGACAACGTCGAAGACGACCTGGGACACGCCCGCTATGCGGTGTTCTATCTGCTGACAGGCATCGTCGCCTCGCTCAGCCATGTGGCGATGAACACGAGCGGCCCGGGGAGTTTGATCCCCAGCTTGGGCGCATCGGGGGCGATCTCGGGAGTGATGGGGGCGTATCTCGTGCTGCACCCCACGCGGCGCGTGCAGGTGATCATGGTGCGCGTGATGACCGTAGTGCCGGGCTACGTGGCGGTCGGCTTGTGGTTCCTGTTTCAGCTTGTCAGTGGGCTGGGCTGGCTGGGGAGCGGCTCGCAAGAAAGCGGCGTGGCCTACGCCGCGCATGTCGGCGGATTTTTGGCGGGGGTCGTGCTGGTGAAGCCGTTCATGTTTGGCCGGGCGGCAAGCAGCCCACGCCCGACTGAGAGAATGTACTGAAAGCGCCGAACGGAGTAATGGACCAGAGTGGAGCAGGTCAATGTTGCGGTCAGGTACAAGTGGCTTGCGCTAGCCCGGATTATCGTGCGCCGGGTCGCGAGGTTGTCGGTGTGCCACTGCTTCGCAGAAGCAGTGCGGCGAGCTCGTACAAACACTGCTTGCCGCAACGGCAAGCAGTGGCACACGGACTTGAATGATCCAATCACGATGTGGGCCGTAAGACCACGCGGCGCAGGTCCATCACGGCCGCACCCAGCTTCTTGATGGGTTTGACCGCGAGTCGATGCTTGCCGGCGGAAAGCTCCAGTTCGCCGATGATGCGCAAGATCATGCTCTGAAAGTGGCCCGTCTCCTGGACAACGAACGGGAGCGACTGGCCCTCGACTTCGATGACCACGTCCGAGCCGCCGTTGCCCTGGCCACACCCTTGCTGGACCTCGACTTCGTACGTTCCGGCGCTGGCGACGTCGAATTCCCACTCGGCCCAATCGGCGGCGTTCGTCCAGTAGCCGAGCACATTCTTGTGGGGCTCGGGCTCAAAGCGCAACGACTGGCCGTGCACGATTGCGTCCTGGGCGTGCAAGCGAATATCGCCGCGAGCTGGCGTGACTCGCGGGCGGCGGTTCTTGACCACGGCGTTCATCGCCTGGCGCCAGTCCGTCCACGCGGGCTCGGTCGCGGCGGCCGTGGCGGCAGGCACCAGTCGCGATGGGTCTTGTTCGACATATAGCCGCCGATGCAAGGCCGCGTCGAACTCGGGATTCTTGGGCGGAATCGTCGCGCCGACGCTCGAGCGCCATACCTCCAGCTTGCGGCTCAATCGCGTGGCGACGTCGGGCTGGGCCGACGCGAGGTCGTGCGCTTCGCCGATGTCCTGGGCCAGATTGAAGAGCTCGACGCTGCCATCCTCGTATTGTTCGACGAGCTTCCAATCGCCATCGCGGATCGCGCCGGCCGGCCGGCTGCCTTGATTCGTGTAGTGCGGGAAATGCCAGTACAGCGTGCGTGACGGCAGCGCTTCGCCG
Organism: Pirellulales bacterium; assembly: GCA_019745975.1. Lineage (GTDB taxonomy): Bacteria > Planctomycetota > Planctomycetia > Pirellulales > JAEUIK01 > JAIESQ01. The sequence goes on from JAIESQ010000182.1 coordinate 2,201, forward strand.
CGGAGCGCCGGCGTCAGGCTGACGCCATCGAGCGGGCCGACGGTCTTCGCAACATCCACGCCCGCGGCCTCGAGCAGCGTCGGCACGAGATCGGTCAGCACGATGGGCGTGTCGCACTGGCTCCCTGGCGCGACGACGCCCGGCCAACGGATGAGGAGCGGTTCGCGCAGTCCTCCTTCGTAGAGGTACCCCTTGCCGGCGCGATAGGGGCGATTGACGGTGGCCGGCGTGCCGGGGAATTCGAGCACGTGCAGCCCGCCGTTGTCGCTGGTGAAGATAAAGATCGTGCGATTCGCCAGCCCGAGCGCGTCGACTTTGGCCAATAGCTGCCCGACCGCCGCGTCGAGCGTTTCGATCATGGCGGCATAGCCGGGATGGAAGGCGTCGCGATTCTTCTCGATCAGTTCGGGCGCGGCGGCGATGGGGATATGCGGGTTGTAGTGCGGCACGTAGCAGAAAAACGGCCGCGCGCGATTGGCTTCGATGAACTGCACGGCGGCGGCCGTAATGGCGAACTCGGCCTTGCCGCCGGTTGCCAGAATGGGCGGGCTGGTGACCTCGGGCGCGACTGCTACATCGAAGCCTTGTCGCTCGGGGCCGAAGCCTGCGCCGCCGAGATGCCATTTGCCGAAGATTCCCGTGGCGTAGCCGGCCTTCTTCAACAATTCGGCCAGGGTGACTTCTTCGAGCGGCAACTGACCCTCGATGCGCGGTTGCAGCAGGAGTTGCGAAGGGGCATCGGCACGGCCCGGTAGAAAGTTCGTCAGGTTCAATCGGGCCGGACACTTACCGGTCATTAAAGCGGCCCGCGACGGCGAGCAGATCGGCTGCGCGGTGTAGGCACAAGTGAAGCGCATTCCTTGCGACGCCAGCCGATCGAGGTTCGGCGTGTGATGCTCCGTCCGACCGTAACAACCCAGGTCGTTGATGCCCAGATCGTCGGCGAACACAAGGACGATGTTGGGGCGGTCGTCGGCCAGGGTTGGTGTTGTCAGTAGACTGAGCAACACGGTGACGACGGCGATCAGCGTCGAGTTGATGCGTCGCATGGAGTGACGAGCAAAAGGAAATCGGATTGCCAGGCGGGGATCACTGCTCTCGTGTCTTTTGCGCTTTGGCCTGCGCCTGCAAATAGACGTCGATTTCGCGGATCAGCCGTGTGAAGATCTTTTGCATCTCCTGCTGCGGCTTCTTGTCTTTCACCCCCTGTTCGACCGCGTCGATAATCGACGACGCGCCGCCGTAGCGCTCGGTCAGGCCCGTTCGCAAGGTGGGCAACACCTGGCTGGCAAAGCCCGCCATACGGGGATTGTCGTTATCGTAGAAATCGGCGAAGACGTTGAGCATCACCGAGAGTTGAAACAGCTCCATCGCCGTTTCGCCATGCTGTTTGTCGAGCTGTGGGGTAATCGCTTCGGCTAGCGTCATCATGGCGTTGACCGGCACCGGCCGCGACTCGGCATCGGGCCAGGCGGGGAGCTTCACGCCCAAACCTTCGGCAAGCTGTTCGGCCGTCTTCAGCAGAGCGGGAAGCTCACCTTCGGGCTGCAGGGCAAGCACGCCTTCGCTCCACGTGCCCCCCAAGCGCCAGCAATCGTAGAGCCGGGGCTTGTCGGCAAGCTTGTGAAACTGGTCTTCGAGCGGCTGCTTCTTGAGGATTGCCGCGGCGTCCCAGGTGCGGGCGGTGCCGTCGCGCGAAGCGGTGGCCACCGTGCGGCCGTCGGCGCTGATGGCCACGTCGTTGATCTCGTCGTCGTGAGCCCGCAGCGCCGCCAGGCGGCGGCCATCGTCGGCGTTCCAGAAGACGAGGCGATTGTCGTTGCCACCGGTGACGAGCCACTTGCCGTCGGGCGAAAACTCCGCGGCGCGCACTTCGAATGGATAGTCGAGGCGGTAGCGCGGCTGCCAGGTGCGGGTGTCGTAAACCGTGTCAGCGACGCAAAGACTTCGGCCACTGGTGGAAAAGGCGAGCGCGTCGGCCGAGCTTGCGAAGCGCTTGACTTCTTCGCCAGCGGGCACGCCGAGCACCACGGTGTTGCGCGCGGCGTCGACGACGTACGTGGCCGCCAGCAACTTACCATCGGGTGAGAAGGCGACCGACAGCACGTCGCCCGCGACTTTGAGCGGCTGTTTGCGATCACCGAGGTCGACGACCATCTTGCTGTCGGCGTACCACTTGGTGGAGTCGAAGAGCAGAATGATTCCGTCGTCGCAGCCCGCCGCGATCCAGTGCCCGTCATCGGAAACGTCGATGCAGGTGGGGTCGCCTGGGAGTTCTTCTTGATAGATGGCCAGCTCGGGTTTTGTTCGCACCCAGGCGGTGACCGTGCCGAAATCGTCGCTGGCAGCCAGCAGTTCGCCATCGGCCCGCATTGCCACTTTGACGGAACTTGTCAATTCGTCGCCGACGCCGCGCTCCCATTGCTTTTGCCGCGTGGCCAGGTCCCAGCCGTAGACTTCGGCGTCGTTTCCGGCGGTGATGAGCTGGCCGCTGGGAGTAATGAGCACCGAGGTGACGGCGTCCAGATGTTCTGTAATCACTCCGGTTTGAAACGGGCTGGGCTCGGCGTGCAACGGATCGCCGGCCAGGACAACACAGACAACGACCAGCGCGGCGACAAGCTTTGACGGACGCGGCATGCGTGGGCTCCAAGATCAGGTGCTGGTGGCCTGCGCGGAGGCACCGAGTGCGCGCCAGGCATTGCGTATCATCGATCGAGCGCGCGTCCGCGCCAATGCGTCGGCACTACGACGGACGGGATTCGTTGGCGTGCATTCCAGCAACAGGCCAGCCGATTTGCCAGCTCGCACGGTTGCTTCGCCGCCGGAAAACGCGCAGATTGCTGGTCCATCCCCCGGAGGAGAGGCCATGCGAATCGAGTTGCGACTCTTGGTGAGTGTGACCATTGCCATCTGCGGCGACGCTCAGATCGCGGTCGCGCAAGTACCGCAATCCGACAAGCCCCCTGCTGTCGCCGACACCACCTTCGTGCAAGAGTACCGCGATCCGTTCCTCGTCGGCCGCACGCCTGAGGAGAGCGACGTGCGGGCGGTTGCCGTCGATGCCCAGCACGAGATGTTGCTGGCGACGCGGGCTGGCGTGCGGCGCGTCGAGCAGGGCAAGCTGGTCAAGGTCGACGCCGCGCTCGATGGCCCGGCGTACGACGTTTGCGTTGTGCCCGCCAGTGCCAACTCGAATGAAAAGTCGGCCGACGCCTTCGCGGCCACGTGGCGCGGGCTGTTTCAACGGCTCGATGGGCAGTGGCGGAAGATCGATGACGTGACCGGACCGATCGCGGCCATCGATGCCAGCGCCGACCGCGTGGTCGCCGGCGGGCCCGACGGCTACTGGCAGCGTATCGACGGCCGCTGGTCGAAGTTCGCGGACCAATGTTCGACCGACGTGCAGCGGCTGCTCGTCAATGGGGCTAATACCTGGATCGGCACGCAGACGGGGTTGTTCCAGGTCACGCCGACCGCGATAACGCGCATGGCAGAAGACGAGTGGATCGACGGCGCGAATATACAGGCTCTCGCGCGCGGCGAAGACGGGCGAATTTGGGTCGGCACCGACGTGGGGCTCGCGATCTACGACAACGGCCGGCCGGTGACAGATCGTTTCGCAGCGGCCGCCGCGATCCCCGGCAACGACGTGCGCGCCCTGGCACTGGACAAGCGCGGGCGCGTCTGGGCGGGGACGAGCCTGGGCGCAGCGCGCGTGGCAGTTGACGCCGCGCCCGGCACCTACTGGGCCTTGCGCCACAGCTTGCGCTGGCTGCCGTCGAACGAAGTGCGCGACGTTTGCTGCGTTGATGATGTGACGTACGTCGCCACGTCGGCCGGCTTGGCCATACTGCGCGAGCGCACCATGACACTCGCCGAAAAGGCCGCGCACTACGAGGAAATTGTCCGCGCGCGGCACGTTCGCCCGCCAGGATTGATGGAGAAGTGCTACCTGCGCACGCCAGGCGACCTGACGACCTGGGCGCCGTGGGACACGGACAACGACGGCGGCTTCACGGCCGTGTACCTGGGCTCACAAAGTTATCGCTACGCGGCAACGCGCGATCCGGCCGCCAAGGAAATGGCCGATCGGCTGTTCGACGGACTCGAGTTCCTGCAAACGGTGACCGGCACCAAGGGCTTCGTGGCGCGCACGGTGGTCCCGGCCGATTGGAAGCGCATGTCAGACCCGAATCGCACGTATACCGACGAGGAAGTCGCCGAGGAGCGGGTGCGCGACCCACGGTTTCGCCGCATGGAGAACCGCTGGCGCTTGAGTCGCGACGGCCGGTGGCGCTGGAAGGGGGACACCAGCAGCGACGAGATTACCACGCACTTCTTTGGCTATGCACTGTACTACGATCTGGCGGCCGACGAACCGCGACGCCAGCGCGTGCGCGCCCTCGTGCGGCGCGTGATGGATTACATCATCGACGGCGGCTTCGTGCTGCGCGATATCGACGGGCAAGCGACGGCGTGGGGCGTCTGGTCGCCCGAGAAGCTCAACGGCGATCCCAACTGGCAGCCAGAGCGCGGAACCAACTCGGTCGAGATTCTGTCATATCTGGTGACCACCGCGCACATCACGGGGGACAAGACGTACCTGGATCACGCCAACGAACTATGCACCAGACATGGCTACAACCGCCTGGTACGGCATCCCAAGCTGGCCGTTGCGGGGCAATTCACCTTCATCGACGACGAGCTGCTGGCGTGTGCCTACCGCGGGCTCTTCGCCTACGGCAGCAAGCTGGCCTGCCGAGAGTCGCTCCGCGCGGGGCTCGATCAGTGGTTTCTATCAGCCCAGCACGTCGACAGCCCGCTCTATACGTTCGTGTGGCAACTGGCGACGGGGCGCGAAACGCCGCGGGGTCAGGAAGCGTGCATCGAGTTTTTGCGCCGCGCGCCGTTGGACCTGGTGATGTGGGCCGTCGACAACACGGCGCGGCGCGATGCGCGGATCGTGCCGAGGCCCGTGGCCGATCGGGCGCAAACCGATCGCTTGTTGCCCCCCGACGAGCGCGGTGTCGTGGGCTGGGACGGCAATGGCTACCAGGCGAACGAGCACGGCTTTGGCGGGCATGCCGAGGCGAGCCCGGTGTTCTGGCTGACGCCTTACTGGATGGGGCGGCACGCGGGGTTTATTGAGGGGGCGAAGTAGAGCGCCATGCGGCTAGCGCTCCCTGCAACTGCAAATCATGCACGTTTCGCCTGATCGGCTATAATTGACGCATGGCCACGTCGTTCTATTCCGTTCTCGATCGGCTGCTCGAACCGCTGACCGAATGCCTCACGCCTGAGGCGGCCGCGCAAATTGTTAACTTCCGCGCCGACGCCGACGTTCAGCAGCGACTGGACGAACTCGCCGACGGCGCCAATGAGGGAACGCTCAGCGCGGCCGAACAGGCCGAATACGAATCGTATGTCGAAGCGATCGACGTGGTTGCCGTATTGCAGGCAAAAGCGCGCGCCGTGCTCGGCAAACGCGGCTCGTCATGACCACGGCGGACATGCGCGATAAAGTCGTTCATCGCGCCAATGGCCGTTGCGAGTATTGCCGTCTCCCGCAGGCCATCCTTTCAGTGCGTTTTCATGTCGAACACGTCGTCCCCCGGATACATGGTGGAACCGATTCGTTGGAGAATCTGGCACTCGCTTGTCCGCGATGCAACTGCTACAAGGGACCAAACCTGACGTCGCGAGATCCTTTGACAGGGAATGTGACACGTCTCTTCGACCCACGGCGGCAGAACTGGCAAGATCACTTTCGGTCGATCGACGACAACCTCGTTGGAATCACTGACGTAGGACATGCGACAATACATCTACTGCGCATGAACGACGAGCATCGCCTGCGTCTGCGTCGCGAGCTGCGCTTGCACGGAGAGCTGTAACCGCGAGGTGCAATAGTGAGCTTCGCGTAGGCCCCATGCCTCTGACCCGAGTGGCGCTGTCTCTACATGCTGGGCAACATTCGGGCCCACTAATTGAACTCGGCGGCACGATCGGCATGCGCGGCGACACCGGACGTTGCCCAGCGCGGGCCAATGCGCTCCTCTTGCCAACAATATCGGTTGTGCGAGTCAGCACACGCGCGCGGTCCCGATGAGCTACATATCTATTGGTCGCCTCGCGGCCACGTTCGACGATCGTGTCGGCGGCGAGCTCGCGACTCGCTGGGAATTCCCCTCATGAATCGCTACGAATCCGACGTGCTGGCGGGCGCGAGTCGGAACGACGACTCGCCGCAGCAGCAGAATCGCCGCCAGACCCAGGCCGCGCTCGATGGCTTACTGGCCCGGCGGCTGCCGACCATGTTCAAGTTCGCGGCCGCCTATTCCCTGGCCGACGTCGCCGTGCAGGCTTACCTGGGGGCGACGCTGCCGGCCAGCAAGGAATACCTCGCGGCACTGGTGCAATGCGGCGTGCTCGTCACGGCCTGGCTGCTGCTGCGCTGGCGCCCGGCGCCGGCACGGTGGGCCAATCCCATCGGCATGGGACTGGGAATGGCACTCCTGGCTCAGGCGCTGTACGTGCTCAACGTACGGGCGGAGCCGCTGCAAACCGTACACTTGTTGTTCATCGTGCTCGGCGGTGGCTTTTTTCTGACGCGGGCCGCTTGGTACCACCTGCTCGCACTGCTGGCCTTCGGCGGATGGATGGTGATCGCGGGGCCGCGCGCAGCCGCAAACCCCTGGATGCCGGCGATGTGCGGGTTGGCGACTTCGATCGTGCTGGGCTGGTTTGTTAATTGGGATCAGCGACGCAATTACCTGCGGATGATTCGACTCAATTGCGTGCTCGAGCAACGGTCGATCGATGCCTCGTTGGCGCGCGACCGTGCTGAGGAAGCCACCCGCGTAAAAAGTCAGTTTCTGGCAAACATGAGCCACGAAATCCGCACGCCGATGACGGCCATCCTGGGTTTCGCCGATGTCATCAAGGCGCAGGGCAATCTCACTCCAAGCCAACTGCGGGCGCTGGAAACGATCCACCGCAACGGGCAGCATCTGCTGAGGATCATCAACGACGTGCTCGATTTCTCGCGCGTCGATGCCGGCCGCCTCGAACTCGATATCGGCGATGTGCCGCCGCGCGAACTGGTCGACGAGGTGGTGGCCTTGCTCCGGCCACATGCTGAGCGCAAGGGGCTCGCGCTGACGTGTGAAATCGACGCCACGGTGCCAGCACTCATCGCCACCGACCCGACACGGCTGCGGCAGATTCTCGTCAACATTGTCGACAACGCGATTAAGTTTACCGACCGCGGCAGCGTCCACATTACGGTGCGGCAGTGCACGACGGGCGGCCGCCAGCAATTGCAATGCGATGTCAGTGATACGGGCATTGGCATGAGCGAAGGGGAGATTTCACGGCTGTTCGAGCCCTTCTCGCAGGCCGATGCCTCGACGTCGCGGCGGTTCGGCGGCACCGGTTTGGGGCTCTCGATCGCCCGCCGCCTGGCCGCAATGCTTCATGGCGACGTGACGATCGTCCGGAGCGAACCAAGCCATGGGTCGACCGTCCGCGCCACGATCGCCAGCGCCATCCCGGTCGCCCCGCTCGCGGACGTGCTGGCGAAGAGACTGCGGCACACAGGCACGGCCGCGCGGCAGTCAACGCCGGGCGCGGCGCCAGTGCCACCGTCGCTCACGGGATGTCGCGTATTGGTCGCCGAAGATGGATTGGACAATCAGCGGCTCGTGCGCTGGTATCTCGAGCGCGCCGGAGCGCAGGTCACAACCGTCGACAATGGTCAGGCGGCCAGCCTGGCGGCCCTCGATCAGGCCGAGAGTGACGAGCCGTTCGACATCGTGCTGATGGATATGCAGATGCCCAAGCTCGACGGCTATCACGCGGCGCAATTATTGCGCCAGCAAGGCTTCGCCGCACCGATCATCGCCCTAACCGCGCACGCGATGCCAGGCGACTGCGAGAAATGTCTGGCCGCCGGCTGTGATGCCTATACCTCGAAGCCGATCCGTCGGGATGAGTTGTTAGCGGTTCTCGCGAACCATTGGGTTGGCCGAGCCGACGCCGCTTCCCTGCCCCTAGCTCCGACCGCCTGCCATTTCGGTCCGTTTGGCGATTCGACAACCGCGATCGTCGGCCAGCGTTGCTAGCCTGACGACATCGGACGGCGAGCTTCGCGCCGCATTCGAGCGTACGACGAACACTACAAGAAGTGAGCAGTCCGCAACCGAACCGGCAGGATCGCCTTAACCGCGACGGGTTCGGCGTCGCAGTGCGATGCCGAGTGCGCGGCGATTTCAGCGCAAGCCCTGGCGAGCTTGGCCAGATCAAGACCGGCCCAGCGATGCGGGAGCTCTTCGTACTGGCGCTCGGCGAGGGCCGCTTGCAACAACTCGGCGGCTCGCCGCGCGTGGCGACGCACCCCGTCGGCGTTCGCCTCACGAGCTTTGACACCCGCGGCCGCGAGTTTGATGAGGCCCTTAAGGGCCGTGGCACTGGAACCGCGTCGACCGGCGGCCAGCCAGAGGGCCTCCCAAGCTTCGTGCGCTTCCCAGTAGTAGCCGGCGTCGAACAGCCGCAAGCCGCGGCAGAATTCGTCACACTGCTCCCAGCAGTTGGGATCGAGCGGAGCGACGCGCTTCGCAACTTGTCCGTAGGAATGTCCCGCCGGATCGCGCACCGGATGCGGAAATCGCCCCGGGACGTAGGCATACGGCGGTAACGATTCGTTCATCGCCAACGCATAAGTCTCAAGAAAGTCGGCCGAAATGGCACAAGATTCCGGCCGGCGAGCCGCGCGGGAAAGTTGTGGCGGCCCACCATGTGGAGTCTCGCGAGTCCCCCCAATTCTCCGCTATTATTACTGGCATGAACAAGGCGTTCGTTCGCGAGCCCGACGACAATGGCCAACGGCAATGCCCGCGCTGCGGGTCGTTGGGCGAGGCGGTTGGTCCGGGCACGGTGGCGGCCCATTTGCCGGGCGGCGCGGAAAGCGGGCTGGCTGACGCGGCCTTCTTCTGCCCGTATGCCACGTGTGAGGTGGCATACTTCGATTTGTTCGAGCGGGTGCTGACCACCGACCGCCTGTCGCGCGCCGTATGGCCGAAGGACCCTGGGGCGCCGATCTGTGCCTGCTTCGGGTTCACGCGAGACGAGATCGAGGCCGATGTGCGCGAAGGATCGGTGCGGCGGACGCGCGAGCTGGTGGACAGAGCCAAGTCGCCGGCGGCCCATTGCGCGACGGCCTCCGCCAGCGGCCGAAGTTGCGTGGCCGACGTGCAGCGTTATTACATGAAGCTCCGCGATCCCACCCAAGTCTGAAAGGCCAACGTCATGTCGCTCTCGAACAGCGACACCGCAGTGAGCAGTCCGCCGCGGCCCGACGCGCGCCTGGCTCACTCCCGGGGAGGAGCCGTGGAGATCGTGCGCGTCGACTCGCGGCCACAACTGCGCGAGTTCATCGATGTTCCATGGCGCGTTTATCGCAACGAGCCGTTGTGGGCGCCGCCGCTGAAGTCGCAGGTCCGGCACTTGCTCGATGCGGCGCGGCATCCGTTTTGGAAGCACGCCGAGCGCGAGCTGTTTCTCGCCCGCCGGCAGGGGCGCGCCGTGGGGCGGGTGGCCGCGATCATCGACCATAGCTACAACCGCTATCACGACGAGCGGATGGGGATCTTTGGCTACTTCGAGTGCGAGCCAGACCAAGGAGCAACCGACGCGTTGCTCGCCGCCGCCGGGGATTGGGCGCGCCGCCGAGGGATGACGTTTTTACGCGGCCCCATGAATGGCTCGACGAACTACGAGCTGGGACTATTGATCCACGGGTACGAGTATCCGCCCACGATCATGATGCCTTGGCAGCCGCCCTACTACTTCGACTTATTGGAAGGCAGCGGCCTGGCCAAGGAGAAAGACCTGCTGGCAATGCTGATCGACCGCAGCCACGTGACGTCGCCGCGCGTCGCCAAGCTGGTGGAGCGCATCAAGCGGAATCACCATATTTCGATTCGCACAGCCTCGCGGCGCACCCTGGATCGCGACATGGAGCTGGTCAAGGAGGTTTATTACGCGTCGTGGTCGAAGAACTGGGGATTTGTGCCGTTGAGCGACGACGAATTCGACGAATCGGCCCGACAGTTGGCGCGAATCATGGACCCGAACTTGGTGCTGTTCTTGTACCATCACGACGAGCCAGCCGGGATCTGCGTGATCGTTCCCGACATGAATCCGCTGCTGAAGCGTCTGAACGGGCACCTGGGTCCGATCGGCCTGCTGAAGTACTTTTACTATCGGAACGAAGTGAACGGGCTGCGGGCGATCCTGTTCGGGTTCAAGCCCGAGTATCGTAAGCTCGGCTTGCCGCTGGTGGCATTCGCCCATCTCGAGGAGCTGTTGCGCAAACAGCAGAAGTACCACTACCTCGAGCTGGGTTGGAACCTCGAAGACAACGAAGACATCAACCGCTTCGATAAAGAGGTCGGCGCCCGCGAATACAAGCGCTACCGGCTGTTCCGCCGGGAGTTGATGGCCGAAACCGCAGGGGGTACCGCTAAGGCCAGGTAAACTGCGATTCAACGACGCGCACGAAGCGACAACCACTTGTAGGGAGCACAGACTTGGAGATCGACACGACGCAATTCGCCATCAGCCTGTTGTTGCGCTGGGCTCATATCCTGGCGGCGATCACGGCTGTCGGCGGGACCATCTTCATGCGGTTGGCGTTGCTACCTACCGCGAGCGAGCTGCCGGAGACCGACCGCAAGACGCTGCACGAGGGGATCCGCCGACGCTGGGCGATGTGGGTGCACTTGTCGATCGGCTTCCTGTTGGTGAGCGGCTTTTACAACTACTTTGTCTACACGCGCTTGAAACACGAGGACGATGGGCTGTACCACGGATTGTTCGGCATCAAGTTTCTGCTGGCGATGGTGATCTTCTTCGTGGCCTCGATGCTCATGGGGCGCAGCCCGGCGGCCGACCGCTTTCGCCAGAAGCGCAAGGCGTGGCTCACGTTGAACATGGCGCTGGCGATCGCCGTGGTGTTGATATCGGGCGTGATGCGGACACTGCCCCAGAAGCCGCGCCCGACGGAATTGGCGCCGGCGACAACCGCGGCAGAAGCCCCGTAATCCCCTTTCGCAAGCTCACAGTACGATGGACAAGAAAGCCAAGAAGCGGATCGAAGTCTTGCAGCAGAAACTACAGAAGCTGCGGCAGCAGTTGGCCGGCGCGCGCAAGCAGAACGACGATCCCGCCGAGCTCGCGCAGTTGGAACGCAGCGTGGCCGAGACGGAGAGCGAGTTGGCGAAGCTGCGCGAGGCGTGACGTAAGGCTCGGCGACGAAGTGCCCTTAGTGCGGCGCGTCGGTCGGCCGGGCGGTCAACTCGTCGCCGCGATCGCGATACAGGCCCGGCTCGTCGCGGCCGTCGCCATCCCAATCGCCCACGACGGGCTGATCGTCGACGCCGCCCAGATCGAAAGCGCGGTCGTGCGGTTCGAGCTTGCCGCTGTGATCGCGATCGATGTACCAGGTGCCGCGGCGGTAGACGCCGACTTCGGTCTGGCCATCGCCGTCGAAGTCGCCTACGACCGGCAGGTCGTCGCTCAGCCCGTAGCTGAAGGTCTTGTCCCCGTCGAGGAAACGGCCATCACCGTTGGTATCGAGATACCAGGTGCCGCCGCTGAACAAGCCGATCGTCTGGATGCCCTCGCCGTTCCAATCGCCGGCCAGCGGCACGTCGCCCGCTACGCCGAAGCGGAAGACGTGATCGATCAAGTCCTCGCGCATGCGGCCGTCGCGCGTGCGCTTGAGCGTGCGGTTTCCATCGGTTGACTGATTCGGCTGCGGCGGCACGTTCTTGGGCGCGCTGGGCTGCGTGTTCTCGGGGTCGGGCAGGCCCGGCTCGGCTGCGATCGCGCGCGGATCACCTTCCCACGAGGGGCCGAAGATGCCGACGTCCGATTTGCCGTCGCCGTCCCAATCGCCGACGACCGGCAGATCGTGCTTGGCGCCGAGCTTGAGCCACAGGTCGCCATCATCCCAGACGCCGTTGCCGTCGAGATCGATGAACCAGTCGCCATCGATGAAGACGCCAACGTCGTCGAGGCCGTCGCCGTTGAAGTCACCAGCGACTGGCTTGCCCTTGAGCGTGCCGAAGACAATCGTCCGGCTTTGGCCAGGCTTGCCGGTGGGAATGGTCCATTGACCGCCATCGAGGGCCTGGCCGCTCCAGTTCGAGGCGTTGAACTTCACCTTGCGGACGAGGCCATCGGGGCCGGCCTGGTGGTCGCCGCGTGGCGTGCCGTCGTTGACGACGCTCAAGTGCCAGGTGTAGCTCTCCTGCTCGCCCACGCCACCGAAGTAACGGAACTGCGCGATGGTCGGCGGCGGATTGAAAAAGACGCCGGGCGCGGCGGGCCCGCCGACGAACTGCTGCGGCGGACTGAAAGCCGGCGCCAAGGTGTTCAGCGGAAAGAAGCCGATCGCGATCTGGCCAACGATCGGCGGCGGCGGCGTGATCACCGGCGGCGTGGTGACCACTTCGCTGAAGTTGTTGTCGATCGACTCCTGACCTGGTGTAACGAAGATGCGCGCGATGGCGTCGTCGCTGCTGCTGGTGCCGAGGATCGCGGTTCGCAGCGGATCGCCGGCTTTGAGCGGCAAGCCGCCGGTGGTACCGACGCTGTCGATGCCATTTACATAGCCGCTCGGTTGCACTTCGTAAACCGTGTAGTACTCGCCAGGCATCAGGTTCGTAAAGCGGTAGAAGCCGTTGGCGTCGGTCACGGCGGTGACCGGGTTGCCAAAGCCGTCGAGAACGGCTTCGCCGCTCAGATCGGCCAAGCGTAGCACGACGCCCGCCAGCGGAGTGTCGTCGCTGGTGCGCTGGCCATCGCGCAGCGAGGCCACGTCGATAATTGTGCCCGGGTAGGCCGTGATCGCCGCGCCGTCCTGGAAGACGTAGCCCGAGATGGAAGCCGGCCGCAATTCGCCGAAGTTGTAATTGTGGCCGAACTCGCTCGGCGTCAGCGTGACGTCGAGGATGTGGTTCGGGACCGTGTCGTCGCCCCCCTGGTCGCCCGCTTCGGCGCCGCCGTCAAAGTAGTCGTTGGGCTGGATCTCACGAATGCTGTAGGTGCCCGGCTGCAGGTTGACGAGCTCGTAATAGCCGCTGGCGTTGGTGAGCGTCTCGGCGACCTGGTTGCCATCGCCGTCGAGCAGTTGGATCGCGACGCCGGCCAGCGGCAGCTCGCCGCCGTCGAAGTTACGGTTCATGTTGTCGTCGGCGAACACATAACCCGAGATGCCGACCGGCTCGTTGACGCAGAAGTAGTACTCCGTGGCGTCGACGTCGGGCGCGAGCACGATTGAAGTGATCAACGTTCGGCTGGCCGAAGTTCCCGCCTCGCTCCCCGGGTGCGAGGCGACCGCGAAGTACGAGGGTGGAAGCACTTCTTCGATGCCATAGGTGCCCGGCGCCAAGTTGTCGAACTTGTAGTTCCCCTGGGCATCGGTCAAGGTGTTGGCCAACCGCAGGCCACCCGCGTCCAGGAGCCAGATCGTGACGCCCGCGAGCAACTGCTCACCGGGGTCGATCTGGCAATCGCCGTCGCGGTCGGCCAGCACGTAGCCGCTGAGACTGCCAGGCAGCAGCTCACCGAAGTTGTAGTCGTTAGCCGCCATGTTTGGCAGCAGCAGCGCGCCGGTGATCGTGTCGCCATTGACCGCTCCGCTGGCGGTGCCAGCGTGCGTGGAACCTTGGAAGTATCCGTTGGGCTGCAATTCCTGCACGCCGTACGTGCCGGATCGCAAGCCGGTGAATTGATAAAGGCCGCTGGCGTTCGTCGTGGTCGTAACGCCATTGAAATTGCCGTTGGCGTCCAATAGCCGAATCGTCACATTGGCGATCCCCTGCTCATTGACGTCGCGGAAGCCGTTCTGATTCAGGTCGCTCCACACGTAGCCCGACAGTGACGCAGGCTCCTGCAGGCAGAAGTCGTAGTTGAGCCCCGTGGTGCCCGACGTGATCGGAATGGCGGTGATCAGCGTGGGGCTGATCTCGACGCCGCCGGCGGTGCCGGCGTCGGAACCTTGGGTGAAGTAGCCGCCCGGGGTCGTCATCCGCACTTGATACGTGCCCGGGACGAGGTTTGCGAACGAGTAGCGACCCTCGGCATCGGTAACCGCGCTGGCGATCGGGCTGCCTTGCGAGTTGAGCAACTCGACAGTCACGCCGGCCAGCAGTGGCTCGCCGGGATCGACTTCGCAGTCGCCATCGCGGTCAGCGCGCACCTGCCCTGCGATCGTACTGGCGACCAGTTCGCCGAAATCGTAATTTATACCCGCCTGACCACTAGTCAGTAGGATCGTGGTGATGCTGTCGCCAGGGTTGCGCACGGTGCCGCGGCTGGCGCCGCCGACAGTGCCGGCGCGATCGAGGCCATCGACGTAGCCAGACGGTTGCAGCTCAACGACATCCCATGTGCCCGGCGTCAGATCGTTGGCCACCCAAGAGCCGTCGGCCGCAGTAATGATCGAGATGACACCCGGCGTGGGCCCGCTGACTGGTCGAAACTGCAACTGCACCGTGGCGCCGCCGATCCCTTCTTCGCCAGTATCGCGCACGCCATTGTTATTGCGATCGTGGTAGACGTGCCCGCCCAAGCTCACCGGCTTCGCTTCGGCGAAGTCGTTGTGAATGCTGTCGTCGCCGCCGTCGAGATTGATCGTGGTAATGACGTTCGTCGATTCGACGACGCCGCGCGTGACGCCAGCGACCGTGCCAGCGGTGGCGCCGATGCTCAGATAGCCGCTCGGCTGGGTTTCGACCACGCGGTACTGGCCAGGCGTGATCGAAGGATTGCTGAACAGGTAGTTGCCGCCCGCGTCGGTTGTGGTCGAAAGCCCGGTCGAGACATAGCTGGCGCCATTCCAGCGTTCGAGGGTGAGCGACACGCTGGCGATGCCCGACTCGCCCCCTTCGCGCACATTGTTGGTGTTCGTGTCGTCGTAGACGGTGCCGGAGATGGTGATCGGCAGTGGCGTCTGCGTGATATTCAGAAACGCACCGGCCGTGAATACCGGCTGCGGTACGTTGCTCGGCGGCACATAGTCGTCGGGCGGTAGATTGAGCCCGCTGGCCGTCAGGAGCGGATCGTAGGCATCGTAGAAAATGGTGTCCGAGGTGCTGTTGTAATAGTGCTGGGCCACGAAGGTGGCGTCGAGCTTGGAGCCCTCGAACTCGTTGCCTTCGGCGACGGCGTTAGCGCCCAGGAAGCCGAGCTCGTCGACGTCGATCTTGAAGAAGAGCTTTTCGCCAGCGTCAAAGCCGACGAAATTGAGCGTCAGCGTTTTGCCGTCGGCCGAAACGATCCCCTGCACGCTATCGATGCCAGTGTGCTGGCCAAGGGTGAACGGCATCGAACCGAAGACGCCGGGGGCGCCGGCCGCGACATCGAAGAACGTATCTCCCAGGCCGAGGCCGTTCCCTTCCTTGTCGGTGCTGATCACCAACTGGGTGAGCTGCGTACCGGCGGCGCCGCCGCTCCAGGTGAGCTGAAAGGTATTGCCCGTGGTGTCGGCGCCGTCGTTGGGCTCCAAGTAGGTCATGCCCAGTTGAATCGGGTCGGCCGTGAGCAGGTTGCGCGGCTCGAGCGTTTCGAGCTGATAGGCCCGTGCGCCGCGTCGCCGGGCTTTGTGGCCGGCCCGCAGCGAGGGCTGACGTCGCCAACGGGCTGGAAGCATGTTCCGCAACTTCACGCTGCACCTCCTGTGCGCCTACGATCCGGTGCCCCCGGGTCGTGATCGTCCGTGATTCGATTTGATTGCTTTGCAAGGTGCGTGAAACGCACCAGAGTTTCCTCGTGACTCGGCTAGTGTGCCGCGCACACGCTATCGAGTTTTCTAGTTCGCTGGCGTTGGCTCGCCGCGCCGCGCGGTAACCGGGTTGCCTTCGCTCGGCACGTTCCAGAAGCGGACGGTCGTGTCGAAGCTCCCCGAAATCAGCGTTTGGGTTTCTGGGCGATATTCCAGCGCCGCGATCGAACCCTGATGGCCCACCAGGTGGCTGGTTTCTTGCGCCGAGGCCAGATCCCAGATGCGCACCAGGTTGTCGCTCTGACCGGTAGCCAGGCGGCCAGGCCCGCAGTAGGTCAGCGAGAGCACTTTGCCAGGGCGAACGTTGATCGTCGCCAGATCGTATCCATCGGCGACACGCACGACGCGCAACTGGGGCCCGTCGCCGGCTGCGGCCACCGCTTCGCCGTCGGGCGAGAAAGCAACGGCCCGCAGGCAAGCGCTCCCAAGCGTCAGATCGGTGACTTCGTGACCGTCGGCTGTGGTCCAGATTTTGAGCTTGCCCTGACGCCCGGCCGCGGCCAGCAGCGCGCAGTCGGGCGAGAAGGCCAATGCTCGCATGTCGCGAGCCGGCGCGGAGAGCGTGCGTGTCAACTGGTAGTTCGTGGTGTCGTAGATCCGCACGCGGTCGCTGTAGCCGGCCGTGGCCAATTGCGATCCATCGGGACTATAGAGCACGTCGAAGGCGGCCGCCGACGTGTGGGCGATTGTCCGGTGCGTCTGGCCGGTTGCCACTTCCCAGATGACGACACGCCCGTCGTCGCCGGCCGAGGCGAGGTGCTGGCCGTCGGGTCGAAAGCTGAGGCCCCGAATCCAGCCTTCGTGACTGGCGAGCTTGCGCACGAGACGCCCGCTGCGGACGTCCCAGAGGCCGATCAGGTGATCGTCGCCTGCCGAGGCCAATAGCGTGCCGTCGGGGCTCAGGGCGATCGCGGTGACGACCGACTTGTAGTCGTACAAACCGCGGCTGGGTGTCGTGAACACACGCGCGGCCGACATCTCGAGCAAGCGCCGCTCGGCGCGAGCCTCGGTGGAGAGTCCAACAAACGCGGCGGCCACAAGTGCGGCCACACGCAAGGCGGCGATCGAGCGAAGCTTCATGGCGATTTCGGTGGGGCTGGTGGGCGGGAATCGGCGGGTAGAACCAGCGCAGGGCCGGCGCGCGGCAATGCCGGTTCTTTCTGTGGTATCGGTCAGAACGATTCATGGGCCGCAGACGGAAAGCGATTTTGCCGCCTCGCCAGCGCTGGCTGACCGTCCCGTGCGTCGCAACTGCCGGAGTCGCCGAGGGTTGCTCCCAGGCGCTAGCAGCGACGGGGGAACGCGGCGCCACGGCCGCGCCGCGGGCGTTGCCAATTGCTAGCGACGCGGGTAGTTTTGACGTTAACCGCTACGCACACGGAGAGTTCTGTCGATGTCCACAACGCACCAACCCTCGCCCAATTGCGATGTCGTCATTCGCGGGGGCCAGTTCTTTGATGGCCGCGGCACTGCGGCTACGACAGCCGACGTGGCGATCGACTCCGGAAAAGTCGCCGCCGTCGGCCCCAATTTGCCGCAGACGGGCAAACAGGAAATCGACGCCCAGGGCTGCTGGGTCATGCCCGGCATGCTCGACATCCACACTCACTACGACGCCGAGGTCGAAGCGCTCCCTGGGCTCGAAGAGTCGGTTCGCCATGGTGTAACGACCGTGGTGATGGGCAACTGTTCGCTGTCGGCGGCGCTGGGAAGCAAGAAGGACGTGCTCGATCTGTTCTGCCGGGTCGAGAGCTTGCCGCGCGAGGTGCTTGATCGCTGGCTCGGGCGTGAACTTCCCTGGCAAAACGTCCGCGAGTACTACCAGCATCTTGAATCGCTGCCCGTTGGCCCCAATGTCGCGACCTTCCTCGGGCACTCGAGTTTGCGCGCGCATGTGATGGGAATGGAGCGCAGCCTGAAGGAGAAGCACGCCACGACCGACGAAGTCGGACGCATGCGCGCGTTGGTGGCCGACGCGCTCGATGAGGGTTATCTCGGCTTGTCGATCGACATGTTGCCCTGGCATCGCTTGGACGGCGAACCGTTCCGCGGCGTCTCGGTGCCATCGCAGCACGCCTCGGCGAAAGAATACGGCCGTTTGGCCGACGTGGTGCGCAAGCGCGATCGCGTGCTGCAGGCCACGCCCAACGCGCTGACGAAAAGCACGGTGGCGATCCTCGGCTTGCTGAGCACGGGGGTGGGCCGCAAACCGCTGCGGACAACAATCGTCGCGGCGATGGACGTGATCACCGACCGCAAGATCTGGCGCGTGGCCACGATCGGCGGCAGCGTGCTCAACAGGCTGTTCCGCGCCGACATCCGCTGGCAGGCGCTGGCCGAACCTTTCTTGAACTATTGCGATGGGGTCAACACACCGCTGTTCGAGGAATTCGCCACGGGCGTCAACGCGATCAGCGCCACGTGCCAGCAGCGCCGCGCGATGTTCCGCGATCCGGAGTATCGGGCCGCGTTTCGCCGCGACTGGACCGAGACCGGCGCGCGGGTGTTCCATCGCGATCTTTCGCAGATGTTCGTGGTCGCGTCGCTCGACAAGTCGCAAGTCGGCAAGTCGTTTCAACAGTTGGCCGACGAAGCCGGCGTCGACCCACTCGAATACTTCCTCGATCAGTTGGCCCAGCACGATTGCGCGTTGCGCTGGCAGACCGTGGTGACCAACGACCGGCCGAAGCAGCGTCAATACCTGTTCGCGCACAAGACGACACTACCCGGCTTCAACGACTCGGGCGCGCACGCCCGCAACATGGCCTTCCAGGATGGCGGCTTGCAGATGCTGCAGCAGGTGCAGGCCAATCCCGAGCTGATGCCGCTGGAGCTGGCGATCGGCAAGTTGACGGGGCTGTCGGCCGAGTGGCTGGGGCTCGACGCGGGGACTCTCGCCCCGGGCAAGCGAGCCGATGTGATTGTTGTCGATCCGGTCAAGCTGCGCACGGGCTTGGGCCCGCCGGTCGAAAGCTACGACGAGCGGCTGCACGGCGCGATGCGGATGGTCAAGCGCTCCGACGGCGTGGTGCGCAACGTGTTGATCGGCGGCCGGCAAGCGTTCGAGAATGGCACGTTTGTGCCTCACTTCGGTCGCGAGCGCTTCGGCCGGCTGCTGCGCTCGACGCGGTAGCGCGTGCGACCCGAAGATGTGTGCCACTGCTTGCTTTTCGGCGTGCGAGCTGCCGCTATCGCACATTTACGGCGCCCCGAAAAGGAAGCAGTGACCCGTTTTTTGGACACTGCTTGCCGACATTGCGTCAATGGTATCATCGATACTCACACGTCGGCAAGCAGTGGCACACTTTGAACATCGAACGTACCTAAACCATGCTCAAGCCCGAACCCAACATGATCGGCGCCTATGGTCCATGGGCGGCGTCGCTGGTCGGAGACGAGCCGGCGCGACTGTCGTTTCGTCGCGCTGCATTCACTGATGTCGACGCCTGGCGCGCACAAGCAAAACCGCGGACCGAAGCGCTGTTCCTCGCGCCGGACATCGGCGCAATGCCAACCGCGACACTGACGCATCAATTCGACTTCGACGGCTTGCACGTTGAGCATCTGGCCTGGCAATTGCCCTATGGCCCACCGACCGAAGCGGTGCTCTTGAAGCCGGCCGGTGCGACGGGCAAGCTCCCCGGAGTGCTGGCCCTGCACGATCACGGCGGCCAGAAATACTTCGGCTGGCGCAAGATCGCCCGGGTGAGCCGCGAGGTGCATCCCATGATGCGCCGCCATCAAGACGATCACTACGGTGGAGTCGGTTGGGCGAATGAGCTGGCCCGCCGCGGCTACGTGGTGCTCGCTCACGACGTGTTCAGCTTCGGCAGCAGGCGCGTGCGGGCGGCCGATATTGCCGCGACGGTCGAGCCGGCGCCCCCGCCGGAGAAGAACCCAGAGTCGCCGGAGGAAATCGCCGCCTACAACCGCTTTGCCGGGCAACACGAACATTTGATGGCCAAGAGCCTGTTCTGCGCGGGGCTCACCTGGCCGGGGGTCACGCTGGCTGAGGATCGCGTGGCGCTGGGGTTGCTGGCCGCGCGTGAGGATGTCGACGCCACGCGGTTGGCGTGCGCCGGTTTATCGGGAGGCGGACTGCGAACGGTTTACCTGGCGGGGCTCGACGAGCGGATCAAGACGGCTTGTTGCGCCGGCATGATGACCACCTGGCGCGACTATCTGTTGTACAAATGCTGGACGCACACCTGGATGATCTACGTGCCGGGGCTGCCGCGCGAGCTCGACTATCCCGAAGTGCTGGGGCTGCGCGCGGCGCGGCCGGTGCTGGTGCAAAACTGCGAGCACGATCCACTGTTTTCGTTGGGAGAGATGCGGCGGGCCGATGAGATGCTCGCAGCCGTTTACCAGAAGGCCGGCGCCACGGACGCCTATCGCGGCACGTTCTACGAGGGGGGCCACCGCTTCGATCGCGCGATGCAAGCCGAGGCGTTCGCGTGGTTCGAGCGCTGGCTGTAGGCGCACAGCACATGCCCACGCAAGCGTGGGGCATGGCACCCGCGAATATGGCGCGCTCTAGCCCGCGGGTCGACCCGTTTGCATCTGTTGCAAAACTTGCTGCGCCACCCGATCCTGCGGATCGAGCGCGAGCGCTAAGCGCACATGCTTGACGGCTTCCTCGTGCTGTTGCTTGCGCCAGAGCACGATGCCCAGGTTGAGGTGCGCAAGCGCTGCGTGCGGTTTGGTCGCGAGCGCCGCGCGGAGATGCTTCTCCGCCAGGTCGAGGTTGCCGTCTTCGAACTGCTGCTGGCCGTAGTTGAGGTTGGCCTCCGCATGCCGGGGATCGAGCTCGAGGGCACGCAGGTAATGGCGCCTCGCGATTTCGCGCTGACCCTCCGTCGAGGCGAACTGACCGAGATTGCACTCCAGCTCGGCGGAATCGCGCGTGATCGCCGCGGCTTGTTCGTCGCGCCCTTGTTGGCGCGCGCGAGCGGCCACTTCCTGGCAGAGTCGTAAGGCGACGATGAACTGTTCACGGGCAGCCTGGCGATCGCCCAGGGCGAACATCGCGCGGCCGTAATTGGTGCGCACCGAGACTTCGCGGGGCGCGATGCGCACGGCTTCCGCATAGTGCGTGCGGGCCCGTTGCCAAAGTGCCTGGCGATCGTCGGGCGTGGCTGGGCGCGGGACAACGTCAGCGCCACCAATTTGCAATTGCGGATCGACCGCCTCGAGCCCCAGCAGCGTGGCGAGGTTGTTGTGGGCCGACCAGGCGCTGGGGTTCTTGGCCAGCGTGTCGAGCCAAAGCAGTTTGTTGTCGGACCCGGCAAAAGCGGCCGAATGTTGCACGCTGATCGCCAAGAGCACGAGCGCGACAACGCCAACGGTGGCCAGCGCTGGCACGCGCGCCGCGGCGCCAGCGTGGTCGACCGCGAGCTTCCCCAGCGCGATCGCAAGCACGATCACGGCGGGGAGCGCCGTGTATTGCCAGTGGTCGGCGACCAGCGAGTACTTCATGAAGTAGATGTTCACGAAGCCCAGCGCCGGAAACAGCAAGAGCGAGTACCAGCTCCAGGCGACAAACGGGCCGCCGGTCAACCGGCGCCGCGCGGCAAGCAGCCCACCGCCAAGGGCCAGCCACGCCGCGCTGGGGACGTAGACGAGCGGATTCGTGGTATCGCACGTCCAGCGGACGTAGTTGAAGCAGAGGCCGACGGGCCACAGCGCCTTGCTTAAGTAAAACCAGATGGCCCAGCCGGCAAGGGCAAACCGCGAGAGAAAGTTATCGTCGCGCACCACCGCTTCGGCGATCGAACGATCCTGTTGGTAGCGATAAGCAAACCAGCCGAGCACCAAGGCCACGCCGAAGAACGGCAGCGTCGCCAGCCAGTCGCCAGCGCGCAGTCGGCCGTGCCTCCAGATCGACAACACCAGCAACATGGCTGGCAGCGTAACGATCGACGTCTTGGCGAGCATTCCCAGCGCGAACAGCACGATCGCCACTGTCAGCCAGCCGCTTTCATGGCGCTCGTCGTAGTTAAGATAGGCGTCGATGGCCGCCAGCGCGAAGCAGGTCGAAAGCAACGTTTTGCGCTGCAGAAGCCAGGCTACCGCCTCGACCGAGAGCGGATGCACCGCGAACAACAGCGCGCACAGGAAGGCCGGCACGCCCGCCAGCGATGGCACGAGCCGCGCGGTCAGGCGCCACACCAGCAGTGAGTTAACGACGTGCAGCAGGAGGTTGACCGCTCGATAGCCTGGCGCCCAGGGTCCGAACAAACGGTATTCGAGCCAATGTGTCGTGTAGGAAACCGGCCAATAGTCGGGCTGCTGATCGCTAGTCCAGAGTTCGACGAGTCCCTGGAGATTCCATCTGGCCGCCAGACGCTGCCATGACGACTCGCCGAGCGCCTCTTCCGTGACTAACGAGACGATCCACTTATGCTCGGGGATCATCTGTTGATCGTCCCAGATGAACGTGCCCGGCAGCGAACGGGCGTGCGCGGCGATAGCCGCAAGGACGACCACGGCGATGCCCGTGGCGCGCCAGAGCCTCGTGCGATCGGCCCGCGGCGGCGAAGCGGGGGCGGCGCGAGCTTTCGCAGATTGTTTGCGAGCCATCGTCTACGGGCGGAATTGCGGCGCGGAGGCGGGGAGAGTTGCTCCTGCGAGGTTCCCGTTGCCAGTCTAAGTGACGTCCCCCGCGCGGCCAAGCGGCCGCTACACTGCGGAAGCTGGGCTGCAATGTCGGGGACCGGTCCATTTTTCGGCTCGCAACTCCGGGCCAATAGAACTGCGCCGGCCGAAAACATGGACCTGTCCCCCTCGCATTTGACATTGCAGTTCTGCAGTACACTGCTTTGATGTTCGAGTCGCGACAGAGCCGCTGGTTGTTTCTGGTGCTGGAGGCCACGTGCGTGCCATTGGCGCTCGCGCTCGGCTGGCTGTTGGGCGTCGATCCCACGGCCAGCATGGCGTGGTCGTCTTGGGCGATTGGCTTGGGCGTGGCCGCCGCGGCGCCGGCGTGGGTGATCGTCGTGGCGGCACATCGTTGGCGTCCAAGCCTATTCGAATCGATGATGCGGCTTGTTGATGAGTTGCTTGTTCCGGCCTTTCGGAATTGGACCAGCGTTGAACTGTTGCTCGTCTCACTGTTGGCCGGCGTCGGCGAAGAGCTGCTGTTCCGCGGCCTCTTGCAACAGGCACTTATTGGACCACTGGGATTGTGGGGGGCGCTCGTGGCCGCGGCGCTGGTGTTCGGTGTTGTGCATGCGCTGAGCGCGTCGTATGCCGTGTTCGCAACCCTGATGGGCGCCTACCTGGGCTGGCTGTGGATGGCCAGCGGCAATTTGGCTGTGCCGATCGCAGCCCACGCGGCGTATGATTTTCTGACGCTGGCGTGGCTCGTCAGGAGCGCTCCGTTAGAATCTGTCAGTAGCCCACCGAGCGACCGTCAGTTACTCTAAGTATCTGGAGTTACTGAGATGTCGTTTGAAATTCCCTCCGATGTCGAACGACACATTCAACGCCACATGGCGTTGGGTGGTTACGCATCGCCCGAGGACGTGTTGCGGGACGCTCTCGAAGTGCTCGACCAATTCACGCACACCGCGGCCGAGCAGGATGCCGAGTTTCAGGCAACGGTCGAGGCGGTTCGCGAAGGACTGGCGGATTTTGAGGCCGGAAGGATGCGCCCCTTGCGAGTTCTGATTGACGAGGCACGTCACGCGGAGAATTCAGAGAATGCTTGATGCGTTCACCGAACTCTGAAACCACGCGTGACGAAAAGCTCGATTTCTGGCGCGGGCTGTGCATCGTCGGGATGGTCTCCTGGCATTTGATGAGCCATCCGTCGTACCCGCGAGCGCTGGCGTTCGCGGTGATCCAATCGTTCAACTTCGTGGCCGAAGGGTTCGTGCTACTGGCCGGAGCGTCAATCGGCTGGCAGTTCCGCCGGCGGCCCACTGAGATTAGCCGGGCAGGCCCGCACCTGGCCCGGGCGGGTCGGTTCCTGCTTTTGCACTGGGCGATCGCCGCGGCGCTCGTCGTGCTAATCACGTCGACGACGCTTTACGAACCGGTGCAGCCGCGGTCGCCGATCGAGTGGGCGCGCGACGTTCTGCTGCTCGAGTATCAGCCTTACCTGGGCGACGTGCTGAGCGTGTTCATTTTTCTGTTCGCGCTGGCGCCGGCGATGCTGTTCGTGCTGCGCCGCGCTGGTGCGTGGGCGCTATTGGCACTTAGCCTGGCGGTGTTCGCTGTCGCGGTGACCTGGCCGCGCTTCGCCGCGCTCAACGCCCATGGAGCCTTCGTCGTCAACGGCTGGCAGATTTACTTCGTGCTGGGCATCTTGTTTGGCCGCGGCTACCCGGAAGTGTTGGCGGCCTGGCAGCGGCGGCCCAACGCGTGGCTGGTGCTAAATCTCGCGATCTGCGCGGCGATTTCGGGGTATCGCCTGGCGATCGAGCTAGATCCCGATTGGGAAGCACAAGTGCCGGCGATGCTGCGCTTCGAGCGGCATCCGCTCACGCTGGCCCGCACTGTGGAGATGCTGGCCGACATGCATCTGGTCGCGCTGGTGACCGCGCGGTTCTGGCCGTGGCTTGAGCCGCGCCGCGTGACCGGCTGGCTAGTGCGTTTCGGTCGGAAAAGTCTGCGGGTATTTGTGGTCTCGATCGGGCTGGATTATCTGATTTGCGGGCTGCTGACGGCAACCGGCTGGGGCATGCCGGTGAACGTCGCCTTGTGGTGGCTCGACCTGGTGGTGCTGTACGGCGTGGCGACGTGGGGTGTGCCGACGCGCCAGCGTGCGAGCTAGCGCGCCGGACGCATCGAGCGAGCACATCGACGACGGAAGCCGACGAAGCCGATCGCCGCCGCCCCCAGCGCGCCCATCACAATACTGCTTGGCTCGGGCACAAACGCGCGGATGAAGTGTTCCTGGATTTCGGCTGCAGTCAAGGCGCGGTTGTAGATTGCCACTTCGCCCATGGCGCCGCGAAACCATGCCAGGTCTGAGAACGTCTCGGCGACGCGACCGATGTATAGTGGCTGACCGTTTGTATTCGCTGGTGCAATGCCTGGAAAGCTAGTGACAAAGATTCCGTTAAAGAAGAAATTCGTCGCATTCTTGCTGTCGAAGACGACGACGATATGCTGCCAAAACCCATTCGTGAGTACACTTGACGTTTGGCCTCCGTTGCCTTCGATTCCCCATGAATTGAAGTGAATAGAATTGCCGATCGTGTGCAGCCCCCAACCACCGGCGTCGCCGACCAGCAGACGAGTATCTAGAATGCTCTGAACACCACCCAAGGCGGTAGGCTTGATCCACGCTTCAACAGTGAAGTTATTCTTGAGCTGGTTGAATAGGGGATTCGGCGGAATGACAACGTAGTCATCAACCCCGTCAAAGGACGCCGCTTTGCCACCATCGGTGAGCAGTGTCGGCCCGTCGACGCCGAGCTTGATTCCGCCGGTGTAGGTGCCGTCGCGGAAGGGAGGCTCGAAACCCGGCGCGATATCGTTGGCCTTGGTGCCCGAGGTTTCGTTGAGTCGCCAGTAGCCGACCGGACTGTCGGCCAGCACGACGTCCATGTAGCCTGCTTGGCATGTCGCGGCGCAAATGCCAAGGAGAATCGCGGCGAAGCAGGTACGCCCCAGGTTTCGCGCAAAGAAGATACCGGCCGATTGTGTAACGCTGAGCATGTAGCCACCCTTGTGCTAGGGAACCGCGGAAGCAGCGGGAGAGATTGAAGACCAGGACGCGAGAAGAACGCGGAGTCAGATGGTCTTCACTAGCGGTTCCTGCAGCGTGGCAGCGTGGAGCGATGCGCCGGGACGCATGACGCTTTAGCTTACCCCCCCCCAGTGGTTTCAACGAGATTCCGGGGAAAAATGTGGCGGATTCTGAGCGTCAGCACCACGGCAAAGAACGGTTTCGGTATCTTTCGAGCTAGCGCGCAGGATGAATCCCGCGGCGAACCGAATCGGCGGCTCGAAGATGTTAGCCGCGGAGCTTGCTCCGCGCGCTAGCGGGAACGACGTGTACCCGGCAATAAACGTCAATCAATTGCCCAGTTCACACGATCTGCCGAGGGGTACAGTCTCATGTTTTCGGAACGCTGGGTGGCACGGACCCTGTCCGTGTCGCGCAGCGACAAGAGGACTCCGTGTTGCGCAGTCGCTTGTCGAAACCCGAGCGACAGCGATTGCCTCTTGTGCCTTCGGCACCCCGACTGGGTCGGGGCCACCCAAGTACCAAGCCGCACGAGCTAGGGCGCGGACTTCGACAAGCTCAGCCGAACGATGAGTCTCGCGCGGCCAGGTGGAGCACTCTTGGCAGCCGACTTTGTTCGCGCCGCGGCGCGCCCTTCGAGCCCTCTTGTCGCTACGCGACGAGTTGCTTGGTCGCGGGCGATCGTGACTGGATCGGTGCCGCCCGAGTCTGATTCCCTTGCTGCGCTGCGGGCTGGTGTGGCGCGATAACGAGCCTGCCCGTGCGCGCAATAAAAAACGGTGGCCCGACCCGCTGGGGGGGTCGAGCCACCGCTCGTAGCGACACCAGGCCTTCCTCTGGGATGCCAGAGGATTCAGGCACGCTCGAGTTGTCGGCTAGCGACGCGGCCGCTTAGTTGCAGCAGTCGTCGCAGCTATTGCAGCAGGGGACCGGGCAGCAAACTTTGACCGGCACCTGCTTGCAGATCACTTTCGGCACGCAGCGAGTGTACGTGCAGGCCACTTTCTTGCACACGCAGCGGGGGACCATCACCTCTTTGGTGTAGTGGACCGGCTTGCAGATGCAGTAGGGGACCTTCTTCACGTGCTTCTCGGCAACCATGTGGCAGACCTGATACGTGCAGGTCTTCACGCGGTTTTCCTTGACGAGATGGCAGACCTGGTAGCTGCAGGTCTTCACGCGCTGCTCACGCTCGATGTGGCACACCTTGTAGGTGCAGTGCTTGACGCGCTGCTCGGGCACCATGTGGCAGACCTGATAGGTGCAGGTCTTCACGCGTTGCTCGGGCACCATGTGGCACACCTTGTAGGTGCACTGCTTGACGCGCTGCTCACGCTCCATGTGGCACACCTGATAGGTGCAGGTTTTGACGCGCTGCTCCGGAACCATGTGGCAGACCTTGTACGTGCAGGTCTTCACGCGCTTCTCGGGCACCATGTGGCAAACCTGGTAGGTGCAGGTCTTGACGCGCTGCTCAGGCACCATCTTGCACACCGTGTAGGGGATGCGCTTCTCGCGGCATTCCTTCTCGATGTGGCAGACGGTGTAGTTGCAAGTCTTCACCCGTTGCTCGGCAACCATGTGGCAGACCTTGTACGTGCAGGTCTTCACGCGGTTTTCCTTGACGAGGTGGCAGACCGTGTAGTTGCAAGTCTTAACGCGCTGCTCGGGCACCATGTGGCAGACCTGATAGGTGCAGGTCTTGACGCGCTGCTCGGGCACCATCTTGCACACCGTGTAGGGGATGCGCTTCTCGCGGCATTCCTT
>JAIESQ010000202.1 GCA_019745975.1 Pirellulales bacterium
CCTCACCGCCGCCCTCGAAGCCCACTTCACCGGCCAAAAAACGCCCTCACTCCTCCCCAGGGTGTGAACGGTTACCAACAGACCAAGCCGCGACGTCATGATTTGCTCCTTGAATTGTGAAGTTAAGCGAAATCCACGATTCACAAATTCACAATTACTCCAGTTGCTCCGCTGATGCTTCTCCAAGAAGTAGGACGGCTCGTGTCGCGTGAACAACAGGGCAGTAATTCTCAGCAACCCACGTTGGATCGCTTACACGCGCCTGCAATTCTGATACCAGCCAACTACCGGCACGAGCAAGAGTATCGCGCGAAGGTCGAAGCTCCGCCGCGAGCAAGAGAAGCCACTCGACATGATGGCCAGTAGCAACGAGACGCCCCAATGCTGTCGGAGTTGCGCGCCCATGAGCCGGACGTTTGCTTGACAACGAATACCACCAGTCTATTTCCCAACAGCCGGAAGGGTCTTGAGTGGTCACCAGATGCTCGACAGTCCCGGCCATATGGCGCACGATGTCGGCCACGATTGGTTTGCTCACCAAGGAATGCCGCGCGTGCGCGTCAATTAGAATTGCGAGGCATCGTAATCGATGTGTGCCTCCACACGAGCCATTGTCATACTCACGAGATAGGAGCTCTTCCGCCAAGTCGTCGAAACTAAAAATCTCTCCAAACTTGTTTGTCCAAGTACGGTTCGGCGGCCCGTACCGAATAATTGCTTCGGCGTCCCAATACAATTCTCCCTTCATACAAAAGTTGGCGATCATGTCACGATAAATCGCATCGATCGTTTCGGTCGATCTATCTCCAACGTCGATCGGATAGGTCAGTGGAACCCCAAGGGCTCCTAACACGGCCAGTGCCTGACCGGCATGAGCTTGCGAGTCAGCCTGAACTTCTGAAAGCAGCGATTTCCGATAACTTCGAAAGCGGGCTCCGTAGCGTGTTCGAAAGATCGGCATAGATCCAATTATCTCCGAGCCATCAGGACGGCCCACAACAATGTCGAGCAGCTTATGCGCCTTGCCCGACGCATGATCGACAACGGTGGCGTTCGTCCCGAGAAGCTGAAGCGCATGCAGAAACCCTGACATATTCGCGGCATGGTCAGCTCTTGTGCCATGCACCAGACGCTGGGCGGTGTCGCGGCTAAGACTTAGAATTGGTCTAGGTCGTGCGGGTACGGACGGCGCGACCGAAACGGATCGAACTGCCGTAACGGGTCGCGGACGCGAACCTCGTTGGCGGAAGGAAATCCGCGTTGCGACAATGCTGAACGCGCCTAGGCTAAGTAGCAGAAGCAACGCTCGCGGAAGTCGGTTGCTGAGCAACAACGGCGACATTCGAGCTTGCCTTTCCCCGTCTGGAGCGGCAACGCAGCTACGGATTGCCGGAAACTATAAACTTGCGTCAGGCACACGTCAAGTAATCTCCCTTGAAATCAGACGTTTCGATGTTTCGGCTGAGTTGGCTGTGCTGCGCGGCGAGATGCTTGCCGCAACCTCAAACCGACCGGATCATTGCCTGCCATGCGGAACAAGACGCGCCAGCCCCAGCACGCCCCAGCTCGAAGCAGCGCAGGTGATCGGCGTCAGCAACTTTGAGCTGCCAGGGGAACCGTCGGGCGTGGAGCGCGAGGTCATGGGCCAACTGCCATCGGCCTGCTGCGTGGCGACGAGAAAATCAATCGCCCGCCTGAGCGGCGGATGCTCGGTCGTGTAGCCGACGAGCGCGAGAGCGTAGAGCGTCTGGCCGGTGGCAAAGGCGTCGCTCTTGGGTTCGGGGACCGTCTGGCTCCAGCCGCCATCGGCCCGTTGCAGGGCAAACAACTCGTCGATGGTGGTTTGCAGTGCTTCGCGCGGCTTGCCAGCGCGAGCCCCCAGGAGCACCTTCATGGTTTTGTCTTGATGGAGCTCGGACGCGGGCGCCGCTTCGAGCCAGGCGATTGCCTTGGCCAGCGCCGTGCGCTGCGACTCCGAGGGGGCGGGCCCGGTTTCGCCAGCCAGCGCCATGATGATCCAGGCGGCGTCGGTGGTCTGGCTTTCGTTGATCGGCGGGCGCCGTAGCCCGGCGAAGAACTCCCACGAGCCGTCGGTTTGCTGCTTGGCGAGAATCTCCTCCGCGATGAGCTGCAAGCTTTGTTGCTGCTCTTCGGTCAACGAGGTTAGCGAGCGGGCGGCGACGGCCAGAAACGGCAGCCCCATGTTCAAGCCGCGCGCTTGAGGACGCGGGTCGGGCGGGTCCGCCGGATTCGGAAAGATCCGCGAGGCCAGCAGCTTGTCCTTGCTCCCCAGCAGTGATTCCGTCGTGTCGAGAAGGTACTTCTTATCGATGGGATAGCCCTGGCGCTCCGCTTCACCCAGGGCCCACATCGCCATGGGCGTGTGATGGCAGGCGGCGCACTTGCGCGTGTTGATCCAGGCGGCGCTTTCAGTTTGGAGATACCCGACGGCACGCTCGACCGCTTGGTGAATCTGCTCGCTTGTGGCAGCCGGGATTGCGGCCGGTTCATCAGCCGTCACTAGCGGGCAGCACAGGCTCAGAGCACACGCCGCGAACAAGCATCGGTACAGCATGGTGTGGTCTCACTACCGTGAGTTGAGATGTGGCCGGCGACCTTCGATTCTACACCCGCGCCAGACCGTTGCCGACAGGGACGGCACCACCATCGGCCGCGCACAGGCAGCACTTTGGCGACTTATTCCAGCCCGAGACGCTGCCGGGCGGCTTCGGCCCAGGGACTATCGGGAGCCTGAGCCAGAAATGCCTCCCAATGCGGGACGGCAGCCGGCGACATGCCCAAGTCGTCGAGCAAGCGCGCGAGGTGGTAGTGCGCGTCGGGATACTCGGGATGGTGGGTGAGGGCTCCTTCGAAGGCCGCGACCGCCAGCTCGGGCTCGCCGAGCTCGGCCAGGACACAGCCGAGATTCGCCCGCGCCTCGACGTAGTCTTCGTCGAGCTCGATTGCCATGTAGTAGCGTTCGCGGGCGGCCGCCAGATCGCCGAGGCGATAGAGCAATTCGGCCAGGCGGAAGCAGATTTCGGGATGTGGCCCGCCGGCGGCGAGCGCCGCGCGGTAGAGGGCTAACGCGTCTTCGAGTTCGCCGGCATCTTCGAGGTCGCCGGCCGCGGCCAGCAGATCGTCGGCCCCCTGGTCAGGACGCTGCTGCGACGGGTCGCTGGGCGTCGACTTGGCGACGGGCAAGGCCTTGCCTAAGGCGTGCGGTGCGCGAATCGGCGCGGCGACTGGCGAGTCGGCGCGGCTGGCCGAAGACGGCGCTTCGATCGAGAGCCGCGGCGGCCCTTCCCAATCGAAGCGCAGTTGGCCGCCCAGTTCGAGCAGCCCTTCGCCTTGGCGCAACAAGAGCTGTTGCCCTTCGACGATGACCGACAACTGCGCGAGGGGTCGTTCGACACCGGGGAGCCAGCGCCGCAGTTGGGCGAGCTTGCGTTCGATTGACTGCGGCGACATGCCGGCCGAGAGGAGCGCGGCCAAGCGCCGGGCGCTGGCGACCTCCTCGAAATCGAAATAGGGCAAGCGCCGCACCTGCCGCGCTGGCTGGATCAAACCACGGCGATGCCAGCGGCGCACGACCGCGATCGACACCCCCAGCAGCTCGGCCAGCATGGCGGGGGTGTACAGCCGGCGAATTTGATGTTCGCCGTCGACGAGGCCTAAGCGCCGCCAGAGCTCGGTCTCGTTGATGACGGCCACTTCGCCCCGTTCGGCTCGCGCGAGCAACAAGTTGTCGAGGGCGTCGGTCCAGGGGGCTTCAAGCGGCCAGCTTTCCTCGCCCAGCACGACCAGGTCGAGCGCTTCGTCGGCAGTTTCGACCACAAGCGCCCCGCGCTGGCGGAGCAATTTTTGGGCGTCGCGTTTCGACATGCCCGCCAGGCGGCCGACGATCGCCACGCGCGCGCCAAACATCACGCCGGCGTCTTCGGTGTCGCGTCGATTGAAGAGCTCGCCGGAGAGCGTCATCGAGTTGCCATCCTTAGCCGAGATGAATCGTGTCCGGTGACTAGAGGTGCTGGGGTGAGCGGCGGCGGCGCGTGGCCGATTGTCGCCGGCGATTGGAAGCGAGTCGACGTACAACCGTCGTCGGCCGTGTCAGCTTCTCTGGTTCATTGTAGCGAATGGCGCCGGCCGTGCTGGAAAAACGAGACCTGCGTAGGGTGCGTGAAACGCACCGCTTGCTGGCCAGGCACTTCAAGCTTGCTGTGCTTGGCACACGGTACAGGAATTGCGCGTGACACCAGCGCGGGGAGTCTGGTGTGCTGCGCACACCCTACACGACTCGCAGAGGCCAGTTACCGCAGCAGATTAGGTGTGGGCCGTGTCGCCGTCGGTCGGCTCAGGGACGACGGGCGTCTTGGCCGGCGGCGCACTCTCCGCGGGCTTTTCGCCGGCGCCGTTGGGACCGGCGGGGGGCGTGGCGCCCGAATCGGTCGCGGCGGCGCCGTTCGGCTTAGCCGTGGTCGAATCGGCAGGCGTCGGTTCGCCTTGATCGGCATATGTCCGCGACGAAGTGCCCCCCTGCGGGGCCGCCGGTTGCGCGGGATACGTCGCCGCGGGCGCGGGAGCTGGCACGACGCGCAGCTCAGGAGCAGGCGCGATCACCGCGGCCGGAGCCGACGGCGCCCAACGCATCTCGCAATGCGGCACGCGATAGCTGTAGGTAATCGGCACGCGTTTCTGCACGGTGACCGGCACTTGAACCGTCTGTTGGACGATCTCTTGGCGGCAAACCCGCACTGGCACCTGCTCGACGCGTTCTTCGTATTCCATGCGGCAGGTGGTCACCGGCACTTTGCGGACGAGCTCTTCCTCGACCATCCGGCAAACTTGCACCGGCACCTGCTGCTCGACGCGCTCGACGACCTGGCGGCAGACCGTGTAGGGAACCTTGCGAACGTGCTCTTCGTACACGGTGCGGCAGGTCTGCACGGGCACCTTGCGGACCATGGCTTCATCGACGTAGCGCACGACCTGGATCGGCACCTTGCGGACGTTCAACTTGGCCACGTAGCTCGTCTGCG
Source organism: Pirellulales bacterium (assembly GCA_019745975.1). Taxonomy (GTDB): domain Bacteria; phylum Planctomycetota; class Planctomycetia; order Pirellulales; family JAEUIK01; genus JAIESQ01. The sequence continues at coordinate 5,040 of JAIESQ010000202.1, forward strand.
GCACTTGCACGCCGACGATGTTGGGCCGATAGACGCGCTGCGTCATGTAAGTGTCGGGCTCCTTGACCGGCATCCAAGCCAAGGTGCCGCCACGGTAGTACGACGTGCCGGTGGAGGGATCGACCACGCAGCCACCGGGGGCCCAACCGAGCTTCTTGCAAACGCGCCCCGGTTGCACAATGGTTTGATCTTCAAAGTGCCCCTGATCGACCATTTCGGTGCGATAGGTGACGACCGGCTCGTAGGTGGTGAACTGTTCGTCGCGCTCGGCCGTTTCGATCACTTGCCGGCGAACGGTGTACTGTTCTTCGCGCTCGCTCGTCTCGACGACCGGGCGGGCAACCGTGTAACGCTCTTCGCGCTCGGCCGTTTCAACAACATTGCGGACGCGGTCGTAGCTGGCATCGCGCATTTGAGTTTCGTAAACCGGCTTGAACACGCGGTAGCGCTCTTCGCGCTCCGACGTCTCCGTGACCGGCTTGGCCACCGTATACCGGCGCTCGCGGAGCTCGGTCTCCCAAACGGGCCGATAGCTGGTAACCTGACGCTCTTCGTACACCGTCTCCAGCTCGAGCCGGTAGGCCGTGACTTGGCGCTCTTCGTAAACGGTTTCGTAGACTGGGCGATACGTCCTCACGGGCGTGCCGCAATCGGAGCAGGCGCGCGAGTCGGTCAGGCCGACGGCCAAACTCAAGGCGACCACCCAAGAACTCAAGGCGTAACGCATCGTTAACATCTCCCCCGCAGCTCGCACACCAGCGGCGAGCAGACTGCTAAAAGCTAGGCCATGACTGACGCTTGTCGACGCGGCCGGCCCACCCGAACAGGGGGTATGGGCGCTGCTTTTTCGCGCCAACGGAGCGCTTCGTGCAAATTTGGCCGACGAATTGCATGTTCGCAAACAGAAAAGTTTAACATTGCCGCGTTGCCATGACGCAACCTGTTAATTCTAAATGTATTGCAACGAGCGAAAATTCTCTGAAGATTTGACGACTGCCGTCCGACACTTGCCAAGCAACACGCGTGCCCAAGCCACATTCGCTCTCCGATGGCGTTCGACACGGCCTTGAATGGCTATTGATGCTGGCCATTTTTCTGCTGATCGTGCACACCTGGCTGGTGCAGTCGTACGTGGTCACGAGCGGGTCGATGGCACCAACCCTGCTGGGGCAGCATCGGGAGGTGGTCTGCTCTGACTGTGGGATGCGGTTCGCTGTCGGCAGTCAGCCGGGTAGCGAGCCCCTCTGGGCCGAAGCGCGGGCGATCTGCCCCAACTGCGGTTCAACCACCAACCCGTTGGCCGACCTGCCCGACGCACCTGGCGACGGGTTGCTGGTGTTCCGCGGTGCCTTTGACTGGCGACGCCCGCGCCGCTGGGAGCAGGTTGTTTTTCGCGGTTCGACCGACGATCGCCAACTGACGGTGAAGCGCGTCGTGGGGCTGCCCGGCGAAACAATCCGACTGGTCGACGGCAACGTGATCGTCGATGGCCAGCTTGCCCGGAAGCCGCTGGCGACGCAGCGCGCGATGGCGATTCTGGTGAACACCGATCGCTACCGGCCCAAGAGTGCAGCGCGCGACACGGATAGTCCTGAGCAACGTGCCGACGCCAGCAGTCCAAATTCCTGCTGGCAAACGCGCCGCGGCGCCACCACGAAATGGCAACTGCAGTCTGGCGATTTTACCCGCGCGGCCGACGCGGCAAGCGACCACGGCGGCGGGGCGTTCGACTGGATCGACTTTCTTCCGCGCGGCCGTCCCAGCATCGGGAGCAGTGAGTCGACGACAACCGCTTCGAACGCGATTTGCGACAGCTACGGCTACAACCAGTCGCGCCCAATCCTTCAATCGCATGTCGTGCAGGAGTTGTTGCTGTGCTGCAATATCACCGTCGCGGGCAGCGGGAAAGTGAAGTTCCGCGCCGCGGATGCCAGTCAGGTATGCGAAGTGACCCTCAACCTGGCAGAGAAGCCGCACGCGATACTGGCCGTCAACGGGGTTGCCGTCTTCACGCAGGTTGATCTGCCGTCGAAGATTACGTCTGATGAGATGCACTGCGAAATCTCGACGATCGATCGGCAGTTTCTCTTTGCGTTCGACGGCAAGCCGTTGTTCGCACCTTGGGAGATGCCGCCCACGACTGCGAACAGCGCGAACAAGGACAGCTCCCCCTTTTCAATCGGCGTCCGCGGCGCGATGCTCCGCATACGCTCGGCCCAGGTATTCCGCGACATCTATTACACGCGGCTGCCGGCGGGCTATGCGACGGGGAGCGACCAACAGGGCTCCTGGCGCGTCGGGAGCGAAGAGCTGTTCGTGCTCGGCGACAACAGCCCGTTTTCGCAAGACAGCCGCGTGACGCCGAACGTGGCGCTGTCACACCTCGTTGGTCGGCCACTGGTGGTGTGGGCGCCGCGTCGTGCCATCGTGTGGCATGATCGACAGTGGAACCTGCTCGACCTGGCGCGCGTGAGGCTGGCGCGCTAGTCGGTGCCGGCGCGAACGTCGCGGCGATCGCGCGTTTCGTGCCGGTGAAGCGGGTGCCATGTCCCACGCTTGCGTGGGCATGCCTTGTGTGTGATCGAGCATGGCCACTTCGGCGTACCTCAGTGGCCATGGCGCCCCGAAACGGCAGTCGATCTAACGGAAACGCGCTCTATTGATCGAACACCGCGAGCAAGTAGCGCGCCTCGGGGCTCGGCGACGTTCGCAACAGCCTGGCCAGCGGTGCGAACTCCTCATCGAAGCGCCCCGACTGCCAGTGCTCGCGAAACGTCAGCCGGGTGTCGTCCGGCGACGCAACCAGGTACCGCCAGAGCTCGGCCAGCGCGACGCGTCGGGTGGGCAAAGGAAGGTTGCCATTTGGGGCTTCCATCGTTTGACCCAAGCGCGCGAGTTCGAGATCGAGCCACGCCAGCGCCGTGAGCAGTGGGTGAACACGCGCCATGCTGTCGGCCAGGCGTATTGCCTCCGGGTGGTTCATGCGACGCAACACGGCTTCGGCCTGTCGCAAGTCGTCAATTTCACTGTCCTGGATGGAAACGATCTCGAGTCGCGGCAACCCGTCGGGCGCGCAGAGCGCCGCGAACGCCGACAGCGGCCAGCAGGGGTAGTAGCCCGCGACGATGTCGATTGGCGCGTCGGGCAAGCGAATCGTGCGGTTTTCGGTGACGGCTCGCCGTGAGAGTCGGTGCAGAACCTCTTGCAGCCCGCGCAGCGTCTGCGTCGACGAGCGGAAGGCGACATCATGGATTTTCGCGCTCAACACCGCCACGCTCCGCTGGTGAAACACGAACGCCGCAAGCAAAAGTGCGCCGGTCGCCAGGGCGATTCTGTGATTCGAGGTTCGCGGCCAGAGTGCCTCGACAAGGCAGCCCGCGACGACGCACCACAGCAGGCAGGGCAGGTACAAGTAGTGGCCATGGTTCAGAGCGTCGTGAAACGACATGCCATATCCGCCCGCGTTGGCTGCCGCCAAAAAGAGCGCGACGCCCAGGGCGAAAAGCGACAGCAATTGCCAGGGAACGTTGCGGCGCGCGACCAGCAGTGCCGCGAGAAGGAGGCCCGCGACGACGCACTTTGGCCAGAGCAGTTCGTCGCCGATCCGCGCGGTCTCGGTGGCGGCGTCCGGACTCTTTCCAGCACTATTCCCCGATGGCTTGTCACGGGCGGACGCGATTACGTCCGGCGGCGCGACATCGCCATACGACAGCGTCCCCAGGGCGACTGCCAACTGGCCTGCGCTGCGCGCCACGACTTGCCCTGGGTCGACGTCGTGTGAGCGTCCCCAACCGCCGATTTCGCCGGCAAACAACCAGACTGACAAGGGGACGATAACTAGGATTGGAATGAACCACGCCGTCAACCAGATGGCAATGCGCCGGCGACCTTGCCGCCAGAGACCGCGCCACGACAGTGCTAGTAGCAGCGCGGGGGACCATAGGATCAGGTCGCTCAAGGTCAGCAACGACAGGCCGAGGAAGATGGCCATGCCGCAGGCGCTCCTTGTGGTGCCATGTTCTGGCAATCGCGCAGCGAAGCACATGGCGACTAGAAACCAGCCCAGCGCCAGCGTCAGCACACCGGCCATGATCCAGAGCGTGGGATTATCCCAACCACCGATGGCTGCGCCGGACCAGGTGAGGGCCGCGGTCCAGGCCGCCGGCAGGCTCAGCGACCACAGCCGGCAGAGCTGAAACAGGGCCGCCGCGGTCAGGCCATGCACCACGGCGATCGCCAGGTGGAATTTCACCGGATCGAGCCCAAAGACGAACCACTCCAGCGAGAACAACGCCTTCCAGAGGATCATCGCGTGCGGGCCAATCACCGCGCTCCAGCCCTCGAGCCAGGAGAGTTTGCCGCAGCGGGCCAGGCCGATTTCGACCAGGAAGTTCATGTCGTCGCCGGCGAACTCGCAAGGCCGATACGGCGCGCGGACGACGAGACTCACGCCGCAAGCGACAACGATCACGGCAGCCAACTGCCGCCAATTGCCGGCGCGCGGCGCGGCCGGAGTGTCAGGTGGGCTGTCGGCGGCGCTTCGCTGTTCGTCGTCGGTTGGCATGGCAGGGATCGCTCGCAGTCGGCTACCGGGAGACATTGTGAGGGCAACACGAGACGATTGCTGCTAGGCTAGCGTAGCTTTGATGCGCACTTGAGGAAAACGCTGATATGAAAGAGGTCGGGTTGCCCGTCGGACTGGTGGATGCCGGCGCGAGAATTCGCACCGCGGCCACGGTTTGCTTTCTGGAAGGTCCGGCGTGGCACCCCAGTGGCGACCTGTTCGTCAGCGATATCACTGGCAACCGAATTCTAAGAGTGGGGCCCGACGGCGTCTGGTCGATCTTTCGCGCCGATAGCGGGCGAACCAACGGCAATACCTTCGATGCCCAGGGGCGACTAATCAGTTGCGAAGGGGCGGAGTTCGGACCGGGCGGGCGGCGGCGCCTGGTGCGCACCGACCTGGCGACGGGCGAGGTCGAGGTGCTCACCGATCGCTTTGAGGGCAAGCCCTACAACTCGCCCAACGACGCCTGCGTCGACCGGCAAGAACGCATCTGGTTCACCGATCCGTATTACTGGACCGACCGCGCCAGCTTGGAGCAGGGAGCCGAAGCCGTCTATTGCCTCGACGGCGCCACGGTGCGGCGGGTGGTGGCGCAGCCGCAGATCGGGCGACCGAACGGGCTGGCCATCACGCCCGATGACAAGACACTGTATGTCGTCGACAGTCACAACGTGGAAGGGGGCAATCGCAAGATCTGGGCCTTTGATGTCACCGGCGATGCTCGACTGGCGAACCAGCGATTGGTCCACGATTTTGGACGAGGCCGCGGCGGCGACGGAATGCGATTGGATCGCGAAGGAAACCTGTGGGTGGCGGCTGGCGTCAACACGACGCGCGGGCCACACGAATCGGCCGACGTGTCGGCGGGAGTATATGTGATTTCACCCGCCGGCAAGCTAATGGGTTGGATCCCGATTCCCGAGGACACGGTGACGAACCTGACGTTTGGCGGTGCCGATCGCAAGACGCTTTATGTCACGGCCGGCAAAACGATCTTCAAGCTGCAGGTAAACGTCGCCGGCTATTCGCTTTACCCTGGCGCGTAGCAATGGCAGGGTGTGCCACTGCTTCGCAGAAGCAGTGAGGGATTCCAACACAAGCACTGCTTGCCAATTCGGCAAGAAGTGGCGCACGGGCGTGAGTCATCCTGGCTACAGCAGCAGCCCGGGGAACCACGACGAGCAACCCATGACGTGCGTGATGGCGTCGGTGTCGTAGTGATCGTGGGAGCGATACGTGGCGAAGAAGCGATTCAAGCGCGTGACACGATCGGCAAAGGCGCCGACCGCTTGCAGCCCGACCGATACTCCGTAGTTCGTGAACGCGAATTTCACTTGGCGCAGCGCCGGCTCGCGGCAGAAATAGCCCGGCGGATCGACCCACATCGCATCGAGCGTCGCCAGGGAGCGCGCCCGCACCGACATCGACCAGCGCTCCTGCGGATCGAAATGCGATAGCCAGAGCAACATGCCAAGGCCCAGATCTTGGGTGACGTGCAGCCGGGGATAAGCGGCTTCCACGAGCGCTTGCATTTGGGAGATTTCGCTCTCCAGCGCGTCGGCAGCCAACAGTCGATAGGTGACCAGACCCTGGAAAGCGTCGAGCCCGCCGAAGCCATATCCCGGGTACGGGCCGCTCAAGTCTTCCAGCATTTTCCAGTGCACGCCGATGCCCGGCACAATAAATCGCGGATGAATCTCGCGCACCAGCTCCAGGGCGCGCGCGTGATACTCCGGGCGGTGCTGCCCCAGGCGCCATAGCGCGAACAACCACATCGCCAGATAGTGGAAGTACTGCCCATCGCGATCGGGCGCTTCGCCGATGCGAATGCCGCGCGAGCGCCCCAGCACGCGCTCGACTTCGGCGACGAGCCACTCGGCCTGGTCGAGGTAGTGTTCGTCGTCGAGCTCCTTGCTCAGCGAGACGAGCAGGACCAGGCCGAAGGCATCGGTCCACAGATAGCGCAGCCCATTGGGCCAGATGCGCCGCCGACGCATCCAGTCGAGCATGGTCAGCACGTGCTCTACTTCCGGCTTCATCGCTGCCTCGCTAGCGGTGCAACGAGAAAGGATGTTCGGGCGCGAACCGGCGGGCTTCGTCGCTGGTGATCGGCGTGACGGCCCGCGAGCTGTCGAACCAGATGAATTCGTCGAATTGCTCCGCGAGGCGCGCGTGGAAGTAGTGGCTGGCCAGTTCGGTCTGCGGACGATAAACCACGCCGATCGCCCGTTCGAGCCGTTCGGGGGTCAGTTCCTCGCGCACGGCGGTGCGATGCGGCTTGCGCAAATGGAGCAAGCCCGCGGCCACGCGCGACTCGTGAAACAGGGCCTCGTAGCTGCCAGGGTGACCGGGACGAACATTCATGAATTCGACCGGTTCATCCCAATTGTGGGCCGCGGCGACCGTGCCGTGATCGGTTCCCTGCCCGATCAGGTACGCGCCCTGGCCGAAGCGCTGGCGACAGAGATGGCCAACGTTGGTTTGGCCGCCGGCTCCCATATCGGTCGCGGCCGCGTCCCCCAAGTGGGAGTTGTGCTCCCAGACCACGCCGCGCGCGGCGCCGCCGTGGTAGCCGAGCACCAGTTCCAGGGTTTCGAACATGTGGTGGTCCCGATGATTCCACGATTCGTTCGAGCCGTAGTACATGACGCGATAGTAGCGCTCGGCATTGGCGACCAGGCGGGCGTTCTGCACGGCGTCGAGAAACAAAGCGCCGTCGTACTGGGCGTATTGCAAACGCTGCTGCAAGAGATCCTTGAGCATGGCAACCGCTTCTTGCTCGCAAACGCGATAGCGACCGGCCACCGCCAGTTTGCCGTAAAGTGCAGGATCGCCTTCCCACGGCGTCAGGCAACCGTAGCGCAAGCGCGCGACGCGGGCGGCTTCGGGATCAACCCGATCGAGATACTCGAGGACCGCCCGAATCGATGTGAACACGCTGTACAAATCCAAGCCGTAGAGCGCGACGCGCTCGCGGGGATCTTCGATCGCCAGGTTGAATTCGCGGAGCCACTCGATAAAGGCGAGCATCTCGCGGTTGCGCCACATCCAGGTCGGAAACCGCGCGAAGGCCTGCCAGCCACGACCATCGGGAGGCGGCAGCCGGCGGACGTATTGATCGATGCGGGCGGCGTCGGGCCAATCGGCTTCGATGGCGACGAATTTGAAGCCGCGGTGCTGGATGAGTTGCTTCGTGATTTCGGCGCGCAGTCGGTAGAACTCAGAGGTGCCGTGCGTGGCTTCGCCAATCAGCACCACCCGGCTGTCGCCGATGCGCTCGCCGAGCGGGCCCAGATTGGCGGTTTCGATCTCCTGCAGTGGCTCGATGGTCTCGCGAATCAACTCGGCGACGGTCGCTGGCGCGCTCGGTTTTGGTTGGGGGACCGAGAGCGTTTCGGTTTCGACCTCTTCACTCTTCCAGCCGCCGGCGCCGATCAGCGGGACGAAGCGGACGTCGCCGAGATCCTCGCGACGAAAGCTCTCGGGACCGGTCCGCGTGACCCGTACCAGACTTTGGAGTGTCTTTTCCTCTCCCACGGGGATGACCAATCGCCCGCCGACGGCAAGCTGTTCGAGCAGCGCCGGTGGCACTTCGGGACCGCCCGCGGCGACGACGATGGCGTCGTAAGGGGCGTGACTGGGCCAGCCGAGCGTGCCGTCGCCGTGCAGCACGTGCACGTTGTTGAAGCCTTGCTCGCGCAGACGCCCAGCCGCCTGCTCCGCCAACTCGGCGTGCCGTTCGATCGTGAAAACTTCGCGTGCGATACGCCCGAGGATGGCAGCCGCGTAGCCCGAGCCGGTGCCGACTTCCAGCACGCGGTCGGAGGGGCGCAACTCGAGCGCTTCGGTCATCAGCGCCACGATATAGGGCTGCGAGATGGTCTGCCCTTTTTCGATCGGCAGGGCGCGGTCGTGATAAGCGAATTCCGCCAGCTCGGGGGGCAGGAACTTTTCGCGCGGCACACTGGCCACGGCCGCCAGCACCGCGGGGTCTTTGATGCCGCGACTTTTGACCTGCTGCTCGACGAGTTGTTGACGTTGTTGCGAGAAACGGATCATCGAAGACTCCCGCCTGGTTTCAGCCAGACATTGGAATTGCCGCCGACAGGTAGCGCAGGCAGCCATCGAGCGTGGCGAGTTGCGGGTAGTCGGCTTCCGGAATGTCGACGTGCAACCGCTCGTGCAACGCGATAACGAAATTCAGCAAGTCCATCGAGTCGATATCGATTTGGTCGCGCAAGCTCTTGTCGGGCGCGATGCACGACAAGTCGGCCTCGGGCGCGATATCACCCAGAATGGTCAACACCTGCGACCTGAGCTCGCTGGCATTCATAGCTTTTCGGGCTCCTGCAAGATCCGCTCGAGGGCGGCGAGGAACGTGGCGCCGCGATGTCCGTCGGTCACGCGATGGTCGGCCGAGAGCGTCGTCTCGACGACATGCCGCACCTCGACCTGGCCCCCGACCACCCACGGCCGCTCGACGACCTTGCCGAAGCCGACGAGGGCCACCTGTGGTGGATAGATGATGCCATAGACCGCGTCGACGCCCTGCTCGCCCAGGCTGGTGACCGTGATCGTCGGATCGGAGAGTTCCGAGCTGCGCAGGGCCCCCGCGCGGGCGCGGGCGACGAGATCGCGAAACTTGCGCATCAAGTCGTCGAGCGACTGCTGGTCGGTATGATGCAAGGCTGGCGCGACCAGCCCGCCCTGCCGCAACGCGATTGCGGCGCCGACGTGGATCGCCGAAATCGGTTCGGCCGCCGAGCCGTTCCAGAGTGCGTTGAGCTCGGGCACCTCGCGCAGCGCAAGCGCGACTGCTTTGAGAAACAGCACGCCGATCAACAGTCGCTGGGTCACCGCACGTTGGCGATTCTGTTCGGCTAGCCAGGTAACAGCGCGCTCGAGATCGACCTGGTTGCTGAGATAGTAGTGGGGAATCTCGCGTTTCGAGCGGCTCATGGCCGCCGCGATCACCGCGCGCATCCGCGCGCGCTGATCGGACGGACCAGACGCAGGGCCAACCGCGGCAGGGGAAGGTGGCGGAATTGTTGTATCGCGGGGCGCAGCTTGAGCCGGCGCCGCCTGCAAGATGTCTTCGCGCGTGATGGCCCCGGCCGGTCCGCTGCCCGCGAGCTGTGTGGGATCGACGCCCCGCTCGCGAGCTAGGCGACGGGCAGACGGCGACATGCGCATGCGCGCTGCCGAGGACGTACCGGGGCGTGCCGCCGCGGACGGCGCAGACGCTGCTGGCGGGCCGACGGCCGCCGGCGTTGTGGTGGCTACGGTCGCGGCCGCGATGCCCTGTGAAGCGCGCGGGATAGTTGGAGCCGCCGAGCCAGTGTCGCTTGCGGTAACGGTCGCCAGCACGGTACCAACGGGTACCTTTTCGCCGGGTTGAACGAACAGCTTCTCCAGCACACCGCTTGCGAAGATCTCGACATCGATCACGCCCTTGTCGGTTTCGACCTGAGCGACAATGTCTCCTCGCTCGACGATGTCGCCGGGCTGTTTGAGCCAGGCCACGAGGGTGCCGGCTGTCATATCGGCGCCGAGCTTGGGCATGACGAATTCAGCCATGGGTGACGAGCTCCTTCGCGGCCGCGACGATCGACTGAACCTGAGGCAACGCGGCTTCTTCAAGCTGTTGGGCATACGGCATCGGCACCTCGGCGCTGCACAACCGCGAAACGGGAGCATCGAGCTCGTAAAACGCGCCTTCTATGATCTGCGCGCTGATCTCGCCGGCCAGGCTGCCGGTGCGCCAGCCCTCGTCGACAACCAGCGCGCGGTGCGTGCGCGCCACCGATTCGAGCACCGTCGGCATGTCGAGGGGGCGCAACACTCGCAAGTCGATCACGTCGGCGCCGATGCCCTCGGCTTGCAACCGGTCGGCGGCCGCGAGCGCTTTCCACAGCGATCCGCCGTAGGTGACAATCGTCAAATGTTCGCCGCGGTGGCGCAGCGCGGCGTGCTCCAGGTCGGCGGGGCCGAGCGACTCGTCGAGATCTCCCTCTTGCGGATAGAGCAGCGCGTGCTCGAAGAGGAACACGGGATCGGGCTCATCCAGCGCGGCCAGCAGCATGTCGTGCGCGTCTTGCACCGTGGCTGGGCTGAGGACGCGGATGCCGGGGATGTGCGCGTACCAGACCTCCAGGCTGTGCGAGTGTTGTGCCGCCAATTGCCGGCCGCCACCGGTGGCCATGCGGACGATCAACGGCACGCTGAACTGACCGCCCGACATGTGGCGCAAGGTCGCGGCGTTGTTCACGACCTGGTCAAGCGCCAACAAGCTGAAGTTGACGGTCATCACTTCGACGATCGGCCGCATCCCACCCAGGGCCGCGCCAATGCCCGCCCCCACGAACGTCGATTCCGAAAGCGGGGTGTCGCGAATGCGCTCGGGGCCGAACTCGTCGAGCAGCCCGCGGCTGCAAGCATAGGCGCCGCCATACCGGCCGACGTCTTCGCCCATCAAGAACACGCGCTCGTCACGGCTCAGGGCCGCGCGCAAGCCGGCGCGAACTGCCTCGCGGTAGGTGATCTTGGTCATGGCGGGCTCGCGCGTTGCGGTGCGACAGGTACGTCATGCGGTCTGTCGCGCGGGGTACACGTGTCGGTCAAAAGATCGGCCACGGGCTCAAGCGGGCCGGCCTCGGCCTCGGCGACGGCGCGTTGGACAACGCCGCCGATCTCGGCCTCGAGTTCGGCGTAGGACGCGTCGGTCAGCCAATCCCACTCCCGCAGCCGCTCGACGAACTTCTTGATCGGGCAGCGCTGTCGCCAGCGCTCAATTTCTTCCTTGCTGCGATAGAGATCGGGGTCGTACATCGAGTGGGCGCGAAAGCGATACGTTCGCAATTCGAGCAGCACCGGGCTGTGCGATTCGCGGACTTGCCTGGCCGCACGGCGCGTCGCCTCTTCGACCGCCAGCACGTCCATCCCATCGACGACCTCGGAGCGCATGCGATAGGCGGCCGCCTTGAGCGCGATGTCGGGCTCGGCCTGGTGCCGTTCGAGCGCCGTGCCCATGGCGTAGTAGTTGTTCTCACACAGGAACAGCACCGGCAGGCTCCAGAGCGCAGCCAGATTGAGCGACTCGTGAAATTCGCCTTCGGCAACCGCTCCATCGCCGAAAAAGCAGGCCGTGATGCACGAGCGCTGCAGCAGACGATCGGCCAGGGCCAGGCCAACCGCGACCGGCAGGCCGCCACCGACAATGGCATAGCCGCCGTAGAAGCGGCGGGCCGCATCGAACAAGTGCATCGAGCCGCCGCGGCCGCGGCTGCAGCCGTTGGCGCGGCCGAACATTTCGGCCATCACCGCACCGGCCGAAATGCCGCGCAGCAGCGCCTGCCCATGCTCGCGATACGTGGCCACGATGCGGTCGTCGGGCGACAGCGCCCGCATGGCGCCAGCGGCGACTGCCTCTTCGCCAATATAAAGGTGCAGAAAGCCGCGGATCTTGCCGGCGCTGTAGAGTTCGACTGTCTTCTCTTCGAAACGGCGGACCAGCAGCATGTCGCGCAACAGCGCCAGCGCGTGTTCGCGCGTCAATTCTGGCGGCGGCTGAGCGATCGCGTGGCTCATTTAACTCTCCTCGAGCGTCGACAAATCGCCAAGCGGCAAGCCCAGCTCCTGGGCTTTGAGCAAGCGCCGCATGATCTTGCCGCTGCGCGTGCGGGGGAGCTTGTCGCGAAAGTCGATTTCTTTTGGCGCCACCACGGCGCCGAGCCGCTTGCGGGCAAACCCCAGCAACTCACGACGCAGCGCATCACCGGCTTCGAAGCCGTTCTTGAGCGAGACGAACGCCTTGACGATCTCCATGGCCACCGGGTCGGGCTTGCCGATGACCCCGGCTTCGGCCACGGCCGGATGCTCCAGCAGCACGCTTTCGACTTCAAACGGACCGATCAAGTGTCCCGAGGTCTTGATGACGTCGTCTTTGCGGCCGACGAACCAGTAATAGCCATCGGCATCGCGCCGCGCCAGATCGCCAGTGAGGTAATAGCCGTCGGCAAAGCACTTGCGGTAGCGCTCCTCGTCTCCCCAGTAGCCGCGGAACATCGACGGCCAGCCCGGGCGGAGCGCCAGTTCGCCTTGGGCGCCGGTTTCGACTTCGACGACATGGCCCTCGTCGGTTTTGCGCACGATCGCCGCTTCGATGCCTGGCAGCGGCCGACCCATTGATCCCGGGCGGATGTCCATCGAGGCGAAATTGGCGATCATGATGCCGCCGGTTTCGGTTTGCCACCAATTGTCGTGGAATGGCAGGCCGAAGGCTTCGCGCCCCCAGACGACGGCCTCGGGATTCAAGGGCTCGCCGACGCTGGCCAGAAATCGGAGCTTGCGCAGATCGAATTTGCGCGGCAGCTCGACGCCAGCCTTCATCAACATGCGAATCGCGGTGGGGGCCGTGTACCAGACGGTGACGCCTTGATCTTGCAAAATGCGATACCAACGCTCGGCGTCGAAGTCTCCCTCGTCGACAATGCTCGTCACGCCGTTGGTCAAAGGCGCGATGATGCCGTACGACGTGCCGGTAACCCAACCTGGATCGGCCGTACACCAGAAGACATCGCCCGGCCGTAGATCGAGCGCCAAGCGGCCGGTGGCGTGATGGGCGACGACCGCCTCGTGCACATGAATGGCGCCCTTGGGCGTGCCGGTCGTGCCGCTGGTGAAGTGCAAGAGCGCCACGTCGTTCGGTTCGGTGGCAGCGAGCGAGAACTCGTCGCTGGCAGCTTCCAGCAGGGAGCGCAGATCATGCGTGCCAGGCACGGCCGTCGTCGCGCCATCGTCTCCCACCAGCAACACGTGCTCAAGCGCCGGCAACGCAGCGCGGAGCGCTGCGACCTTGCGTTCGTACAAGGTCGCAGTCGTGACCAGCACGCGGCTGGCGCCGATTGTCAGCCGCGCCCGAATCGGTTCGGAACCAAAGGCCGAGAACAGCGGGCAGAAGACGCTGCCGTGCTTCCAGGCTCCGAGCGCGGCGAGGTACAGCTCGGGAATTCGCCCCGCCAACACATAGACGCGATCCCCTTTCGCCACGCCCAGCGACTTAAGGACGTTGGCAAAGCGGTTCGTGAGGGCGCGCAGCCTGTTGTAGGAAACGTCCTCGACCGCGCCGGATTTGGCCAAGTAGCGGATGGCGAGACAGTCGCCGGCCGGACCGGCGGCATGCCGGTCGACTGCCACGTGGGCAATGTTCAGCCCCCGGCCAGGTTCCGGCCCGACAAGATCTGCCCGCGCTTGCGACCAACTGAACCGCCGCCGCGCCTCGTCGTATTCGCGCAGGTTAGGCTCAACGGCCCAATCTCGCGGCGACTTGACGATCGCTTCGAGCGTCATCGCAAAGTTTCCCACCGCCAAAAAACCGCGGCGGCGCGTGGCAATTGCCTAGCCTGTGGCGCTGCGCAACTGGCCAAGTAAAGCCTTGATCTGCTCTTCTTCCTGTAGCACTTGTTTGCGGTAGTCCGGCGAAAAATGGGTCCGGTGTGCTTCGACTCGCGTTTCCGCCAGGGCGACGTCGAGCAAGCGTAGCAACAAGTCGCGTTGATCGCTGGTCAACGTCACGGTGAGGCTAGCCGCCATGGTTGCGCTTCCCTTTCGAGAGACAGACAAGAGTTCAAGAGGGTCCGACAGTTTCCGGACGACCATTCGCCAATCGTGGCAGGCCAGTGAACCGCAGACCCAGTTGATTCAACGCAAGTCCAATGCCAACCACCGTCATCCAACTCAGGGCGAACAAAGGGCATTCAAAAGGCACCAATCGCGGCACTGAGTTCCGTCGGATGACACATCGACCCCAGGATACCTCTCCGCTAGCCAGGTGTGTGCCAGCCGCAAGTGTGCAGCAACTGTGCCGGGCGTGCGATTCCGCACGCGCTGTGACGATCATGGGCACACTGTCAGCTCACGATGTCACGACATGAAGCGTTACTCGGCCAAGAGCTTGCGCGCCCGGCTGCGCAAAGCGGCGCTCCCCTCATCAAGCAGTGCCTGCCGGCGTGCATCGCCCAGCAAGGCCGGCGCGACGCGCCCGGCTTCGATCGCGTCGAGCAACATTGCACGGCGGTCGTCGCCGCGCAACAGGCCGTCGAGCGCCAGTGCCCGATTCGGCTCGGTGAGATCGGCCACATGCTCGAGCAAGGCCCGCGCGGATTCCGGCCCGGGCACGTCGACGAGTCCGCTCACCGCGCCCATTTGCAGCTCGCCGTTTGTCTCGGCGGCAAGATATGTGGCCAGTTGCCGGCCGCGGCGCTCCCAGGGCGCGATCCCCAGCATCCGCAAAGCGTCGTACCGCGTGCCCGTTGGCACCTTCTCGTTGTCCGCCATGGTCGAGGCGAGTTGGAGCGCCGCGCCGAGCCGCGCGGCGAGATCGTCGCGCTGTTTTAATAACTCGGCCAACCGTGCGGCAGGCCACACACTTTGCTGGCTCAGGCCGTTGATGATGCCGCCACCGATGACGACCGCCTGCCAGTCGCGCAGCGGCTGATCTCCCACAGGCAGCGAAACTTCCAACAGTTCAACGAGCCGCCGCGCCTCGTTGCTTTTGCCGGCGGCAATGGCGACGCGCCAGATCCAAGGGATACGCCGGTACTCCTCGGTCGCGTCGGCTGGCATGTCGACTGTCATCGCGGCGACGACCGTAGCGGCCAACTGCGGGTGGTCGGAGATAATCCGCTCGCGCAGGCCGGCATCTTGTCCGTCATCGAGAATGGCCGCGGCCAGTGTTCGCGGATCGGCCGGCTGCGGCGCTGTCGAATTCGTGGCGCTCGATTGCCCCGCCGGAACAAGCGTCAGTTGTCGCAGGTCGACGAGGGCTCCACGTACTGGTCCGCCCGCTTTGAACGTCAGTCGGCCTGCCCCCTTGCGGAGCGCCAGGCTGCCGAGTCGCACTTGGGTGTAGTGTTCCCAGCCGCCGGTGCCGGCGATTTTTCCTTCGATGCAGGTCCCTTGCGCTTCGAGCTGAAACGGGTTGCCCGCCGAGTCGTCGTGGCAGGCGTAGTCGAGCAGCACGTCGAACTGGCGGTCGTCGGCGAGGTCGAAGCTCCAAACGGCGAGATCGGCTTCGGCGTGCCACATGCCGATATTGCCAAACGCCGGCTCGAAGGCGATGTCGCCGCCGTAGATCGCGGCCGCCGTCGCCGGCAGCACCAGCGCGCCATCGTCGCCGGGCCGTACCACGCGCGGTTCGTTGCCGGCGAACTGCTTGGAAGGCACTTCCAAGCCGCCGAAATACGCGATCAGGTCGGCAAGATCCTGCCGCGTGAGGTCGCGTTCCAATCCTTCGGGCATGAGTGACTTGCCAGTCGCCTGCAACTGGTCGATGTCGCTGCGAAGGATATCGGCGCGCTTGCCCTCCTGCTGGCTGAGCGTGATGCTTCCGCCCGACTCGTTGGTCAGAATGCCGGTGACGGTGAGGCCGTCGGTTGTCACGGCCGTGTAGCTCGCATAGCGATTGTCGACGGCCTGGTTGGGGTCGAGCACGGCGATCAACAAAGCTTGGGGCGGTTTGACGGCATACACGGCGAGTTCAGGGCCGACCGCGTGGCCGGCTTCCTCAAGGCGATGGCAGATCGAACAGCGCTTGGCGAAGACCTCTCGTCCGCGCAGCCGATCGCCTGGCAGGCTCAGCACATCTTGATACTCGGAGACGATCGACTGCCGATCGGTATTGCCTTGTTGGAGAACCGCCACGGCCCGCGCGGCGAGCTCGGTGTCGGGATGCTGGATCAAGCGCTCGCGGCGCGCCGCATCGAGTTGGGCCGAGGGAATCGTCCCCTGCTCGAGGGCATCGAGCAACTTGGGAATCCAGGCATCGCGACTCAGCAGGGCATCGAGGGCGAGCTGGCGCGTTGCTGGCCCCAAACTGGTCCAATGCTCCAGCAACACGTCGGCGCTGGCGGCCGCGGGGATGCGCAGTAGCGCCCCGACCGCGGCGGCTTGCAGTGCTGGCGAGTGCTGCGGCGCGAGAAGACTGGCCAGGGTGGCGAGATCCTCCACGCTGCGTGCCTCGCGGCGACCCAGCAGCCCGATTGCGGCGGCGCGGACCGATTCTTCGAGCTGGTCGTCGAGGGTCGTTTGCCGCGCGCGCGCTAGCGCACTGTCGAGCCGACGCGCGCTTTGCTGGTTTAGTTCCTTGGTTCGCGACTCGAGCAGCGGAATCAGACCGGCCAACAGCGACTGCCGCCAGGGTTCGAGTAGTTTGACCGAATCGGCCAGCGCGAAGTCGATCACCTTGCCGAGCGTTTTGGCGTCGCCGAGGATCGCACTCTGACGCACAATTTCGACGAACCAGGGGCCAGGTTCGCCACCCTGTTTGGATTGTGTCGCGATTGCCACCGCGAGAACGTCGGCGATGTTCTTGGCGTGGAGCGAGCTAAAAACGACGGCGGTCAGGTACGTGTCGTCGTCGCCCAAGAGCTCGACCAGCATCGCCGCGGCGCGCGGGCCGGAGAGTTCGCCCAACTTGGCCGCAACGGCCATGCGCACCAGCGTGCTTTCGTCGGCGACCAGGCGGTTGCGATCGAGCGCGCCGAGCGACGCGGCGGTCGCCGGCAGCAGCCGCACAGCCTGGCGCCGCACCGCCGGATGGACATCGGATAGCGCGGCGATCGTCTGCTGGCCGTCGAGCGCGCCCAATTCGGCCAGCGTACAGAGCGCTTGCATCCGTGTGGCGGGGCGCTGGGCCTGGCAGAGGTTACGCAGGACTGGCACGGACGACATATCTTTTCGCCACACCAGCATCTGGGCCGCCAGATCGCGCTGTGGACCATTTGGTGTATCGAGCGCCGCGGCCAGGCCCGCGCCGTCGAGCTTGTCGAGCCGTGCAATCGGTCGCGGCGGGCGATCGCGATGATAGATGCGATAGATCCGCCCCAAGTTGCTTCCCGCGCGCTGGTCGATCTTGGCCAGGTCCTCAGGCGGAACCCAGCGCGGATGCTCGATCAGATAGCGGTACATATCGACGACGTACAGCCCGCCGTCGGGCCCCGTGCGGGCTTGCACCGGGCGAAACCAGAAATCGGTCGATACCAGAAACTCGGCCTGTTCCTCACCCGCGGCGCGATGTCCAGCGAAGGTGGCGCCGCGCGGCTCGACCACCAGCCGGTGAACCAAGTGATTCACTGGCTCGCAGGTGAAGGCGTTGGCCGCGAACCCGTCGCCCAGCAGCTCATCGCGATAAATCCCCAGCCCGCACACGGCAGTCGGTGAATTGGCCGGACCTGAGAGTTTGTAAAGGCTCGGCTGGCCGATCGAAAACAACCGGCCCGCATCGGGGTAGTCGGGCAGAAAGTTCGCTGGGTTCGGCGGAATCAGGTGCGGGTTGCGCCGCAGCACGTGATCTTCGAGCACGTAATGCCAGGCCAGGGTGCCGCTGTCGCAGCCGAACCAATTGCCCCAATCATCGCGCGGCCGACCTTGCTGCGTGCGCCCCGTGGCGGGTTCGAGCTCTCCCGTGTCGGGGCGAATGCGAAAGTCGCGATCCCCCAGCGCGAACTTCTGGCCGCGAAAGTTCGTGATCTCGCCACCGAACAGCCCGCACGAGCCATAGACCCAGCCATCGAGCCCGTAGCACAGGCTGTTGACGCGACCTTGGTAATTGTCGGTCCCGAAGCCGGTGAAGAGGACGCGGCGGCGGTCGGCGCGGCCGTCGCCGTCGGTGTCTTCGGCATAGAGAATGTCCGGTGCGGCGCAGACGAGCACGCCGTCGCGCCACGCCGTCACTCCTGTCGGAAACGGAATCTCTTCGAGAAAGACCTGGGCATGGTCGAATTGGCCGTCGCCATTCTGATCGCTCAGCAAGCGGATGCGGCCGCCGGGCTGGAAGTTGCCGTCGAGCCCCGACGGATAGTCGTACATTTCGGCGACCCACATCTGCCCGTCGGGCGCGAAGTCGATTGCTACCGGCGAGGTGACGAGTGGCTCGGCCACCGCGAGCTCGACGACAAACCCCCCGCGCGCCTGAATGGCCTTGAGCGACGCCTGGGGCGGCAGCGGACGCGTTTGATCGATCCCCTGAGGATCGAGGACTGGTTTGAAGTCCTTATCTAGCAGCGCGTGCACTGCGTCGACAATCGGCTGCTCGAGCCCCGGCTTGAAGCGCGTCGGCTGGTCGTAGTAGATCATCGCGTCGGCCCCTTCGTAGCCCCCTTCGCGCCAGATGCGCTCCGAAGGGATGTAGCCTGGCGAATCATTCGAGTAGGAGTTGACCCACAGCCGCAGGCCGTCGAGCTCGCGCTTGAGCCGCAGCGAATAATCGACGACCACCTCGCCGGGCAAGAACGCCATCGCCAGCTCGTTGCCGAACGACCACGTTTGAATGGGGTACACGATCTCGCTGCGCAGCGCTTCGCCACGATCGAGCCGGGCCAACTGCACGCTGGCGTGATGGCCGACAGCGCCCCCTTGCTTCACGCGTTCCTCCCACTGTTGGCGCGTGGGGTGGGTGTCGAAGGGGAGGCGTAGGGTGCGCACGCCGATCGTCAATTTTCCCGAGAGCGGTTTGAGCTGCGTCTTCAGCAAGCGATCAACTTCGTCGGCGATCTCCTGGCCCTGCTGGGCGGCGATGTCGGCCCGGTCGCCGGTGACACCTGAGCTGGGGTTGGCGTCGGCGCCGCAACCGATCGAAGTCATGGCGATCGCGCCGGGATGCCTTCTCTCGAGCGCCTGCTGCGCGAAGCCCGCCCAATCGCCGCTGATCCGATAGTCGGAAAGCGTCACGCAGTGGCAGGCATAACTCGTATAGAGGGCGCGCACGGCTCCATCGGGTGCGCGCACCACGAGCAGCGGCAGATCGTGATCGACCGGTCCGCCCGCGGTGCGCCGATTCTTGGCGAAGCCGACGCTGCCGATGGTCCAGCTCAATGTTGCCGGCTTGCGGTCGGCCAAGGCAGCAAGCGCCACCTGCTCCAGCTTGTCGATGAACGTCTCGGTGTAGCGATCGATGTGCGCCAGGTGCTCGGGCGGGATGGGGACACCAAACAAGGTGATGTTGGCGCCGCTGAGCATCGGCGCCGTGTGCGTGTGCGAAGCGCTGAAGGCGATCCGCTCGGGCGCGATCTTGGCTTTCGCCGCGAGCCGCGCCGCGACCTTGGCGGCAATGTCCGCCGGCACGCCCAGGATGTCGACCGTGATGAGCAGTGCGGGCTGCTCCTCATCGGCGCCAAAGGCCAGGGCTTTGGCGTAGATCGGCTGCGTGACACCGCTCGACTCCTCGAGTCGCCCCGCGAAGCCGTTAAGTCGAACCGGGAAATCGGGAGTAATGTCGACCTTCGCCACGCCAACCATGTAAGTGGCCGGCTCCGCCGCCGACGCTGCGGCCGCGGTCAGCGTCAGCCCGAACAGCGCCAGGATGTGAAGCAGTTTCAAAACCCGAACCGAGGCTGCGTCGGGTGCCACTGCTAGCTCGTCTAGCAGTGCTCCCTCCCACTTTGCACTGCTGGGCAAGCCAGCAGTGGCACCCAAACTGGGTCTTGAAACTAGGACTTGCCGCCCTGCTCGGTTCGTGAGGTTCGATATTGGCATCGTGCTGCCTCGGTTGCCGCTAATTGTTCGAGGGCCGGTTCGGCCGCGAGCCGCGCAAGACATCGACCGCTTCGGTCAGGCCGTCGATCGAGAGCTCGAACATGGGGAACACGCGGTGAATCAGGCGGATCGTCGGCTCGTGCCAGTGATGGCGCGATTCGGGATTGAGCCAGAGCGAGTTGGGCACGCGCTGGCGAATCCGCTGGAGCCATTCCAAGCCAGTGGTCGTATTTCGCTGGCTGTAGGAGATCGCGCCGCCGAGATGCGTCAATTCGCTGGGGGCCATCCAGGCGTCGCCAACAAACACGACCGTCCAGCGATGATCCAACCGCTTGAGCAGCTCGCTGGTCGGCTCCCCCTGCCAGCGGCTGATGTCGGTATACAGCCGACCGTAAACGCAGTTGTGAAAGAACCGGTACTCGAACTGCTTGAAGTGGTTGGCGGCGTGCGCCGCGCTGAAAAGCCGCTCGCACAAATGCGTGTGCGGGTCCATCGAGCCGCCGACGTCCATTAACAGCAGGAGCCGGATGCGGTTCCGCCGTGGCGGACCGAACACCAGTTCGATCTCGCCGCCGTTGCGGGCGCTGTGGTCGATCGTGTCGTCGAGTTGCAGTTCCTCGGGCCCTTCGTCTTTGGCGAGTCGCTTCAAGCGGCGCAAGGCCAGGCTGATCTGCCGCGTATCGAGCAATTGATCGGAGCGCAGATTGCGAAACCTCCGCGCTTCGGCGACTTGCACCGCCGATCGCCCGCCCCCTGGGCCGCCGACGCGGATGCCCGTCGGATGCGCGCCGCCGTGGCCAAAGGGGGACGTGCCGCCGGTGCCGATCCAGCGGTTGCCCCCGTCGTGCCGCTCCTTTTGATCGGCGAGCAACTGACGAAAACGCGAGTCCAATTCATCGAGGTCGAAGCTGCGCAGCCGGGCCCGCTCTTCGTCGCTGATTTCCGGCAGAATCGGGTTCTCGAGCCACTCGAGCAGCTCGTCGCTGACGGTCGTCGTTTCGATGCCGGAGAAGAACGAAGCGAACGCCCGATCGTAAGCGTCGAAATCCGACTCGCGTTTGACCAAGAGCGAGCGCGCCAGATGGTAGAAGGTGTTCAGGTTGCCGCGCGCATGCCCCCCGGCCAGCGCGTCCATCAGCGCCAGCCACTCGGTGCTGGAAACTTTCAGCCCGCCTTCGCGCAGATGGTAGAGAAAGTCGACGAACATGATTGCCTGAGAATTGTAGCCGGCCGCTGTGACTATGATCTGCGAGGCCGCCGATTTGTCGCGAATTCCGGGGTCGCAGACCCCGGCTACAGAATTTCTTCAACCCTCTGCTAACTCACGCGCCCGAAGCGGCGCTTCGCCAGCACCGCGTCGAGGTCTTGCTCGCGCTTGAGCAACACACCCAGAAACGGGAGTTCTCGTTCGATCTTCTCTGGCGCGATGCCGCCGCGCCGCAGCGCCGCGATCCAGTCGATCAGCTCGCTCGTCGAAGGGCGCTTGCGCACCTCGGGCAGCTCGCGCAACCAGTAGAAGCGCAGCAACACCTGCCGCAGCAGTTCGTCGTCGACGTCGGGATGGTGCACGCGCACGATGTCGCCCATCGTCTCCTTGCTCGGAAACTCGATGTAGTGGAACACGCAGCGACGCAAGAACGCGTCGGGCAGCTCCTTCTCGTTGTTCGACGTGATCACCACGATCGGCCGCTGCCCGGCGGTGATATGATCGCCGGTTTCGAACACCGCGAAGCTCATCCGATCCAGCTCGTGCAAGAGATCGTTCGGGAACTCCATGTCGGCCTTGTCGATCTCGTCGATCAGGAGCACCACGCGCTCGCTGGCGCGCAGCGCCTGCCCCAGCGGCCCGAACTTGATGTACTGGCGAATATCACTGATGTCGCGATCGCCGAACCGCGCGTCGTTGAGCCGCTGCACGGTGTCGTAGACGTAGAGCCCTTCTTGGGCCTTCGTGGTCGACTTGACGTGCCACGTCAGCAGCGGCTTGCCAAGGTTCTCGGCGATCGCTTCGGCCAGCACGGTTTTGCCGGTCCCCGGCTCGCCACGAATCAACAGCGGCTTCTCCAGCGCGCAAGCCACGTTGACCGCGTCGCGCAGCTCGGGCGTGACCAAGTAGGTGTCGGTCCCCGTGAACACGTGGAAGGACATGAGTTCTCCTGAAATTCGTCGATATTGCCGACACAACGGGCGACCGCGCCGTAGGGCATTGCCGCCAGACCGGACCCAAGCTTTGGGGTCGCAAACCCCGGCTACAGAATACTCGAACACTGGCGATCGAAGCGAGTGCCGAACAACCATAGATTCAAACCTGATTTGGGTGCCACTGCTGGCTTGCCCAGCAGTGCAAACTTCGACACGGCACTGCTAGACGCTTCTAACAGCAGCACCCGACGTCGGCTCATTACTGGTTTGGAAACTACTTCTAGCGCATCGCTGCCGTCGCTTATGATGACGCGGCCATGTCACGTGGCATGGGCTTCCAGCCCATGACGAACACGGCCAAGATGGCCGTGCCACTGCCGAGCTTCCACTGCTGTCGAGTAGCGCCAGGAAAACGTCGATGAGTCGTCCGTTTCGTCATTTGTTTCGCGTTCGCTATGGCGAATGCGATGCTCAGAAGATCGTCTTCAATGCGCGCTATGGAGATTACGCCGACTTTGTCGTGCTCGAGTATTTTCGGGCCCTGGGATTTGCCGAGAGCGTGTTCGACGGCCCGCTCGACTACCAGGTCGCCAAGCTCTCGCTCGAGTGGCAGGGCTCGGCGCGATTCGACCAGGTGATCGAGGCCTCGGTGCCGCCGGCCCAGGTCGGCAACACCTCGTTCACGGTGGCTGTCGAATTTCGCCTGGCCGGCGAGGAGCAGCTCGTCGCCAGGGCCGAGATCGTCTACGTGTTGGTCGACGCCAAAACGCTGACCAAGACGCGCGTGCCCGACGACATGCGCAAGGCCTTGGAGCGTGGCGCGGCGGGCGTGGTCGTCGATCAGTCGGGGCGCGCCGCCGGCGATGATTGATCGTTGCGCAGTGAATGAACCAACCGGGCCGCTTTCGATCAGGGCTCCCGGCGTTCCGCTGGTTGGCCGAGGGTCGCAGATTGCGGATGGCTACACGGGGAGCTAACTATGCAAACGCGAGTTGACGGTCTTGGCAACGGCCGCTGGACCACGGCTCAGGTCGCCTGCGCGATCGCGCTCTTGATCGCGACGCTGTCGATCGCCCAATCGCAGGAACCTGCTCCGGCCGTTCGACCGGCCGCCCAGGCAACCGACGACGAGACGCCCATCGGCCCGCGCTGGTGGCCATCGAAATATGGCGCCGACGACCAGCGCGGCGCGGCGAACCTGCTCACGGCCGAGAAAGTCGTCGAGGCCGCGCGGTTGATCAAACAAGGAAAGGTGTTCCAGCTCGGCCGCGTCTACGAGCGCGAGATGCCCACCTTTCCGCATCGCACCTTTCGCTTGACGATCCCCGCGTTTCACGAAGTGCTCGGCGAGAACCGGCGCGTCGGCCGCGACGAGTTCTTCGTCGGCGAAATCGGCCAGATGGGCACCCAGATGGACGGCCTGGGGCACGTCGGCGTCCGGCTCCCGGAGGGAGACACGTACTACAACGGCTTCCGCTCGCCCGACATCGAAGAACCGTACGGTCTCACCAGACTGGGGGTCGAGAACGTCGGCGTCTTCTTCACGCGCGGAATTCTGATCGACGTGGCCGCCGACCGCGGCCTGGAGCGGTTGCCCGTGGGCTTCGAGATCACGCTCGAGCACCTGCTGCACGCCATGAAGTCGCAGCGGCTCGAGATTCATCAGGGAGACGTCGTGCTCCTTCACACCGGTCACGGCCGGCTCTGGAAAGTCGACAACGAGGCGTACAACTCCGGGCAGCCGGGCATCGGGCTCGCCGCGGCCCGCTGGCTCAGTGAGCAAGGCATCGCGGCAGTCGGCGCCGACAACTGGGGCATCGAGGTCGATCCCTCGCCGAATCTCAAGCGGCCGCTCGAAGTGCATCAGCAACTCATCACGCGGCACGGCATCTATTTTCTGGAGAACCTCGACCTGACGGCGCTCGCGCGCGAGAAAGTCCACGAATTCGCGTTCGTGTTCGCGCCGCTGCGACTGAAGGGAGCGACTGGCTCGCCGGGCAACCCGATCGCGGTGCGCTAACGGCGTGGCTGCCACGATCGACGGCCGCTGTGTGAGCGGCCCGATCCTGCGCGCTCAGGCCGCGGCAAAGGGTGGCTCTTCCTAAGCTGCCGTATCTCAAGCACGTTGAAACGCGGACTGTTTCCAGTGGCAGCAGAATCGACACCAAGCCGAGCCGAAAGCCGGCGCCCAAGCGCCCGGCCACGACGTGAAAGCGAGAAAAGGTGTCAGGAACCGTTTTTGTGCTTTTTCGGTCGGCCTTGCGGACGGGTGGTCGATTCGAGTCCCAGC
>JAIESQ010000086.1 GCA_019745975.1 Pirellulales bacterium
AGTTGTCTTTCATTAACAACTTCAACCCCGCAGGAGGCCTTCTTGTTTCACATGCCATGAATAATCCGGGCTAGCGCCCGAACCAGCCCTTTTTCTTGCCGCCGTCGCCGCTGAAGGCCGCCAGCGCCGCGGCCTCGTCGGACTCGATCGCCAGCACCTTGTTGAGCCGGGTGATGGTGAAGATCTCCATCACCTGCGGGCAAACGCCGCAGAGCATGAGCTTGACGTTGTCGGCCTTGCACTGCTTGTGGAGCTTCATGATCTGGCCGAGCATGGCCGACGACATGTAATCGACACTGCGGAAGTTCAATAGCAGCTTGCGGTCGGCGGCTGCTTCGGTCGTCAGCTTTTCGAATTCAGCGCCGATCGCGCGGATCGTCCCCTCGTCGAGGATTCGCGCTTGCGTGAACGTGACCATGACAACTTCGCCGCGGTCTTGAATCGTCAGTTGGGCCACCACGGTGATGATCCTTCGCAAGCAGTCGGAACCAAGTGGCGCAGCGTCGCGGAGTGCGGCAGCGGCCGAGCCGCATTGTATCGCCAGCATTCAGCGAAACGAAGTCACCAAGAATTGCGGTCGTCGACGTGATCAGAGCTTACTTACTACGTCCCCTACTTGGATGAGGCCGGGGCGCACCACCTTGGCGTTCAGACCACGCAAGCGAAGCTGTTTGCCCACGGGTGAATTGACCCACTTGACCGCGTCGGCCCCGTACCGTTGGGCGAACAGCTTGCAGCCGGTATGCGGCGCCGCGGAGACCTCGATTATCGCGTCGCCGATGGCCAGCCGCGCGCCGGAAGGGAGATTCTCCTGGCTCAGATCGAGGTCGACAAACAACTGATCGCCGGCCGGCGCCCAGCCGGCGCGCTCGGGAGCCAACAGCGCGATCGCCCGCGAGTTCATCAGGGTGAGCTGCGCGTCGAGGTCGGCGGCGCCGTCGGGCGTGTGGCGGCTCCCTCGCTCGCGCCAATTGTCGCCAACCAGGCCGTCAACGAGCGAGAGTTCACCCTCGGCGACCATTTCGCGCTGGTGTTCGGCGGGGCACCGCACAATGAGCTCGAGCATGCCTTGGTCGCGCGGCGACTGGCGCACCGCATCCAGTGCCGCGTCGAGCTCGGCCAGCGAGGGCATGTCGCAACCTGGCAGTCTACTTTGACGCAGCTTCGGCGCTCGCTTGCGGAGCACCATCCTTCACAGCGTGCCCCGTCTTGGGGTCAATCTTGAGGTTCAACTGGTCCTCGTCGTAAACGTAGAAGACGAAGCCATTGAACATCTCGTCGTACGACTGATCGCCGTAAGGCACGGTGTAGTTGGGATCCGGGTTGAATGGATTGAATTTCGAGTTGTCGAAGTGGGCAATCGCCTCGAGTTCGGTGCCGGCGGGCAGTTTCTTCTCGTGCGGTGGACGCGGGCAAAGGTAACCAAGCTGCCACTCAAAATTGTAATTGGGGATCTGCAGCAGCGTCTCTTTGCTGCCGTCGGGCAGGATCGCGTTGAACGTCATATCGCGGCCGCGCAGATGCATGTGCGTGAATAAGCCCAGCAAGGTGATGTCCTTGTCGAGCTTCGCGTGGGCCTGCATCTGGTAAAAGGGATCGCCCGGGGGAATGGAGATGTCACGCGGATCGAGCAGTGTGAAGTGCGTGATCTTTTGCACAGTGTCCTTCGCATAGCGGAAGGCGATCGAGATCGTGCTTTCCTCCTCTTTGCCGGTGGTCACGTAATGGATTTGCAGACCGACGACGGCGTTCTTTGGGATGCGCTGGGCCAGGCCTGGCACCAGTGTGAAGGGCATGCCGCCGGGAACGAAGCCCGTCAGGAACGTGTGCGCGCCGGCCTTCATGGTTGCCGAATCAACGTAGAAGGCGTTGCAGTGGTGCACCACCGCGCGATTGTGCGGGCGGATTTCGATCGCCTCGACATACGTGTCGTCGCTGAAGGCTGGCGGCAGGAAGATGTACTTATACGGAATGAAGCCGGTCGCTTGGATCTTGTGCGGCTTCTTCATCGTGAGCACGAGGTCGGGCTCGCCGATGCGCCATATCGTTTTCGCAAATTCGAGTGGCTTGGGGGCCTTGGCGGGATCGCCCGCTGGCATGTCGGCCAGCACCCAGGCCTCGACCAGGTCGCGTTCCTCGCGCGACATGGTCGGGTCGTTCGAGAAGTGGCCGTACTCGGTATGCGCGTACCACGGCGGCATGCGGCCGTCGCGGACCACTTCGGCGAGCATTTCGGCCTGGCTCTTGGCGTCGTCGTAGCTCACCAGACCAAACGGCGCGGCAGTCCCCTCGTGATGACAGCCCTGGCAGCGCTTCTGCAGGATCGGCTCGATGTGTTCATGGAAGGTCACCGGGTGGTCAAATTGCGGTTGGCGCCAGGCCGTGACCTTGCAGCCGTCGACCGGTGTTTCGGCAACCTCGATTGCCGTGCCCGCCAGTAGTTGATCAATCGCCAGCGCGAGGTCATGACGACCGACCTTTGGCTGCACTCCGCCGGGGCGATACTGGTCGTCGATCCGGCCTGTGTAGACGACGTGCTTCGAGCTATCCAACAGCACGGCGGTTGGCACGCGCTCGACGCCCAACAGTTGCGTGCACTTCTGCCCTTCGTCCCAAACCAGCGGGAACGTCAGCCCCGCGGCCAGGCCGTGCGCGGCGATGTCTTTGGGGTTTTCATCCTGCGAGTTGTACACGCCCACCAGCACGATACCTTGCGCGGCATACTGCTTATGGAGTTCTTCCAGCCGGGGAAGATAGCGCTGCGCGATCGGGCAGGTGGTGTTGAGGAACACCAGCGCGTAGCCCTTGGCTTCGCCTAGATCGCCGAGCGAGCGGGCGAGGCAGCGAATGTCCTTGAACGAAAGACTTGCAGCCTCGGTTCCGATCTTCGCGCCACGAGCACTGTCGCTCGTGATCGCAGACCCCACGGCCAGGGCCGCGGCCAGACAAAGGGCAGTCCGCTTCATTTAACTAGTCCCCCAGGCATTGCCGGCTGGCGAGCAACAGCTGGCCGCCGGCGATTGGTGTGTCGGGTTCGATCTGTCGATTGTAAACGCTGCCAGGGCGTTGTCAGGCCCCAAGTCGGGAAACGATTGCCCCCTTAAGGCGTGGCCGCTGGGGCAGCCGGCTCGGCGGCTGGCGCCGCGGAAGTCTCCGTCTTCGGGGCCGACGACGGCTCGGCAGGTGGCGCTGGTGATGGCTCCGTTGCCGGGACTTGCGCCTCGGGCGCGTCCTTATCACCCTTGTTGCGCTTGCGGTCGCGCTTGTCGCGGCGAATCCGCAACCCTAGCACGCCATCCTCTCCGTCCTCGCCGGAGCGGGCCATCAGTTGCATCAGGTTGAGCATCACGCGCGGGTTCTCGAGCTGCTTCTGCATGTGCTCGCCGGTCGCGCGGCGCAACGCCTGCCAATCGTCCTCGGTCCCGTGGTCGATCAAACCGAACGCGCAGATGCACATTTCGTCGGTCGTCCCCTCACCAAATGTGACCAGCTTCGGCGGCGTGTTGGGGTTATACGGATTGCCGCTCGAGTTGTCGTACCAGCCGTCGAGCTCGATCTTCGAGCCCTTGGGGACCACCAGCGGCTCGACGTAGTGATACTGGTCCTGCCAGTTGAAGTTCCAATCGACCCAGGCCAGGTCGATTGGCTTGCCATCGGGCGCGGTGGCCGTGACCTTCATCTCCGTTCCGATCATGTGCATGTGCGGCGTCACGTCGAGCAGGTGCAAGTCGATCGGCGTGGTGAACTCCGTGTGCATGTGATACCGCGGATCGCCCGGCTTGATGTTCACGTCGAAGTTGAACAGCGCGAACAGCGACAAGTAGTTCTTGACCGGCTTCTTGGCGAAATAGATGCCGATCTGCGACTGATCGAGCTCTTCCTTGCCCGACGGGTGATAGTGCATCTGCATTGCCAGATCGCACCCCTTGGCCAACCGCAGACCAACCCCCTCGGGCAGGAAGTGCGGCGTGTAACCGGGCGCCCAAAAGCCGAGCGTGCCGGCCGGGCGGAAGCCACCTGTCAGCGGGCCTTCGTATCCCGGTCCGGGATCGGCTGCGTCGCGTTTGCGGGCGACGCCGCTGGCATCGAGGTACATGATCGAATGGTGCGCGACGCGCGCATTGCCCGCCCGGAATTCCACGGCCGTGACGACCATGTCTTCGGGAATATCGATCGGCAGCACAAAGAAACGAAATACATCAGGCCCGCTGGCCGGCACTTTATAGGGCTCGGTCATCTTGAGCACGAGATCGGGGGTGCCCAACTGCCAGCCTTCGCTGAACTGTGGCGACGGGGGCGTTTCGGTGGGATTGCCTTCGGGCGCGCCGGCTTTCGCCCAGGCAGTCAACAAGTCGATTTCGTGCTGCGTGAGCACTCGCGCGCCGCGTAGCGGAACGTGCGTCGGCCGCGCTTGCCACGGGGGCATGCGATGCGTGCTCACCACGTCACTGATGTAAGCCGCGCGCTTCGCGGCGTCTTCGTACGTGAGTAGTGCGAACGGCGCCACTTCGCCCGGTCGATGACACTGCACGCAATGGGAGTTGAGAATGGCAGAGACTTGCCGGCTGTACGTCACGGGGGCATCAGCGGGGGGCGTCGACATCGGGCAGCCTACTGGCGCCGTCGTGGCGATGGCCGGCTGCCGACCTTCGATCGCGGCGTTGATCGCGTCCTCGAATTCGTGCGCGGTCGCGATCGTCTTGCGCTTGCGGATCTCGGCGAACTGATCGTCAATCCGCCCGCGATACAGCAGCTCGCCAGCGGCGGTCAGCACCAGCGCCTCGGGAGTGTGCGTCGGCTTGAGCTCCGCCATTAGTCCACCCGTGCCATCGAACAGCACGGGGAACTTCGGCTTAAAATCCTCGCCAAACTTGACCGCCGTCGAGCGCGACATGGCCCAGTCGCTGATCACGCCATAAAAGTCGATCCGGCTGCCGTAGGCGTCGAACAAGCGCGATAGTTCGGGGAGATACTGATTGGCGATTGGGCACTCGGGGGAGAGAAACACAAATGCCAGTGGCTTGTTGGCGTCGCTTTCCGCGAGCCGGTGGATCGCGCCGTTCAGATCGAGGATCGCCAGACCGCGAACGGCCAAGGTTGGCTTGGCCGGTACAGCCGCGGGATCGACCACGGTGGCGTCGGTCGGGGCTGTCTTGACGGCTTCGTCTGTCGCTTCGGCCGCCAAGGCGATCGTCGGCGCAAGGCCCAGGACCAAACCAAATGTCAGCGCTGCAATCCACTTAGCGTTGCCAAAGACGATATTTCGGCGCATGGCGATTTCCCCTCCAAGGTCCATTATCCATAAGGAGGCTAACGATTTTTCGCAGCGGCAGCAATGCGATTCCAGGCCTGTGCAAACTGCTGGCCTAGCCCGTATTTCTCACCAGCCATCTGCTACGCGGAGCCCAAGTCCTTGGATGGCGGCGTCGCCGGGTGCGTCTCGATCCTCAACGGATGAGCCAATACGCTTCCGGTCGATCCACACCCTGCTTCTTGCCATCCAAGCACTTGGACTCCGCTCGCGACGAAGTTGGTGAGAAATGCGGCCTAGGGGGAATTCGAGTCGGCCGCAGACGTATTGCTTCCGCGCCCCTAAACGGGGATCGCCGGCTCGCGAAGGCGACCGACACCCGGCGATTCGGCGGTCTGGGGATGGGAATCGGTCTGCGACGCCGCTAGCGGTCCGCGACGCAATCGCCGTCGGGATCCTTTGTCCGAATCCGACCGCACACCGGGCCGCCACGCCGTGCCGGCGGCATGCAGCAGCACCGGCAGCAGGGCGTAAAAAAGTGCCCCCACCAGGCAGGCCAGTAGCGCGTACTCCCGGCGTGTCAGTTGTTCGAAGCGGCTGGGGCGTTCGACGGCCGTTACGCTCCGCACCAAGTCGGTGCCGATCTGTTTTTCGTTGCCGTTGTGATAGATGCCCCCCAGCCGCACGGCGACCTGCCGCAACGTCGACACGTCTTGCCGCGACTGGCGACCGTCGATGAAGCTGCCGACGCTGGGATCGCCAACCCCCACGACCAGCGCGTGAGAGATTGAAGCGGGCATCTTCGGCATGCCCGTCGCCGGCACCGTGTCACCATCGGTCAAAACAATCAGCGACGCCGACCGCGGGGTCCACGGCTTGGCGATTTTGGCGACCTCTTCCAGGCCGTCGAACAACCGCGTCTGCCCGACCTCGAAGGCGTAATTCATCGGCAGGTCGTGCAGGATGTTGCGGAGCACCTCCGGATCGGTCGTGTCGATCACTACCGGCTTCGACCCGTTGTAAAATGCGACCACGCTGGTTTTGAACTCGGCCCCCGCGCGCCGATAGAACGATTCGACGAGATCAGCAATCCGCTGCCGTCGCGATTGCTTCTTCGTGGGACCGGCGTCCTGCAGGTTCATGCTCGGCGACACGTCGAGCAACAAGATCATGTGGCGCAGCATTTTCGGATCGACTTGCGCGGCGTGGTGCGTTTTCGGCGGAATCAACAAGAGCGTCGTCAGGCCCCAAGCCAACAACCCCAATCCGGCCGCGCGAACAAACGGCGCGCCGCGCGCCCACAGGCGTGGCTTGCCCGTCGGGCCGAACGCCAGATGCGCAACGCGGCCGATGCGCCGCGCATGGAGCGCCTCGGCGGCCAGCGCCGAAACCGCTACCGCCAGGGCCACGTAGAGCGCTACCATGGCGTGTACCTCACTCCGAACAAGCTCACGCCCGACAGGCCCACCAACGTCAAGCCGGTGATCGAGCAGGGAAGAAAGAAATCCTGCCGCTCGGGGGCGGTGCGCTCGAGCTTGGTCTGCTGCATGGCGTCGATGCGCTGAAACACGGCGGCCAGCCCAGCTTCGTCTCCCGGTTCGAACACCTCGCCCCCGGTGAGTCCGGTCAGGTTGACGATCGGATCGGGCACGTTTTCCTCGCCGATGTGGATGGCATAGACCGTAATGCGATCGGCCTTGAGCTTGGCGGCCAGCTCGACGTCGGAGCCGTTGTCCAAGTCGAAGCTCCATCCGTCGGAGACCAGCACGATCATGCGGTCGCCTTCTTGCCGGCGCGTGAGCACTTCGCGACAGGCCAGGACCGCCTTGGCGATCGCCGTCCCGCCGAACCAGGGTGGCACCACCTCGGGCCGCATGAACGGCGGACTGCAGCGGATGGCCGACGTGTCGCTGGTGAGCGGCACCCAGTGCAGCACGCTGTTGCCGAAGAACGTCAGGCCGAAGGCGTCCCCCTTGCGGAAGTCGAGGAATTCGTCGATCGCCCGCATCGACGCGTCGTAACGCGTTCCCTCGCCGAATTCGGCGGTCATGCTCCCCGAGACGTCGACGCACAACTCGATGTTCGTCAGTGAGCGCTTGGTGACTGGATCGCCGAGCCGCTCAGGCCCGGCCAACAGCACGATCGCGACCGCCAGCAGCAACGGGGGAGCCGATTCCGCCAGCCCCACCAGGCCGTAGATCATGCGCGACGAGCGGACCGGCGTATTGTCCATCGGCAGCACAAGCCGCTGTCCGCGACGGCGCCAGGTGACGACCAGCAGCACCGCGGGCAGCGCCAAGAGGAACAACACCCAAGGATGGCCGAAATTCATCGCG
Source organism: Pirellulales bacterium (assembly GCA_019745975.1). GTDB lineage: Bacteria > Planctomycetota > Planctomycetia > Pirellulales > JAEUIK01 > JAIESQ01. The sequence goes on from JAIESQ010000086.1 coordinate 7,588, forward strand.
CGCCTCCCGCGATGGGCTGCGGCGATCGCGGCGGAGTTCGCGCGGCCTCCGCTTCGACAGGCGATTGGCCGGGGGTGCGCGACAGGTGTGGATCATCGGGCGGCAGATCGCGATACGGTGCGAGCATCGCCGAAACGTCGACCTGACCCACGCCATCCGGCTGATGCAGCCAGGCCTCGACCTGCCGCAAAAGTGTGCCCGCTTGCTCGTCGCGGCGTAGCGTGGCGATGGCCTGCGCTGGGTCAACATCGCCCAGCCGCAAGCGCCGGCTCCAGTAGCCCAGCAGCAATCGTTCGAGCTGCGCTTGTTGGGCGCTCGTTAGCTGGCCGGTCATGGCGCTAGCGACAAGCGGTCGTAGTTGCTCAACGAGCGACGGGCCGGACGCAGCCGCGGCGGCCGCCGCCCGGCGCTTGCGGTGGCGCCCCAAAAGCAGAATCGCGGCCAGCCCTAGCAACCAGCCGGCTCCCAGCGCCGCCAACAATACCTGGTATCCGCCGATTCGCGGCGCTTGTTCAAACGGCAGCGCGGCGGGCACGATTTGTCCCGCCGGCAGGAGGGACGCGACCGTCACCGGTAGCGGTGGTAAATCGTCGGTCGACGACCGATCGGCGCGCCGCAATGCGGTGCGCAAGTCGTAATCGCCTGGCTCGAGAGCGTAAAACTCCAGATCGTAGCGAAACGCGGTCCCGTGCCGATAGCTGGCGACGATCCGCAGCACGAGTGGCTCATCGTGGTCATCGCTGGGCCGCACTTCGAGCTGCGTGCCCGGGAGGACGAGTTGATTGATTTGCTGCGGCATGCCGACACTCGACTTGGCCAGCGGCTTTGGCTGATCGGTGGCACTCGTGGCGTCGGCCGGCGCTTCCCCGGCGCGCACCGACGCGATGCTTATCAGCAGCACGGCCATGCCGATCCGAAGAAGCAGTTTCAAAACCCGCACTGATCCGACGTCGGGTGCCACTGCTAGCTCGTCTAGCAGTGCTGTATCGAATCCTGCACTGCTGGGCAAGCCAGCAGTGGCACCCAAGCCAGGTTTTGAAACTACGTCCAGCTTCATCTACCGCGCTCCTCGTCCCAGAATGCCGCGCGATTTGAAGAAGTGCCGCAAACGCGGAACGTAAGGCTGATCGACGTCGATCTGCAGGTGATCGATCCCCGCGCGGCGCAACTCCTCGGCGACGCGCGTCGGATCGTGCCAGCGCGTCCGCCCATGCGCCACCAGCGCGCGGCCAGTTTCGGCTTCTTGCACGCGCACCAGTCCCGCTCCGCGCAGCGACGTTTCGGCGGCGTCGTGCAGTTGCAACACGGCGCAGTCGTGTCGCTGGCCCAACCGCTTCAAGGCGCCGAGCGCCGCCGCGTCGTGCAGATCGCTGAGCACGATGATGAGCGTCCGCTGCGCGAGGCTCGGATCAAGCTGCGCGACTCGCGACGCCAGTTGCGTCGGCTCGTCGAAGCGATAGTGCCGCAGCTTGTGCAGCCAACCCAGGATCTGGTCGCGCGACAGACTCGGGCGCACGTGCAAGGCAGTACCCCCCGTCCCCAGCAGCCCAACCGGGCTGATCCGGTCGAGGCACGCCATCGCCAGTCCGCCCGCGATGAACACGGCCAGCTCGTATTTGCTGCGGGCCGACGAGCTCACGGTCATCGAGGCCGAGGTGTCGAGCAGGATGTAGACCGGCATCCGCTTCGGCGATTCGTATTCCTTGACGTGGACCTTGCGCGTGCGGGCGGTCACGCGCCAATCGATCGACCGCACCGGATCGCCCGGCGCGTAAGGCCGCGATTGCACGTACTCGATGCCGGAGCCGACCCAGGGCGAATGGTCGGCGCCGTAACTCAGGCTGTCGGCCAGCCTCCGTACGGCAATATAGAACTGCCGGGCATTGAGGAAGTCGTGCTGTCGGATGACCCCTTCCACGGCGGCCGCTCCCGGCGTGATTTAGTTGATCGATCGTTGCTGCCGGTGTTGTGGTTAGGCGTGAGGCTGGCCGTTGGTCGGCACGCCGGCGCCAAATTCGCGCAGCAAGCCGCGCAGCACCTGCGGGCCCGAGTAGCCTTCGGCCAGCGCTTCGTAGGTCAGGCGCATGCGATGCAAGAGCGCGTCTTCGGCCAGCGCGAACAAGTCCTCGGGAATCACATAGTTGCGGCCGTGAATCAGGGCCCTCGCCCGCGAGGCTTTCACCAGTGCGATGCCGGCGCGCGGGCTGCACCCCAATTCGAGGTGTGGATGGTGGCGCGTGCGGTCGACCAGTCGGATGACGTGATCGGTGAAGGTCTCGCTGACGTGAATCTGGTGGACGACTTCCATCGCCTGCACCAGGTCCTCGGCCGACGCCACCGGCTCGTGCGCCAGTACGTCGAATTCGCTGCGGGCAACCGCCCCCCGGTCTTGTCGGCGGATACCCAACAGCGCGTTGCGGCGGAGGATCTCGCGCTCTTCGTCCAGGGTGGGATAATGAAACCGATGACAGAGCAGAAAGCGGTCGAGCTGGGCTTCGGGCAGCTCGAACGTGCCGCTTTGTTCCACCGGGTTCTGAGTGGCGATCACCAGAAATGGCGCCGGCAGCGTGTAGGTCGTGTTGCCGATCGTGACTTTGCGCTCCTGCATCGCCTCCAAAAGGGCGCTTTGCACCTTGGGAGCGGCGCGGTTGATTTCGTCGGCCAGCAGCAGATTCGTAAAAATCGGTCCCTGGTGCGTGCGGAACTCGTTCGTCCGCTGATCGAGGATTTCCGAGCCCACGATGTCCGACGGCAATAGGTCGACCGTGAATTGAATCCGCTTGAATGCCAGATCGATCGTGTGGGCCAGCACCGAGACGAGCAGCGTCTTGGCCAGGCCTGGCACCCCTTGCAGCAGCAGGTGGCCGCTGGTGAACAACGCGATCAGCATCCGTTCGACGACGACATCTTGCCCAACCACGACCGTGGCGATCCGCTCGCGCACGGCGCGGATGAACTCGGCGGTCTCTGGAGGAATCTGGGTGGTCTGCGGCAATTCGACTTGCGTGCTGGTCATGGAGATCTCACCAGGCTTCTGGAGCTGGCATTCGATTGTGTGGAAGCCGAACGTCGCGTGGAGCTTTCGGACCCTGCAACGCCGAAATTGCGCGGCCGGCGCCCACAGCGTTCGACGTTCTCGGTGGCTCGACGGTTCCGGGGCGTCGCAGGAAGATCGTCACGATCGGGTCGTGACACACCAGGGCGATTATAGACCCACGAAATCCGGAATGCGACGTTCTCCGGCTAGCCTCGGTTGGGAATTGCCAAGTCGCGCTAAGTTGCGGCTAGTCGGGTGGTTCGGTTGCCGCGCATTGCCAAAAAGGGGGGACCGGCTGATAATCCGGCAACACCGACGACCGACCCCCAATCGCGCGTTATCTGCGGCCGATTGCCGGGGCGGCCCTGAATTCACCAGTAGCAAGAAGTTCTCGAAAGGCACCATCATGCATGTACGAATCGCCGTCGCCGCGACGCTGTCGCTCGCGCTCGTCGCTCTTGCTTCGGCGCAAGCACCACCGGCCTCGAAGGCTCCTCCTGCTACTCCGCCGGCCGCCACCCCGGGCCCACCGCTCCAGTCGCTCGTTGATCGCTTCAGCTATTCAATGGGGCTCGACATGGGACGCACGTACAAAAGACAGTCGGTCGAGATCAATATCGAAGCCCTGGTGCGCGGCATCACCGACGGACTTTCGGGAGCCAAGCCGGCGCTGACCGACGCGGAAGTCGCCGCGGTGGCTGAGGAGATCAACAAGCAGATGGCAACCCGCCGTGCTGAGCAAGGGGGTAAAAACCAAGCTGCCGGGGCTGCTTTCCTGGCTGCCAACGCCAAGAAGCCAGGGGTCGTGACCCTTCCCAGCGGCTTGCAATACAAAGTGCTCAAGGCCGGCACCGGCAAAAAGCCCAAGTCGACCGATACGGTCAAGACGCATTACCGGGGAACACTGCTCGACGGCACCGTGTTCGATAGCTCGATCGAGCGCAAGGAGCCCGTCACCTTTCCGCTGGGGAACGTGATTCCCGGCTGGGTCGAGGCGTTGCAACTGATGCCGGTTGGTTCGAAATGGCAGCTCTTCATTCCGCCCAAGCTCGCCTACGGCGAGCGCGGCACGCCGGGCGGCGAGATTCCGCCGAACTCCACGCTCGTCTTCGAGATCGAGTTGCTCGGCATCGAGTAAGCGCACGCCGGCGGTGCGCCGCGCGTGGCCCAACGCCGCATGAGGACTTGCCGCCGCCTCCCGAGTTTTCGTCGTGCGCAGTCTGCCAATGGTCCACTTTGGCCCCCGCGTCTGCTATGCTCGGCAACGGACACGGAGCCAATTTGCTCACTCGCATTGCCTCTTTCGAGAGTGTGAACATGCCGCGACCACGCCGACACTTGGCACTTGGATTGATCTTCACCTGCGCACTCGTACCTCTAGCCGCCAAGGGGGCCGACGATGCGGCCCAGCGAGCGACCAGGACGCCGCACGTGGTGTTCGTCACCGGCGACTGCGAGTACCGCTCCGAAGTCACCATGCCGATGATTGCCAAGATTCTCGAAACCCATCATGGCATGCGCACCTCGATCGCTTATGCCGTTGATGAGAAGACAGGGGAGCGGGCCCCCAAGTACCTTGCGAATATCGAAGGGCTCGACGCGTTGGCCTCGGCCGATCTGGCGGTGTTCTTCATCCGCTTTCGCCAGTTGCCCGACGCGCAGCTCAAACAGATTCTCGACTACGCCAGCTCGGGCAAGCCGGCCGTCGGCCTGCGCACGGCGACCCACTCGTTCCGCTATTCGGGCGGACCGAACGCCAAGTGGAACGACGGTTTCGGCCAGGAGGTCTTCGGCCAGCGCTGGATTCACCATCATGGCCACGACTCGAGCACCAACGTCTACGTGGCGGTCGGCGATCATCCGATCTGCCGTGGGCTGGCTCCCCAGTTTCACGCCCGCAGTTGGCTCTACCACGTGGTGCCGCTGGTGGGTGATTGCACACCGCTATTGCTTGGCGGTGCCGTGAAGGGAGAGACGCCCCGCAAGGATGGCGCCACGTTCGGCACGGTGAATCCCGTGGCCTGGACGAAAATGCGCGGCGACGCGCGCACGTTCTTCACCACGCTAGGGCATCCGCAGGATTTTGCCGACGAATCGATGCGGCGGCTGTTGGTCAACGGCATTTATTGGGCGCTGGGGCGCGAAGCCCAGATTCCCGCTGGCGGAACCAATGTGGAAATCGTCGGTGAATATGTGCCGCCGCCGACTACCCGCGCCGTGCCCGATCCCACGCTGCGCCCCGATCCCGAGCGCTCATATGCAGTCGAGGACGAAGGAAGCCCGCTGGCCAGCGGCAACTAATCACCTCGGCACTGACTGCGCGCGACGTTTTGTAGGGTGTGTGAAACACACCGGACCGAACCCAACCACGTGACCGACTCCATCGACCAGTGCCGTTTGCTCGTGCATGCGCCGGCGGCCGGCGAATGGAATATGGCGGTCGACGAGGCGCTCCTGGAATCGGCGGCCGCGGGCGGGTCGCCAACGCTTCGCTTTTACCAGTGGCGCGAGCCGACGCTCTCGCTGGGCTACTTCCAGCGCTACGCCGACCGCTGGCAACACACGACGAGCCGCGATTGCCGCGTCGTGCGACGCACCACCGGCGGTGGCGCCATCCTTCACGACCGCGAACTGACCTATAGCTTGTGCGTGCCCCCGGGACATCGCCTGACGCGCCGGCCCGCCGAGCTCTACAACCGGCTGCATCGCGCCCTGGTGCGGGCATTGGCGCCGCTCGGGGCCGACTCACAACTGCTGACGACCGGCGCCGATCGTGGACCGCGTAGCGAACCGTTCTTGTGTTTCGCGCGACGTGCTGCGGGCGACGTTGTCCTGGCGGGGGCCAAGATCGCGGGCAGCGCCCAGCGCCGCCACCGCGGCGCTATCCTGCAGCACGGCAGTGTACTCGTCGCCACCTCGCCGGCCGCACCCGAATTGCCAGGGCTTGAGCGGACCGCGCAGTTGGCTCTTGCCCCGGAGAAACTGATCGAGCTTTGGCGCGTAGCGCTGGTCGAAGAGCTGCAGCTCGATTTCACGTCAGGCGAACTTACTGCCGAGGAAGACTCGCGCGCCGCACAACTCGCCCGCGAGAAATTCGCCACCGCCGCTTGGAACGAAAAACGCTAATCGCAGCGACTATTTGGTCGCCGCGAACTCGACCCGGCTGCTCGACACCGCCCCGCGTTCGTCGGTCACCGTGACAAACCACGCAGTCGCATCGGCAGGCGGCGCGTCGGCCATGATCTTGTCGTCGCCGATGGTTGCCGCGATCGTTTGCCAGGCGCGCTTGTTGATCGGTCCCCTTTCGGTCGTGAAGTGCAGTGCTGCGCTCTTGAGTTTCAGCGGGCTGGCGGCAGTCGTCGCGAGTCGGCCGTCGGCAATCGACAACTCGCCCACCACCGCCAGCGGCTTGCCGTCGCGCAGCAAGCTGTCGATGAACAGCCCGATCTCTTGCGGCGCCCAGCCGTCGGGGTGGCTGTGCGGCATGTTGACCGTGACGCAAAGCTGCTTATTGCCCGGCACGGCGTCGAAGCTCTTCATATAGCTGTCGAGCGGATAGGCGAAGTCGTTTGTGCCGTTGACGAATAGAATCGGCATCGAAACACGCGGCAGATACCGCGACGGGTCCCACAGCGTTACCCAGCGCTCGCGATCGTCAGGGGTCATTTGCGCGAGGCGATCGACCCACGCGCTGTTCTCCTGCAAGAAGCCGCAGCCATAGACTGGCACCGCCGCCTTGAAGCGGTTGTCGACCCCGGCCACGATGCAGGTGAGGTATCCACCCCAACTGATCCCAGTCACCGCGGTGCGCTCGGCATCCACCTCGGGAAAGCTGCGCACCAACGAGTGCGCGAGCACACCGGCCGCCACGGCGTGGTAGGGCCACTGCTCGGTCGTCGGCTTGCCGATGCTGCCGAACTTTTCGTCGTCTCCTTGATTCGGTCCACCGTCGGGCAGGCGCTCGCGATTGGCGCCGTCGTGAGCATTCTTTCCTTCGAGCGGTCGATGGCCGGCGAGGTCCATGGCGATCGCCGCATAGCCGCGCTTGGCCCACAGCTCGGCCCACTCACGAAACGCGGTGCCGCCACCGCCGTGCAAGAGCACGACCGCGGGGAATTGTTCCTTGTCGCGCGGCGCCCTGCCTTCCAGCGTGGCCGGCGATGCATAGTACGCGAACACGCGCGTCGGTTTTCGGCCGTAGGGCACGCTCGTGTAGAAGAGCGAGCGGACCGGGCCAGAGTCGTCGACCCACGCGAACTTCGGCGCTTCGCTCAACCGGGCGATGTCCCACGGGATTTCGCGTGAGGCGACCGCTGCGGTCGTCTCTTTGTCATCCTCCCCCAGCAGCTTCAAGGCGATCGACTGCAGGTTGCGTGTGTCGCTGCAATTCGTCAGCACGACCGCCACGCGCCGCTCGGCGGGGCAGCCAGACATCAGCGTCCGCCCACCGGCCGAACCTCCGCCGTGCCAGACCCACACGCGCCCCTGGCTGTCGGTGCGCGTGAACCAGCCCAGCGCCATCGACACATCGGGCCCGCGATCTTTCTCGACTCCTCCGGCGGAGACTTGCGGCGCGAACATCGCCTCGCGCGTGGCCGCCGAAATGAGCTTGTCGCCGCAGACCGCCAGGTAGAAGCGTGCCAGGTCGGGCGCGGTCGAAAGCATGCCGCCCCCCGCCCACTTGATGCTCAAGTCGACATACGGCGAGTTCTTGAACGACCCGTCAGTTTGGCGCTCGTACGGCCGCGCGCGATGCGGCACCAGCAACTCTGGCCGATCGAAGCGCGTCGAGGTCATCCCGGCCGGTTCCCAAACATGCGCGCGCAGGTAATCCTCGAACGACTGCCCGCTTGCTTTTTCAACCACGCCGGCCAACAGGTTGAAGCCGTAGGTCGTGTAGCTGAAGCGCTCGCCGGGGGAGAACAAGAGCGGATCGTCCTTGAAAATGCCGATCGCCGACTCGAGCGTGGCGTGCGCCTGAGCGTGCAAGAATTCGTCGCCGCGATAGTGCCTTACGCCGGAAGTGTGATTGAGCAGCTCACGAATGCGGATCGGCCGGTCGTTCTTGACCGGAAAGCTGGGCACATAGTCGTGAATCGAATCGTCGAGCCGCACCTTGCCGTGCTCGACCAGTTGCATCACGGCCACGGCCGTGATCGGCTTGGAGATCGACCCGATGCGATAAACGGTTTCGCTGGTGGCGGCTACCGCGTGTTCGAGATCGGCCAGGCCCGCCGCGCCGGAGAGCACGATCTCGCCGTCCCTAACGACCGCGACCGAGAGCGCCGGAGAGCCGGCGTCCTCGCGCAGTTTTTCCAATAGTGCGAGCGGCGCGCTGTCGGCCGCTGGCTCGGCGGCACGAGTCGCGGCGCAGACAAAAGCGATGACGAGCGATGTGCACAGCACCAGGCGCGCAATTACCGCTGGGATAAGACGAGTTGAGGATGGCCGCATGGGTGATGCTCGCCTAGAGTCGCCGGTCGGTTTATGCTTGAGCGCGCACCATCGTAGCTGCGGCCGGCGCGACAAGGAATCGATTTGATGTGCTTCGCCATTCGGAATATCGGGCTGGGGCTGCCTTTGGTGCTATGCCTGACGATGTTCGCTACGGCCGCTGAGCCGCCCGAAGCCCTGCCCGCGGCCGCGGCAAGCCCCGTCTCATTGCCAGTCGCCGAGTCGTGGCCCATCGCGCACGACCTGCACCACGTGCAAGGGCTTGCGGTCTCCGACCAGTGGTTCTGGATCACCAGCGTCGATCGGCGCGCGCGACGGGGATTCGTCTATCGTGTCGCGCGCGACTCGCTCAAGGTCGTCGCCCAGCGCGACATCACCCTCGATCGCCAGATTCATCCCGGCGGTATGCAGTTGGCCGCCGAGCGACTGTGGATTCCCCTCGCCGAATATCGGCCGCGCTCCACCAGCACGGTGCTAGAGCTCGATCCGGCAAGTCTCGAAACGCTAGGCAAGTTCACGCTGGCCGACCATCTGGGCGGCGCGGCGTACGACGGCCGAGAGCGCCTCTACGCCGCCAATTGGGACGCCCGCACGATTTACCTGCTCGATCTGCAAGGGAAAGAGCTCGAGCGCCGCGACAACCCGACAGGCGTGGCGTACCAGGATTTCGAATATCACGACGGGCGCCTTTACGCAGCGGGGAACACCAAGATCGGCGGCGAACCGACCGCCGTCGTCGACGTGATCGACGTTGCCAACTGGTCGCTCGCGGCGCGCTATGTGCTGCGTGGACAAGTGCGCTCGGGCGGGAGCAATTTCTGCCGCGAAGGCTTCTGCAAATTTGGCGGCAGCTTCTATGTTCTGCCCGAGGATGGGCCAAGCGCGACGGTCTATCGGTTTGCTGTTCCTGCCGAAATCAGCAGAACAGGCATTGAACCGACGTCGGGTGCCACTGCTAGCTCGTCTAGCAGTGCTGTGTCGAGCAGTTCACTGCTGGGCAAGCCAGCAGTGGCACCCAATACAGGTTCGGAAGCTACTTTTCGCCAAACTTCGTCCACTGTGTGCGACGAAGCAAAGGACGAGCTACCCAAAGAAGTTGACCTGCGGCCGCAGTTCGGCCGCTGGAATCTTGCACCGCGCCGGCAGGGACGCCGCAACACCTGCTCGGTCTTTGTCACCGCAGGCGCACTGGAGTTCGCGCTGGCCAGGCATCGCGACGCCGGCGCGCCCTTGTCGGTCGAGTATCTCAACTGGGCCTGCAACCAGGAGATTGGTAACACCACCGCCGATCGTGGCCAGTTCTTTCACGATCTGCTCAAGGGATTCGAGCGACACGGCATTTGCCGCGAAGACTTGATGCCCTACGAACGCCGCTTCGCCAACGCGCAGCCCAATGAGGCCGCCCGGCAAGAAGCCGAGCAGGTGCGGCAACTGGGCTTCGAGGTGCACTGGATTCGTCGCTGGTCGAAAAGCTCTGGCTTGACCGACGAAGAGCTCGCCGAGACGCGCGGGGCGCTGGCGGCCAGCTGGCCGGTATGCGCGGGGTCCAATCATAGCCGGTTATTCGTCGGCTACGCGGACAATGCCGACGAGCCCGGTGGCGGCACGTTTATCACACGCGACTCAGGCCTGGGGCGCTACGGCGCGGTGAGCTACGAGTGGGCCCGCGCGAATCTCTACGACCTGTTCTGGGTCGAAATCGCCGCTGACGAAGCGGCGGCCAAGCGGCCGCCCGAGTGGCGTTAATCTAGTGCGTGCCCGCTTCGGCCGACGATTCCACCGAAGAGCTGGCAGGCGCGGGCGGCTTGTGGCTGGCCACTTTCTGCGCGCAGAACAGTACGATGAACGCCCCCATCGAGACCATGATCAGCCCGGCCATCATGCCGCCTAGAGTCAGGCTGTTCATCTCTTTGTATTTGCCACTGAGCCCGACGGTGATGAACCCGTTCACCAACGGCGCGAAGCCGAACACAAATGGCATGACATAGGCGGGGCTGCCGCCGTAGTTGAACGCCAGGATGATCCCCAACGCCCCCAGCGCGCCCAGCGCGCCGCCGAACAAGCTCCAGCTCACGCCCGTAAACGTGAACCGCCCGCTCGATTCCTGTCCAAGCCAGAGAAGCACCGACGGCACAACAACGGCGATCGCAAAGTAGGCCAGGCCGACGCACAAGAGCGGCCGCAGTCGGCTCCCCCCCATCGCGACCTGACCTTTGTGCAGCGTCGGTCCGTAGGCGCCCCAACAGACGAACGTCAGCGCCACGAAGGCGGCCACCAATACGGCATCTTTGATCACGGCATTCCTCTCGCGGCTGGGGCGAATTTGTTGGGCTAGAGCAGCCGGAAGTGTAGCAGAACGGCGGCGGCATGTGATATGCCGAACGTGTTAGCCGCGGAGCTTGCTCCGCGCGCTAGCGGTTTCGACGGCCCATCCGAGGAAGTCGCGAGTTTGCACCGATCGAGCGCGCGCGCGGGATAAATCCCGCGGCTAACAAATCGCGCGTTATTCGTGCACCGCATAGAGCACGAGATTGATCGCCAGCCGGGCCGCGTCGTCGCGCACGTACCCCTGGCAATCGAGCGATTCCTGGTGCTCAAGCGCGCAGCTCAAGTCGAAGGGGGAGAAGACCACCGCGTAGCGTTCTTTGATCTTGACCCCTTCGAACTCCGGCTCGACCTCGCGCACCCGAGCCTCGAGCGGGCCAGCCCCGCCGCCGCGCCGCGGGTCGCGGCGCTTGACGTGCCGCAAATCGAAGCCGCCGTATTGCGCGCCGAACATCGCATGGTCGACCGGAATCCGCTCCAGCTTCTGCTCGGGGAAAATGGCCGCCATCTCCTCGTGGAACGAGCGCGTGAACGCTTCGCTCGCGCAGATGCTGTCCCCCAGGATCACGCCCCCCCGTTCGACGTACGTGCGCAACTGCTGCCGTTCCGGGGCGCTCAACTGGAAGCTGTTGCGCCCGTGCAGGTAGACGATCGGGTACTCGAAGAGCCGCTCGTCGGTGATCGCGATGTCGCGCTGGTCGGTGCTGACCCGCAAACCGGTCTCGCGCTGCAAGGCGTCTTGCAAATTCACCAGCGCGCGGGGCGCGGCGTCGGCCCCACCAGTGTGCTTGAGCTTGGCCAGGTAGAGCTTGGCCCGCTCGAAGCGATCTTCTTTCGAGCGGCCGGTGACCGTGGCCGGCACGTCGTACTTGAACTTCAGTTCGCGGTTGGTCGCGTAGGCCAGCACGTTGATCCCCAGCGCCAACGCGCCGTCGATGCGCTGCGCGACTTCCGGGCTGTAAGTCTTGTCGCGCCCCGGTCGGGCCAGCTCCCAATAGCACGAGAGATTGTCGGGCGAGTAGATCACGCTCGTGCGGCAGCCGACGTTGATCCCCCACAGCGGCCGGACGTGCGCCGGGTCGATCGGCTTTTCCGCCCGCCACACGGGATGCTCCGGCGGGAGCAGTTTCAGCTCGTACTCGGGCTCGGGAAAGACGCGCTTCATCAAAGCGCGAAACGATTCGTCGAAGCCCTTACCGTTGCAGCAAGCATCGGCAAAGACGAAGCCCCCTTGATCGAGGTACGCGCGCAGCTTCTGCGCTTCGTCGTCGCTGAACTTGGCCGCGTCGCGCCCGCTGATGTAGGCGACCGGGGCCTGCAGCAGGTCGTCGATCGTGGCGGCCTTCGAGTCGACAATTTGCCAGGTCAGGTCGCGCTTCCACTGCCGCTCGACGTACGAAGTCAGGTTCCAGAAATCGCTGCGGTGGCGCTCCCAGTCGTCGGCTGGGTCGTGCTTGAGCTTCGAAGCCAGGATCGGCCGTCGCCCCTTGGCCAGAAACAACAGCGCCATGCTCGTGCTGACGAACGGGTTGTTTTCGCCGGCCCCGCCGCCGCGCCAAAAGCCCGACAGCTCGTCCTGCGCCCGCACGAACATGTCGGTCCCCTCGCGGTACCAGTCGTGCGCGCCGATGAACCGCCGCGCCGTCATCCGGCCGACGCGTTCCACGCCATACAAGTAGTAAAACAACCAGGCGTCGCCGCGCCCCGGGTTGTTGTGGACCGAGAAATTCTCTCCCAGCCAGCTCATCGCCTTTTCGAGCGTGCGATCGCGCCCGTGCGGCTGGCAGCACTCGACCTGGTCGTTCTCGACCGCGGCATCCCCCGCGTGCAACTGCCCGCTGGCGATGATGTAACTGGTGATGCCGGCGCAGGTCATGCTCCCAGTGCCGGGGTTGCCGGGCTGGTAACCCCACGAGCCATCGGCGTTCTGCGAGCCCTTCCAGTAGGCCAACGCCATCCGCCACGTTTCCTGATTAATCTTGACCTTGGTCCGGTCGCTGATGCGCTCCGCCTCATAAAGCGCGAGCATGGCGAACTGGGTGTTTGAATTGTCCCCCATGGCGCGCGGATACGACCAGGCGCCGCGGTTGGCCCCGATCTTGATCTGGAACTGCTCGAACCAGTCGGCCAACCTCTGAATGTTTACGGCGTCGGCCTCGGGCTCCGCGGCGCAGTAGACCATCATTTGCAGCGCGGCGGCGTACGTCCACTCGGGGTCGCGCCGCACAGCACGCAAGTGCTTGAGCGAGCGCTGGATCGTCTCATCCGACGGCGGCACGCCGGCGTTTAACAGCGCCAGTGTACATAGCGAGGTCATGCCGCCGGCGTTCGTTTGCCAGTCGGGCCAGGTGCCATCGTTGCGCTGTTCGCGCTTGAGATAACCAACCGCGCGCTCGATCGCTTGCCGTACCTGTTCGGGCGCCACGTCGGCCCGCGCGGCCGTCGGGCGAGCCAGGTCGCTGGCCGCCACCGCCACGAACCCTATAACCGCGCCACCAAGCGCGAGACGTGCCCCTCGAAATCCCCCAGTGCGGAAACCCCGCTGGCCGAGGCCCGCAGACCACCGGGCGCTGCGCGTCGTAAACTTCCACATACGCTGGCCTTAGCTACTCGAATTCGCGGACCGTCCTTGGCCGGCCACCGCGACGGGCGATAGAATCACAACGTCAATTCTCGCCGAAACTTATTGATTCGGCACCCCGCTGGCCCACAAATCTCAGGGATTTCGCAACCTTGTCGACCAAAACCCGCAGTCTCGGCGACGTCCTCCAGGAGTTCAGCCAGCATCGACGCCTGATGCAGGAGGAACTGCACAAAGTCATTGTTGGGCAGGACGACGTGCTCGAACAGATCTTTGCCGCGATTTTCACCCGCGGGCATTGCCTGCTGGTCGGCGTGCCGGGGCTGGCCAAAACGCTGATCGTCAGCACCTTGGCCCGCATTCTCGACATCAGCTTCAAGCGCATCCAGTTTACCCCCGACCTGATGCCTTCGGACATCACGGGCACCAACGTGCTCGAAGAAGACGAAGCCGGTCGGCGCAACTTCCGCTTCGTCGAGGGACCGATCTTCACGAACATCCTGCTGGCCGACGAAATCAACCGCACGCCCCCCAAAACTCAGGCCGCCCTGCTGCAAGCGATGCAAGAGCGCGAGGTGACGGTCGGCAAGTCAACGTACAACCTGCCCGAGCCGTTCTTCACCATCGCCACGCAGAACCCGATCGAGCAGGAAGGGACTTATCCGCTGCCCGAAGCCCAGCTCGACCGCTTCATGTTCAACATCAAGGTCGACTATCCCACGCTCGACGAAGAGGAGCGGATTCTGGCCTCGACCACGCGCAGCGAAAAGCCCGAGGTGCGCAAGGTGCTCTCCGGGCGGGCGATCGTCAACTTGCAGAAGCTGGTCGCCTCGGTCGCGGTGAGCGAGTACATCGTCAAGTATGTCGCCAGCCTGGTGCGCGCGACGCGCCCCAAGGATTCGTCGGCCCCCGACTACGTCAAGGATCTGGTCGATTGGGGGGCCGGCCCGCGCGCCGGGCAGTTTCTCATTCAAGGGGGCAAAGCGATCGCGGCCATGGACGGGCGGTTCAGCGTGGCGCTCGACGACGTGCGAAAGATCGCCGTGCCCGTGCTAAGGCACCGCATCAGCACGAACTTTCAGGCTCAGGCGCAAGGGCTGACGACCGAAGGGGTGATCGAAAAGCTGCTCGCGCAGGTGCCCGAACCCGAGATTCCGAAATTCGAGCGGTAGCCGCTCGACTAGACATTGGCAGCGGGCCGCGTCGCGTGCTGAGAGCCAGCATTAGGGAAGCAACATTCTCGAGGTAAGACAACTGAACAAGCTGATATACTTAACTTGAGGGCGTCGCGCGGGGTGCAGCGCGTTTGTCCAATGTCGGCTGCGATGGCGCGGCAAACTCTTGACGTCCTCGAGTCCGGACTGCGGGCACAAGGTCAATTTGAATCCGAGAAACGACTCATGAGCCCGGAAACTGAAGTCTTGGAACAACTACTCGAGCCCGTGCGAGCGTGTCTAACTCCGGAGGTGGCAGCGCGGCTCGCGGCTCTGCGCGCCAGTCCAGCCACGCAGAAGATCGTCGATGACTTGGCGGAGAAGAACGCCGAAGGAACGATCACTCCCGCTGAGCGCGCGAAGTTGGAGGCCTATGTCGATGCGGGGGCGTTGATCGCGATCCTACAAGCCAACGCGCGAAAAGTGCTGGCGGACGCCGGCCAACATGATTGACCGGGCGACGCGCGAGTTCGTCCGCAGGCGCGCCGATAATCGGTGCGAGTACTGTTTGATTCACCAGAACGACGAGCCGTTTTTCAGACTTCAGATCGAGCATGTAATCGCCAGACAGCATGGGGGCAGTCACGTACCGGACAACCTTGCCCTCGCCTGCCTGCATTGCAACGCACACAAAGGGGCGAATCTCACTGGCATCGATCCGGAGACAGGTGACATCACGCCCCTGTTCAACCCGCGGACGGAGACTTGGGCAGAGCACTTCTCGGTCGAGGGTGAGTGGATCGTTGGATTGTCGGCGACCGGGCGTGCCACGATTCGTGTGCTCGCGATGAACGATCGCCGCCGACGTGAGTTGCGCCAGACGATCGATTTAGCTTAGTTCATGACGGAGCGTCCGGCCCGACCGATTCGATGCCCACTGCCGAAAGCTACCTCCGCCCCGAAGTCATCCGGCAGATCAGCCGGCTCGATCTGCGGGCCCAGTTCATCGTGCGCGGGTTTCTGCAGGGCTTGCACGCCAGTCCCTTCCATGGCTTTTCGGTCGAGTTCAGCGAGCATCGCGAGTACACCGCCGGCGACGACCCCAAGGGAATCGACTGGCTGGTCTACGCCAAGACCGACAAGTACTACATCAAGAAGTTCGAAGCCGAAACCAACATCACCGGCTACCTGGTGATGGACCTTAGCCGCTCGATGGCCTACACGTTCCGGCAGGAGTTGACCAAGTTCGACTACGGCATCTGCCTGGCGGCTGCACTGGGCTACTTGATGATCCACCAGCAAGACCCCGTCGGGCTCGTGGCCTTCGACGACCGCATCCGCCACAGCCTGGCGCCGGCGTCCAAACGCACGCAGTTGGCCAACATCCTCTCGCTGCTGGCGAACTTGCAGCCGACCGGCCAGACGGACATCGCGGCCAGCCTCAGCCAATTGGCCGCCATGCTCAAGCACCACAGCCTGGTGATGATCTTCAGCGACCTGTTGGCCCCCCCCGACGAAGTCTTCCCGGCGCTGCGGCAACTGCGCTACGGTGGACACGACGTGATCCTGTTCCATATCCTCGATGAAGCGGAGGTGCAGTTTCCGTTTCAAGGGCTTGTCGAGCTCGAAGAGCCGGAAACCAATGAGCGGCTGACAATCGACGCCAATCACTTTCGGGCCGACTACCAGCGCCAGATCGAGGTCTTCCGCGAAGAGTACCGCCGCGAGTGCTTTCAGCGACGCATCGACTATGTCGCGCTCGATACCAGCATGCAGTTCGACAAAGCGCTGATGGAGTATCTCGTGAACCGGCGGGCGAGGTTCTGAACAATCGCCGACGCGAACGGGGACGGGAGTCGTTTTGGAGCATCGGCATCGCAAATCGCTAGAAGTAGTTTCAAACCCGGGATTGGGTGCCACTGCTGGCTTGCCCAGCAGTGCAAAGTTCGAGGGGGCACTGCTAGACGAGCTAGCAGTGGCACCCGACGCGGATTCATCGCCGGTTTGAAACTGCTTCTAGTCAACGATCCAAAACGACTTCCGTCCCCCTTGGCAATGAGTTTCTAGCACCATGGACTTCCTGAACCCGGCACTGTTGGCAGGCTCGGCGCTGGCCGCCGCGCCGATCGTGCTGCACCTGGTGCTCAAGCAAAAGCCGCGGCAGTTCGAGTTTCCGGCGCTGCGCTTTCTGGAGCAGCGCCGCCAAGTGAACGAGCGCCGCCTGCGATTGCGGCACTGGCTGCTCTTGGCGCTCCGCGTGGCGGCGCTGGCGCTCTTGGCCTTGGCCTTGGCGCGCCCCAGCATGCAGGCGTCGCACGTCTTGGCCGATCGCGAAGCGCCGGTCGCGGCCGTGTTGGTCTTCGACACTTCGCCACGCATGGCCTACCGCCAGCAGAACCAGACGCGCCTCGAAGCCGCCCAGGAATTCGGCCGCTGGATCGTCGGCCAATTGCCCGAAGACAGCCAGGTCGCCGTGCTCGACACGCGCTATGCCACGGCCGTTTTTCAAGTCGACGCCGCGGCCGCCAAGCTGCGGATCGATCGCCTCGAAATCGCCAGTCTGTCGCAGCCACTCTTGCAAGTCGTGCAAGAAGGATTGCGGCTCCTGGCCGACAGCAAGCTCGCGCGCAAGGAAATCTACCTGCTCACCGACCTGAGCCGCGGCGGCTGGCAGACGACCTCCCCCGCCGCGCTCGTCCAGCGGCTCGACGCGCTCGGCGATTTGGGCATCTACGTCATCGACGTGGGCGCGACCGACCCGCGCAACGTGGCGCTGGCCGATATCAAACTTTCCTCTCAGGTCCTGGCGGCCAACAGCCCCGTCATTGTCTCCAGCGAAGTTCGCTACGAAGCGCCGGCCGGCAGCCCAGCCGTCGATCGCACGGTCGAGCTCGACTTGCCCGACGCCGACGGCAAACTGCAGCGGCGCAGCGAGCTGGCGGTGAAGCTCGCGCCCGGCCAGTCGCAGCGCGTCGACTTCCCGCTCGGCGGCTTCCCGATCGGCACGCATCAGGGGCAGCTCAAGCTCTCGGGCGAGGACGCGCTCGTGGCCGACGACGCGCGCTACTTCACCGTCGACGTGCAGCCGACTTGGAAGGTTTTGATCGCCGCCCCCGCGCCGGCCGGCCGCACTGGAGTCTACCTGGCCGAAGCGCTAGCCCCCGAGCAATGGCGCAAACAAGGACTCGCCCGCTTCCACTGCGACGTGATCGACTGGCAGCGGCTCGACGCGACCGAGCTCGCGCCGTACACGGCGGTGTTTCTGCTTGATCCCGGACCGATGACACCCGCCGCCTGGCAGCGGTTACTTGAATACGTGCATGCCGGCGGCGGAGCGGCGATTTGCTTGGGTCGCCGCGCGCAGCCACTCGAAGAATTTCAGCGCGCCGCCGATCCCCTGTTGCCGGGTCGACTGGAAGGGATCGACGCACCCGGCGACGATGCTGCCGGCGCCGCGGGCGCCACAACCGGTGCGATCCTGCGCACCGCAGGCACGTCGCATCCGCTGCTATCGAAATTCGTGCCGCTGGCCGACGCCGTGCCGTGGGATGCCTTCCCCGTTGCCCGGCGTTGGCGGTTTGCCGACACGCGCGAGCAGAGCGCCGTGGCCATGTCGTTCGCCGACGGTCAGCCGGCCATGTTTGAGCAGCGCTTGGGTCGTGGCCGATTGCTGACACTCGTCACCTCCCTGTCCGATCAACCCGACGAGCGACCGATTCCCTGGAATCAACTCCTCACCGGCTTGGAACCTTGGCCCGGTTTCATGCTGGCCAACGAAATGGCGCTCTACCTCGTCGACAGCACCGAAGGGCAATTGAACTACGCGGTTGGGCAGACCGCCGCGCTGCGGCTACGCCCCGACGACCACGTCACCAGCTATGTGCTCACCACGCCGACAGGCGACAACCTCAAGGGCTCCGTCGCCGCCGCGGCCGAAACCTTGACCGTCGCCGGCAACGAGTGGCCCGGCCACTACCAACTTCGCTCCGGCGGCACCGAAGGGGGCTGGCGCCGCGGCTACAGCGCGAATGTGCCGGCCGATGCCAGCCGCCTCGAGCGCGTCGCTCCCGACGAAGTGCAATCGACCTTCGGCAAGCGCACGGTGCACGTCGCCCGCAGTCAGGCCGAAATGGAACGCGAGATCAGCACCTCGCGCGTCGGTCGCGAGTTGTATCCCTTGGTGATGGTCGTGCTGGCCGTCGCATTGGGGCTCGAGCAGATTCTGGCCAACCGTTTCTATCGGCAGGTTTGATGTTTCGCGTCGCGCTCCATCCCGTTGGCGGCTACGTGCTCACCGGCGCGATCGTGGCGCTGCTCGTGGTGTTGCTCATCGTGCTGCCGCTGCGCACGCCGCTGGCCCGCAATCGTCGCCGCATTTTGGTGGCGATCCGATTGGGAGTCATTCTGCTGGTGCTCGCGGCGCTGTTGCGACCGACGATCGTCTACACGTCGTCGAAACGGCAAGCCTCGACCCTGGTGATCCTGGCCGATAAGTCGCGGAGCATGCAAACTCGTGACTCGCTGGGGAACGAATCGCGCTGGGAAGCCCTGCGTTCCGTGATGGGCGACGCCGCTCCAGTGCTCGACAAACTCAGCGACGACGTCGAGATCAAGGTTTACACCTTCGCGGGCGACCTGTCGCCGACCAACGTCGCCGACGGCGATGCGCACCTCGAAAAGGTCGCCACCGGCTCCGAATCGGCCATCGGCGCCGCGCTGGCCGACATGCTCCGCCGCGAGGCCGGCAAGCGCCTCGCTGGCGTCGTACTCCTGACCGATGGAGCGCAGCGCGCCTTGCCGCCCCACGATCTGCCGCCGCAGACCGCCGCCCGGCAGTTGCGCGATCTTGGCTTTCTGCTGCACACCGTGGTGTTCGGACAATCGCGGGCGGCCGACGCCGCGCGCGACATCGCCCTGGCCGATCTGCACGCCAACGACAGCGTATTCGTCAAGAATGAGCTGAGCGTGGCGGCGACCACGCGCGTCTCCGGTTTCGCACACGACAATCTGCCGGTCGATCTATTGTTCGAAACCGCGCCTGGCCAGATGACCGTCGTCGCCAGCACGCAGGTGCGCGCCCGGGCCGATGGCGATCAACTGCCAGTCGAATTGACCTACATCCCCGAAACGCCGGGCGAGTTTAAGGTCACCCTGCGGGCCCGGCCACAGCCAGGCGAGCTGACGCCCACCAACAACGAATTGAGCACCTTCGTCACGGTGCGCCAGGGGGGGATCAACGTCCTCTATCTCGAGGGGGCGCACCCCGTCGAGGCCAAATTTATTCGCCGCGCGCTCGAAGCGGGCCCCGACGTGCACGTCGAATACCATTGGATCGACGCCCGTCGCCCGCAGACGCGCCCCGCCGAACTGTCGAGCGCCTTCGAACGCGGCAAGTACAACGTCTACATCCTCGGTGATCTCGATTCGACCGCCTTCGCCGGGCCGGAGCTCGCCAAGCTGGCCGACACCGTCCGCGCCGGCGCCGGGCTGCTCATGATCGGCGGGCTGCACAGCTTCGGCCCGGGCGGTTACCAGAAGACTCCACTGGCCGAAGTGTTGCCAATCCAAATGGGCGATCTTGAGCGCCAAGGTTTCGACGACCCGCCGGCGACCGATCTGCACGTCCCCGGTCCGCTCAAGATGCAGCCCACCGCCGCCGGTGAACAACTGCGCGTGCTGCTGCTCGGCCCGGTGGCGCAAAACCGCGACACCTGGGCGCTGTTGCCGCCGCTCGAAGGAGCCAATCGTTTCCGTGGTTTGGCCCCGCTGGCCAGTGTGCTGGCCGAATCGGCCGCCGCGCCGCGCGTGCCGCTGTTGGTCGCGCAAACCCCCGGCAACGGCCGCGTGCTGGCCTTCGCCGGCGACTCGACCTGGCATTGGGCGCTGGGCGGTCAAGATGCACTGCACAAGCGCTTCTGGCGGCAGCTGGTGCTGTGGCTAGCCAAGAAAGATCAAAGCGACAGCGAAGTGTGGGTCGAGCTACCGCAGCGCCGTTATCGGCCCGCCAGCCGCGTCGAGTTTAGCGCAGGAGTGCAAGCGGTCGAAGGGGCCGATGCCAGTGCCGTCGCCATGGAAGCCGAGATCACGTTGCCCGACGGCAGCCGCCGCCCGCTGCGGCTGGGCCGACAGCAGGAGCGGTTCAGCGGTGTCTTTCTCGAGGCCAACGCGGCCGGCGATTACACGGTGACCGTTAAAGCCACGCGCAACGGCCAGCCGCTGGGAACCGCCAGCGCGCGATTCCTCGTTGAGGTCGTCGATCTGGAGCTCGAAAGCCCTCAGGCCGACCCGAACCTGCTCACGCAGTTGGCCAACATCACCGGCGGCGAAGCGATGGTGGCCGAACAGCTCGGCAGTTTTCTGGAACGCTTGGAGAAGCAGCCGCCGGCACCGCTGGTGACCATCGAAGCCAAGCAGGAGCCGTGGGACACCTGGCCGTTTCTGTTGGCCTTCGCGGCGCTATTGATCGGCGAATGGGCGCTGCGCAAACGCTGGGGGCTGGTGTGAGCGTCAATTGCCGCGAAGTCTATTACAAGGGTGGCCCAGCCGCTCGTCGGCTGGGTCGCGACAGCGACAATCCTTCTGATAGAGGTGAAGAGTTGCATTGGCAAGGACATGTCCTTGTGGCTTCGACACCCGGCTGCATGCAGCCGGCCCACTCCCGAGTGAATTGATCCGCTGAAGACTAGTTAGCGATTCTCTCGAAGCTCCTTGATAACGCGGTTCCAGTAGACCACTGCCTGCGCGTGCTCTTCCCTGTCCAAAGGCACTTTGTTGGTTGGGTCAGTGGGACTGCCACCGAGAATCACAGGTGTTATTTCAAAGATTTCTTTTCCACGACAATTCAAGAGATCAAGGTTTCGTAGCGGCAATGCCTCGCACATTCCGTCGATCGTAAACAATCGCTCGAGGAAGCCCGTAAATGATGCTGCAATCGGTTGGGCCATTCCCCAATCCATGCCGACAAAAGGGATTTGAACAACCGGCCATTGCGGATTTCTTGTATCGAACCCAAGAGCTTCACCACCGCCGTTGGAGCCAAAAACCAGCAACGCTGGCGCGTAGTCCTCAACCTCGTAGTTTTGGTTCATCGAAGCAAGCTCAGCGACGCTCCAAAGGATGCAATAGGTCCTACCGATAAATCCTTCTCCGCCGTCGGTGACTTTGAGAAACTCCACGTAATCGAGAGGAAGATGCTTGCCAATCGTGCGTTCGATTGCCGCGATCGCTTCATCTGTTGCAGGAGAACGACGGTTCAGATTCTCAATGAACCGGTATTTGTCAGTCACGGACGGCATCTCCGATTCGGGCCGCGCTCCAACAATCAAACTCGGAGCGAAATCGCCCTTCCGAGTCTGGCGCCTGCACAGACCAATTCACCCAAATAAAACACAAGCGCCGGCTGCGCGAGCGCCTCTTCAAATTCGGCGACAGCATGGATGGGAATCATCGTGCGACTCGCGTGAATCTCCCTGCGGCTAACAGATATTGCGTCCGGTCGCACCTCCGCGCCGCAACGTTTCCCCATATTAGCCGCGGAGCTTGCTCCGCGCGCTACCGCGCTCGACGCCGCGTCAAGAATATCGCACCGGTCGCCGCGCCGCGCCAGCTAGCGAGATCGTCGCTGCATCCAGAATATCGCGTACTTTGCCACGTCGCGCCAGCTAGCGCGCGGGATAAATCCCGCGGCTAACAGAGTTCGCGTCCACTTGCGCTTCCGCGCCG
>JAIESQ010000201.1 GCA_019745975.1 Pirellulales bacterium
GACGCGTTATCTTGGCGTTCACTCGAAATCCCTCCGTGGCGCGCGGATTGATGTGGTGTCGATACCATCAATACCCGACAAAACGCCGAAGGATTTCGAGTTTTTTTGCGCCCGCTGCCTTCCCAAGCCGCCCGACTATGCTTGATTGAGGACTAGACCTGGAAGGAAAGCCAGTCCCGAGAGCGGATCTCCACTTGTACTCACTGGCGCGACCGAGCACCGGCACGATCTGGCATCGCGCCGATCAGGACGGCCGATTCACCATCAGCCGACCCAAGGTCGACGCAATTGTTAAGGCCCGGTTGGGCCGCGGCGACGCAGTCGCGCGGATCACTGCCGACACCGAGCAGCTTCAATTGCAACACCGCGGATTTGCCCGAGTACATGGACGGGTTGTGGGCCTTCCACAGTTAAAGAGGAATGTTCGGTGGGAGGCTCGTCTGGTGTTTCCGGTCGAGGACTCCGATCAATGGCCGCCGCCTGTCGTAGAGCGATCGCCCTTTCTGGCGGGAGAGCCTTTTTCGTTTCGGTTTGTATGTGTCGGCTTGGAGCTCGACCTGCAAGTGAGCGACACGGGGCTCGTTTGGTATACGGTGGGTACGCTCCCGGTCGAACAGGGCGGCGAGTACGATGCCGGCGAGATCCAGGTCGACGCGGCCAAGGTGGAGGCGGCCATGGAAGATCCCTTGGCGCTGGCATTTGCCGGCGGGGCACTCACGGACGATCAATTCGAGCGCCTATCAACTCCAGGGAGCAACTGCCGTGAGCGGCTCTCACGTGCGGTTGGCATGGCCGGCAAAACCAACAAGAAGCTGCTGGTCGTTGTGGGCGACCCTGATGGCACCTTGTGCCAAGACCTTGCACGGTGGCTACGCGAAGATCGAACCGTTACCGAAGCTTTTCGGATCGTGGCTTTGCGAGTCTCGCGACCATTTCATTACGACGCGCATGCCTTCGTCCCCTGGATTGATGTCAGCTATGCCGACGCCCAGCGACTGGTGCTGGCGGTCGCCTCGCCCGACGGACAGCTTCTCGACCGCTGGAAGGCCGCTGAGTTGACGTCCGGCGAACATCTCGATCCAACAAAGGTCCGAGTGCTATTGGAGCGTCATCGCGAAAAGTGATGTTGAGCGTTTGCGTCTACACCGGCACGGTTCCCTTTCGCAGCAAAGGCGTCGGGTAGCGAAACGCCAGGCACAATGTCCCGGTTGCCACAGGGCGAGCAACCCGTTAGAGTTGACCCCCATGCGCGACCGTTGATCTCCGAAAGCTGGCAATCGATTTTCGCCCGCGGCATTCGACGCAAGTAAATGCTAAGATGTCGGCTACGCGCACCCCTAGCTCAATTGGATAGAGCATCGGTCTACGGAACCGAAGGTTAGTGGTTCGAGCCCACTGGGGTGTACTGACTTAGCGCAGACAACGCAGCGAAACGTCGGATCCTGGAAATCGTCTTTTTGAACTGCCGCCGCGATGACGCAGCTCTTGTCCCAGGAATAAGAAAGCCCTTCGAAGTTTTGGCCGAAGGGCTCATTTCGAGAAATAGTCGGGGCAACTGGACACGGTTAGAACATTTTCTCCAAGGGGTCCAAAGCTGGCCGGTGTCGCTACTCCGTTCCGAAAAAAGACTTATCGAGGGATTCGGCGAGCCTTCTTGACCGGCCGCGTCTTCTATTTCGAGTGGTAGCGACGCGGGACAAGCTACCAAGACACACCGAGCGCTACCGGATCGTGAAGCGAGAACTTGGGTCGACTGGCTGGTCTGAAGCGCATGTGCGAAGCTGGTTGGTTTTTCCCTCTTTGTCCGGTCGATCATAAGTGAAGTAACCACCAAGGTTACCCGCTGAACCGCCCTGCGGAGTCGCCACAGTGTATTGGCGAGTTCGATTCAGGCCAGGTGAGTCCTTGAAATCGGCCGAAAAAGATGGCTTCGTCCAAACGCGCCGCACGCATTTCGATTTCGATTCTTACTCTCGTGGCCGCAAGTACGGTCACATGCTGGGGGCAGACGGCCGCGAGGCGCCAGTCGCCCGCGGTATCGATTAAAGCGCACAATTCTAGGGCGACGGTGAACAATGCGTTCCCTGCTGGCACGCCAAATTTGCGTCGCGAGTTAACTGCTACCGCACTCCAGATCGAGCATCCACCAGAGCCCATTGCGCCGGGCACGCCGCAATGCCCGCTGAGTCTTGCAGATCTGGAGGCGATCGCACTGGCAAACAATCCGACGCTCGCGCAGGCAGCGGCACAAGTGCGCGCATCGCGCGGTGCCGCCTTGGAAGCAGGGTTATATCCGAACCCCATCATTGGGTATGAGGCAGAGCAAATTGGTGCGGCTGGCACTCTCGGCGAAATTCAAGGCGGCTTCGTCCAACAGACCATTGTGACGGCCGGCAAGCTGCGGCTCAGTCGCGCCAAATATTCCCAGGAGGCCTACGAAGCACAGATCCTGGCGATGGGCCAGCAGCTTGTTGTGCTCAATGGGGTTCGGATGCGTTTCTACGAGGTGCTGGCGGACCAGCGGATGACCGAATTGCGACGCGAACTGCTTTTGAACGCCGAAGAGAATCTCCGCACCACGCGAGAAATGTTCAACACGGGGTTGGCAAACGAATCTGACGTGTTGCTTGCCGAAGTCGAAGTCAACCGCGCTCAGATCGACTTGGCAGACGAAGAAAACAGCTTAGTCGCCGCCTGGCAACATTTGGCATCGGTCATTGGCATGCCCGAACTGCAACTAGCTCCGCTGGCTGGTCAGCTTGAGCCGGCTGGCGCGGCCTTGGAATGGGAGCCAAGCTTGGCCATGCTGCTGAGTGACAGCCCGGAAATCCAGGCTGCTCGCGCGCATGTAGTTCACGATCAAATCGTCGTACAGCGCGAGCGAGTGCAACCAGTGCCCGACATCCGCGTAGCTGCGAGCACGGGCTACAATTTCGAGACGCTAAACGCAACCGTGGGCCAAGTGCAGATTGGACTCAACGTGCCGCTGTGGGACAGAAACCAAGGGACGATCATGCAAGCGCGCGCGGAGCTTGCCCGTTCGCAGGCCGAGGTCAGGCGCCTTGAACTGGCATTGCAGCAGCGCCTAGCAGACCAGTTCCGTCGCTATCGAACTGCGAGCTTGGCCACGAAGCTTTACCGAGAAGCCAATATTCCCAAGGTGACCAGAGCCTATGAGATTCAGCTCGACATGTACAAGAAGCGGCGCGTGGCTTGGCCGGAAGTAGTCGAGCTGCAGCGAAACCTATTTCACGTGAAGTCGGAATACACGCGCACCGCGCTAGACCTCCGCAAAACCGAGGTGGCTATTACCGGTCTCTTGATGGTGGATGGTTTGAACGCGCCACCGTCCCCGAGGCCCGGCGGACACATCAACGCGACGCCCCGGCCACGATAGCATCGACCGTCGACCAATCGGTACGACGAACTCAAAAATGTGTAGCCGCGGCAGTGCAATCACGATACGCAACCGTCGCTGTATGGTCCTAGTAATCTCCCGTCGCCTCACTCCCGGCACGGGTTCCTAGCGCTTGCCAGATGCGTGCGTCGATCGTACTGGGAATCATGTGCACTGATCCGTCGCAAAACAGGAAGTGTACGCCCTGAGGATGCTCGCTGTTCGAATCTTCGACATGGTCAAATTGACTATTCGGAACGCGACCATCGTCGGCTGTTCCGGTGTTGGTCAAAATGAGCACGGGCGGGCCTTCCTCCTCGTAGGCGGGGTTGAGGGGTGGAATACTGGCATTAGCAACGGCCCCGACCCAGGTTGTTTGAGGGGACTGGCGGCTAGCACGCTCGCCAATTAACAAAGTATGGCTTGTACCGTCCCGAATCTCGGCGATCTTCACGGCTCGATTCCGAAACAGCACGCCGGTTCCTGTGTCAGGAAATCGAGTAACTTCGAGGGTGCCACCGACGCCAACGTAATTGGCGAATGCCAGTTCGGTCAAAGGCGTACCCGTCTCGTCGGCGACGCTGAAAGTTAATGCCGTCACTGGATCGGATGGACAAAGAAAAACGGGTAATGCAGTCACTCGTACTTTGTCGTGGACCGGATCGGTGATCTCGCGTTCAAAGTCGATCTGAAGACTCGTTTGCTCAAGATGGGGAAGGATCCTCGCTCCCCAACCCCATCCAGGCCCCAACCCTGGTTCATTCACCGCGCTGGCGCGAGAGATGATCCCAGGGGGGAACGATCCTATGGCACTTTCATAATTCAGAATGCCGAGGCCAATTTGGCGGAGATTGTTCTTACACTGACTGCGGCGAGCCGCCTCGCGGGCAGCCTGCACCGCGGGTAACAAAAGCGCGATCAAAATACCGATGATCGCGATGACCACCAATAGCTCTATTAACGTAAAACCGCGTTGCTGAGGGTACGCGCGCGCAAACACCGTGTTTTTTGCTGACATCTTCACACGCCTCCAATAGAAACTGGCTGCGCACAGATAGACGCAGGCCAGCAAAAAGGTCGGGAGTAACGCGGAATCCTTCTGGCTGCCATGCCGCAGCCATCGGCGCACGGGCGCACGGGAATCCGCCAACGAGTCCTACCCGACAAGCGGTGGGGCGCGGGCGTGAAATGAACGGGGGGCCGATTCAGTCGGCAGGTCGGTGCAGATGATGGTCAACTGCACGCTCAGGTGGTGCGATGCGTCTAGCTCGACGACCTCGGCCGGGGTGGTACGATGGCCAAGAAATCGGCACACCGCACAGTCATCGTCGTGCACGGGTTGATGAGCAGGCTCACGATGCGCGAGACCAACACCTTCTTCGCAGCAGTGGCCGTGCGCGCCTGGGCGGCAGCCCTCAGCATGGTTGTGCCGCTCGCAATGGCTCGCGTTATCCACAGCCAAATCGTGGCTGTGGCTGTGGAGCAATCCGCTGAACGTGCTGACGGTTACATAGACCAGCAGAAGAGAGAGGGTTGCCAGGCGGTTTTGACGCGGCGACAGCATGGAACACAGGCGATCGGCGGGGCCATAATTTAGGATGCCATTCTAGGTCGTTCCACTTCGTGGCGTCAATCAAGAGAATGTCGTATTCTGTGTCCCAAAAGCCTTTTGCGCTGCGCAACAGGTTTCTCGATGCGCATTGTACCCGGGACATTTGCGCGGTCCGAGTCCTGGCCAGATTGAAGCCCGGCTGCGGACGCACTGAACGAGGACAACTCGAAGCAACATGACAACCGACGCAATTCGCAAGCTCGTTGAGCACTGGCGCTCGGACAGCGCCGGCACGTACCAGAGTTGGTTTCTATGGGACCAGTGGATCAAGAACTTCCGCTCGATCCGAAGCGGCCTGAACCAGGTCATCCAGGAGATTGAAGCAGGTACTTTCGGTAACGCGTATCGGGGGTCATCGTTGGAGACCGTCGTTGGCTCGATCGCCGAACAGCGGCAGATCTTCAAGGGCGCGGATCACGCCTTTCTCTGGAAGCCGAAGTTGCGAATCCCGGATATCTATGAGAGTCAGGAGAATCAGCGGGCATTTGGACAGTTTCTGAAAACTTGCACCTGCTGCGATGAGGAAGAAGCGATCGTCGAGGCCATTCATCGCTTGGATGAGCGTCGCATCAAGGGGCTCGGACCCGCAGCGGCGAACCTGCTCTACTTCTTGCATCCGACCCTCGTTCCCCCCTTCAATACGGCGATCGTCAAGGGATACAACGCGCTGACGGGTTCGGCTGCAAAGCTTGGCAAATGGGATTCCTATCTCGCCATGCGAGCCGGCATTCTCCGGCTCAATACAGAGTACCGCCAACTCTTGTCGAACGACCTCGGGGCGATCGCAGGGCTACTGTTCGACGTGGGAACAGAGCGTTATCCGGCCCCGCCCGGCGATAATAACGAGCAGGACGAGCGATTCTGGGAGGCGGATCTGGAAAGAGTCCGCAATGAGTCAGCAACGGCCGAGAAAGCGCGCCGAAAGGCCAACGAAGAAGATGTCACTCATACTCGGGTTCAGGGCTGGTTACGTGACTTGGGGCTGGCACTTAGATTCGACGTGTGGATTGCCACAAACGATCGCAGTCGCCCCTTCGCCAACGGCCAACTTGCCGACCACTGTCTTGACTGTCTGCCGGAACCTTTAACCGCGGAGGAAGGGCTTGATGCGGTAAAACTCATCGACGTGCTGTGGATCGAGAAAGCCAGCCGAAGGGTCGCCGCCGCCTTCGAAGTGGAACATAGCACCTCGATCTACTCGGGCATTGTGCGCTTGCTTGACTTGGCAATGAGCACAACGGGTAGCGCGACTCAGGCACTTTTCTTGGTTGCGCCCGACGGGCGCGCTGAGGAAGTACGGGCACAGCTTGCGCGACCCGCCTTCCGGCAGGTCCGCAGCTTGAATGTCCGTTTTCTGCCCTACGGCGAACTGGAAACCCATCGAGAGTCCGCCGCGCGTTTTGGAGAAGGGCTCAAAGCAATTTTTGCGATCTCGCAGGGACTGACATAGCGGCCAATTTCACTCCGCCGCAAGTCCGTCTGATTTAGTGTCCCATATGCCCCGCCGGCATCAACTTGTTGTTCGGCACGCTGGCGCCGGGCAGGATCTCGCCCTTGCCGGACACTACCTTGTCGTAGAGGTCGGGGGGCAGGACGCGCACCACGGTCATCAGCCCCATCACGCCCATGTACCACTGTGGGCCCATCCCGCGCGTGAGCGGATTGGAGACTACCTGGACAGTTTCTTCCTGCGACATCATGCGGTGCATGCCGGAATCCTGGGGATAGCCGGGCACCTGGTACGGATCCATCTCCATCTCGTCCTGCTTTGTCATGGGAGCCGCCGCTCTTCCGTGGCCCGCGTGGTTTCCATGAGAAGTCGTTTGGCCCATCATGACTTTTTCGCGGCTGCCAGGGCCAATGCCAGGCTCCATGTGGTTCATCATGTGGTGGAACATGTGGCAGTGCATCACCCAGTCGCCGGGATTGTTGGCGATGAACTCGATCTCGCGGACTTGCGCCACTGCGACGAGCACATTGTTGCCCGGCACCCAGGCCGTGTCCGGAATGCGTCCTCCCTCGTTCCCCGTGACCCAGAAGGTATGCCCGTGCAGGTGAATTGGGTGGTGGTCTTCGGTGCTGAAGTTCAGGAGGCGAATCCGCACGCGGTTGCCCAGGCGCACGACCAGGGGCGTGATGTAAGGCGCGCTGCGTCCGTTGAATGTGAACCAGTTGAAATCCGCCGGCATCTTCGCACTGGCCGGAGTTTGCACCGCCGCTGGAATGGAGAACTCCTGAGAGATCAGGGCGAAATCCTGGTCGACAACCGGCTCGTATGCTGCGCGCGGATGAATGATGAGCAGGCCAACCATTCCGATAGCCTCCTGCATGGCCATATGCGGATGGTAGAAGAACGTGCCGTTCTGGTGCAGCGTGAGCTCGTAGACCCCAGTCTGGCCCGGCATGATCGGATCTTGCGTGACGAACTCAACTCCATCAAGGTAGTTGGGCAACTCGATGCCGTGCAGGTGGAGGGTTGTAGGCTCGGGCAGCTCGTTGTGCAACACGAAACGAACTCGGTCTCCCTCGTTGACCTCGATGGTTGGACCTGGCATCGAGCCATTGTAACCCCAATGGTTCATGACCTCGCCCGGCAGCAGTTCGCGTTGGACCACTTGAGCGTGGAGATGAAATTCCTTGATGCCGTCCATGGTCTTGTACGCCAGCTTGGGCACATCGGGCGTCTCGACCTCCACGGGCGGATCGCCGGCGGATCGCAACCCCGCCACCAGCTTGCCGCGATCCGTCGGACTGCCGACTGGGCCACCGGGCCCCGCATGATGGCGCGGATACTGTTCAACTGCGTGGGCCGCGTGATCCTGCTTTGGCGGCGAGGCATGGTCATGGTGTTCCGTTTGCTGTGCGGCCGCAATGGCCGGCGAACTGCCGACGATGAGGCTCCCAGCCGCCAGGCTGCCGCCCGCCAGAAACGCTCTGCGATTGGGCTGTTTGTCCACGTTCCCCTCCTCGTCGTCCTGGGCAGTTGGTAACCACTTGCAATTGTACGTTGTAGGGCTAGGCCGGCCGAAAAGCCTAAACGGTGCCTGACAAGTTACCGCACCCCTGGAAGGGTGATTCCTTGTTACGATTGCTTCGACCGTCGCACACCGTCACCGCGCAGGCTGATCGTCAAGAAACGCGACCAATTCCAATACTTCATCGACATCGTTGGCCCCCACGACCGTGATAAATCGGCCCTGGCGCCGCCAAGTTGCCGCCAGACGGTCGTCAACCTGCACAAGGCTGGCGGGCATTCCGTTGCAGCGGGTTTTGATCGTAGGCCGGTGGCCAAACCAACCGGGCTGATCATCCACGTGCTCGAACACTGCGAGCTTCCGGCCGTCATCTCGCTGATAGACAGCTTGCACGCAGGTGCAGCAGGGCATGCGCAACAGATAGAGGGCTTCTCGCGACAGTCCATCGGGCAAGCGCTGCGGAGTTGCCGGCCGATAGCGCACTTGCGAGACGGCCTCCTCGAAGTGGACCGCCCGCCCGTCGTAATTCGACAGAAGAACATGTTGGGCCGCCGCCGGGTTGAGCTCAAATTCATCGAGATAACGCCCGAAATTGACTGCGACGCGCCCGGCATCGTGGTCCGCCCCTCTGAATAATGCAACGGTAGCCGTTGTTACTATGACGATCACAAGCGCGGCGGTTACAAGCGCAGCCCACGGGTGTCTGCGGTGGATGGATTTGATGAGGGAAGCGCACTGACTTTGGACCTGGGCGGAAAGCTGTCTCTCAATCTGCCGCCAGATTCTCGGAGGAACTTCCGCGCTCGGCAGTTCGGTTCCTATCCGAGAGAGCGCTTGGAATTCGGCAAAGCGTTGGGCGCATTGTGGGCAGCATTTGAGATGCTCGCGCACCGCCGCCGCCAGTTCGAACGGAAGCTCACGATCGTGGAACGCGGACAGGTGTTCCTGAACTGTTGCGCAGTTCGGTCTAAGGTTGCCAGCCGAGCTCAAGGAGATTCTCCTTCAACTGTGACCGCGCGCGGTTCAATCGCGACGCCACGGTTCCTTCGGAAATCTCCAAAACCTCTGCCAACTCTCGGTACGCGAGTCCTTCGAGCTCGCGCAGCAGAAAAAGAGACCGCAGCTCGGCGTCCAGTCGCTGCAAAGCCAGCTCCAGCAATTCCCGATCCTGCACTCGCGCCGTCGGCCCCGCTCTGTGGTCGGCGGGTTCCACTTCCACCGGTTCGAACGGACGCCGCATCGCGCGTCGCCGAAATTGCAAGCACTCGTTGATCGCCAGGCGGTACAGCCAGGTCTCGAAGCGAGAGCGATCCGAGAACTGCCCAATGCTGCGATAGACCTGAAGAAACACCTGCTGCGTCACGTCGGTCGCCTCTTGAATTCCGACCATTCGCACAGCCAACCGGAACATCTTTGGGCTGCAGAGTTCGTAGAGCTCCCGCTGCGCGGCCCGGTCCCCCCGCTGACACGCGGCAACAATTCTCGCCGGTATGTCGTTCGTGCTTCGCCATTTGCCTGACTCACGCTCTGCCCTATTGGATGCCGCAGAAGACGGCTTCCTTCGAGGTGCTGTGGCAATCATCGAACTTCCCTCCGGCGGACGGGATTACTATGCCCATCTGCATTCGCAATTCCCGTGCCTTCGCGAACGAGCCCTTGCCAGGCAGATTGTGCGTCAGTTTGGCCCAGGGCATTTTACTCCCAATGGTCGACTGTGCGATTTTGTCGCACCCATGTGCGAAACGTCACAGTTTGTCACAGTTGTGGCAAATCCGCCGTGGCGCGTCCGGCAAAATCTTCTCTCGCCGCGGCGCCCCTGCGAAGAAACCGCGATCGACCGGCATCTAAAGAACTGAGTCGCGGTGCGTGGCCGGCGCGTTGCGGCTTTAGTCGTCGGTCTGGTCGAAAGGCGCGGGCAAGACCTTTGTCAGAGCCGCTTCCCTTTCAGCCTTTTACGGAGGCAGCACATGGCTGTCCTCGAGCAGTTTTCACGGCAGATTCAGGCGCGGCTCGCCGCCGCTGGTCGCGAGCCGCATTGGCAGCCGTCAGATGTTGCTGACTTCATGGCCACTCTGGCGCCACGCCGTCGCGATTTCGAGGAAGTTGCGCCCCGACTTGTCCGCGACATTATTCGACCCCGGATGGAGGCGTTGGTCGCACAGTTCCCCAACGCCAAGTGCGATCGAGCGGAAGATGCTTATCGCTGCACCTGTTGGTTTGGCTACCGCGAGCGCTTTCCCACCGATGCCAGGGTCGAGCTTGCCGTTGAGCATGATGAACGGATTGAGAATCTCGTCATCCGCTACGAGCTTTCCATGCTGCCGGTCTTTTTGAAGTTCGAGCCGCACGACAAACTGACAGCGCCGCTGGTGGCAGTGGACGATCGGATCGTCGCGGATTGGGTCGAGGCGAAGCTGCTCAACTTCCTGGACACGTACTTGAGGCTCGATCGCGGCCAAGACGATTTCGAGGACGAAGTCGTCATTGATCCTGTGTGCGGCATGCGGATCAGCCGCTCGTCGGCCGGCGCGCGCACGGATTACAAGGGCCATTCCTATTTCTTTTGCACCGATGACTGCCGACGGCAGTTTGAAGAGGAACCACTGCGCTACGTACGGTTTGAGGTCGCATAATCTCAGAGAGCTACTCAGGTATGTCGATGATCCACCACGTTTGCCACGATGCAGAACCGTTGGAGGCGCGCGATCTTGAAAGACGCGTACGCCTCTTCTTGGCGTCGGCGAAACGGCCGAGCTTACGGCGAATCAAGGTGGAACTCGTAGGAGACGCTGTCGTTCTTAGCGGATGTGTGCAAACCTTCTATGAGAAGCAGTTAGCAACCGAGTTCGCAAAGCGCGTCGCGGGAGTAGTCAGCGTGGTGAATCGGCTTGCAGTGTGGCCCTGTCCTCTTATGTGACTCTTCAGTGGGAGATCAGACCGATGAAACGGATTCTTGCTTGCACCTCGATTGTCGCAGTCGCCTTGCTCGTCTTCTCGCTGGTGGCCGATGCACAGCGGCCTGGCCCATCGGGGGATCCGTCGCGGCGGGCGCCACAGCCCACCGCCGCGCCTGGCGCCGCATCGGCGGACCTGACCACTCAAATCGCCGAACTTCGGGCGGCGATCGCGCAGCTGGAGTCGATCATCGCTGCCAGGCTGCCCCAAGGCTCAGTCACTCCTAGCGGTGGGATGCAAGGGATGAGCGGAATGACAGGGGGCAAGATGGGCCGCAGACCTGGCGCAGCAGGTAGCATGGGTGGAATGGGTGGCATGCAAGGAGGCATGATGGCCGGCGGGATGGGGAGCGGAATGGGCATGGGCGCCGCCGGTGGGATGCAGGGCGGCATGATGGATGACATGGGAGAAATGGGTCCGATGCAGCCGGCTGCCGCTGGTGGAATGGCAGCCATGGAAGGAATGGACGCGGCCGAGATGAGCATGGAAATGGGAATGATGGGCATGAGTTCCATGGGTCAACAGGGTGGCTCGGCTTTGCGGGTTTCCTCGCTGCCAGGATTCCCGGGCGCCTCGCACATTTACCACATCGGCGCGACCGGCTTCTTCCTGGATCATCCCGACCACATGACCCTGGACACGACTCAACAGCAAGAGTTGAACCGGCTCAAGCAAGGTGCCTTGCTCGCCAAGGCTTCGACGCAGCGGAAGATCAACGAAGCCGAGCAGCAACTTTGGCAACTAACGGCGGCTGACCAGCCGGATGCCGAGCAAATCAAGGCCAAGGTCGAGGAAATCGCAAACCTGCGAGGGCAGCAGCGACTGGACTTCATTCGGGCGGTCGGCGAAGCCGCACAAGTGCTAACCGATGAGCAGCGCCAGATCTTGCTGGGATTGGCGCAGCCCTCCGAACAACCGCAGCCAGCAGACCCGCATCAAGGGCATTCGCCTCCTAGCAAGTGAGGACCTGCGCGAGCTGCACGAACAAGAGCATGCTGTTGCCTGCGATTGCCAGAGGCTCAGGAGCCACACGATGACCAGAAAATCGAAGGGGCCAGAATCGACGGTTTTCCGGTGTTGCGCTCCAGACGCTCGCGCGGTCTTCGTGGCCGGAACGTTTAACCAGTGGAGCGCCGATGCGACACCGATGGCGAAGAATGTCGACGGAAACTGGAGTGCGGCCGTTGATCTGAAGCCGGGCCGCTACGAGTTCAAGTACGTCGTCGACGGCGTGTGGTGCTGCGAACCGGGCGGTGACGAGCCCCAGCCCGGCCAGGCGGGATTTGTGCCCAACTCGTTCGGGACAATGAACCGCGTCATCGAGGTCGACTAGCCATGCTTGGCCGTTTATTTGGGCGAAGCCAGGCCGGCTGGCTTGTCGGTTCCGTTCTCATCGCCGCAGCGACGACGTTCGCTGGTCGCAGCTACGCTCAGATTTCGCCCGAGGAGCACGCCAAGCACCACCCCGGCCAAGCTCAGCCAGGAGCGACAACTGGCCAGCCTTCCACCGGCATGGGCGCCATGATGGAAGGCGAGATGGGTGGAATGATGGAGGGAATGATGGGCGGTGGTGCCCAGCGATCCCTCTTTCCGTCACTCATGGACATGGGCGAGTTCACGCCCGAGCAGCGCCAGCAGGTTCAGCAGCAGGCGAACGAGCGAATGCGGGATGGGCTGTCGCTTCTCTCGCAAGGCTTGGGCCAGCTTGCTGGGGCTGCTGAGGCCAACGATCTGACGGCGATGCAGGCTGCCGCCGAACAAATGCGCGTCGGGCTGGCACGGCTGGAAAGTGGCGCGGCGGTCGACCGCGCGCTTGCTGAAGGAGAGGCCCCATCGGAGGTCGCGCTCGATTGGTTCAAACGCGAGATGCGGTTGGCGCCCCCGCCAGCGGCACCGGCA
Organism: Pirellulales bacterium; assembly: GCA_019745975.1. Lineage (GTDB taxonomy): Bacteria > Planctomycetota > Planctomycetia > Pirellulales > JAEUIK01 > JAIESQ01. Next base: position 12,839 of record JAIESQ010000201.1, read on the forward strand.
GCAGGTGGAGTATTGGGCCTGTCCTGGTTTCATTTCTTCCTGATGGCGTTCTTGATCATCTTCGCCACGGTCATGATCTGGATGTATTTTCACAAGATGCAGCGTGCGGCCGTGCTGCTGCAGGGCTTGACCGGCGGCGCCCCGCCATCTGCGGGAGGGGGCGCCGGTTCCATACCCCCGCCGACTCGAGCTTCCCCGAACGATGACCGGCCGGCGTTGCCGATTCGTTCCGTCGCGTACGGGGATGTCACGCCCAAGAAGTGGTCGGGCAATTTGCGGATCAGCCGAGTTTTTCAGGAAGCCCCCGATGTCAAAACGTTTCGGCTGATGAATCCACTAGGCGGCCCGCTGCCGTTTAGCTATCTACCTGGCCAATTCATCACTGTCGCCGTGCCCATCGACGGCAAGCTGGTCAAACGTAGCTACACGCTTGCTTCCTCGCCGACGCAGCACGACTTTGCTGAAATCACCGTCAAGCACGAGGAGGGGGGAGAGGTCTCTGGGTTCTTGCACGAACGTACCCAGGAGGGAGATCTGCTGGCCTTTTCAGGTCCCTCGGGCGCTTTCATTTTTACGGGGCGCGAATGCAAGTGCATCCTGCTGATCGGCGGGGGAGTTGGCATCACACCCTTAATGAGCGTGCTTCGGTATCTTACTGATCGCTCTTGGCCAGGAGACATCTATTTGCTCTACGGCTGCCATGCGCCGCAGGACATCATCTTCCGCGAAGAGCTCGACTACCTGCAGCGACGCCATCCAAATTTGCACATCGTCATCAGCGTCACTCATCCCGAAGGGACGGACTGGAAGGGACCGACCGGCCGCATCGCGAAAGAAATGATCGCCCAAACGGTCCCCGACATTGCCTCGCGCTATGTCCATCTCTGCGGACCCGTACCGCTTATGGAGGCGATCAAGAAGGCGCTGCTTGAACTCGGTGTCCCAGAGAAACGGATCAAGACCGAGGCATTCGGCTTGGCGCTGGGAAAACCGGAGCCGTCCAGAGCACTCGCAGCACCGACAGGCGGTGGAGCTGAAGCGACGGTGTCCACGGCAACCCTGCCCACCGTGAGCTTCTCGTTGTCGAACAAGGCTGGGCCTTTGCCACCCGACAAGACAGTGCTGGACGTTGCCGACGAAATCGGCGTCGAGATCGACAACTCCTGCCGCGTAGGTACGTGCGGAACGTGCAGGGTGAAGCTGCTCTCCGGCCAAGTGACGATGGCCGTCGAGGATGGCCTGGAGCCCGGCGACAAAGAAAGCAACATCATCCTGGCCTGCCAAGCCAAAACGACGGGCGACGTTGTGGTGGAGGCGTAGATGAAAAAACACGACCGCCTTACCGCTACTGGCCTTGTCGTTTTGATGCTCGTTCTCTGGCTGGGGTTCCTTGTCCACCGCTCGCCGCGGTTCGCTGGAAGCCTCTGGGGAGGAATGCTCGGCATCTCGGGCGCGGCTCTGATGCTCGTGCCCTTGGCCTACATGGTCGTCAAGCGCATTGGGCCGCTAAAGAGACTTGTCACGCGGCGCATAGCGATGCGGACGCTCCTGACCTGGCACATCTACGCCGGCATCCTGGGTCCTATCCTGGCGCTTTTGCACACGGGCCACAAGTTCGTCAGTCCCCTGGGGATCGCGCTCACGGCCCTGATGCTGCTCGTCGTACTCAGCGGTTTCCTTGGCCGATATCTGCTGAGCCAATTTTCTGACCAGATTCGCACAAAGAAGGAGATGCTAACCCAACTCGAAATCGCCTACCAGCAGACCGCTGGCGAGTTGTCAGCCCAGCCACAACAGATCGCCATGCTCTCTCCGCTCACCGGCCTCTTGTCGCGCCTTGGCGCGCGACTGGCATGGGCCCACGGCAACGTCGCTGAGCTGCCCGTCTCTGCCCGCGCACTGCGAATCAGCGAATCCATGGCCGATCTCGAATACGCGATCAAGACGCACGAGACGTTCAAGCGTTTGTTTGGCCATTGGCTAAGGTTTCACATCGTCATCAGTCTTATCCTGTACGGCTTGCTGGCACTACATATCTGGGCCGGCATCTACTTCGGGCTGAGGTGGCTCTCATGACGCGGGCCTCGCGAATCGGCTGGGCTGCTCTTCTGGTCGGCGCCGGATTGATCGCCGGCATGGTCTGGGCCAGCGGTTCGGCATCCAACCTGCGCCAGACCCAAACCTGGATGCGGCAGGCGAGCCCCGGCAGGCTCTCCGCAGCGCACGCATTTCTGGAGCAGAACTGCGCTGCCTGCCACACCGCGATAAAGGGAGCGGAAGCGAGCAAGTGCATTGCGTGTCATGCCGACAATCCCTCATTACTCCAGCGGCAGCCGACGGCCTTTCACGCCACGATCACGAGCTGCGCCGAATGTCATCGCGAGCATCAGGGAAATGGGCAGCGCCCCACGATGATGGACCATCAGGCCCTGGCCAAGATTGGATTACGGCAGATCAAGCGGACAGAGTCTTCAGAACAGAAGGATCAAGCCTACGAGCAACTCGTTGCCTGGATCGAGCACCATGAGGCCACGAACGAATTCCCCGGTGGCCACCCTCGAGTGTCTGTGCTCGAAGCTGCGCTGAATTGTGAAAGGTGTCATAGCACGAAGGACCCGCACTACCGCTTCTTCGGAAATGATTGCGTCCAATGTCACTCGACAACGATGTGGTCGATCGCAGAATTCCGGCACCCAGCGCCGAGTTCGACCGACTGTGCCCAATGCCATCAGGCTCCACCCAGTCACTACATGGGCCACTTCCACATGGTCTCCGCCCGAGTCGCCGGCCAGGAACACGCTCAGGTCAACCAGTGCTATTTGTGCCATCAGACAACTGCCTGGAATGACATCAAAGGTGTGGGTTTTTATAAGCACCATTAGCTGCGTGAGCGCGATCACGCCGATTTGCTTGGAGGTTGAGCTCATGGATCTGCCGATCCCGAAAATCTGGGAGATTCATCCGATGCTGGTGCATTTCCCGATCGCGCTGCTCCTGACCGGCGTCGCCGCGGACTTCCTGGCTCGAAAGCGTCCAGCATTCACCCGACCTGCCGCTGGCTTGCTTGTCGCTGGAGTCGCTGTTGGCTGGCTTGCGGCCGCAGCCGGGCTGCTCAGCTTCTACACGGTCCCGGCTCATACGGACCAGGCCCACACGCTGATGTGGTGGCATCTTGGCTTTGCCGTCGCGGCGCTCGTCTTGTTCACCTGGCTGTCCATCAGACGTTGGAAGGGGCGCGAATCTTGCGCTGGTGGCCGGCTGCTGGCAACCGAATCGCTTGCGGCGCTGCTATTGCTCGTCACCGGTTATCTGGGCGGCGTGATCGTTTATCACGGGGGTGCGGGCGTGGCCCCACATCTGTTATCCCCCGAGCTTCGGCAGGGGCATTCGCACGATGGCACGCATGGCCCCCACGGCGACGAAGAGGGACTCCAACACGACCACGGAACAGGGCAGCACGATCAGGCAGGTTCTTCCGGCGGAGTAGAGCACAATTCCGATGCGCGGCAACCTGCAGCGGCGTTAGATACAAGCAGGACGGGCGTGCGGGAATTGAAGATGCCCGAATCTCTATGGCTGCGCCACGAGGCGTTTCGGGCGCAGTTCGCCCGGGCGATCGAAGACGGCGGCAGGGTCGGGGAGGCCGCAAGAGCCATCGAGAAGCTCGGGACCACCCATTTCGCGAGAGCCAAAGATACGTTTCCAGCGCTGGGATTGCTGCCGCTCTTGGCCGAAGGCGAAGTCTCGCCGGAAATGACCGCGGTGAGCGGGATAGCCGAGCACCTGCGGGCGGCCCTACCCCAAATTCGCCAAGAGCACCGCAACCTGACAGCCGGGCTGAAAGAGATCGCGAAAGAAGCGCGGCAAGAGGAAAAGACCGAGTACGTGGGCTTTGCGGAGCGATTGATCGTACACATTCAAGAGGAGGAGGAAGTCTTATATCCCGCCGTGCTTCTGGTCGGAGAGTATGTGAGTTTAACGCTAAAGCCGGAGTAAACTTCCAAACTTCCTTCGCAGAAGGAACATTCATGCGCAGGAATGACTGTGGGCATGGCGCAAGGTCCGAAGAACCAGGGCGATTTGCCGGAGGAGATCCAGAAGCGGCGCTATGCCCGCGGCGAGATCGACTGCGATGAGTACGAGCGGAGACTCACTGACTTGCGTCGCTAAACGAGGCATGGAGCTTGTGATAAGGCTCGGGGAACAATCCTGCAATGCTGGAAGATTACACCCAGCCCTGGATGCACTACCTTGCCGGCGCAATTCAAATCTGCGCCGCCCTGCTCATTGGCCTCGCGGCGGCGCAGGCAACAGTACGCTCGATCGTGATCTTCTTTCGGCGCAACTCAGGCGAGCCGGACACGGAGCAAGTACGGTTGAAATTCGGCCGATGGCTCGTCGTTGCCCTGGAGTTTCAGGTCGCGGCGGACATCCTACGGACGGCGATCGCCCCCACGTGGGACGAAATCGGTCAACTGGCGGCGATCATCGTCCTGCGCACGCTGTTGAATTTCTTCCTGCAGAAGGAGATCGAGAGGGCGGCCAGACAAGAGTCTGCCGACGTCTCGTGAACGGACCATGAACTCACACTCGAATCATGTCATGCGCGACCCCTTGACCGGCATACAGATTCGCGTTGGCGTCATGGGAGCAGCCGGAGGAGTCGCAGATGCGCTACTGCTCGAACGCTGTCAAGCGTTGGGCCGAACCATCGCGAAACGAGGATGCTGCCTCCTGACCGGAGCATGTCCGGGTCTGCCGCACGAAGCAGTGCTCGGCGCCAAGGCGCTGGGTGGGCACACGATTGGCATTTCGCCCGCCGTCAGCCTGAAGGAGCACGTCGACCTGTACGGCTCGCCCTACAAGGAGTACGACGTGCTCGTCTTCACGGGTCTCGGCCTCATGGGACGCGAACTGGTCAACATTCGAAGTTCCGACCTGGTTGTCGTGGTCGGCGGCCGTTCGGGCACCTTAGGTGAATTCGCGATCGCCTACGAGGAAGGCAAACTGATCGGCGTCTTGACCGGCTCCGGCGGCATTACGCCGACACTGCCGGCGATCGTGGAGAGCGTCGCCGCCGCGAAAAGCACCGGTGCGGAGGTGCTCTATCACACGGAGCCCGACCGTCTGGTCGATTTGCTGCTGGAGCGATATTTATCGGAAGCCTATCACTGCCCTTGCTACCCGAGCGATAGAGGCGCCCGCTGATCGACGGATAAATGGCGACAGCAGGGGGCGTAACGGTGGTCGATTGTTCACGAGCCCTAACTGGAGGCGATGACGATGAAGATGCTATTTCTTACCGGCGCACTGGGAATGCTGTTCGGATGCCTGACAGTCGCTGGCGGTTGCTCGCGAGCACCCGCGGCTTCGACGGGCCCCAACGGGGGCGACCTGGTGCCTATCAAGGATGGAACCGCTTATGCGGAGATGCTCGCCAACGCCGATACCGGCGAGCTGATGGTCCACATGTGGGACAAGGACTTGAAGGCTCCTCGGCCGATTGAGTCGGAGCCGATCACCCTGGGTAGCGGCGAGAATACCATCGAGCTGATGCCCCACCCGATGAACAGCGATCCATCCGGCACTTGCAGCCGGTTCTACGGCCAGGCTGATTGGGTGCGCGGCGGCGGCGTGCGCAGCGGCTGGATGCACGGCGGCGGCGCAGGCGACCACAAGGAGTTCGCGTGGCAGCATTGTTGGCAGGGTGGCCGCGCGCACGGACACATGTGGGAGGGGATGGGCGAGCACCGGCACATGGGGCCGGGACACGGACCGGGAGGTCACGGTCGGCACGACGCGGAATAACGGCGAGCGAAGGCGAACATGCCGATGCCCAGATTGCCCACCGGTGAATCAGGTTCGGCATCGGAAGAACGGGAGACCAAATGAGTCACGCGGTAAAGATGGCCCTGGGCTGCTTACTCCCAATCGTGGTGATCTTTCTACTGCCTCTGCTGGGGATTGGCGAGGGAGTCAGCCTGTTTGTCGTCGTAGTCTTGATGTTTGCTTGCCACCTGTTGATGATGGCCGGCCATCGCGAAGAGCATCGGCGTAAGCCCGCCGACGCGCCGCACGAAGGAGGACATCATGCACACCCTTAGCATCAGACGATTTGGCTTCGCATTGGGGGCTGTCTCCGCACTGCTCTACCTGGGGTGCATGTTCGTGATGTTGACTGTCCCGAAACAGGCAGTCATCCGGTTCTTCAACAGCCTGATGCACGGCGTCGATGTCGCTCCGATCATTCGCTGGGACATGCCGTGGTGGGAAGCGATTATCGGCGTGCTGGAGATCTTCATCCTTGGCTGGTTCGTCGGAGCCGCCGTAGCAATGTTCTATAACCTCGGAACTCCGAGCACAGATTGACCCCAGAGTATTGGCGACCCATGCGCAACGATCACGCTTGTTCCGATCCGACTGCGCCGGACTTTTTGCCCGGCGCCCACTTCCACTTTCTTACGCCGCTCTACGAGCTGCTCGCATGGCCGATGCTCGGCGGCGTGTGGCGCGCCATGGCTGACGACGTTTGCAGAACGGCTCAACCGGGAGCCACTGTCGCCGATTTTGGGTGCGGCCCCGCAACGGTGCTTCGGCAAGTTGCCGCTGAGCGACCTGATTTGGAGTTGGTGGGTGTCGATATCGACGCGCAAATGTTGGCGATCAGCCGCCGGCGGCTGCCCGGCGCGAGATTGCTCCAAGGTTCGGTTGCCGCGGTGCCGATCGAAGACGCCTCAATAGATGTCGTGGTCAGCTCGCTTGTCTTTCACCACCTGCCCCGAGATGTCAAGCAAGGGGCATTCCGTGAGGCGCGGCGCGTCTTAAAACCGGAAGGGTTGTTTTTTCTTTGCGATTTTTCGATGCCCACCACTCGATCGGGGGCGTGGCTTGTCGGACTGTTTGGAAGGTTCGAATCCGGCGTCGCGAGCCAAGCAACGGGCGAGCTGCAGGAACTCGCCGAGGCCGAGTCAATCTCGATCACGCCGCGTTGGACGTGCTGGGGCTGTATCACACAGCACGAAATTCGGGTACAGCCGCTGCGCACCGGTGTACCCAGCTCGTTCATCTCAGGGCAAGGCCTGGTTTGAAGCCTCAATTCGTTCCGTTCACTGCGTTACCTCGTCTACCGTGGTTCGTTCGTACGGCTCCATCTGGTGGCTAATCTGCGGAACAACGGAAGGCGAGGCAATTCCCGGCGGACAGGAACCCGTCAAGCGGACTTGACCAACGAGGAGGTCGGCAGGAGAATCCTCGCCCTTTCTCCCCCAAAGTATCCCCGCGGCGCACAAAAAAGACATCCCTTCGATTTGGTTGCGGTTCCAGTCCCGAAATGTCGATAAGCGCCCTAGAAACCTCCCGTCCGTCCGCGATGGCGGCGAGCCAGGATCCCCCGTCATGTCGCTTCCCCAATCCATTGCCGCGCGCAGCCTGGTGTGGCTCTTGGCATTCACTACGCCTCTGCAAGTAGTCACGCCGGCATCATGTGGATGCGCCGATGGCGGCACGACCCGACCAGACGCAGTGCGATCGGCCGGCGGTTGTTGTACAGCCGACCAAAAAATGTCCGGGATTGGGAGCTCATCTTGTTGTCAGCGAAGATCCCCCGGCCCCTGCCGCTGTACCGGCGCAAGGATCTGCCGTTGCGGTGTCTCCAGCCCTTGCCAGCGCAAGGCAGAGCCACGCGATGTGGCCGCCATGCTGACAAGGAGCTGTTGCACAGGCGGTGTGTTGGCGGCGTCCGGATCCTCGGCATGTAGTTGTGGCGTGAATTGCGGCTGCGGCACGACGAAGGCGCCAGAACCGGCGACGCCCGATTCTGAGAGCGGCAGCTCGACGCAGAAACTGGCCAGCGGCACGACGCCCATCGTCATCGGCGTCGCGGTTTGTGAACCCCGGATCAAATCGTGTCACTCCGAACCGTGCCGCGAAGCGCCCGCCCTCGCTGGCCTTGACCGCTGCATTTCTCTCTGCCGGCTCACGCTCTGAGCCGATTCTGACAGCACCACTGCGCGCGGAGTTGGCTGAGCCAGCCGGCCCCAAGACGCGCCCTCTGCACGGTGCTGCCCTGCTCGTTGCGGCAAGACGACGCGCTCTGTGAATCCGTTCTTCCGGCAGGCGAATCTCGGCCAGAATGTTTCGACTGCTGATCCTGTCCTTCAACGTGCATGACGCACAAGAAGAGGGTTACGAACCATGTCATCGCGCTCCCCGAAAGCTTTTCAAATTGCGCAGATCTTACTCATCCTGGCGACCGCGACTTCGGCGGCTTCTCTGGCTTTGGCACACGATGGCGCCCATGGCCCGGGTCCTTCCCGATCGTCGGCTCCAGTGAGGACTGCTCCCGCCGCGAGGCCCGCCGGGCCGGCTTACGATCCTCCGTTCGTCGCCCCCCATAGCGGACAGCTATCCAGGACGACCGGAAACCGTTTTGAAGTCGTCTACGGCCCCTACGAGACGCGCATCTACGTGTATGACGCGTTTCGCGCTCCTAAGTCCGCCCAGGGGATTCAAGGCTCCGCGACCATGCAGGTGCAGAGCACCGGACAAGTATTTCAATATCCGGTCCAATTCGTAGCAGTCACGGGCGGGCAAGACTATCTCGCGATTCAAGTAGACCTGACGCGCGTCCGCGACGGCGACATGAAAATCGATTTCCAGCTCGCGAACGTGCCGAGCGACTTCGAGCGATCGGCGCGCTTCACGCAGCTCTTTTCCATGTCACGAGCGCCCGCTGCGGTGACGGTCGTGCCGCTGACGGAAAACGACCGTTCGCTCGTCGAGAAGCAGCGCGTCTGCCCCGTCATGGACGCGGGACTAAATGAACATGGCCAGCCAATCAAGTTGATGGTTGGCGGCCAACCTGTGTTCGTGTGCTGCGAGAGCTGCGTCGAGGAAGTGAAGAAGGATCCGCAGAAGTACGTAGCGAAAGTCGCAGCGGCAATCCAACCGACAAGGCCGCAGGCAGCCGTCTTCTGGGCAAGTGACGCCGATGCTGCCGGGATCCAGGCGCAAGCGATCTGTCCCGTGACGAAGCAACCACTTGGCGCACACGGGAGACCGCTAAAGGTCGTCGTCGAGGGTCGACCGATATTCGTTTGCTGCCAGGGGTGCATCGCCAAGGTTCAGCAGAACCCTGAGCTCTACCTGTCACCGGTGGCTCGCCAGAGTTTTGCCGAGCTGAACACGCGCCAAGATACTGGATTGCTCGACGAGTCAGCGGCAAACGCTCGTAGTACCTCCGGCGGATCACGTTGCTCCGGCAATGGCTGCGGTTGCAATTCGCGGCGCTAGAGCTGTTGCACCCATCCAGCGAAAGGATTCGCCAAAATGAATATCGTCGCCATTAGTACGCTTTCTCCTCAGCACCATTTCGTGCTCTCCGCAATCGACGAAACCTGGCCGCTCAAAGCCGTGCTGCAGCCGGTCTGGAGGAACCGCGGGCCTACCTCGAAGCAATGGATGAAGCTCCTGAAGTCGCCAATCAGGACGATCGCTCAGCGCCTCCAGTTTGGATTCTACGATTGGCTCGATCAACGGATCCACCGACAAGTTGCCAACGAGCTTGGCGCCCTGTCGCTAGCTGGGCCCTTGGAGACTCGAACGGCGAGAATATACCAAGAAGACATCAACAGTGACGAAACCGCCGACATCATTCGCGTCCTCGAGCCTGATTTGCTGATTACTTCCTCCTGTCCGCTCTTGAAGCGCAAGATATTTGCGGCGCCTCGACTGGCGACCATCAACATCCACTGGGGGGTGGCGCCGCACTATCGCGGCGAGCACACGCTGTTTTGGCCGCAGTACTTCGGCGATTACCAAAACATTGGCGTGACGATCCATCAGATTGATGACGGGATTGATACCGGGCCGATCCTCGCCGTGGGCCACCCGGCGCTTTCGCCCGACGACACACAAGCGACCTTGCAGGCGAAGTGTGCCCGCATGTCGGTCGAGTTGCTCGCCGAAGTGCTGACGAGAATCGAGAACGGTCCGGGCATGCATGGCCTAGCGCCCCAAGGGTTTGGCCGACTATTTCTCCGCCGTCACCGTTCCTTTCGGCACGATATCGCTCTCTGGCTCCGACAGTGGACGGGAAAACGAGGACTTCCAAGGACCGAAGCGCGGCGCGAGATATTCATTGGGAGCGGTATGCACGAACCCGCTTCACTGCTAGAGATCGATTGTTCGGTCAGGGTTTGATCACTGCCGCTCGAATCCTCGTGGCGTCGAGCGGTTGCTTCCAGTGGACTCTTAAGAACGCCATTCCAAAGGAGATCAAAATGCAAGGACGCATCATCCGCGTCGTGGTTCTCATGGCCGCGATGTTCGCACTCACGACGACCGGCTGTCAGTCTTGGCGCGGGTCACGATCAACAACGGCATCGCCCTCGGGCAGACAATGTCCGAATTGTAAGTGATTTCGGGGGCGAAGATTACGCCCCGGCCAGCACGTGCAAGAAATCAGTCTTGACGAGTTCTTGACTGGGCACGAGGATGGAAGCTTCTCTGAACTCGACCGAGCTCGCCATGATTCGACGGACTAAAAAAGGCCTCTCGCTGGCGCTGATTGCGGTGATGTCCTTCATGGGCATCGTTCCCGCGACCGGTGCGTGCGAAGCCAATTGCTGCGGGCGTGAGTCGACGCCGTGCTGCGGTGCCTGCTGCACGCAGTCGAGCGCTACGAACCGCGCCTGCTGCTCAAAGTCCGCCAAAGTGCCGGCGTGCCAATGCTCGGTCGATCACAAGCGTCCCGCCGCTCCGCCGGAGCGGCCAGGCGGTGACGAGCAAAAAATTGCTCGTTGCCTGGAGTGGGAGGTGGCAACTCGCTTCCTCCGCAACGACGCGCCACGCCTGTGGACCGCCGAGGACGCTTCACTTCTCTCGTCGCTGCCCACGTCTCGCCGGCAAGCTGATCTTTGCCGCTGGCTGATCTGATCCTTAAGCGGACAGTGCCATTGCGCGCCCCTTGCATATGCCGTGGGCCGCAAGCAACAGGCCAAATAGCTTGTCGGCCGATCGTAGCCTTCTCCCGCGCGCGATCGGTCTGTTCTGAGAACGAAATGCGAGGCAGTCATGACCGCGCCCGATGAAGCGATCCCCTCCGCCACCGAGAATCCGGCAGTAGGTGACGAGCTTACTCCGCCGCCCGTTGATTCGACGATGTCGCATGGACCACAGCGGATGTCTCCACTGGAGACGCGACGCTGGTGGATCAAGCTGTTTGTCCAGCCTGCGCTGTTACTGGCATGTGGCGTAATCCTGATCGTTGGGCTTGGAATGGCGCAACGATTCGGGTTCATTTCGGACGGCGGTGGCGAGAGTCTCAGCCATGCATCGTCCGACGCGACGGCCACGCGATACATCTGCCCAATGATGTGCACGCCGCCGCAGGCCGAACCGGGTCGATGTCCGGTCTGTGCGATGGAACTTGTGCCGGCAAGTTCCGGGGGCGCCAACACGGACACTCGCTCAATCCACGTTGATCCTGCGAACCGTCGCGTCGCAAATATCCACACCGTGGCAGTGACGTCGATGCCGATCTCGCGCGAAATCCGTGCCATCGGCGAGCTCAGCTACGACGAAGGTTCCCTGAAAACAATTGCCGCCTACGTCGATGGACGGCTCGATCGCCTGTACGCCGACTTCACGGGCGTTACCGTGAAACAGGGCGATCACCTGGCGCTGCTGTATTCGCCGCAGTTGTACTCTGGCCAAGCGGAGTTGCTCCTGGCAAAGGAAGCACTCGACCGGCGCAGGTCACAAGCGCTGTCGGACGCCACGCAGGTCGATTCGAGTCTTTACGAGAGCACCAAGAAGCGTCTGATGCTCCTGGGTGTGACGGAAATGCAAATCCGACACTTGGAAGATTCGGGCAAGGCCGACAGTCGCTTGCACTTATGTGCCCCGATTAGTGGCACAGTGATTGAGAAGCTAGCCGTCGAAGGCCAGTACGTCAAAGAGGGGGACGCCATTTATCGGCTGGCTGACTTATCAACCGTCTGGCTGATGCTGCGGCTGTTCCCGGAAGACGCCGCGTCGCTTCGCTACGGGCAAAAAGTCGACGCGGAGGTCCAGTCGCTCCCCGGGCGGCCCTTCACGGGGCGCGTGGCCTTCATCGATCCGAATGTCGATCCGAAGACACGCACGGTTGGTGTTCGCGTCGTGATTCCAAATACGGATGGAACGCTGCGCGTAGGAGACTACGCCAAGGCAACCGTCGAAGTGCCGCTATCCCACGCTGATCAGAGTCTCGTCTACGACCCGGAGCTGGCCAACAAGTGGATCAGTCCTCGGCATCCGCATGTCATCGCCGCGTCCCCTGGCAAGTGCCCGATCTGTGGTGTCGAACTGGTTTCCGCTGCACAGTTTGGCTTCACCGATCAACCGAATGCCGATGGCGGTGCGCTGGTCGTGCCGCGCCACGCCGTCCTGATGGCCGGCAGCCACAGCGTCGTCTACGTGGAGACCGTACCCGGTCGCTTTGAAATCCGCCGCGTCGTGCTGGGCCCGATTTGTGGCCATCAAGTGGTGATTCGAAGTGGCCTGGAGCACGGGGAGCTCGTAGCGACCCGCGGCAACTTCTTGATCGACTCGCAAATGCAACTTGCCGGAAACCCGTCACTCATCGATCCGACCAAGTTGGAACCGGCACACGACGAACCGGTGTCCGCCGAAATAGTCGCAGCGTTGTCGGAACTTTCTCCCGAGGATCGTGCCCTGGTCGAAAGACAGCAGATTTGCCCCGTTGCCGAGTACCGGCTCGGCGCCATGGGTACACCCAAAAAGGTCGACGTCCATGGAACGCCGGTTTTCATCTGCTGTGACGGCTGCCGCGACGCGCTGCTGTCCGAGCCCGAAAAGTACTTGGCGAAGTTGGAAGCGGCTTCCCGCGCTGAACCCCCCCAAGACAACGAGGCGGACACGAGTCATCAGATGGATCTCCCGCCGATCGGCGTCCCTCAGATGATACCGCCTGCCGTCGAGCATACTCTAACAGCGCCTCACACTGCGGAGCGGTTGAAGCTGCGACCGGCCGCGCCGCGGAAGGAGGAAATCCGATGATCAGGAAGATACTCGCTTTTTGCATCCGCGAGCGGCTCGTGATTTTGATCGCGTCCGTGGCAGTGGTGGCCTACGGCTGGTATTCGACGCACAAGGTGCCGCTGGATGCGATTCCCAACGTGGGTGAGAACCAAGTGATCGTCTTGGCCGAGTGGCCAGGGCGTTCGCCCAAAAACATGGAGGATCAGATCACCTACCCGCTTTCGGTGGCGCTCCAAGCCGTGCCGGGATCGAAGAGCGTACGCGGCAGAAGCATGTTTGGATTCAGCTTCATTCAAGTAACGTTCGACGACAGCGTGGATTTCTACTGGGCACGGTCGCGCGTCGCCGAGCGACTGACAACCGTTTCTGGTTCGCTCCCCGAGGGGGTAACGCCTACGTTGGCGCCGGATGCCACGGCCCTTGGCCAGATCTACTATTACGTGCTGGAGCCGCCGGCCGGCATGGACCTGGCTGCGCTGCGTTCGAAGCAGGATTTCGTCATCAAGTACGCTCTGCAGTCAGTGGACGGGGTGGCCGAAGTCGCGTCGATCGGCGGCTACGAGAAGCAGTATCAAATCGAAGTCGATCCCGACAAACTGCGGTACCACAACATTCCGCTGGCAAGAGTGATCGAATCGGTGCGCGACTCGAACATCGACGTCGGCGCCAAGACGGTCGAAAGCAGCGGCATGGAGTTCCTGGTTCGGGGCAAGGGATTCATCGGGGCGGGCAAGACGGAGCCGGAAACGATCCAGCAGATCGAAAGTACGGTCGTGCTCACGCGCGACGGCGTGCCGATCCGTGTCCGTGACCTGGCTCAAGTCCAGACCGGTCCGGCATTTCGCGATGGCGCGCTGGACTTCAATGGTCAGGAAGCGGTGGGCGGCATCGTCGTGATGCGTTATCGCGAGAACCCTCGCGATGTGATCCAAAGGGTCGAGCAAAAGATCGCCTCGTTGGAGCCAGAATTGGGAGGCATCAAGATTCGGTCAGTCTACGACCGCACGCTGCTCATCGACGAAACGGTCGCTACGCTGACCCAATCGATCGGCCAGGAAACCATCATCACGATCGTGGTGATGATTCTGTTCTTGTTGCACGTGCGCGCCAGCCTGGTGATTGCCATTACGCTGCCGATGACCGTGCTCATGTCGTATGTTGCCATGCGGGTCTTCGGTGTCGACGCCAACATCATGTCCCTGGCGGGAATCGCCATCTCCGTGGGAGAGATGGTCGACATGGGCATTATCGTTCTGGAGAACGTCTATGGCGCGCTCTCCGACTGGGAGGCGGCAGGCTCTCCGGGCGGCGAAAAGCGGCGATTGCGCGTCATCTATGACGCTGCCATTGAGGTCGTGCCGGCGGTGATCACGGCGGTCGGCACAACGATTGTCAGTTTTCTCCCCGTGTTCTTTTTGACGGGAAGGGACTATCGGCTCTTCGCACCACTGGCATACACGAAGACCTTCTCGCTTGTGGCCAGTCTAATCGTCGCCGTGGCGATTGTTCCCATGCTGTGCCGTGTGCTGCTGCGCAGCTCCCGGACGCCGCGCTTGGTGAGCAGCGCGATCGGATTGGCTATGGGGGCGGTGCCCGCGTGGCTCTGTTATTTCGTGTGGGGCCACCAAATTCAAGAATGGACGCTACTCAGCTTGCCCTGGGCCACGGCACTCGTGGGCGCGATGGGCTTCGCAGCAGGCTGGGGAATCGCTCGGGAGCGACTTCGGCATGCGGACGAAAGTCCCGTCAGCCGACTCCTCCGCTGGCTCTACGGAGGACGACTGCGGTTCGCCTTGAACCACAAGGCCCTCTCTTTGTCGTTTCCGGTGTTTATTGTCCTACTCGGGTTCGGTGCCTGGTTTGGCCTCCCGACGGTGTTGCGCCCCGTCGAGAAGTTGGTGGCAACGCTCGGAGCGGACCTGAACGATGTGCCGGGCTATGTGCGGGCCAAGCATCTCTTCACAGGCCTCAAGTCCGATGACTGGATCGCGCTGGACGAAGGGACGTGGTTCTACATGCCCAGCTTGTATCCTGCCGCGAGCTTCAATCAGGCGATGGAAGTGTTGCAGACGCAGGACGCGATGATCAAGCAAATCCCCGAGGTTGCTAGCGTGCTGGGCAAGATTGGCCGGGCCCAGTCGGCGCTCGACCCGGCGCCTGGAGCGATGATCGAGACCTACGTGATGCTCAAGCCGCGCGATCAGTGGCGAGCGGGCACGACCGAACGCTCGATTTGGGAGGAAATCAACAAGGTGGCAACCCTACCAGGGGTAACCCCCGCGTCGCCACTCCAGCCCATCGAGGGCCGCGTCGTCATGTTGCAAGCCGGCATCAAGGCCGCAATGGCGGTCCGCATTTATGGTGACAGCTTGGAGGGGTTAGCCAAGGCCTCGCTGGCGGTGGCCGCCCATTTGAAACAACACCATTTGGTTAACGCCGGCACCGTCAATCCTGACATCGTCATGGGAAAACCGTACTACGAGTTCGAGGTAGACCGCGAGGAAGCGGCGCGGTACGGCATGACCACCATGGCGGTTAACGAGCTTGTCGCCGCGGGATTAGGTGGCTACGACGTGACCACGACCGTGGAGGGACGCGAACGCTACCCGATCCAAGTCCGGTTCGGACGCGACGTGCGTGAGCGGATCGATGAGTTGCACCGAGTACCGGTCGTCACCGAGATGGGTGACGTGGTGCCGCTCGAGCGACTGGCCCAGGTGGCAACCACCTGGGGCCCCGGCATGATCAGCAGCGAAGACTCCCGCCTCGTGGCGCACGTCATGTTCTCGCCTTCCGGCGGAGCCGGCGACCTGGAAACTGTGGAATCGGTCATGGAATCGCTGACGACCGCCAGGAAAACCGGCAAGCTGTCGTTTCCCCTCGGGAATTTCGAGATGCAGCCGGTCGGCTCGTTCCAGAATCAGATTGAAGCCAACCGACGCCTGATGTGGATCGTCCCGCTGGTGGCCCTGATTAGCTTTCTGCTGATCTACATGGAGTTCCGCAACGTCCCCATCTCGCTGACCGTGTTCACGGGCGTCCCCGTGTCCTTTGCCGGAGGCATGATCTTAGTCTCGTTGATGGGCGTCGAATTGAATACGGCCGTCTGGATCGGCTTCATCGCCATGCTGGGGCTGGCGGAAGACGATGGCGCCGTCATGGCAACGTTCATCCACCAGACGATGCGGCGTCGAACGATTCGATCCATTGAGGACATCCGCAATGCAGTCCACGAAGCCGGACTGAAGCGCATTCGTCCTTGCATGATGACGACGATCACGACGCTGGTGGCGCTCGTCCCGGTCATCGTTTCAAGTGGTCGGGGGGCGGACGTGGCCCGCGCGATGGCCTGGCCGGTGCTAGGCGGCATGCTCGTCGAGCCTTTCGCGTCATTCGTTGTGCCAACCCTGTATTGCGCGTTCCTCGAATTCAAATGGCGCGCGGGCCTGGCGGATGAGATCTGGGATGACGCCGAATCGGACTTCGTTCTCACGACGACGGAATCTGAATCATTGGCTGCGTAAGTGTACCTGTGTTCTGGGTTTTTTTGAAAGGAGTTGAGATATGAAGTACTTCACTTTCGCCTTGGTGATTGGCGCCGCCAATCTGTTCGCAATCGCTTTTGCAGAAGAGCCATCACCCCAAGAGGAAGCGCAACGCAAGCGCGATCAAATCCACATTGCCGTGCAGGAGATCTGCCCGGTATCGGGCGAGAAGCTTGGCGAACACGGCGCGCCAATCAAGTCCAAGATTGGCGAGGAAACGGTCTTTCTATGTTGCAAGGGATGCTTGGAAGACAAGGTGGATCCAGAGCACTGGGCCACGATCCACGCCAATTTCGCGAAAGCGCAGCGGATTTGCCCCGTCATGAAGAAGGAACTCCCCAAGAATGCCAAGTGGACGATCATTGAGGGTCAAATCGTGTACGTCTGTTGTCCGCCATGCACAAAGAAAATCGCGGCGGCGCCCGAACGATTTCTCAAGCAGCTCGACGAGCTGTACACGGCTTCGTTAAACGCACGCCGCGACTCCCGGTAGGCCTCGCGCCACTCCCCCACAGGCGTGAGACCGGCGGCTTGCGCGTCGGCGGAGCCAAGTGGCGTCAGAACTAGACTTTCGTCGCTTGGCTCCGCGACTCGCGGCCAACTTCAAGGCCAAGGGGGATTGGTGCAAGGATCATGACCGGCCAGAATCACAGTGCTTTGTCTGCCATCCGGAGAAGGAGACTGAATTTGCCGCACAGTATGAGGCGAAATACGGCAAAAAGCCCCCCAAGCCGCACGGCGATGAAGGAGATGACCACGATCACGACCACGAATCCAAGTCTTAATGCCGGATGATGTAACCGTTCACACCCTGGGGTGAAAAACTGGCCTTCGCGCAGTCGGCAGAATCGGCGACACCAGGGGCATGTCGC
>JAIESQ010000184.1 GCA_019745975.1 Pirellulales bacterium
GATGCGGTAGCTCCGCACGTCCGGTTTGAGGAGGGGAGAGGCGGCAGCAACGTGCTGCCCCTCTCCTACTCGACTGTCTCGTTTCTTCGTGCGCGGTCGTCGAAGCGACCGCTTGGTCGTTGTGCAAGCGACAGGCCGCGTGATCTGGACGGCAGCCGGGTGGGCCGCGGAGTCTAGTTGCCTTGTTCAAAATGGGTCAAGACAGATGCGATGCGCGCACTGCCGGGCCTTGCACGTGGGCTCATCTGTCGACCGCCAGCACGCTGCGACTGGAGCATTTCTCGTCTTGGCCATCGATCGCCAGAGCGGTAGACTGCGCGCCGTTTGCTATCACCCAGCGGCAGGGAGGCCGCCCTATGGACAAGCTGCTTTTGCTCGGGGCCGATTCGATGCTGGGGGCCAATCTGGCACTGACGCTCGAAGACCGCTTCGACGCCACGGGTGTATCCCGCCAGCTTGCCCAGGTGGCTGGCTGCCGACATACGGTTGTCGGCGATCCGCTCGATGCCGCGCTGATCTCCCGCCTCGTTACCGAAGAACAGCCTGACTGGATTATCTGCGTCGGCCCCACGTCGCGTTCGAGCTGGGAAGCACGCGCCGATGAGCAGCCGGCCAACGCGCCGGCGGTGATGCAGCAACTGGTGGCCGCCACCGCCGAAAGCGGCGCCGCGCTTTCGATCATCAGCAGCGACGCCGTGTTCGCTGGCCCGCGTCTTTTCCACGAAGAACAATCGCGGGCGACCGCCGACACGACCTATGCCCGCGCGGCTCTCGAGCTCGAAGCATCGCTGGCCGACACGCACGCGCTGGTTGTGCGGACGCATGCCTACGGCTGGGGCCCCAGCCCGGAGCATCCCAGCTACACCGACGCTTTGGTCGCACAGCTCGAAGCTGCGGCGGCGGCGCCCGGCGATGGACTTCACTATGCCACGCCGATCCTCGCCACCGACCTCGCCGAACTCTTGGCCACGGCCTACGAGAAGGATTTGCACGGGCTGTACCACATCACCGGGGCCGAGCGCGCGAATCAAGCCAGGTTTGCCAGCGAGTTGGCAACCGCGCTCGATCTGCAGCCGCCGGCCACCGCCGCGATCGCGATCATGCCGCTCGCGGCCGATCGACCAATTGGTGAGACCTCGCTGAACACGCGTCGCGCGCGACGCGACCTAGGGCTGCCCATGCCGCTGTTGCGCGAAGGTCTGGAACGTTTGGCCGCCCAACGCGACAACGGCTTTCGCGCGCGCTTACGCGGCGCGCCCGAACCACACGTCCGCCGCACGCGCGCGGCATGATGGTTCGGCCGTGGTGCGCTGGCTTTCGGCGCGGATGCCTGCGACCGATCCGGGTCTAGTGCTCTGCAAATTGATTGCGTCTGAACTATAAGCTTTGACAGAGCACTAGCCCGGCGCGTATCCGCCACTTACGTGAGGCGGTGCAAGATAGGGCCCGCCACTGCCGCCGCTCGGCGTTTGCGGATTGCTTTTGCAGCCCGCGACTGTACCGATTAGTCCGACCAGGGCCGCCCAGACGAGCATTCGTCGCATTGCTTTGGTCCCTCTGCTAGGGGATAAGTGTTGGCAGAAGGCGCAATTCGCCAGGCAAACATACATCACCGGAGCGCGCGGTCAAATTGGCTCGTGCGCAAGTAAACCGAGTCGGCAAGCTGGCTACGAGCTCGCCCCATATCGACCCACTCTTGCGGCGATATAATGACGGTTTTCGCCGACACAATCTCGAATGCCGCTCGCCAGGTGCGCCATGAAGCTTGGGTTTGTGACCGCCATTCTGCCCGAGCTCTCGCTGGAAGAGCTGTTGGCGTTCGCCCGCACCGAAGACTACGACAATCTCGAAGTCATGTGCTGGCCCGTCGGGCCAGCCGAGCGGCGTTTTGCCGGCGTCACTCACATCGATGTCATTGGCTTCACCCAAGCCAAAGCCGACGACGTCAATTCGCTTTGCCACAAATACGGCGTCGGCATCTCGGCCTTGGGCTACTACCCCAACCCACTGTCGGGCGACGCCGCCGAATCGTCGCAGGCGATTGCGCACTTATATAAGGTGATCGACGCCGCGAAGCTGCTCGGCCTCGACGTCGTCAATACCTTCATCGGCAACGACCACACGCGGCCGTTCACGGAGAACTTTGCCCGCTTCCGTGAAGTCTGGCCCGCCATCATTCGCCATGCCGAAGAGCGCGGCGTGCGGGTCGCCATCGAGAACTGCCCGATGTATTTTGGCAAGAACGAGTGGCCCGGTGGCAAGAACCTCGCCCGTTCCCCCGAAATCTGGCGGCAGATGTTCGCGGCAATCCCTTCCGGCCATTTCGGGCTGAACTTCGATCCATCTCACTTCATTTTGCAGATGATGGATTACGTCAAGCCGATGTACGAGTTCGCCCCCAAGTTGTTCCACACGCACGCCAAGGATCTGCGAATCGATCGCGACAAGCTGAACCAGCAAGGCATCTTCTCGATCGGCTGGGAAGTGCCGAAGATTCCGGGCCTGGGTGAGGTGAATTGGGCTGCCTGGATCGGCGCGCTAGGCGACGTCGGCTATCGCGGTACCATCTCGGTCGAAGTCGAGGACGACGCTTTCCGTCACGAGCTCGAAGGGCGCAAACGCTCGCTGCGCATCTCGCACCACGTGCTGCGGCCCTTGATCGGATGAGCGCCCCCCGCGTGATTTCGCTGCGTGGCGTCGAGGTTCACAACCTCCGCAAGATCGACCTCGACTTGCCGCACCGCCAGCTCATCGTCTTCTGCGGCGTCAGCGGCAGCGGCAAAAGCAGCCTGGCTTTCGACACGCTGTATGCCGAAGGACAACGCCGCTACATCGAGACCTTTTCCGCCTACACGCGGCAGTTTCTCGAACGCCTCGAAAAACCGGCCGCCGAACGCGTCGACGGCCTGCCGCCGGCCATCGCCGTCGGGCGGCAATCGCCCAGCCGTTCGAGCCGGGCCACGATCGGCACGGCCACTGAAACGGCCGACTACTTGCGCCTGTTGTATGCCAAGATCGGCCGCGTGTTCTGTCGCTCATGCGATCAGCCGGTCGAGCGCGAGACGCCGCAATCGGCCGCGTCCCTGCTCGAATCCCTGCCCGCCGGCATGCGGTTCATGATCTCGTTTGTCGTTGAAACCGACAGCACGGCCACCCCTGCACAGCAGACCGAAACCTTGCGCGAAGAAGGCTTCGGTCGGGTGATCTTCGCCGGCCGGGCGCTCACGCTGGAGGAATTGACGAAGGTCGATTCGCCACGGACTGCGAATCCTGGTTCAGCGGATATCGCGCATGCTGAACCGCTTTACGTCGTCGTGGATCGGCTCGCGGCCGGCTCCACTTCGCGCGAGCGGCTCGTCGATTCGCTCGAAATCTGTTTCGCCAAAGGGGACGGCGCGGCGCACGTCTGGATCGATTCGCAATCCGGCACTCCGGGCGACACCAGCGCACTGCCAGCGACCGAAGAAGTGGACCTCGATGGCCACCCCTGGCTGCGCCTCACCCTCAGCACGCGCTTGCGCTGCGAGCGCTGCGGTATCGATTATCCCGATCCCGAGCCGCGGTTGTTCAGCTTCAATAGTCCGTTGGGCGCCTGCCCCGAGTGCGAGGGCTTCGGCAACGTGATGGACATCGACCTCGACCTGGTCGTGCCCGACCGCCAGAAAACCTTGGCCGAGGGGGCCGTCGCTCCCTGGAACACGCCCGCTTACGCCCACGAGCTCGAGGAGCTCAAGGAACTTGCCGCGGATTGCCAACTGCCGCTCGACGTGCCGTTCGACCAATTGACGCCGGAACAAATCGCGCTAGTGGTCGAAGGCGTTCCCGAGCGCAACTTCGGCGGGCTGCGCGGCTTCTTCGCCTGGCTCGAACGGCACAAGTACAAGATGCACTTGCGTGTGTTCATGAGCCGCTGGCGCAGCTATCGCCCTTGCCCTGCCTGCGGCGGCGCGCGGCTCCGTCCCGAGGCGCTGGCGACGCGCGTCGGCGGGCTGAACATCGCCGAGCTCTGTAAGTTGAAAGTTCGCGATGGGCTGGCTTTCCTAGGCAATTTGCAACTCACGCCTTTCGAGCGCGCCCTGGCCCGCACGCCGCTCGAACAAGTGCAGGCTCGGCTCACCTACCTCGACTCCGTCGGCCTGGGCTACCTCGCGCTCGACCGCACGCTGCGCACCCTCAGCGGCGGCGAGCTGCAGCGCGTCTCGCTCACCTCGGCGCTGGGGAGCAGCCTCGTTGGCGCTCTCTACGTGCTGGATGAGCCCTCAGTCGGTCTGCACGCCGGCGACACCGCCCGATTGCTTGGCACCGTCCAGCGGTTGCGCCAGCGTGGCAATACCGTCGTCGTCGTCGAGCACGAAGAGGCGTTCTTGCGCGCCGCCGACCAACTCGTCGAAATCGGCCCTGGCGCCGGCGAACGTGGCGGCCAGGTCGTGTTCCAAGGCACGCCCGTTGAAATGCTCGCGTGCCCCAAGAGCATCACGGGCGATTACCTGGCGGGGCGCCGCTCAACGCGCGCCCCCGCCCAGCGCCGAGCGGCCAGGAGCGGCGTCATCCGCCTCACCGGCGCTCGTGGCAACAATCTGCAAAACGTCACGGTCGAGTTTCCGCTGGGCATGTTGTGCGTGGTCACCGGCGTCAGCGGCGCCGGCAAAAGCACGCTGGTCGAAGACACGCTCTACCCGGCACTCTGCCGCCGCAAGCGCAAGGAAGCCCCCAAGCCGCTCGACTACGACGACGTCTTCGGCGACGGCCAGCTCGACGACGTGACGATGGTCGATCAATCGTCGATCGGCCGTTCCGCGCGCTCGAACCCCGTGACGTACGTCAAAGCCTTCGACGAAATCCGCGAGGTCTTCGCCGACACGCTCGACGCCAAGGTGCGCAATTACACGGCTAGTTACTTCAGCTTCAACGCCGAAGCCGGCCAGTGCCCCGGCTGCCAAGGCGCCGGCCAGATCGAGATCGACATGCAGTTCATGGCCGATGTGTACATGAAGTGCGGCCAATGCCAGGGCACGCGCTACCGTCGCGAAATCCTCGACGTCCGGTACCGCGGCCGCAACATCGCCGAAGTGCTCGATATGACGGTCCGCGAGGCGTTTACTTTCTTCCGCGGCCACACCAAGGTGCAGGCCCGGCTCAAGCGCTTGATGTCGGTCGGACTCGACTATGTGCGGCTCGGCCAGCCGGCCAACACCCTCAGTGGCGGCGAATCGCAGCGACTGAAGCTGGCTGCCTACCTGGCCGCCGCCCGGCGGGGCCGCACCCTGTTCGTGCTCGACGAACCGACCACTGGCCTGCACTTCGCCGACGTGGTGCAACTGCTCGATTGCTTCGAGGCCCTGCTGGAAGTTGGCCACTCGCTGATCGTGGTCGAACACAACATGCAAATCCTCAAAGCGGCCGACTACCTCATCGACTTGGGCCCCGGCGCCGCCGACGAAGGAGGCCGCGTCGTGGCCACTGGCACGCCCGAAGCAGTCGCCAACGTGGCCGGCAGCGTCACGGGCCGCTACTTGGCCGAGGCGCTCGCCCGCGATGCCGAGGAACTGAGCGCATGATTGGCGCCGCGCCACCAACACCCGAGCAGCTCGCGGCCGACCTGCTCGACGCCGCCCTAGTACGCGTCGCCGAGCTCTCGAGCGTCGTCGCGCGGATTCAAGTCGAGCTGCCGGATCTCGATTCTGTAGCCGGCCTCTCTGAGGCCGGAGTTCCGAGACCACATCGCACGGCGCCTCAATTGCGCGGCACGATCGACGGCCCCTTCTGCGAGCATGCCAGCACGCTCACCGCCGCGGTGGCGCTGCGCCAAATCGGCCCGCGACCAGGCAACGCAACCGAGTTAGCAACCATTGCCTGCGAGGCGGCGATTCCCGATCCTTGCTTCTGGACGCCGCAATTGCCGCATCGCTATCGCCTGAAGCTGGAACTGGCGTGCGGCAATGACGTGCTCGCCCGTCACGAGCGCTGGCTTGGCCTACGCCCCCTCAGCGTGCGGGAGCGGGGCTTCTGGTTCGACGGCGCCGGCTGGGTGCTCCGCGCCACGGATCGGTCACTTGTGCCCGGTGTCGAGTTGTCGCACTGGCGCGAAGCCCACCTGGCGATGCTCGTCCGCTCGCCCGACGACGCGCTCTGCGAAGCGGCCAGCCAGTTCGGCGTGCTGCTGGTGGCCGATATTGCCGGCACATCGCAACAAATCGTTGAGCAATTGCAGCGGCTCTCGCGACACGCCGCGGTCGGCCTGGCGATCGTCGATCCGTCAGAATCACTCGACTTCGATGTGCGCCGTGCCGCCGGCGGAATCATTCTCATCCAGCGAGTTGGCAAAACTTCGGGTGCCACTGCTGGCTTGTCCAGCAGTGCTTTTCCTCAAGTCTCAAGCGTCAGACCTCAAGCCCTTCCGTCGGGTGCCACTGGATCGGCCGGTGCGATTCCGCTGTATGAAAGTCAGCCTTGGCCGCAGGCCCTGCTAGTCGATGCCTGCGACCCCGATCAATTCGCCAACCTGGCCGCCACATCGTCACTCCCCCTGCTGGTCGAATGCACGACGGAAGCTTGCGCCTCGACCGCCGCCGCCCGAAGCGCTTGCGATACGTTGCAGGCCGACACCGCCGGGCGTGGGCACATCGCCGGATTCCTCGTCCGCGCCGCCGTGGATTCCTCAAAACACTAGCCCGAAGCGAAGCGAGGGAGAGAACTCGCCGGCGCGGCGCGAGTAGCCCACGCACCCTTGCTGCGTGGCGGGCTGGCATGGTCAACTCGATGTACACCCTCGTCGCAGGCTCGAAGTGACCGAACCCGCATCCCAAATCCCCGATCCCCTCGCCCGCTACTCACGGCAGACGCTCTTCCCCTACATCGGCCGCGAGGGCCAACAGCGCTTGGCCGCCAGCCGGGCGCTAGTCGTCGGTTGCGGCGCGCTGGGGAGCGTGATCGCCAACACCCTGGCCCGGGCCGGCGTCGGGCATCTGCGGATCGTCGATCGCGACTTTCTCGAGTTGCACAACTTGCAGCGGCAAGTGTTGTTCGACGAGCAGGACGTCGCCGCCGGCTTGCCCAAGGCCGTGGCCGCCGCCGCCAAACTGCGCGCGATCAACTCCACGATCGAAGTCGAGCCGGTCGTCGCCGACCTGACGCACGACAACGTGCTGGCGCTCGTCGACGCGGTCGATGTCATCGTCGACGGCACCGACAACTTCGAGACCCGCTTCCTCTTGAACGACGCCGCCTGCAAAACGCGCACCCCGTGGATCTACGGCGGCGCGATCGGCGCCGAAGGGCAGGTGCGCGTCATTCTGCCGGGCGAAACCGCCTGTCTCCGCTGCATGATGGAAGACGCCCCGCCGCCGGGGACCACGGCCACGTGCGACACGGCGGGCATCCTCGGCCCCACGATCGGAGTGGTCGCCTCGCTCGAATCGATGGAAGCGATCAAACTGCTGGCCGGCCGCCGCGACGCCGTGAATCGCGCGCTGGTGATGATCGATCTCTGGTCGAACACCACCCGACAGATCAAGCTCGATGCCCTGCGCGACTCCGGCGGTTGCCCCACCTGCCGAGGCAAAGAGTTTCTCTGGCTCTCAGGCGAGCGTGGCGGGCAACCGGTTGTGCTTTGCGGACGCAACGCCGTGCAGATCAGTCCGCCGACGGGTGAGCGCATCTCGCTTGAGGCGCTGGCCGAACGGTTGGCGTCCGCCGGCCGCGTCACTCGCAACAGCTACCTGCTGCGCTTGCACGTCGATAGTTTTGTGCTGACGGTCTTTGCCGATGGCCGCGCGATCATCTCGGGGACTGATGACCCGTCAGCCGCCAAGACGCTCTATTCCCGCTACATCGGGGCGTAGCAGGCGGTGAAGCTGGATCGACACGGCCCTGATGCAACCAGTTTGCTCAGTGCGGCCCACTCGAATTCGTGCTTCGCGCTGGCTTTCGATTCAGATACCAGCCAAACCAGAAGCCGATAATCAACAGCCGCCGCAGAGGCCGAGCTTGATTGCGATGCTTGCAAAATCAAATTGATTGGCCGGCTGTAAACTGCGCGGATTAGCCGCGACGATCTCACGCGCCCGCGCTAATCGCTTCTCAACGAGCTCGCGACGCGTCGGCTCGTACTCAAGCGCCAACTCGTAGATCGGAATGGCCAGCTCGAACGATTGATTCAACGCCCGCAAGCAAGCCAGATCGGCAAGCAAATCGGCGACCACGGCGTTGGGCGGCGGAATCAGGCTGATCCGTTCACGCAACTGGTATTCGATGCTTGATTCCACCGTTTCCCAATTCAGCTCCTGCCCTGTGTTGCCCTGAACCTGCGACGACGGGAACACCGGCACAAAGTCATCGCCGAAGTCGAGCCCGAGTATCGAGTGCGATGCCAGCCACGCCGGGCCGCTGCGCAGCGCGATTTCGGCTTCCAGAATCTTGACGTGCAGCCATTCGCTGCCGCGGTGCGCGTCGGGATTGCGCTCGATGCCGATTCTGATCCATTCGAGCGCGCGGTCCAGATCGCCGCTGAGCTCAAACGCGGTCCCCAAGTTCACCGCCGTGACGTATTCGTTGGGCCGCTCGGCCTCGATCGCTTGCAGAATCTCGATCGCCTTGCTTGCCTCCCCCAGGCTCATCAGCACCACGGCGTAGTCATTGCGATCCTTGTAGTCGGCATTCTCAGGTTGTCGTTCGAACTTGGCCTTGAGGCGCTTGAGATGCGCGGTGCGCTCCGTCCGCTGGCGATTTGCATCGAGCAGATACGATTCGTCCCCGGGGTCATTGAGCACCACGGATCGTCCATAAATATCCGTGTGATAGGTCCACAAGCAGGCGACCGCGATACTAGGGATGAGCACGTTCGCTAGCAGCGTGGTGCCAAGAATGCCAACTCGTCGCATCGAACTACCCTGCACGCTTGCGCGACACGCCGCGAAGACAGCCACCAACTGATCGCACCCATTCTCCCGCGAATCACATTGTCGGGCAATCAAACAGCGCTCAGACTGAAGCCACTCCCACGTGCGCCGTGGCCGCTTCCATGATCCGCGCTTCGCTCGCCTCGGCCCGCGAAAACTCTCCCGTCAACCGCCCCTCGCACAGCACCAGGATGCGGTCGCATAGAGTCAACAACTCGGGCAGCTCGCTCGAAGTAACGATGATGCCTAAACCTTCGCGCGCCAGTTCGTCGATCAGCCGATAGAGCTCGGCCTTGGCCCCCACGTCAATCCCGCGCGTCGGATCGTCGAGCAACAGCACGCGCGGTCGGGTGAGCAGCCAGCGGCCGATGATCGCCTTCTGCTGATTGCCTCCCGAGAGGCTCGTGATCGGCGCCTCGACGCCGGCGGTTTTGATCGCTAGCCGGCGCGCGGTATCAGCCGCAACCTGATGCTCGCGCGACAAGTTCACAAGCCCTGCACTGCGCATTTCCTGCAAGGTGCAAAGCGTGGTGTTCGCGCCAACCGACAAGTTGGCGAACAGACCCAACCGCTTGCGGTCCTCGGTCACCAGGGCGAGGCCGGCGCGCCGCGCTTCGTCGGGATGGGCGAAGCGCACGACTTGCCCGTTTAAGCGAATTGTCCCCTGATGTGGCTGGGCCGCCGCTCCAAACAAGCACTCCAGCAGTTCGGTCCGCCCCGCCCCCATCAGGCCGGCAATCCCCAGCACTTCACCGCGCGCCAACGTGAACGAAACGTCGTCAAGCCGCCAGCGCCGGGCGTGACCCGGCCAGGGGAGCGACAAGTGTTCCACTTCCAGCACCACCTCGCCACGCGCCAGTCGCGCCGCCAGGTGCGTGGCTTCGATCTCGCGCCCGACCATCAGGTGCGTCACCTCGCGCGGGCTGGTCGCGGCCCGATCAACCGTCTTCACTAATCGCCCGTCGCGCAGCACCGTGATGCGATCAGCCAGGCGGAAGACCTCGTTCATCTTGTGCGAGATGTAGAGGATCGTCACGCCGCGGCGGCGCAGCTCGGCGATCACGCGATCGAGCCGGGCGACTTCGGCTTCGGTCAGGGCACTCGTCGGCTCGTCCATGATCAGAATGTTGTCGTGGGGCGTTTCAAGACCTGCGCTGGGTGCCACTGCTGGCTTGTCCAGCAGTGCGGAGTTTGCGCGGGCACTGCCAGGCGAGCTGGCAATGGCACCCGACGTTGACTCGTTTGGGGTCTTGAAACGCCCTTCTGCGATCGACAACGCCTTGGCGATTTCGACGAGCTGCTGATCGCCAACACGCAGCGTGCTGACCAGGGCGTCGGGCCGGATCGGGCATTCGAGCTGCCGGAGCAACGCGGCGGCTGCTTGCTGCATGCCGCGCTCGTCGAGCAGCCCCAGCCGCGTGCGGCGTTCGCGCCCCAGAAAGATGTTAGCCGCCGCCGACAGCGTGCCGACGAGGTTCAATTCCTGGTGAATGATACTCACACCGGCCGCTTCGGCATCGCGCGGGCTGCTGAAACGACGCGCCTGGCCGCCAATCAGCAGCTCGCCTTCGTAGTCGCCGAGCACGCCGGCCACGATCTTCATCAGCGTGCTCTTGCCGGCGCCGTTCTCGCCGACGATCGCATGCAGCTCGCCGCGCACGATGTCCAGCGACACCTCGTCGAGCGCCGTCACGCCGGCGAAGCGTTTGGTGATCTGGCGGATAGAAATCAGTGGATCAGGCACAGGCGGAGTGTTCCGTGTTCAGCTTTCAGTGTTCGGCGGGCGCGGCAGCAGCTTGCTTGCGAATGTAGTACAGCACGGCGTGCAGCCCACGCATCCGCATCATCCCCAGCACGTCGACGAGCCCGAGCCGCTGCAGGAGGTCGTCGTGCACGGCGGCAACTTCGGCCGGCGAAGCTCCCGACAGCGCGTCGATCAAGAGTGCGAGGAACCCTTTGACGGTGGGCGCCTCGGGGGCGACGTCCGCAAAGATCATCACTCGCCCGTCGCGCACCTCGACCCACAGGAAGACCGGCGTCTGGCACTCGTGGACGCGATGCGCCTCGGCGTCGCGCTTTTCGGCCAGCTCGGCCGGCAGCGGCGCCATCTGATCGGCGAACTCGACGAGCGCTTCGAGCCGTTCGCGCGGCTCGAAGTCGGCGAACTCGTCGACGATCGCGGTCAGCCGGGCGGGCTCGCTGGCGGCGTCATTGGTCATCGAGACTGCCTTTGGTCCAGCGAAAATTGGGACAGGCACCTCGCTGGTGCCATTCCTCACGGGGCGTTGTTTTGACGGCTCGGAGCCAGTCCCATTTTCGCTCGCGTCCTCACGCCCCCGCGCCCGCCGGCATCCCCTTTTCGATCGGCACGCCAACCAGGTTGCCCCACTCGGTCCAACTGCCGTCGTAGTTTTTTACATTTGGGTAGCCCAGCAGGTACTTGAGCACGAACCAGGTGTGGCTCGACCGCTCGCCGATCCGGCAATAAGCGATGATCCGTCCGCGGCGCTTGAGCTTGTTCTCCTTGGCGTACAGTTTCTCCAACTCGCGGGCGCTCTTGAAGGTGCCGTCGTCGTTGACGGCCTTCGACCAGGGGATGCTCGCCGCGCCGGGAATATGCCCGCCGCGCAGCGCCCCCTCCTGGGGATAGTCGGCCATGTGCAATTTGGCCCCGGTGTATTCGTCGGTCGAGCGCACATCGACCAGCGGCCGCCCTGCCTTCTGATGCTTGAGCACTTCGTCGCGAAAAGCGCGGATCGCCGGATCGGGCTCCTTGGCGACGTAATTGGCCGACGGGTACTTTGGCTCGGGGTCGCGCACCAGCGGGCGCCCCTCTGCTTCCCACAGCTTGCGGCCACCGTTCATCACCCGCACGTCGTCGTGTCCGTAGAGCTTGAAGACCCAGAAAGCGTAACAGGCCCACCAGTTGTTCTTGTCGCCGTAGACGACGACGGTCGTGTCGTTGGCGATCCCCTTTTCGGAGCAGAGCCGCGCGAAGCGTTCGCGACCCAAGTAGTCGCGCACGACCGCGTCTTGCAAGTCGGTCACCCAGTCGATTCGCACTGCCTCGGGGATGTGCCCGGTGTCGTAGAGCAACAGGTCTTCGTCCGATTCGACGATGCGGACCTTGGGATCGCGGCGATGATCTTCGACCCATTGGGTGCTCACCAGCGCCTCGGGGTGCGCGTAATCTCTGGCCATGATGATCTCGTCTCCGTTTACTCGGCAGGTGCCCAACTGCGCTGTGCGGGGATGCCGATCAGGCAACCTTACGAAAAAGTGATTCTACGGTGCTCGCTAGCGTCGAGGGAGGGGCCGCCGTCGGCCCACGCTGCGCTCGCAAGTGAAATTGATTCGCAAATCGGTGCATCGTAGGGACGCTCTGCAAAGCGCGCGCGTCCGGTCATTGCCAGCGCGTGTGCGCCCAGCTTGCGATTCCGCAAGGTTACAAGCAAACCGTGCCGAGTCCCAGTAAAACGCTGCATTCCCGACCCGACGCATGCGATATAAGCTGGAGATTGCCAGCGCATCCGCGCTCCGCGCAACGTCCCGCAGGTGGTTGCATGAATTCCAGTGTGCTTGAACCACGCCAGGCTTCCGCCGCGCGCCTCTTGGTCATCGAAGACCAGAAGAAAATGTTGCGCACGTTGGAGCGCGGCCTCACCGACGAGGGCTACACGACAGTCGCCGCTACCGATTTCGAGACAGGTCTGCGGCAAGCGCTGAGCGAAAGCATCGACGCCGTGGTTCTCGACCTGATGCTTCCTGGGCGCAGCGGACTCGAACTACTCGCCGAGCTGCGCCAGGCCGGCTTCAAGAAACCGGTGCTGATTCTGACCGCCCGCGATAGCGTTGACGATCGCGTGTTGGCACTCGACTCTGGAGCCGACGACTACCTCGTCAAGCCGTTCGCCTTCGCCGAATTGCTGGCGCGCTTGCGCGCCTTGCTGCGCCGCGATAGCAGCCGCGAGACAGTCCTCAAAGCCGGCGACCTGCGGATGGATCTAATCTCGGGCGATGTCCTCCGCGGCGGCGAACCGATCGAGTTGACGAACCGCGAGTTCGACTTGCTGGAGTTTCTCTTGCGCAACAAGAACAGCAACGTCACCCGCGACATGATCGCGCGCGCCGTGTGGCGCGAATCGAACGGGTCGATGACCAACGTGATCGACGTTTATATCAACCTGTTGCGCAAGAAGGTCGAGGTCGCCGATCGCCAGCAGATGATCGTCACGGTGCGCGGCGTCGGCTACAGCCTCCGCGGGGAGTAATCCTCCGCGCCCTCTGTGTTTCCGCGTGCGCAATACGCTATCGTCGCCCGCGCGAACCGTTCACCGTTGAAAGGCCGCGTCGAATGCCGCGCCGCTCGGCGCGAAATCGAGCCGCCGCACGAACTCACACGCCTCGCGCGCTCCGGCTTCGCGATCCATGCCAGGATCTTCCCACTCGACCGACAGCGGACCGTCGTAGCCGATCTGGTTGAGCGTGCGGATGATTTCTTCGAAGTTCACGCTGCCGCGCCCCGGCGAGCGAAAGTCCCAGCCGCGCCGCGGATCGCCGAACGGCAGATGGCTCCCCAGGATTCCCGAGCGGCCGTCGAGCCGCACCACAGCGTCTTTGATGTGCACGTGATAGATGCGATCGGGAAACGCCCGCAGAAACTCCACCGGGTCGACCCCCTGCCATTGCAAATGGCTCGGGTCGAAGTTGAAGCCGAACTCCTCGCGGCGGCCGATCGCCTCGAGGGCGCGCGCAGCGCTGTGCAGGTCGAAGGCGATTTCGGTCGGGTGAACTTCGAGCGCGAACCGCACGCCGCACTCGCCGAACACGTCGAGAATCGGCTCGAACCGCTCGGCGAACAGCTCAAAGCCGGCCGCGATCATCTGGTCGCTCACGGGCGGAAACGAATACAGCAAGTGCCAGATGCTCGAGCCGGTGAAGCCGTTGACGACGCTCACCCCCAGCCGCTGCGCCGCCCGCGCGGTCTTCTTCAGCTCCTCCGCGGCCCGGGCGTTCACTTTGTGCGGATGGCCCTCGCCCCACACATGCGGTGGCAGAATCGCCTGGTGCCGCTCGTCGATCGGATCGAGCACCGCCTGCCCGACCAGGTGCGTGCTGATCGCCAGCAGTTGCAGATCGTGCCGTTCGAGCAGGTCGCGGCGCGCGGCACAGTAGCCGTCGTCGTCGAGCGCCCGTCGGACGTCGAAGTGGTCCCCCCAGCAGGCGAGCTCCAACCCCTGATAGCCGAACTCGGCGGCCCGCCGCGCAAGATCCTCGAGCGGCAGATCGGCCCACTGACCGGTGAAGAGCGTAACGGGTCGACTCACGGCGGCTCCTTCCAGAGGTGCGTGGTTCCGGCGTCGGGCCAGCGAACGAAGTCGGCCAGACGACCCACTATTGTGCCGCCTCTGCCGGACAACACAAGAATGCGCAGCCACGGCGGTTGCACGCTGCGCTGTCGCGGCAAACCGGACCAACGCTCCAACGTGGATGCCCCGACGCCTACCGCGAGTTGGCCGGCTTGCTATCCCAGACGCGTACGTCGAGCTGCGAATCGGTTGTTCCGGCCGCGATCAACGCGCTGCTATCCAGTGAAAAGCTCAGGCTATTTGCTCCCACGGGCGCCGCCAGGTGGATTGTCCGTCCGCCGGTCCTCAGGTCGAACAGGGTGATCGTCGCCGGATCGTGCAGAATCGCCACTTCGCCCCCCGACGGCAAGCACTCAGCCGCCAGAATCCGTCCATCGCACTCGAGCGTCCGTTCCTGGCGGCCGCTGGCGATGTGCCAAACTCCAGCCGAGCGCCCCGTCGTTGCCAATACCTTTCCCGCTTGGGCACAGTTGAAAAATGTCGCGCCCTTCGGCAACGAGAACGCCTGCGTAACGCGATTCGACGTCAGATCGACAACCGAGACGTCAGCCTGCCGGCTAATCACGATCAGCTCCGTGTCGGTTGCGTCGAGGATCATGATGGCATCGCGATACGCGGGGTTGCTTGTCTCGCCGATGACTTCCAGCGACTTGCCATCGACGATGCGAATTCGATCGTCGCGCGCAAGTAGGTACGCCCGCTTGCCATCGGGCGAAAAAGCCAGGCAGTTGCGCCGCTGATGCTCGCCCGGGTCGAAATCGAGAATCGATCGCTGCCGCTTTGCCGAGTCGGTTGGAGTTAGCCGGCGCAGTTCCACCGAAGCCTGAGGGCCGTATACCTGAGTCGACCCGAGCAACTCGCCATCGAGCGAGAACTTGATGTCGCTGCCCACCTCGGCAAAGCGCACTGGAAAGGACATTGTCGCGACTCCGGTTTCGGCATCGATCAGCTCAACTTGCCCTGGCGAGGATGTATGCGCGACGAACTTCCGAGCCGGGCAAATCGAGGTTGCCAGATCGGCGCCGCCTCGCGGCTTGACGAATCGTTTCCAGGGAAACTCGCTGCGTAGCCACGCCACGATTTTCCCCGAACTGCCCGCCGCCGCGATCCGACTGCCATCGGGCGAGATGCGCACCGCCCACAGCCGGTCCGCGCCGGTGTCAAGCGCATCCAACAGTGAGCCCGTGCGCGGTTCCCAAAACCGAACCACTCCATCGCGCCCGACGGACACCAGGTACGTTCCGTCCGGCGCGAATTGCAGCGCTTCGATCTCGTTGAATTGGCTGCGCCATTGGTGGATCAGCTTGCGAATCGACGTATCCAATACCAGGATGTTGCCGCCGGGCGTGGCGACGGCAACCAGGGCCCCGTCCCGCGTCGCAGCCAGCGTCCACCCCGGCTCCGTCGTCGGATCCAGCACCTGGCTGGCGGCCTCCGCAGGTTCGAAGACGGAGAGCGTTTTGCGATAACCACCGGTCACCCACAAACGACCATCGGCCGAAAACTCGGCGGCGCGATGCCCAGCTTCCGCGCGATGCTCGAACAAAACTGGCAATCCGCTGCTCGTGCCATGCACGATTAGCAGAGAGTTATCGGTCAGTGTTCCCGCGCTAACGGCGTAGTCCCCCACGACGGCCAGACGCTGGCCGTCGGGCGACAACGCGACGTTCCACAAACGCTGATTCGTGGCCGGCCGCTCGTCGAGGATCGCCCCGTCGGCGACTTGCCAGCGCACGATCCGCCCCGAGTCGTCCACGGCGTAGAGCGACGCGCCATCGGGCGAAAACGCCACGCAGTTCACTTCGGCGGTGTGCCCGGTGAAGGTCCGTAGCAGCCGCCCGTCTGCGACGTTCCAGAGCCGTATCTCTTTGTTCTCTCCGCACGACGCTAGCAAGGTGCCATCGGGCGAGTAAGCCAGACCGTACACTTCGCCAGGGTGCTCGAGCACCTGATGCGGCGGCCGGTTCGTCACTCGATCCAGATACGCAATGGCGAAATCTGTCGCCGCGCCTGGCCGCGACTCGCGCAGCTTCGCGAGCGCTTGCCGCACGCCCGCGGAATCCCCCCGTTCCCACATTTTCTGCAAGCGCGCGAGCTCAAGCGGGTAGATCGCGGTCTGCAAGTCGGCGGCGGTCCGTGCCAGGTCGTTCTTCAGTCGCGATTCGCGCGCCAGCGAATCACGCAGATGCCATGTGTAGAAGGCGCCCCCTGCACTCAAAATCGCCGTGCTGAGCGCCACCACGAACACCAGCGCCGCCGCCCACGGCTTGCGCCGCGACCATTTCACGACACGCCGGAGCATCCCCGCCGGCCGCGCGCGCGTCGGCTCCCCAGTTTGAAATCGACGTAAATCGGCCGCCAGTTCCGCCGCCGACGCATATCGCCGCGACGGCGACTTCTCCAGGCACTTCAGGCAGATGGCTTCGAGATCAGCGGGCACGCTCCGATTCCATTGCCGCGGACGCGTCGGCTCCTCGCTGAGCACCAGCCGCGCGCTGTGCGCCACCGAAGTCGCTGCGAACGGGCAGCGGCCCGTCAGCAGTTCGTAGAGCACGGTCCCCAGCCCATACACGTCGGTCGCTGGGGCGATGTCGGCGAGCCGTCCCTCGATCTGTTCGGGCGCCATGTAGCCCGGCGTGCCCAGCATCGTGCCGGTGCGCGTTTCCCCGTCGTTGCTTCCCTCCAGCTTGGCCAGGCCAAAGTCGACCAGCTTGGGCGTGAAGCGCAGCGACGGCGCGCGCGACTTGTCGACAGTGAGATCGAGCTCGTCGCCGATCGGCTCGAGGACCACGTTGCTCGGCTTGATGTCGCGGTGCAGTACCCCTCGTGTATGCGCGTATTGCACGGCGTCGGCCAGTTGCGCCACGAGCGCCGCCGCCGTGCGCGGCGACGGTGGTACCGACTGCTCGCGCAACCAGTTGGCCAGATTCGGCCCCGTGCAATAAGCCGCCGCGATGTACTTGATCACCCCCACCTGCCCGATTTCATAAACCGGCACCAGATTGGGGTGCAGCAGCCGCGCCACCGCCTGCGCTTCGCGATCGAAGCGTGCGCTCGCCTCCCGGCTCAGCAGCACCTCGGGTCGTGGAACTTTCAGGGCCACTTGGCGCCGCAGCACAGGGTCGTAGGCCAAGAACACGACCCCCAGCCCGCCGCGCCCCAGCTCGCGCACCATCTCAAACCGCCCGAGCTGCTTGAGGGGTGTGCCGTCCCCCCCCATCTCAGCCAGTGCAAGCCACGATGGCAACGCTTCGGCGGTTGCCGCTGACCCGCCGGCGCTCGGCGTGGCGCCGCTGGCGGTCAACTTCCGAGCCCGCACCAGGCTGCGAATCACCCGCTGCGCTCGGGCAAGCTCGGCCTGCGACGGGGCGTCGAGATCAAGATGCGAAGCATCCGCCACGTGATCGGCGGTTTGCGGCTCCGCTGCTCCGGCGAGCAGCGCCGCGTGGTAGTCGGCCAACAGCGGCGCCAGCGGCTCTTCGCCCTTATCAGCGAACTGGTCAGAGCGATCCGAGGGAACTTGTCGCATCGCTCGGTTCCAGAAGCTCAGCCAACTGCCGGACGCCGCGCGAAAACACTTTGCGGGCGGCCTCGGCCGAGCGGCCGGTGCGCCGGCCGACCTCGTCGAACGTCAGCCCCTCCCAATTTCGCAACCAGACAACCTGCCGGCATTCGTCCGGCAACTGCGTTAGCGCCGTCATCAACCCAGCCAGCTCTTCGTCGGCGATCGCGTGACCGCTGGGGGTCAGCGTGTCGGCCGCCAATCCGTTGACCGGGCCAATGGCCGAGCCATCCGCTTCCAAAGGCACCTCGCGATGAATCGCTCGTTTCGCGGTCAGCACATGCTCGTCGCGCAGGTCGCGGCAGCGGTTGACCAGGATCTGGGCGAGCCAGGCCCGTAGTTCCTCCTGGTTCGCTCCGGCAAAGTTCGCCAGCGCCCGCTGCGAGCGCAAGAACGTCTCTTGCACCAGGTCGGAGGGACCGAGCCTGGCGCGCAGACCACCATCGAGCTCGCGGTGCGCGACCGCCAGCAGGTAGCCGCGAAAGCCATCGAGCAACTGGCCGAGCGCGTCGGCGTCGCCGTCCCGCGCGCGGGAAAGCAGATCGCCCGGCGGCGCCGGCCGGCCGTTTGCAGGTTGCAGGTCCACTGCCCACTCCGTTAGACGGAAAGCGAGGAGAAAGCGGACAAGAAAAAAATGCCAGGACCGAGGCAGATTATCGCCGCGCGGCTGTAACACGGCAAGCTGGGGGAAAAAAACGAAAAAGTCGGAAATCTCTTGTCCGGTTTGGGTGGGAATCCCGTCAGTTGTGGTAGGCAAGCGTTGGACGATTTAACCCGAGAATTTCGACGAACCTGCGCTCCAACGCTAGTCAAGGCGGAACTGCCAATGGATCGGATTTGCAGTCAACGATGGATTCGGCGGCAAGCCTACTTCCGCCGGGTGCGCTCTACGCCGGGATTTCACCAACTCGTGCGCTTACCTGGTCCGGAGAGTGTGTTAACTTCGGCCTCGAAGCGGCGATTCGCCATGCCGCGCGGTTGGAATCCGCTCGGGATCATCGCCCAAACACTCATCCTTAATTCGGAGCACTTGCTCATGCAGCCAACTACTCTCCTCCGGGTGGCGATCGCTCTGATGTTCCTACAGTGTGTCCGACTATCAGTAGTCGCCCAAGAGGTCGCCGGAATCCCGTTGGGAAATTTGGCTGCAAACTATTCGACAAATTACTACTCTGGCAGTAACTATGTAGCCAACGCTTGGGACATCCAATATGGGCCAATTCATGTGCCTGCGCAGGTAATTGTCACCTTAACTGTAATCACCCCACTCCGCGATCCGTTCGGAAATCCAAACGCGGGCGTGCCTGTAAGCCTCTATGGATTCCCCGGCAACGGAGTTGCCGAGCCTATTGCTGACGCAAGCCGGCGCGACTACCTTCTCGTTACCGCGCCGGCCGGTCCACGCGGCTCGTACACACACGTTCGTGCAGATGCGACCGAGTTCTTTCGCTCAACCGTTCAATCCACAACGGGCAATTCGATCCGTGGCGCGCTCGGCTTTGTTGCTGTCCCTGCGGTCGACGCGACCGGCAAGTATGTTGGGGGACTCGTCAATTTTTGGGAACGCGACGGAAGCATAGAGTATCCATTTCTACCCGCCAGCGAGTTGCCGTTCACGTTCGTCGACGTTCCAAGTGGTTGGGTCGATCCGCCGACCGCCCCTGGATTCACGTACACGATGATTTCAGCGTCACTATTCACGGAGATTAGCGACTTTCCCACGGGCTTCGCGAACGAGTTTGCCGTTTCAGTCAACGGAGTCTCGCTTGGTACGTTCGGCCCTGGGGAGCTTGTCGACTTTCGGAGTTTTCCGGGTGGGGGCGTCACAAGCTTCACTGTGGCGGGCATTCAGCCTCTAGTAGACCCGTCGGACCCGCTGGCATTCCCACTGAAGCTTGGCTACAACACGCCGCTTGCAAGCTTCACCATGGTCCCGATTCCCGAACCATCCTCTTTTATGTTGGCCGGAATCGCGCTCGTCGCGGGAATAGCGCTACACCGACGTCTCCGTTGGGAACGGCAAGCGCGCGATTGACCGGTCGTCGCACCTCGCGGCTTCTCGCCAGGCCGCGGGCTGGCTTAGCATGTCGCTGCTTGCGGATTCGTCGTTCTTTCTTGTGGAAGGGCCATTGCTATCCTTGCGCCTAGCGCAAAATGATTCAACGTCGCGCGACGCGATGGCACATTGGTGCCGCTCGCAGCAAATCAATGTGGCGACGAGTCCACGGCGCTACTTGAGCCGCCATTCACTTCCCCGCGGCCTCGGCACGCACCGCCTGGCCGGGGCGAAGTGATTCGGACGGTTTCTGGATCACGTCGTCGTTTTCGTCGACGCCGGACACGACTTCGACAAGCCCGCCGCCGCGTAGCCCAAGTTGGAGCGGTCGCCGCTCGGCCTTGCCGCCGGCCACGACCCAGCAACTGGCTTCCGCGCCCGCCGCGATCGCGGCCAGCGGCAGCGCCAGCACATCCTCGCGCTGCGCCAGCGCGATCGTCGCCGTGGCGTACATGCCCGGACGCAGTAGAGCATCGACGTTCGGAATGTCGATCTCGGTGCGCAGCGCGTGATTGGCCTCCGAGAGCGACCAGCTCGTGCGCACCACCGCGGCATCGAACTCGCGGCCTGCGATCGCTTGCACGCGCACCTTGGCCTGGTCGCCGGCGTCGACCTGAGCCGCTTCGAGCTCAGGCACGTCGACAAACACACGCACGACGTCGGTGCGGGCGACCGTCATCAGTGGATTGGCGTCGCGTCCGGCCGCGGGAGTGACGTAGTGCCCTGTGTCGACGAGTCGCCGCGTGACGATGGCGTCGTACGGCGCTTTGATCTCGGTGTACGTGGCCATTGTCTTCGCGCGCGCCAGTTCCGCCTGCGCGACCTGCAGGCTGGCCTTGGCGGCCGCCAGGTCGGCCTTGCTCTTGCCGACATTGGCCTGAGCTTCGTAGAAAGCCGCCCGCGCCGACTGCACCTTGGCGGTGGCCTCGCGGGTGGACGCGGCCGCCGCTTGCAACTGGCTTTGCGTTTCTTCCTCGAGCTTCTTGGTGACCGAGCCTTTGGCGGCCAGATCGCTAATCCGCGCATACTCCGATTTCCAGCGCTCGTGCTCGGCCGCGGCGCGATCGATGCTCGCTTCGGCCTCGGCGATGCGCGCTTCGGCGGTGTCGGCCGCCGCGACAAACGCCTGCACGCTCGATTCGGCTTGCGCGACTTCGGCTTCCGCTTGGGCCAGCAAGGCTTGCCTCTGCGCGACGTCGTCGAGCAACTCGGGCACCGACAACTTGATGAGCAGTTGATCCTTCTTGACCAGGTCACCGATGTCACAGAGCACCTGATCGACGTACCCCTCAACTTTGCCAAACAGCGGCGTTTGTTCGAAGGCTTCGATCTGGCCCGGTTGCATGGTGGTCTGGCGAACCGTCTGGCGCAAGGGCTTGGCCACGGTCACCTGGATCGGCGCGGTGTTCGTTTGCGTCGGCGGTGGCGCGTGAGTCCCACAGCCCGTGGCCGCGATGACAACACCCACCAACAACAGCGGCGAAACAACTCGTCGAGCACGCTGAGACATACTCAAGTTCCTAAGCCGGCCAGCGCCGAGGCTGCCGCCGGCGTGAAGTTGGCGCTTTGTGGATCGGCGGGATCGAGCGACGCCGATGCGGACCTGGCCCGCCCTTGAATAATCGAGAAAATCGCCGGCAGGATAAGCAGCGTCGCCACGGTGGCGGCCGCCAGCCCGCCGATGACGGCGCGCCCCAGCGGCGCGTTTTGCTGCCCGGCTTCGCCCAGCCCCAAGGCCATCGGCAACATGCCGGCGATCATGGCCGAGCTAGTCATCAACACGGCCCGCAAACGGCTCGCCGCTCCCCACACGGCCGCCTCGCCCGCGCGGTGACCTTCGCGCCGCGACTGCTCGGCAAACGTTATCAACAAGATGGCGTTGGCCATCGCCACGCCAATCGCCATGATCGCGCCGACAAACGATTGAATATTGAGCGTGGTGCCGGTGATCCAAAGCACTAGCAGCACGCCGGCAATCACCGCGGGGACCGTCGATACCGTGGCCA
This sequence comes from Pirellulales bacterium, assembly GCA_019745975.1. Lineage (GTDB taxonomy): Bacteria > Planctomycetota > Planctomycetia > Pirellulales > JAEUIK01 > JAIESQ01. The sequence goes on from JAIESQ010000184.1 coordinate 21,891, forward strand.
GGGCGAGCCGGACCGACTGGAAATTGGCCGTCAATACGAGAAACACCACCACGATTGCCACGGCCAGGCCCACCGACAGCCCGCTCATCATCGCGTTCATGGGGACGACCTGGCCGCGGATTTCGATCTTCACGTCCTTCGGCGGTTGTCCGGCGGCCCCAATCGCAGCTTCTACCTTGCGGGCGATCGCTCCCAGGTCTTCGTCGAAAATGTTCGCTGTGATCGTGACCTGCCGCTTCATGTTGTAGCGGTCGAACTGCCCTGGCATCGAGCCCGGCTGCAGGCTCGACACGTCGCGCACGAGCACCTGTCCGTCGGCAGTCTTGCGGATCGGCAACCGTGCCAGGTCATCGGCCGACTTCACCGTTTGCACACGTTCATCCGGTGAGCGCAGCACCGGGCGCGGTACTTCGACTTGCACCTGGTAGGCAATGCCCGTCTTGGGGTCGGCCCAATAGTTGGGCACGATAAAGCGACTGGAGGAAGTGGCCATGGTCAGCGCGCGCGAGACATCGACTTGCTTCAGTCCCGAGAGCCCGGCCTTCTCGCGATCGATCTGCACCTCAATCGTCGGATAGTCCAGCGACTGCCCGAACTGCACGTCGCGCAAGGCCGCGATCTTGGCCAGTTCGGTTCGAATCTTGCCGGCGTGCGCGCGACTGTCGGCCAGGCTGGGGCCGCTGACCGCGATCTCGATCGGCGTCGGCGAGCCGAAGCTCATCACCTCGTTGACGATGTCCGAAGGCTCAAACGACACGCGCAGCTCTGGCATCTTCTCGGCGACGCGCTGCCGCAGGCGCTCTTTCAGTTCCTCGACTCGAATGTTGCTCTGTTCGCGAAGATCGACATAGAGGATTCCTTCCTCCGGCCCGCGCGACCATTGATACACGGCGTTAATCGGAAAATTCGCGGGAATCATGCCGACGTAGCCCAGCGTGAGCGCGACGTTCTCAGCGCCCACTTCTTGCTTCACCATTTCGAGCATATCGAGCGCATAGCGCTCGGTGCGCGCGATGTGCGTGCCGTCGGGAGCGCGAATGCGCAGGCGGAATTGCCCGGCGTCGACGACCGGAAAAATCTCACGACCCAGCCTCGGCCCGCGCCAGCCGATGACCAGCAAGGCCAACAGCACGTAGCCGCCAGAAACCGGCCAACGCAGCGCGACGAGCTTCGACAACACGCGCTCGTAACGCTTGCGCAGCCGGCCGAACAGCGACGTATCGTGCTCCTCATAGTGGAAGTGTCGCAACAGCCAGACGCTGACGACCGGCACGAACGTGCTCGACAGCAGATACGAGCCGATCATCGCGAAGCCGACCGCCATGGCCAGCGGCGCGAACAACCGTTGCGCCGCCCCCTGCATGAAGAACGCCGGAATAAAGACGGCCAAAATGCACAACATCGCCAGCAATCGCGGCACGGCCGTTTGCGCATTCCCCAGGCGAACCGCTAGCGAGATGTTGTCGGTGTGCGTCATCTGGGCATGGATGTTCTCGACCTCGACCGTGGCCTCGTCCACCAGAATTCCGATCGCCAGCGCCAACCCGCCGAGCGTCATCACGTTGATCGTCTCGCCGCTGAGCCACAACGCCAGCACCGAACAGCACAGCGCGAGCGGAATGTTGAGCACCACGACCAGCGCGCTGCGCCAGTCGCGCAGGAAGAGCAGCACGGCGACGCCCACGAGGATTGCCCCCAGGGCGCCTTCCGTCACGACCGATGAGACTGCTCGTGTGACATAGGGCGACTGGTCGAACTCGAAATTCACCTTGATGTCGGGCGGCAAAGCCTCCTGCATCTCCGGGAGCGCCTTTTTGATGTTCGTGATGACGCTCATCGTCGAGGCGTCGGCCCGCTTCGTCGCCAGGATGTACACGGCCCGCCGTCCGTTGGCCAGGGCGTAACCAGCGGGGGCATCGGCCGCGTCGTTAACGTAGCCCACATCGCGGATATAGACCGGCTGGTCGCCCGTGCGGATCGGGATCGTCAACAACTGCTGCGGGTCTTTGACCACCGAGTTCGTCGTCACGATCGGGTATTTGTCGCCGATCAACAGATTGCCCGACGGGCTGATTGTGTTGCCGTCAGTCACCGCCTTGACGATTTCATCGGGCGACATGCCGTAGGCTTGCAGCCGCTGCGGGTCGACGGTGATCACAATCGTCCGCGCGCTGCCGCCGAACGGTGGCGGGGCCGACACACCTGGCAGCGCCGCGAACATCGGCCGCACGCGGAACAAAGCGATGTCCTGAATCTCCGCGATCGTGCGCGTCTCGCTCGACAGCACCAGGTAGCCCACTGGCACGCTGCCCGTATCGAAGCGCATCACGAACGGCGACACGGTCCCCGGCGGCATGAATGCCTGCGAGCGATTGACGTAATTGATCGTCTCGGCCATCGCCTGCGGCATGTTGGTGCCCGGATGAAAGTAGAGCTTCATCAGGGCGGTCCCCTGCACGTTGCGCGACTCGACGTGATGAATGCCGCTGATATAGAGGAAGTGGTACTCGTAGTAGTTGGTCAGAAAGCCTTCCATCTGGGCCGGGTCCATGCCGCCATACGGCTGGCAGACATAGATCACCGGCAAATTCAGACTCGGAAAAATGTCGACTTCCATGCCGCGTGGGAGCCCCTGGGGATACGGCCAGCCGAGCTGCTCGAAAACCGAACGGCCGACCGCCAAAAAACTCCCCAGCGCGACAGCCAGCACCAGCACCATGACAGTGAGGGGACGCCGCAGGGCGGAAGTAATGATGAACTGCATGCGATCTCACCCGTTGTTCCGCCGCTGCTAGCGTCGCCGCCAACGGTGCGGCACTTCTGAAGTTGCCTGCTGGCAATTCGTTAGCCGCGGCAACGAGCGACGCCAAGCCGGCAGAACCCGCCTACCAGCTTACACCGCTTGGCGACTGCCAGCGTCAAATCTTCTCTATTCCTTACATTCGGACGGCCGATGGACACCAGGAGGGATGCTGCAGTCCTGATCAGACTGCTAGCAGTTCGTTGCTGTCCGACCGGGGGACTGCCGTGCGACGTTGCACCGGCAACAGTTTGCGCTACCTGATGATCGCGTGTTGCGCGATTGCCGTGACAGGCTGCGCCAGCCAGACGCCGAGCCTCTCCAGCACTTTGGGCACAGTCGAGCCGAAGCTGCCAAAGCCGCCGGACTCTCGAAGCAGTTTCAAAACTGGAGATGAACCGGCGTCGGGTGCCACTGCTAGCTCGTCTAGCAGTGCTGTGTCGACCTTGGCACTGCTGGGCAAGCCTGCAGTGGCACCCAATTCTGGTTTTGAAAGTGCTACTACGCCGCGCGGCGCGGTGCAGCTCGTTGCCGCGCAAGAGCCGCTGCCTCCTCCATCGCGCGTCGCAGCGCCACAGCCGAGCGTGCAACCCGTGCCGGTTGCCCCAGAACTTGTCGGCTCAGGAGATCTCGCGCCAGGCGTCGAGGCTTGCGACGTCACGATGGTCAATGTCCTAGCGACGGTGGCCGGCCGGAACCCCGAGGTCGGCTTCGCCAATCAGCGCTATGCCGAAGCTTACGCCCGCTTGCTGGCAGCGCAGGTCCTCTGGCTGCCGCAGATCAATGCCGGCATTGGCTGGAACAATCACGCGGGGCCCCTGCAAGATACCCTGGGAATTGTACGCAACATCAACCGCAGCTCGCTGACCGCCGGTCTGGGCGTGCAAACCATCGGCGCCGGTTCACCGGTCGTGCCCGGCTTGTTCGCGAACTTTCACGCGGCCAATGCGATCTTTCAGCCCCTGATCGCCAATCGCGCCGCGGCCGCGCGCGATGCCGCCGTTCGCCAGACGATCAACGACCTGCTGCTCGACACGTCGCTGGCCTATCTCGAGTTATTGCGGGCGTATCAATTCCGTGCCATTGCGATCGACATTCGCGGCCACGCTGAACAACTGGCTCGCTCGACCGCCGACTTCGCGCGCACGGGCGAAGGAACGGCCGCCGATGCCGACCGCGCCGCGACCGAATTGGCGATCCGCCAGAACGAAGTCGTCCGCGCCGAGGAGGACATCCAAGTTACGTCGGCCCGGGTGGTCGAGCTGCTCAACGGCGATCCGCGCTACGTGCTGCGGCCGCTCGAGCCGGCGATCGCCCCCGTGGAGTTGGTACCCATCGATGTGCCGCTCGTGGCGATCCTGCCTACCGGGTTGCAGCGGCGGCCCGAGTTGTCCGCGGCTCAGCACCTCGTTGGCGAAGCCATTCATCGGCTCCGCATGGAGAAAGCCTCGCCCTGGCTCCCCAATGTGTTGATGGGCTCGAGCTATGCGGCCTTTGGCGGCGGTACCGGCAGCCAGATCAACAATACCGCCGGACGCTTCGATCTCGACGCCATCGCCTACTGGCAGGTGCGCAGCCTGGGAGTGGGCGAAGTCGCCGCGCGGCGCGAAGCCCAGGCACGCCTGGAGCAAACGCGTTTTGAACAGACGCGAAGGATCAACGAAGTGAGTCGCGAAATCGTGCAGGCCCACGCGCAGATTCAGGCACGGCATCGGCAGATCGCCATCGCGCAACAAGCGGTTGCTCGCGCCATTGGCTCCTTTGAACGCAACTGGATGCGCGTGCGTGATCTCCAAGGCTTGCCGATCGAAACACTGCAGTCGATCCAAGCCCTCGATCAGGCGCGTCGCGAGTATCTGCGTGTGCTAGTCGACTACAATGCCGCGCAGTTCCGGCTGCAGCGGGCGCTCGGTTGGCCAATCAGCCTTTAACCGCGCGACTGTCGGACCAACTCGTCCACGTTAGCAGAGTATTGACGAATTGTAGCCGGCCTCAGTGAGGCCGGAAATTTGCCGCGAATTCCGGGGTCACAGACCCCGGCTACAGAATGAATCAACAGGCGGCTACCGAAAGAACCAGCACATCCACAGCGTGCACGCCACGAGCAGCGCGGCCCACAGCTTGTCGCGCTGCCACCATGCGCGGGGCACGGCCGCCTCAGGCTGCTGGCTCTTAAAGCGCGTCCAGGTGTATTGCTCGCGCGCTTCATCGCGCTCGTGCCGTGTCAGCAGGCTCACGATCAACAGCACGCCATAACATCCCAGTGTGGCCAGCGCCGCCCGGTGAAACGCCTGCAGCTCGTGATCCCAACCGTACCAGGCCGCCTGCTCGATCACGATCGAGAGCACGGGCCCCGCCAGAATGCAGACGAACGCCGCCGTGCCGGTGACCAGCGGCTGCCGGATGCCCGCCACGTAGGCCACGATCACGCCCGGCACCAGGTAGGCGTTGTAGTCGGCCATCTGATTGAAGATGCCCCCTTTCGCGCGACCGAACACCAGCGACAGCCCGATCGCCGTGGCGACCATCGCCATCATCGCCGCGCGGCCGACCCAGATCAGGCGCCGCTCGCTGGCCTGCGGCCGCACATACTTCTTATAGATGTCGAACGTGAACAACGTGGCGGTCGAGTTCATCATCGAATCGATCGTCGAAAGAATGCCCGCCACCAGCCCCGCCATCACCACGCCTACCAGTCCGTACCCACTGGGGAGCAGCGTCCGCGTCAACCCGGCGAAGGCCGTATCGCTTTCGGTCGCCGGATCGATCGCCAGGATGTAGCCGGCCGCCATCCCCGGCACGATACATAAGAAGGGGATCAGCAGTTTGAAGAAGCCAGCCGTGATCGTCCCCATTCGCGCGTCCCAGTCGCTGCGCGCGCCGAGCGTCCGCTGCACGATGAACTGGTTCGTCCCCCAGTAATACAAGTGCAACACCATCAGTCCGCTCATCACTCCCGACCAGGGAAGCTGCGGATGGCTGGCCTCGAAAAACACGTGGAACTTCTCCGGCTGCTTCTCGAGCAACCCCGACAAGCCGCCGACTTTGGGATGCCAGATCGCCAGCACCGCCAACAGCCCGCTGCTCACCAACAGCAGCACGCTCTGCACCACGTCGTTGAAGATGTCGGCCTTGAGTCCGCCGTAGAGTGTGTACGCGGCGGCCACGGCGGCCAGCAGGCAGACGGCCATTTCGTAGCTCACGGCATAGGGCGAATCGGCCGTCAGCGTCGCCACGGTGAGCCCGCCCAGGATCATCGTGCCGACCATCTGGATCAGCAGAAACGCCATGTTGGTGAGCGAATACACCAGCCGGCTGCGGTCGTCGAAGCGCCGGCCCAGGTATTCCGAGAGCGTGTACAGCCCCATCCGCCGATAGAAGGGCAGAAAGAAATAGCACAACATCAACAGTCCGAAGATCGCGCCGAACTCGAAGTTCGCCTGCGCGAAACCTTCTTTCAGCCCGGCCCCCATCATGCCGACCATGTGGTGCGAGCTGATGTTCGTGCCGAAGATCGAGCCGGCCACGGCCCACCAGGCGACCATCTTGCCCGCCAGGAAGTAATCGCGCGTGTCCCGTTCCTTGCGGCCGATCCACATCCCGAATGCGGTGACTCCGACCACGCTGCCCACAAGGATCAGCACGTCGAGCCACTGCAACGGCAGGCTGGCCGATTGAGCCAACACGATCGCGAATCCGCCTGGCATGCGTCGCTCCGCCCCGCGCTCAGCGTGTCCGGCCAAAGCGCAGGGCCACCGCGATTAGCGCCATGCCCAACGCGGCCATCGCCGCGCTCGATGGCTCAGGCACGACCGCCAGCTCCCAGGCCGCCAGGTCCAAGGTGGGTTGCACGCCGATCGTGTATTCGGTCACGCCCCCTTGCGGCGCGAAGCTCACTGAAAACACGTCCTCGAGCGTGCCAGGCAGTTGGCCGCCGGCGCCGTCAAACGCGCCTTCGATCGCGGCCTTGGCGCCGGCAACGCCGCTTGTGTCAACGAGAAAATCGCCGCTGCTGGCGCCGGTCGCCAACGTCGCCGTGACATGAGACGCGGCATCCGATTGCAACTTGAGCGTCACCATGTCGATGGCGCCGCTCAGCCCATCGCTCCAAAACGTCTCCGGGTCGGTGATCACCCCGGGAGCGACCCGAAACCGCACCGTCCACTGCGTGTCGTCGGCAATGGCGCCAGCATCGCCAGGGCTCGTGGCGAACAATCCCGGAAACGCCGTCAGCTCCTCGAGCGAAAACTGCATCGTCACGCCGGCCGGGTCGAATCCAAACACCGCATCGGCCGAAGTGTTGCTGAACGCGAAAGGGTCGTCGATCGCCGCATGAATGCTCACCTTCTGCGGCTGCTCGTTCTTGCCAGGGGAAATCACCGCTTCGACATGGTCGCGTAGCGAGTACTTTCTCAGGCCGGCAAAGTCGAACGACTCGATCGACAGATCGTGGTCCGCGTAGCCGGTCGTGCCGTGATCTTCGGTCTTCGTGTACTCGTGGCGCACACCCTGGGGGTTGACCAGCTCGATCAACGTGAAGACGCCGATCTTCGTGGATTTTGCGATCGCCGGATGGAAGGCGAACTTCGTGCTGGCAAATACCGGCGCGTCGGTAGCCCGGACGTACAAGTCGACGCCGCCATTGGGCACGATGGTCCAGCGCGAGTTGACTTGTGCGGTCACTGGCCCCGCGAGCGCGGAACCCATCAACCCCAAGGAGCCCGTTCCGGCGACGATCGCTGCCACCAGCAGCGCCCATCCCGCCGCGGTCGAAACAAGAGGAAGCACACGTCGCGCAATCCGCCCGCCGTTGCAGTTCAACATCAGCGACCCCTTCCGCAATAGAGCGCAAATCGCCTGGCACCGCCCGAGTGTGACGTTGCCCGATTCGATCGCTGTCGCCCGCAAGAAGTGCCCAGTCTATCGCTCTGCCGCGCCGTGAGCAACGTTGTGCAATCACCTCTAGCGGTCACTCTGAAAAAACAATTGAGTCAACGTCAGGTGCCACGGGCGTCGCCTGTGCCTGTAGTGCCGGCCCCCGCGCGCGGCGACTGCCTGACCACAACGACACGACGGCACGACAAGAGATTCTGTAGGGTGTGCGAAGCACACCGGCTTTGCGCGGGTGCCAGGCTCCGCCTGTGCCTGTCAGACTTTGGAGCGTGCGCTTCGGCATTGAGCCGCGACGCGGCGAAATAACTTAGCCGTGGGCGCGCAGCCCACGGTATCGGTCGCAATCAAACCACCCAGCCGTGCAGCGGCGACATCGTTCAACCTAACCGGGCGCTGTCGCCGCTCGCGCGGCTTGGATCATCGCGTAATGTCTCCGTGGGTTGCACCCACGGCTACGCGCCGCCGCCGCTTGCGCGGCTAATTCGATGCCCTCCCCAATGGTGTCGCGTGAGCGGACTGGCGGCGTCGACGTTCACCCACGGCCCACGCGGCTTTCCAGGCGAGGAAGGCCACCAGAGCCAGCAGAACAATTCTGTTGGATCGCGAGTGCAGATTTGCCGAGTAGCGGATGGGAGCTCGCGGGCCTGGCGGCGGCCTGAAGCCGCCACCGCCCGATTGTGCCCTGGTCGCGAGCGTTTCGTTGACGCACCACACTTCCGCTTCAGGAAAAAACCTACGGACGTCGCGAAGACTCTCGGAGCACATGGGTTGATACAAATTGATGAAGGCCACAGCATTGTCGCCCAGCCAAGTGCGGATGCGAGAGGTCTGCTCGTCTCGCTCGGCGTACCAATCGGCAGGCGCATAACTTTGCGGCGTGTCGGGTTCGAGTAACCAGGTGTTGTAAACGCCCCCTTGCTCAATAATCCAATTCAATATCTCACGCCGCTCTTGAATGACGCGAATTTGGGAAGCAAGCCAGACGGAAGCTCCGGTCACCAGCACGAACCACGTGCTCAGCCGAAACTGGAACCAGCGGCGCGGGGCGAGATAACGCATTACCAAATTCTATCGCTACCGGCGCCATCGCGCGGAGACCGATTGGCGCGAACCGCGGGCCCCATGAACGGACCTGACAGGTCCGAAATACGCGGGGCCACCGTACCGAGGCCTGACGGCCTCGGCTGATAGAGTCGGCCCTGCAGGCCGGAGTTACGACTTGCCTGGTCGTCGCACGGGGACTCGCAATTTGTCTTGCGGCCTGAAGGGCCGCTTCGCACCAGCACAGGG
>JAIESQ010000137.1 GCA_019745975.1 Pirellulales bacterium
AACGCACCACGTAGCGACGGAGCGTGACGATTCTTCAACCGCGCAACCACGATCCTGGTGTGCTTCGCACACCCTACTAGACTCAGGCACTCACGCGCACGCCGCGGGCCAACAGCGCTTCGAGTAGCGCAGCCGGCGTGGTGAACGGCACCGCGTCGATCCCCAATTCGCGCGCCGCGTCGACGTGCCCCGCGATGTCGTCGGTGAAAAAAATCTCGCCAGGCAGCACGCCGGCTTGTTCGATCGCCGCCTCGAAGATGCCCGCTTCGGGCTTGATCGACCCGACTTCAAAGCTCAGCACGACCTGCTCGAAGGCCGTCGGGATCATGGCGAACCGGCCGCGCGCGAAGTAGTTCCAGTGCATCTCGTTGGTGTTCGACAACAGCCCGAGTCGATAGCCGGCCGTCAGCAACTGCGCCAGCACGCGTTTGGTGCCGACGTGCACGCTAAAAATATCGCAGGCCGCCAGCGCCAGGCGATCGAAATCGGCGCGGGTCCCCGTCGCCGCGCAAAACTGCTCGTAGAATTCCCGAGTGTCGACCCGGCCGCGCTCGTAGTCGAGCTCGAGCCCGGTGCCGAAGAGCGCTTGCCAGACGGCCTCTTCGCTCAAGCCCGTCACCTCGGCCATCTGCCGGCACATTCGCGGATGGCTGAAATTCAAGAGCACATTGCCCAGATCGAAGTAGATGAACTTGGGGGGCATCGCAGCGCCAACCACGTCGCGAATCATCCTGGGACCACCGCACGCCAGCGTGCTCGCACCATCGCTTACAGCGCTTCGAGCACCAGGTCCTTGTACCAGGCCTCGCTCGGCGGGCCGCCATGAATCTGCAACCCGATCAGGCCGCGCTGTTCCAGCTTTTCGTCCGGCTCGGTGTAGTCGACCGTCTGCAGGCCGTTGATCCAAAGCTGAATGCGGCGCCCCTGGCAGCGGATGCGGTAGTCGTTCCAATCGTCGGGCTTGAGCACCTTGGCTAGCTCGGCCTTGTCGGGCCCGGCCAGCACGCGGTTGCGGCGCGATTCGTCGTACAGGCAGCCCCACCAGCCTTGACCCATGTCGGCTTGGTAGCCGCGCATTTCGTGATGATTGGGAATGCGCCGGCTGCGCAGTTGCACGCCCGCGTTCGCGCCGCGCCCCACCAGCTTGAACTTTAGCCGCAGTTCGAAATCGCCATATTCCTTCGTGGTGCACAAGAACTCATTGCGGGGGATGCGTTTTTCGAGGCTGCCGGCCTTGATCGCGCCATCCTGCACGCGAAACCACTCGGTGTTCCCCTCCCAACCGTCGAGCGACGTGCCGTCGAAGATCGCCACTCCCGGCTTACTTGGCTCGTCGGCGAGAACCCGACGTTCCGACGGTGCATAAACTCCCGCGACGAGAACAATCGCGACGGACTTGGCTAGAACCAGTTTCAAAACCTGGTTTGGGTGCCACTGCTGGCTTGCCCAGCAGTGAATTGCTCGACTCGGCACTGCTAGACGAGCTAGCAGTGGCACCCGACGTCGGTTCAATGCTGGTTTTGAAACGGCTTCTCGTTCAAGTCTCATGTTCAAGGTCTCCCTTGGTTCGGGCACCGCGGTGGATTCGTGCATTCGCGGGAGCGTCCCGAGCGAGCAGCATAGCCAGCCGGGGCGGGTCGTGCCAATCGGGGGAAGAGTTATACTACGCGGCATTGCCGGCCGGCGCGTTTTGGTTCGAGCGCGCGGCGCGCCACGCGAACCGCGGAGCCAAACGATGAACACGGTCGAAACCCTGAAGCGCGCCTACCAATTCAATCGCGACCGCACGCTGGGGCTGATCACTTCGATCGAAGGCTTGAGCGATCCCGCCGCCGCGCTGGCCTGGCGGCCTGGTCCCGGCCGGGCACACATCGGCTGGCAATTAACGCACATTGCCATCACCGAAGAGATCATGGCCACCGAACGCTTGAACCCCGACAAGCCGGGCCGCTGGACTGAGCTCTGGCCGCGCTTTCGCGGCGGCAGTACCCCTGACGACAACGTCCCCTCGCTCTCGACGATTCGCGACCTCTTGGCCGAGTCGCGCGTGCGGCTGCTCGAAACGCTCGCGGCCTACGGCGACGACCGGCTGCCAGAGATTCCGCCGTCGCTGGCCGCCCGCAAGCTCACGGTGCTCGACGTGCTGCACATCATCGCCTGGCACGAAGGGCATCATCAGGGGCAGGCGCACCTGACGTTGAACTTGTATAAGGCGGCCGCCGCGGTGACGTAGTCCGGATAGAATGGCGGGTATGAACGAATGCAGGCAATGCGGCGCGCAGCTCAGCAAGAAGCAATATGGCGAGTCACTTCGGCAAATGGCGCTGTGGGCGCCGACAGGTTCAGTCTGGCATCGACACACCGGGAAGATCGAAAAAGGTAAGGGCGGCGTTACGTGGGCATCGTCGCGTGGACCGCTTTGCGGGGCTTGCCTTGCTAAATGGCTTATAAGTCCCGACAAGTGACGCAGTCCACATCCGCGCTGGTCATCGCCGCCGGCGGCTTACCGCCGACACCTTTGGACGTTCTCCGTGGCGACGTGTACGCGATAGCCGTCTACGGCTTCATTGCGGCCGCTTTGGTGCTATGGGCGGTATATCACCGCTATCGAAGGCCGCGCTACGATGGTTCGCGTGTGCTCGTTATGGTATGGATCGTGGTCGTAGCCGTCATATTCCTGCTCCAACTATGGGTGGCTACGGCATGAGGCAGAGAACTCTCCAAAACCGTATCGCGACCCACACCAGCGGGTTGACACAGTCGCCGATCGCGGCTTAGGCTCATCTGGTTCTCCGTAACCCTGGCGTGAGTTCGATGTCGCTCAATTCCCGCATCCGCAGGCTCGTTGGCTGGGGGGCGCTGGCCCTTTACGCGGCCACGACGTCGCTGTGCCATTTGGCGCACGACCCGGTCGCCCACGGGCTGGCGTGCTGCGACCACGCGCCGCGGTATGCTGGCGGGCACGAACATGTCGGCGGGCACGAGCATGTTGCCGGCCACGAGCATGCCGGCTGCTATCATGGCCACCGGCACGGCACCGGGCACGCGCATCATGCCCAGTGCCCCGCGCACAATTCCAGTCACGAGCACGAGCCCGCACGCGATCGCTCACGGCCGGCCGGCGGCAAACCCAGCCACGACGGTCACTCGTGCCTCGTCTGCCAGTTTCTGGCCGACCCGTCGCTGGCGGCGACTTTCGCCGTCAAACTCTCGCCTGTGGGCACGGTTACTCCCTTGCCCGTCGCCGATCCCTTAGCTGCCCCGCAGGCAATCGGCAGTTCTTATTCCTCTCGCGCGCCCCCCGTGTCGCCGGCTTAGCCGCCGCTCGCGTTTTCGTTGCGCGCCTCATCGAGCTGCATTTGCCGGTTGGGCGTGCGCGCATTGCGCTGGGCGGTGGTTTGAGCCTCTGGTGAGTTGCTACCGACAGCGACGCGGTCCGCCTGGCGGCCGCACGCTGTCTCGCTACGCCGGATCGCCGAACATGCTGAGAGGACCCCGCATCATGAGACGCGCCCGAATTGCTTTTACGCTTGTCGAATTGCTGGTCGTAATTGCCATCATCGGATTGCTGTTGGCTTTGCTCATGCCGGCGGTGCAAGCCGCCCGCGAAAGCGGCCGACGGGCAAGTTGCCGCAACAATTTGCGGCAAATCGGCATCGCCTTGAACGTCTATCACGACGCGCACGGGAGCTTGCCGGCAGGCTGGATCGGCGTCGACGCCGCCACGCATCGACCCGCCCCGCTGGCCGGCAGCGGCTGGGCCTGGGGCGCCATGTTGCTCCCACAGCTCGAACAGAACGCGCTGGCCGCGGCCGTGCACTTCGAACGGCCGCTCGCCGATGCGGGGCATGCCAGCGCGCGGAAGGCGCCGCTGGCCGTCTTTCGCTGTCCGGCCGATTCGAGCGATCCCACGTTCAACTTGCCTCCGGGTGACGGCGACCACGACCATCCTGCCGAAGATCTCGCCGAGGTTCATCAGGAAGATCCTGACCTGCACGCCGCGGCGCTGGCCGAGCTGGCCACGGCCAACTACGTGGGGAGCTTCGGCACGACCGATATTGACCCCTGCACCGATCTACCCGTCGGAGGTCGCTGCTTAGGCAACGGCACGCTGTTCCACAACAGCGGGGTGAAGTTCCGCGACATCCGCGACGGGCTGAGCCAAACGTTTGTGGTCGGCGAACGCTCGTCGCGATTGGGGCATTCGACCTGGACCGGCGTGATTGCCGGCGCCGAAGATGCCCTCGTGCGCGTGGTCGGCACAACCGATCACGTCCCCAATCACCCCGGCGGGCATTTCGACGACTTTGGCAGCGCGCACAGCGGGGGCTGCCACTTCGTGCTGGCCGATGGCTCGGTGCACTTCATCGTCGAGACGATTGCGCTGCCGGTCTACCAGGCATTGGCGACGCGCGCCGCCGGCGACTTAACTCAGGCGGCCGAGGCGGGCGTCGACTAGAAGCAGTTTCAAAACCTTGCTTGGGTGCCACTGCTGGCTTGCCCAGCAGTGCAGGATTCGCTTCTAAGCGCTGTGCCCATCGCTGGGCATCAAGCGGCGGGCTTAGCGCCCGCGCGCTTGGGCGTCGCCTAAAGACGATCGCCAGTAGCCGTATCCCGGCGTCGACCAGTTGCGCCAGTTGAACTCGAGCTTCGCCAGTTCGTGATCCATCCAGCGCGAGAAATCCTCGAAGGCAATCGGGGACGCTGCTTCAACCAAGGTGGGGGCCTCTGCCGGAACCTGATCGATACGCCGTTCTCGTCGCTGCGGTCGCATGATGCCTCTCCCGTGTGGGGCGACTGATCCGAAGCTCAGGCACGAGCGGCCGATCGGGCGAACTGGCCCTACCGAGGGAATTCCGACCGCCGCTCTGCTAAGCGTCGCCCCGCGACGGTTGTTACACCGCCGCTACTGTTACGACGTGAGTCGGGCCGGCAGGGTTCGCGCTGCGCCGAATGTCGGGATCGCAGCGGGGGTCGATTGACCCAAACCACCGCCGCGAGTCGAGCGCGAAAAAAAAGCCCTTGCCGTCATTGGCAAGGGCTCTTGTGTTGTTTGAGCTATTGCGAACCGCGGCTCGTGACTTACTTGCGGCGAATCCGCTTGCGGACCCAGCCGGCGCCGATGACCGACAGTCCCAACACCGACCAAATGATCAGGCTGGCAGGCTCGGGAACCACGCCGTTATTCTCGGTGTAGGTGTAGATTACGTCCACGGTGCCGAGCGCTTGGAAATTGGTGATCTTGCTGGTGCTATCGGTGACGCCGTTGATCGAGAAACCGCCGTTGCCCGAGGCGGTGCCAGCCAAGAAACCTGGACCGATATACGCCGCCAAGCCGCTGTTGGTCGACGTCGAATTCGATCCAGCACCACTAATCAGCCCGAAATCAACGAAGTCGGGGCCCGAGCCAGGGTTCCCGTCGCTGGCGGCGACAGCCACTGGACCAGCCGACTGCAAAATGCCAGCCGACGTGCTGAGCGGACCAGGAATCGAGGCCTTCAAGAGCCCGATCAGATCGACACCCATGTTGCCGCCGATCGCCGAATCGTTTTCGGCCGTGACGAGCGCTTCAACGCTGCCGCTAATTTTCAAGTCGACTTGGGTGAGCGTGCGCGTGCCCCCCATGGTGTCAAACTTGGGAATTGATAGCGGCTGGCTACCCGGCGAAAGCGGGAACGCGAACGGCGCCGACTCAACCACAATCCCGCCGAATGCGCGATCCGCCGCCAAGCCAACTAGCGAAACAGCGACGAGAGCCGCCAAGAACCCGAGTTTTCCTCGAACCATTGATGCAAACCCCTGCGGAAGGTTTTAACTGGCATTTAACAAGCACGCGGAATGACCCCCACGATTTGGGGAGCCTCCCCGGCAGTTCGGAGCTAGAGTAAGCGACCCCTCCGCCCCTGTCAATGAAAATCCATAAAATTTCGTAGGTTATCGAATTGGCTAGCGAACCAATCTCACGCGCCCAAGTACAACGTCCTAAAGCCTTCGCTGGCAACTACTCGCGGCGCCCCAAGCCATGCGGCCTGCGCGGCCGCTTTCTCGCTAGCTGCGGTTTGCTAGAATCCGTGCACGGACGTCTTGCCCCTGCCCCTTGTACCTCTTTCCCAGGGCGTGACCCGGCCGCAGTTGGACGCCCGGCGACCGCCACCCTTGCATGCCTCGCTGGAACACCGTTGCCATCGTCGGCGTTGGGCTATTGGGAGGCTCGATCGGCCTCGGATTGCGGCAGCGCGGGCTGGCGAAACAGGTCGTGGGGATCGGGCGCAGACGGGCCACGCTCGACAGCGCTCGGCGGCTCGGCGCCATCACCACCTCGACCACGCTCCTCGATCGTGGAGTTCACGACGCGGACGTCGTGGTCGTATGCACGCCGGTCGACCAGATCGCGGACCATGTGAAAGCGGCCGCAGCATGTTGCCCCCAAGGCTGCCTGCTGACCGACGTGGGGAGCACCAAAGGGCGCATCGTCAGCCAGCTCGACGGCGGGCTGCCGGCGGGAACCTGTTTCATTGGTAGTCATCCGTTGGCCGGGAGCGAAAAGCGCGGTGTTGCCGCGGCCGATGGCGACCTGTTGGCCGGCCGCGTCGTAGTACTGACCCCGATTCGCGGCACCGAGCCCAAGGCGCGGCGCGCGGCCACGACGTTCTGGCAATCGCTCGGCGCGCGCGTCGTCGAAATGAGTCCGGCCGAGCACGACGCGGCCCTGGCCTTCACCAGTCATCTCCCCCACGCGGTTGCCGTCGCGCTGGCGTTGGCGGTGCCGGCGGCCGACCTGGCGCTGGCGGCCGGCGGCTTGCGCGATACTACACGCATCGCGGCCGGCGATGCCGAGATCTGGACTCAGATCCTGCTCGATAATCGCGAGAACGTCGCGGCCACGCTCGAGCAGTTCGACGCGTCGCTCGCCGACTTGCGCGAAGCCCTGGCCACGGCCGACCGCCGCCAACTCAAACGCATTCTCACCCAAGCGAAACGGAAGCGCGATGCTCTGGGAAGTTGACATCTACCCCGCCGAGGGCTGTGCCGACCGCGCTGCCGAGGCAGTCGTCGCCGCCGCCAAATGCCTCGGACTGCGAGGCGGGCTGGCCGTCGCGACCTGCTACGGATATTTGCTCGAAGGGGAGCTCGACGAACAGCAAGCCCGCGAGGCTGCCAGCGATTTGTTGGCTGATTCGATCGTCGAACGAACCGTCGTCCGACCGGCCAACGACCCGCGCCTGACCGCTGGGCCCAATGGCGCTGGCGGTTCGCTCTTGCACGTCTTGCCGCGTCCCGGCGTAATGGACCCCGTGGCGCAAAGCGCCGCGTCGGCGCTGGCCGACTTGGGGCTGCCGATCCGCGCGGTCCGCACGTTTCGTAAGTACTGGATCGCCGGCGCCGATCAGTCCGCCCTGCAACTGCTGGCGTCGAAGGCCCTCTCAAACGACGCGGTCGATCAAGCGGTTTGGGGGCCGCTGGCGATCACGCGGCTCGACGTCGGCACCGCCTGTGAGTTTCGCCGCGTCGACGTGCCGTTGCGATCGTTGGCCGACGACGAGCTCGTGACGCTGAGTCGCTCGGGGCAGTTGTATCTCACCTTGGCCGAGATGCGGGCGATTCAAGCCCACTTTCGCCAGCTCGGGCGCGACCCCAGCGACGTCGAGCTGGAGACGATCGCGCAAACCTGGAGCGAACATTGCAGCCACAAAACCCTCAAGGGCTCGATCCGCTATCGCGACGAGCAAGGCGAGCGGCAATTCAACAATCTGCTCAAGGAAACCGTCTTCACCGCCACGCAAGCCGTGCGCCGACAGCTTGGCCCCGACGACTGGTGCGTCAGCGTCTTTGAAGACAACGCGGGCATCGTGCGCTTCGACGATCGCTTTGACCTCGTGTTCAAAGTCGAAACGCACAATCATCCGTCGGCGCTCGAGCCGTACGGCGGCGCGAACACCGGGTTGGGGGGCGTGATTCGCGACGCGCTGGGGACGGGGCTCGGCGCCAAGCCGGTCTGCAACACCGACATCTTCTGCTTCGCCGAACCGAATATCGACGCGCGGCTGCTTCCGCCGGGCGTGCTGCATCCAGGGCGGATCATCGCAGGGGTCGTGGCGGGCGTGCGCGATTACGGCAACCGCATGGGCATTCCCACGGTCAACGGCGCCGTCTACTTCGATCGTCGCTATCTGGCCAACCCGCTGGTGTTTTGCGGCACCGTGGGGTTGTTGCCGGTCGATCGCCGGCAGAAGCACGTCGAGGCGGGCGACTTGATCGTCGCGCTGGGGGGCCGCACCGGCCGCGACGGCATTCACGGCGCCACGTTCAGCTCCGCCGAATTGACCCACGAAAGCGAAGGGCTCTCCGGCGGCGCCGTGCAGATCGGCAACGCCATCGAAGAAAAGAAAGTGCTCGACGTCGTGCTGGCGGCCCGCGATCGTGGGTTGTTTCGCGCGATTACCGACTGCGGCGCCGGGGGCTTTTCGAGCGCCGTGGGCGAAATGGGGGCCGAGCTTGGCGCCGAAGTCGAACTTGAACGCATCCCGCTCAAATACGAAGGCTTGTCGTACGCCGAGATGTGGATCTCCGAAGCGCAAGAACGCATGGTGCTGGCCGTACCGGCCGATTGCTGGCCCGAGTTTCAAACGCTGGCAGCCTCCGAAGGGGTCGCAGCGACCGCGCTGGGCAAGTTCGTCCCCACGGGTCGGCTCACCTTGCGCTATCGCGGCGTGCTCGTCGGCGATCTGACGATGGAGTTTTTGCACGACGGCCGCCCGCCGATCGTGCGCGAAGCGACCTACCAGCCCCCCGCCGCGCCGCCGCTGGAGCTGCGCCCCAAGCACACGCTCGACTTCAACGACGAACTGCTGGCGATCCTGGCGTCTCCCAATGTCGCCAGCAAGGAATGGATCATCCGCCAATACGACCACGAGGTGCAAGGGGGCAGCGTCGTCAAGCCGCTCGTCGGCGCGCACAACGACGGGCCCAGCGACGCCGCCGTGGTACGCCCCGTGCTCGGCAGCCAGCGGGCGCTGGTTGTCGCCTGCGGCATGAACCCCTGCTATGGCGACTTCGACACCTATCACATGGCGACCAGCGCCATCGACGAGGCGGTGCGCAACTGCGTTGCCGTCGGGGCCGATCCGCGCCGCATCGCCATTCTCGACAACTTCTGCTGGGGCAATACCGATCGCGCCGAAACGCTTGGCTCGCTGGTGCGCGCGGCGCTGGCCTGTCGCGACCTTGCGCCGGTGCTCGGCACCCCGTTCATCAGCGGCAAGGACAGCCTGAACAACGAGTTCAACTACGTCGACGCCGAGGGCCAATCGAAAACCATTTCGATCCCGCCGTCGCTGCTGATCAGTGCCTTGGGGCAGATCGACGATGCCTCGCGCGCCGTGACGATGGACCTAAAGCGGCCGGGCGATCTCCTCTATCAGGTCGGCCCCACGTGCGCCGAACTCGGCGGCTCGCACCTGGCGCGCAGCGGAGCTGCGACGGGCGGCCAAGTTCCCACCGTCAATGCAGAGCGGGCCAAGGCGATCTTCGCGGCGCTGCACGCGGCGATCGCCGGTGGGCTCGTGCGGGCGTGCCACGACCTGAGCGAAGGGGGCCTGGCCGCGGCCGCCGCTGAAATGGCGCTGGCCGGCAACCTCGGCGCGCGGCTCTTCCTGGCGCAGGCGCCGCACGAGCTGGCCATCGACGACGCGGCCGTGGCCGAACATCGTGACGCCGTTTCCGCAACGGGCGACGCCAACCTGCCCGCCGTGGCTTTCGTCGCCGACGCGACGGCGTACTTGCTGTTCGCCGAGTCGAACTCACGTTTCTTATGTGAAGTCGAGCCAGACCAGAGCGCGGCGTTCGAAGCGGCTTCGGCCGCCGTGCCGCACGCGCTCGTGGGCGAAGTGACCGATAGCGGCTGTTTGGAAATCATCGGCTTGCCGATCGTCGTGCCGGGCATCGAGCCAGGAGACTCGGCCACCGTCCGCGCTCCCAAAGTGATCGATGTCAACGTTGCCGACCTCAAACGTGCGTGGCAATCGCCAGCAGGGAAAGGATGACCTCTGATGGCTCAGCCACGCGTGCTGGTTCTGCGGGCCCCTGGCACCAACTGCGACGAAGAAACGGCGCACGCGTTTACGCTGGCCGGTGCGCGCCCCGAGCGCGTGCATGTCAATCGGCTGTTAGATGCCTCGCTGCGCATGGCCGACTATCAGATTCTGTGTCTCCCCGGCGGCTTCAGCTACGGCGACGACATCGCCGCGGGCCGCATTCTCGGCACCCAGCTCAAGCACCATCTGGCCGACGCGCTAGCCGAATTCAAAGCCGCCGGAAAGCTCATTCTGGGCATCTGCAACGGCTTTCAGATCTTGATGCGCTCGGGGCTCTTGCTCGAAGACGAACCGCCGCACGGCCCGCCGGCCACGCTCACCTGGAATGACTCGCGCCATTTCGAAGCGCGCTGGGTGCGGCTCGCAAGCGTGCCATCGAAGTCGGTCTTCTTCGCCGGCATCGATTCGCTGGAGCTGCCCGTGGCGCACGCGGAAGGGCGGTTTGTCGTTCGCGACTCCAGCGTGCTCGCGCGGCTGGAGCAACAAGGGCGCATCGTGCTGCGCTATCAAGCGAGCAGCGACCCTGCCGAGGCCACAGCGAGAAGCAGTTTCAAAACCAGCATTGAACGAACGTCGGGTGCCACTGCTAGCTCGTCTAGCAGTGCCGCGGCGAGCTGTTCACTGCTGGGCAAGCCAGCAGTGGCACCCCTGCCAGGTTTAGAAACTGCCTCCTGCGACGATGCGCTGCTCCCCCACGTGGCTTATCCCGACAATCCCAACGGATCGCACGCCGACATCGCCGGCATCTGCGACGCGACGGGCCGGGTCTGCGGCTTGATGCCCCATCCCGAGCGCTACGTCGATCGGCTGCAACATCCGCAGTGGAGCCGTGGCGGCGGCCAGCAGCCCGGCGCTGGCTTGGCGGTGTTTCAGAATGCTGTGCGGTACTTTAGCTGAGCGAGCGCATCTGTAGCCGGGGTCTGCGACCCCGGACCGGCCTCACAGAGGCCGGCTACAGTTCTTTAACTGACCATTCAGTCGCGAATGTTCGCCCGGGCGGCGCGGTAACGCTCGAAGTGCACCGCCGCGTACTGGCGATAGTCGAAGTCCAACGTCGCCGACGCGCTTTGCACCGCTCCCCAGAGCGCTTCGCGCAACAGCGACACCGCCTTGAAGATCGCCAGTTCGCGCTGGGCCGCTGGTGTCACGCGGTCGAAACAGGCAGTCAGCAGTTCTTCCTCGGCGGCCGCGTCGAGCCCGGCATTGCTCGCCAGTCCGCCCAGATCGAACATCGGGTGGCCGACTCCGGCCAGCTCCCAATCGACGATCCAAGTTTGCCTTCCATCGTCGATCAAATTGGCCGGCAATAGATCGTTGTGACAGAGCGAGGGCTGGGTCGGCGCCAACGAGCGTTCCAGGTCGCCGGCATCTTCCAAGATTGCGTCGATATCCGCTGGCAGCTCCGCCCCCCAGCGGCGTGCCCTGACGGCATAGGTTCGCGAAGCCGCGAAGCCCGAGAACTCCAGCATCTCGCCAACAATGCGGCTACGATCCGCGTGCAGCCGGCGCAGCGCTAGGGCTACGCGACGCAACACTCGATGATCTTGCAACCGCGCGGCCGTGAGCGTTTCGCCTGCCACGAACCGGGTTACCAGCACGTCGGGCTCATGGTGCACCAACTCGGGGGCCACGCCGGCGGCGGCCGCCGCCCGATGACAGGCGGCTTCGCTCCGTCGGTCGATCCCCAACTGCATGCCATCGGCGCACAGCCGCACTACGAACTGCTCGACTCCGTCGCGCACCACGAAGTTCTGATTCGTAATCCCGCCGGTCAGGGGCTTAATCTCCACCGGCCGATTCTGCCACAGCGGGAGCGAGCGCGCGATCGACTGAATGCGGGCGTGGCTCATTTGAAAGCCTTGCCTCACGCCAAGGCATTCTGTAGCCGGGGTCTGCGACCCCGGATCTCATGGCAAATCTCCGGCCTCAGTGAGGCCGGCTACAGTACTTCACGTGCCGGGAACCGCTCAGGCCGTCATCCCGCCGTCGACGGTCAGCACGCCGCCGGTGATGTAGCTGGCGGCGGGACTGGCCAGAAAGAGCACAGCGGCCGCCACTTCATCGGCCGTGCCGAGCCGCTTGGCGGGAATGCGTTTCTTCGCTTCCTCCGTCACCAGCTCGCCGAGCGCGGCGGTCATTTCTGATTCAATAAAGCCCGGCGCCACGGCATTGGCCGTGACTTTGCGGCCGGCCAGCTCACGCGCCACGGTTTTCGTCAGGGCGATGATGCCCGCTTTCGACGCCGCGTAGTTGGCCTGTCCCGGGTTACCCATTAGCCCGGAGACACTGGCGATATTGATGATCCGCCCGTAGCGCTGCCGCATCATGATCCGCGAAGCGGCCCGCGTGAACAGAAAGGTGCCGCGCAAGTTCGTGGCGATCACGTCGTCGAAGTCGGCGTCTTCCATCCGCGGGATGAGCGTGTCGCGGGTGATGCCGGCGTTGTTGACGAGGATCTGCAGCCCACCCCATTTCTCGGCCACGGCCTCGACGACCTCGTCGACGCGCTTGCCGTCGAGCATATCGCCGACGTACGTCTCGGCCGTGCCGCCGGCGGCCGTGATGCTCGCCAGCGTTTCGGCCAACTTGTCGGCCGAGCGGGCAAACAGCGCCACGCGCGCGCCATTGCGCGCGAGCGCTTGGGCCATCGCCCGGCCCAAGCCGCGCGAGGCGCCAGTCACCAGCGCCGCCTGGCCGGTTAAATCGACTTTGATGTCACTTGCCGCGGGTTCTGCCATCGTCGCTTGATCTCGGCTGGAATTTGTCTTAACCCGTGACGCTCTGGCACGACGCCTCGCGGTCGATGCGCCGCAGCAGGCCGCGCAGCACGCGGCCCGGTCCGATTTCGTAGAACTGCGTGAAGCCCCCCGCGAGCAGGTAGCGAATCGAGTCTTCCCAGCGCACGGGGCTCACGAGCTGCTTGACGAGCAGCGCGCGGATTTCCTCGGGATCGTCGTGCGGCAAGGCGTCGACGTTCGAAACCACGGGGATCAACGGTGGCCGCAGGGTCACTTGCGCCAACGCCCCCCGCAGCCGCTCGACCGCCGGCTGCATGATCCGCGTGTGGAAGGCGCCGGCCACGGCCAGGGGCATCGCCCGCATCGCCCCTTCGCGTTCGGCCAGTTGGGCGGCCCGCTCGCAGGCCATGTTGCTCCCCGAAATGACGATGTTGCCGGGGCAGAGGAAGTTGGCGATTTCCAGAATGTCGCCGCCGCGCGACTGCTGCACGACGCGCTCCACCTCGACCCGCTCCATCCCCAGAATGCTGACCATGCCGCTGGGCTGGGCATCGGCGGCGTCTTGCATGGCGGCGCCACGCTGCTGCACGAGGCGCAACCCCGACTCAAAGTCGAGCACCCCCGCGAAGACCAGCGCCGTGTATTCACCCAGGCTGAGACCCGCCGCAGCCTCGCACGAAAGCACCACTTCGGGCGACTGCTCGCGCAGCGATTCGAGCGCCGCCAGGCTAGTTACGAACAACGCCGGCTGGCTGTAAATCGTCGAGTCGAGCTCTTCGGCGGGGCCTTCGGCGCAAAGCCGAGCCAGGTCGTAGCCCAAGATCTCGGCAGCCTGATCGAACAATCGCCGCGCGGCCGGCAGCGATTCGACCAGCTCGCGCCCCATGCCGACGCTTTGGGCTCCCTGACCGGGAAACAAGAAGGCGATGCGACTCAAGCGGCAACTCCATCAGCCGGGTACACAATTCCACCGGGCACGTGCACCGCTGGTAGCGGCAACCAACGAACCCCGCGGACGGCCAATGGTTCTATCACATTCGCAGCAGTGTTGCACCCCACGTGAGTCCCGCGCCAAAGCCCAAGAGCAGGGCCAGATCGCCGGGACGCAAACGCCCCTGCCGGCGGGCCTCGTCCAACGCAATCGGCACGCTGGCCGCCGACGTGTTGCCGTATCCCTCGATGTTCATGAAGCACTTGTGACGCGGAATGGCCAGCCGCTTCAGCGCCGAATCGATGATGCGGGCGTTCACCTGGTGTGGGACGAACAGGTTGATGTCGTCGAGCGTCACGCCCGCGGCCGCGACTGAGTCGTTCACCAGATCGACAAAACAGGTCGTCGCGAACTTGGCGATCTGCCGGCCCGCCATCCGCACGAGGTGCTGCCGCCGCGAAACCGTGTCGGCCGAAGCGGGTAGCCTGCTCCCTCCCGCCGGAATGCACAAGAGCTCGCTGTGCGCGCCGTCGGAAGTCATGCTCGCGTGCAACACGCCCGAGCCGTCGTTGCGGCCGGTAAACACCGCCGCTCCCGCGCCGTCGCCGAACAAGATGCACGACGTGCGGTCCTGATAGTCGATGAACCGCGACATCGTTTCGGCGCCGATCACCAGCACGTTGCGGCACAAACCGGCCACGATCAGCCCCGTGGCCACGGTGCCGGCGAACAGAAATCCGCTACAGGCTGCCTCGAGATCGAAGGCCCCGGCACGCTTCGCTCCCAGCGCGTGCTGCACCAGGCAAGCTGTGGCCGGCATTAAGTAGTCGGGGGTCAACGTGGCGACGATCACCAGATCGAGATCGCGCGGGTCGATGCCGGCGTCGTCGCACGCGCGCCGACCCGCTTCGGTAGCCATCGTCGAGGTCGACTCGTCGGGCCCCGCGACGCGCCGCGCGTGAATGCCGGTTCGCTCAAAGATCCACGCGTCGCTGGTCTCGATCGTCGTGGCCATCTCGTCGTTGGTCAACACGCGCTCGGGCAAGTAGCTGCCCGTGCCCGCCACGGCGGCCCGCACCATCGGCACGGTCACCGGCCCGTGCGTGAGGTCGGGGCGCACGACGGTCAGGTCGGCCAGCCGCGAGAGGGCGGGGTCGTGCCAGTCGTCACCATTACGTTTGAGAGCGGTCGACATCCGTGTCTCTGACTCCCCTGTGCCAGCAAGCCGAGCGCAAACCTTCTGCGCTGCGTTCAAACGGGGGGCGGAGAGTAACAGACGGCCGGCAACCGTGCCAGACGAATCGCGGTGCCCTAGCCGGCCGCTGAATGTGGCGAGAATTGCCGAGCCGAACGCCTAAACGGCTATTCCTTCTCGGTCGGCTCGACGATCACCCGCCCCATGTAGAAGCCACAATTTGGGCAGATTACGTGGCTGGGGCGCATCGTGCTGCACTTCGGGCAAGCTTGCAGTTGCCGCGGAGTGATGAAATCGTGCGCCCGGCGGGTGCGGGTGCGGGCGTTGGATTGACGTCGTTTGGGGACTGCCATTGCTGTGTTGCCGCGATCGTCGGTGGGTGCGTCCGGGCTCGGCGGCCGGCCTACTGCTGCCGCTCGGGTAATGCCGCGAAAAGTCGCGATTACCTGGGTTTACCCGCTTGCCCGGTCGCTATTGAGCGAACGGTTGAGGTTACGGGGCACACCCCTACCTGTCAAGGTAGTGACATGTCTCCAGAAAACTGCCTTCGATGCCAGCCGCGGCCTGCGTCCCGGCGAGGAGGTGCCAGGATCAGACCGCGGCCTATACAAGCCAGCACATTCTGGAAGTCGGTCCGGCGCGTGAGCGAATCAACGCATCGGAATTCCCGGGGCCACTGGCCCGTTGGCGTATGGGCCGGCCGTCGAATTGGCCGCGACATGGCAAGCATTGGTTCCCATGCTGCACGAGCGGTCGCAACAGCTCCAACAAGGGCTGCAACAGCCGCCGAAAGCAGCCAGACCGAGCGTCAGCGCCAAAATCAGAAGCGCGGTTTTCATGGCACACCTCCCGTTCCTTGAGAGCGCCGGATCGATCGATCCAGGGGGGAGATGGTTTCGGAGAGTTGGGGATCGTCCAGCCTTGCTGCCTTCTCCCCTGCCACTACTTGGATCGACCACGCGGCCATTGCCCGAAAAGCCATTCGCGGGCGCAAATTGTCGCACCGGCTGCACCTCGTTGCCACGAAAACCGCGGCGTCGAACTGCCGCCGGCAACGAGGGCCTGTTGGCCGCAAAATCGAATTGCCAGCGACAAAGTTTGCTTTCCGCCGAAAAGTGACGGACAATTCACTTGGTGAGGGCTTCTTCGCAAAGGGGGATTGCCATGCGTGCTCTTGCGCGGTGTTTCCCGTTCTTCGCGTTCCTGGTGCTGCTGGCACACGCCTCGTTCGTCGCGGCACAACAGTATGGACCCGGCGTGGTCCTCGATCCCAACACGCTCGGCAATCTCAATTTGATTTTCGAACGCGAACAGGTGCATTACGAAGGCGAGGTGCGACGCGCCACCGCCGACTTGCCGCGCTCCTGGAATGACCTGGCCCTGCGCGCGTTTCGCGCCGGCGAGTATGCGGCGGCGGCCAACGCCTGGCGCCATGCGCTGGTCGATGAGCCGCGCACCGGCGCTTATGCCCTGAGGTTGGCGCAAGCGGAATTTGCCGCGGGCAATTACGTCAACGCGGCCGAAGCCATTCACCTCGCCATGTCGCTCTTGCCCGAGAGTCAATGGGGCGAGGTCGTCAAGAACTACCGCCAGCTCTACGCGCGCAGTCGCACGTTCTCGAACCAAATGCGCGAACTTGAGCAAGCCCGCAACGAGAATCCGGCCGACGCCGCCATGCGCTTTGTGCTGGGTTATCAGTATCTCTACTTGGGCTATCCCGAGCAGGCCCTCAAACAATTGAACAAGGCCACCGAGCTTGCGCCCGACGATTTGCTGGCGCGCTATCTGGCGGCCGTCGCTGCCGTCACGAGCGGACCTCTGCAAAGTGAAGCGGCTTCGGCCGCCGAGCTTGCGGCCGAGGAAGCCGACGCCTCCAGCGTGCCGGCAGATACTCAGCCGGCAACTCCGTAGAAACCAGTTTCAAAACCAGCATTGAACCAACGTCGGGTGCCACTGCAAGAAGCGTCTAGCAGTGCTGTGTCGAGTAATTCACTGCTGGGCAAGCCAGCGGTGGCACCCAAACCAGGTTTTGAAACTGCTTCTAGTCAAGGCGGCAGGTAGCAGGGCCTCAAACCGAGCATGCTGCCAATACCGCTCGCCTCGCGGCGAATGGCTATTCAGGGCACTGCTCGGCGCGTCGCAGCGTGGCGCCCAACGTCGGTACGATTTCGCGGTTTTAATCGTGAAGACGTTATTGCCCACGCTTCGTCTCACGGCCCGCCGTCGGCTCTAGGCGCCGATTCATCGCGAACCGAGCGATTGCGACGATTGGCGCGAGATCGTCGATTGCAATGCCCTTGCCGTTTCGCACACCCGCGCCCCGCCGATAGATTATCCTCTCAATAACCACGAAAGGGGAGCGGGACATGATGCGGGCAACAAGACTCCTCCGCGCCAGCTTGCTTTGCTGCGCGCTCTTGTCGGCGACCGAAGTCGCCAGAGCCGACGAGCTCGACGTACCTGAAGCACTGAAGCCTTGGCGGGCCTGGGTCACCTGGCCCGACAAACTGCGCGCTTGCCCGACCCCCTTCAACAACGCCGAACAGCGGATCTGTTTCTGGCCGTCGCGCTTAGCGCTCACCGTCGAGCCCGCCAAGGCGACGTGGACGATCGCGGTCAACGTCTTCGCCGAGACCTGGGTGCCGCTGCCAGGGAGCGCCGACACGTGGCCCCTCAATGTGTCGGCCGACGGCAAACCGGTCGCGGTGCTCGAGCGCGAGGGCAAACCCTTCGTACGCCTGACTGCCGGGCAGCGGCAACTTGCCGGCGAATTTCAGTGGCACGAAATGCCGCAGCGCATCGCGCTGCCGCCAGAAGTCGGCATCTTATCGCTGGTCGTCGAGGGCCAATCGATCGACCTGCCGAATTGGGACGCCAGCGGCGACGTCTGGCTCAAACGGCAGCGCGACGAAGCGGCCGAGAAAGACTTCCTCGCGCCGCGCGTCTATCGCGTGATCGAGGATGGCGTGCCGATCTGGCTGCGTACGCGGATCGAGCTGGCAGTCTCCGGCAAGAGCCGCGAAGAGTCGCTCGGCTGGATCCTGCCCGAGGGGTGGCAATTGTCGTTCGTCGAAAGCCCGATCCCAGTGGCGATCGACAACGAAGGACGCGTCAAAGCCCAAGTGCGCGCGGGCAACTGGACGATTGCCATCGACGCCTATCGCACAACCGATCTGACCGACTTCCGCTACCCGGAAGGGGCCGAGCCCATCACCGAAACCGAGCTCATCGGCTGGCAGGCGCAGCCCACGCTGCGCTCGGCCGAATTGACAGGCATTCAGGCGGTCGACGTCACGCAAACCACGTTTCCCGAGCAGTGGCGCACGCTGCCGGTGTACGAATGGCGCACCAACTCCACGTTCAAGCTGGTCGAAAAGCTGCGCGGGATGGGCTCGCTGCATCCCCCAGGCTTGACCATCGAGCGACGGATGTGGCTCGACGACGACGGCCGCGCGTTCACCTATCGCGACTCGCTCAGCGGTCAGATGCAGCAGATCTGGCGGCTCGACGTGGCCGACGGCGTCGAACTGGGGGCCGTGCGCATCGATGGCCAGGGACAACTCGTCACGGCGAACCCAAAGACCGGTGCCCACGGCGTCGAGATCCGCAATCGCAACCTGCAAATGGACGCGATCGGCCGCACGAAGCAGTCGCGTGAATTGTCGGCCACCGGCTGGAGCACCGCCGCTGATTCGCTGCAACTGACACTGATTTTGCCGCCGGGTTGGCGCGTGTTCGCGGTCTGGGGCGCCGACCAGGTCGAAGGGGACTGGCTGACCGCCTGGACGCTGCTCGACTTGTTCGTGTTGTTGATCTTCGCGATGGCGCTGTTTCGGATGTGGGGCGTGCGCGCCGGGCTCGTGGCGCTCTTGGCGCTCGGGCTGGCCTACCACGAACCCGGCGCGCCGCGCTTTACGTGGCTGTTTCTGCTGTTGCCGCTGGCGCTGTTGCGCGTGATCCCCGAGGGGACGATCCGAAGAATTGTCGTTGCCTGGAAGTACGCCGCGCTGTTGCTGTTGGCGCTATTGCTCGTGCCGTTTATCGCGCAGCAGTTGCAGACGGCGATCTACCCGCAGTTGGAGCGGCCGGGGGTTCCGTACAGCCAGCGTTTCTATTTTCCGACATTCAAGAAATCAGCAATGCCGGCCGGTTCCGCGCTGGCCACTAGCGCGCTAGAGGAATTTGCACCGTCTCGGCAATCCGAGGGGCGCGAACAACTCGCTGAAGTCAAAGAAAACTTGAAGTACGACGCGACATCAAAAATCCAAACAGGGCCCGCCGAGCCGGGCTGGACCTGGAACCAGGTCTACTGCCGGTGGAATGGGCCCGTCGCGGCGAACCAGCAAATTCAGCCGATCTTGATCTCGTTGTTCTGGCATCGCCTGCTGAACGTGGCGCGGGTGCTCTTGTTGGGGGCGCTGGTCGCGACGCTATTGCGCGGAGCCAGCGGCAGCAGTGGCTTGCGCGGACTCTTTGGCTTGTTCCGCAAACGCGCCGTGGCCACAGGAGCACTGGTGGCGCTCGCGCTGTTGCCGGGTATGTGCCGCGCTCAAAACGCCGCGGCGCCGCTGGGGCCGATCCCCGACGCGCAACTGCTCGAAACCTTGCGACAGCGCCTGCTCGAAACGTCCGACGCGTATCCGCACGCGGCGGAGATTGCCTCCACGAAGCTGCAACTTCGCGACAATCGGATCACGCTCGAGTCGGAAGTCCACACGGCCCTCGAAGTCGCGGTGCCGCTGCCAGGCCAGTTGCCGACATGGTCACCGGTGTCCGTGAAAATCGACGATCAGGCAGGCGCCGTCCCGGTTTGTCGCCGCGAAGGTTACTTGTGGGCGATCGTGCCAGCGGGCGTTCATAAGGTCGTTGTCGAGGGGATGCTGGCCGAAAGTAGCGAATGGGAATGGACGTTTTTGCTCAAGCCGCGCCACGTGACGATCGACGCCGCGGATTGGAACGTCACCGGCGTGAGCGTCAACGGCGTGCCCGAGAACCAGGTGTTCTTCGCAAAGAAACAACAGGCGGCCGAGAGCCAGGCGGCCTACGACCGTAAGGATTTTCATGCCATCGTGGGCGTGCAGCGGCAGCTCGAAGTCGGGCTCGTCTGGCGCGTGCATAACACGGTCACACGTTTATCGTCCCCCGGCAAAGCGATCTCGCTTAAGCTGCCCCTCTTGCCCGGCGAAAGCGTGCTGACGTCGAACCTCGACGAGCAAGAGGGCCAGATCGAAGTGCGGTTGGCGGCCGGCGAGACGAACTTCGCCTGGGAAAGCGAACTAGCGGCCACGCCCAGCATCAAGCTCAGCGCGCAGAACAATGATCAATGGGTCGAGCGCTGGCAACTGGTTGCCTCGCCCGTGTGGGATGTGACGCTGGCCGGCTTGCCCCCGGTGTTCGAATCACAGCAGCAGCTTTTAATTCCCACCTGGCAGCCCTGGCCGGGAGAAGAAGTCACGCTGTCGTTCAAGCAACCGCAAGCGGTCAGCGGCGACACGGTGACGGTGCAGAGCGTCGCGCACGAGATTTCGCTGGGTGATCGCCAGCGCAATAACAAGCTGAAGCTCGAACTCGAGTGCAGCTTGGGGAGCGATTTCGCGATCGCGCTCAGTCCGGCAGCCGAGATCACGTCACTCACGCTCGATGGCCGTGAGCTGCCGGTGCGGCGCGAGGGAGACAAGCTCCTGGTGGCGACGCGTTTCGGCAAGCAGGTGATCGAGGCCGGCTGGCGAACGAATACGCCCTTGAACACGGTGGCCACATCCGACGCGGTCGCGCTCCCCGTCGACGGGGCCAACATCAACACCGTGATCACCGTGCCCGACAATCGCTGGGTGCTGTGGGCCGGGGGGCCGCAGCGCGGTCCCGCGGTGCGCTTTTGGGCGGTGCTGGCCGTGGCCCTGCTGACCGCTTTGGCCTTGGGGAGCACGGCGCTCTCGCCGCTGTCACGCATCCAGTGGGTACTGTTGGCGATCGGCCTGACGCAGGTGAACGTGGCGGCGGCCATGGTGGTCGTCGGCTGGTTGTTCCTCTTGGCCTGGCGCGGCCAGCAGAATCCCGACCTTATGCCTCGACTGTGGTTTAACGTGCTGCAAGTGTTCTTGGTGCTGCTCTCGTTCGCGGCGCTCGTTATTCTTGTGGTGGTGGCCAGCAAAGGGCTGCTTGGCCAGCCGCAAATGTTCATCATCGGCAACTACTCCACGCGGAATTACTTGCAGTGGTTCGAGCCGCGCAGCGGACTGAACCTGCCCGAGCCGTACGTCGTTTCGATCTCGGTGTGGTTCTACCGCTACGCCATGCTGGGCTGGGCCCTCTGGCTGACGGCGGCGTTGTTGCGGTGGCTGGCCCGGGGCTGGAAGCAATTCACGCACGGCAGCGGCTGGCGTCACGCGGCCAGGAAAGTGCCGCCGCTCCCAACCGTACCGGCCGACAAGCGTGTGTAGTTCAAGCGTATGGTCGCACCTGGAGCAAAGAAACATGTCGCACGGAACGCGCTTCTTGAAGCTGACCGACGACGCCAAAACCCGCATCCGTGAAATCTCGGCTGCCGACGCCGCCGAGCAACAGCGGCAGGGCGTGCTCTTGATCGACGTCCGCGAGACGGAGGAATTCCAAACGGAGCACGCCGTCGGCGCGCAGCACCTGAGCAAAGGCATCATCGAAGTTAAGATCGAGCACGTCATTCCCGACACTGCCACGCCGATGATCTTCTATTGCGGTGGCGGCTATCGCTCGGCGCTGGTGGCCGACAATCTCCAGAAGATGGGCTACACGAACGTGCAGTCGCTCATCGGCGGGTTCAAAGCGTGGAAGGCGGCCGGGCTGCCGACCGAGTCGTAGCGACTGCCCGAGTCAATGCCCCGCGATCCGGCATCGGCGACGCGCCAACGCCGCCGTCCAAGTAAAATCAGCGCTTTTCCCGCCAGGCGATCGCCTGCTCCGGCTTACCCCAGGCTTCGTACAAGGTGATGACGCGATTGAGGGCCGGATCATGGACTTTGGTTTTCGAGCCTGATATTTGGGCGATGTCGTTGAAGCTATTTGTCAATAGTGGCTCAGCTTCCTCGAACTTCTTTTCGACGACGAGCACCCCGCCGAGCACGCTGCGAATGCCGGCCGCGGCGATCCGTCGGTCGGGATACCGCTGGATGATCTGGGCCAGGTACTCGCGGAAATAGGCCTCGGCGTCGGCCGGGCGTTGGGCGTCGAGCAGTAGATGACAGAAATCGTCGAGCACGGGAATGATCCAAGAATCTCGCGGTAAGACTACCTGCCGGCAATAGTCGAGCACTTCACGATAGAGCTGCTCCGACGGCGCGACACAGGCCGAGTCGCCGGCTTGGGCGCGCTTCTGGAGCACCTTCGCGACATAGCGCTTGCTCCACATCGTTTCTTCGTGATTGTCACCCAGGATACGCCGACGAATTTCCAGCGAGCGGCGGGCAAGTTGCTCGGCTTCGTCCAATTGCCCCACATCGGCCAGCATGGTGGCCAAGTTTCCCATGCTGCGAAGCGTGTCGGGGTGCTCGGGGCCCAGGCTACGGGTGCGGCCAGCCAAGGTCGCGCGATCCAGAGCAATGGCCTCATCAACGCGCCCCAGTTCACGCAGAACAATCGCCAAATCGTTCTGGCCGTAGAGCGTGTGATGGTGATCGGGGCCGAGCGTGCGCCGGCAGCGGTCGATGGCATCACGGAGAACTTCTGCGGATTCCTCCAGCCGACCGACCTCAATCAGGAACAAACCAAGGTCGAGTTGCGTGAAGAGGGTGTCTTCGTGATCGGCTCCGAGGACGCGCCGGTGACCCGCCAACGCCTGCCGGCCCAGGTTCACGGCTTCGTCAAACTTCGACTGCTTCGAGCGCAACATCGCCAGGTGGTGCAGGCTCTGGAGCGTGGCGGGATCGTCCGGGCCGAGCCGCGCGCGGCGGATCGCGTAGGCTTGTTCGAGGTGCGGATTCGCGGCATCGAACTGCGCCAGGTGCAGATACGTCATCCCGAGTTGGCTGCGAACTTCGGCTTCGATCTCGGGCTGATCGCGAAACGCCTCGTCGAGGTGCGGCGCTGCGTGATCGAGCGCCTCCTTGAGGCTCGCGTTTCGCCCCAGGCCTCCCCAGTAACCCTGAGGACGTGCCGCGGCCAGCACATAGCTCTCGTAGAATTCGGCGATCGCGCGCTCGCCCGCCTCGCGCTGCTCGGCGATCTGCCGCTGACGCTGCGCGTTCAGGAAAGCAAACGTCAGCACCAACAGGCTGCCAGCGATCACGGCGGCCACCAGCGCCAACATCGCCGCGACTGCCTGATTACGCCGGCACCACCGCCAACCACGCGCCAATCGGCCAATGGGGCGCGCCACGATCGGCTCGCCTGCCAACCAGCTTCGCAAATCGGCGGCCAGCTCAGTCGCCTGCTGATACCGGCGATAGGGCTCCTTCTCCAGGCACTTAAGCGTGATCGTCTCCAGGTCGCGCGGGATGCGGGCATTCAGCTTACGCGGTCGGGGTGGCTCTTCACGGCGAATCTGCAAAAGCAGCATTTCGCGCTCACCCCGGAACGGCAGCTCGCCGGTCAACAGCTCGAAGAGAATGACGCCCAGCGAATAGATGTCGCTTCGCGCGTCAGCATAGTGGCTGTGGCCGCCGGCTTGCTCCGGCGGCATATACGCGGGCGTGCCCAACACCTGCCCGTCGGTCGTCATTGTGACTTCGCCGCTGGCGCGCTTGGCCAACCCGAAGTCGGCCAAGTGAGGCTCACCGGCGGCGT
The DNA here is from genome assembly GCA_019745975.1 of Pirellulales bacterium. Classification (GTDB taxonomy): domain Bacteria; phylum Planctomycetota; class Planctomycetia; order Pirellulales; family JAEUIK01; genus JAIESQ01. Next base: position 23,716 of record JAIESQ010000137.1, read on the forward strand.
TGAGCAGGATGTTCCCCGGCTTCAGATCGCGGTGGACCACGCCGCGCGAATGGGCATGCTCCAGTGCGTCGGCGGCCTTGGCGACCAGCGTCGCCGCTTCGCGCAGCGACAGACGCTGACCGGTGAGCCAGTCGCACAGATTCGCTCCATCGATGTAGTCGCTGACGATGAATAGCGTCTCGCCGTCGCGGCCCGCTTCGCGAATGCGGGCGATGTGCTGGTGTTGCAAGCGCGCCGCCGCACGCGCCTCGCGAAAGAACTGCTCAGTTTCCTGGGCATTGAGCCCTTGCCGCCGTGGCAACTTGATGGCGACATCGCAATCGAGCTGCGTATCGTGGGCCAGCCACACCGTGCCGAACGAACCTACGCCCAGCGAGCGCACCAGGCGAAAGTGCGACACCATCCGCGCGCCGTCGACGCCATGCGTCACGGTCGTCGAACTCCCCCCCAGCAAACTGAAATGACTGCCACACGCCGGGCAGTCGACGTCGGCCAGTGAGGCCTCGTCGACCAGGTCGATCGCGCTATGACAATGCGGACAGCGAATCTGCATCGAGAGCCCCTCAACCGCGGGCCCACTCCAGGACCGTTCGTGCGATTATGACGACTTGCGCGGCCATGGGCCAGTTTTCGCGTCTTGGTGGCTGACCGTCGCACACCATGGACGTGGGCGCGGCAACCCGCTGAACGCCGCGACCGCGATTCGCTATAATTCCTCGCATCATGTCGCTCATCGAAATTCGCGGGCTCTCCAAGGCCTATCGCGTTTATCAAAAGAAAGAAGGGCTGCTGGCCGGCATCCGCGGGCTGTGGCATCGCGAGTATCGCGAAGTGCAGGCCGTGCGCTCGATCGATCTCGACGTCGAGGCGGGCGAGTTCGTCGCCTTTCTCGGCCCCAACGGCGCCGGCAAAACCACGACGCTCAAGCTGCTCTCCGGCGTGATTCATCCCACCGGCGGCACCGCCCGCGTCATGGGGCACATCCCCTGGAAGCGCGAGAACGTGTATCGCCGCCGCTTCGCCCTGGTGATGGGGCAAAAGAACCAGCTGTGGTGGGATCTGCCCGCTCAGGAGTCGTTCAGGCTGCATCAGCAGATCTATCGCATCGAGCCGGCGCAGTTCGACCGCACGCGCGACGAGCTCGTCGACCTGCTCGGCGTCGGGCGGCTGTTGCAGCAGCCGGTGCGCGAGCTATCGCTGGGCGAGCGGATGAAGATGGAGCTGATCGCGGCCCTGTTGCACTCGCCCGAAGTGCTGTTTCTCGACGAGCCGACGATTGGGCTCGACGTCGTCGCGCAACACAACATTCAGGTTTTCTTGCGGCATTACCAGGAAGCCCGCGGCATCACCATCCTGCTCACGAGCCACTACATGAAGGACGTGGCCGCACTCTGCCGGCGGGCGGTGATCATCGCCCACGGCCAGGTGATCTACGACGGTTCACTCGAAGGCATCCGCGATCGCTTCAGCGATCACAAGATCGTCACGCTCGATTTTGCCGACGACGCCGTGCCGGCCGAAGCCGAACTGGCCACGCTCGGCACCCTCGTCGAAGTCGAGCCGCCGCGCGTGCGTTTGCGAGTAGCACGCGGACAGGTGCCCGAATTGCTCGCCCGGGTGCTGGCGACCTACACGATCGCCGACGTGAGCGTCGAGGACCAGCCGCTCGAAGAAGTCATCGCCGAAGTCTTTGAATCGGTGGCCGAAGAGCGGGCGAATGGCGTGGTGCAACACGCTGCATCGGCGGTGCCCGCGCACCGCGGCTAACGAGTTGATCGCATCCATTTATGCCCGATGATTCCCTTCACCGCCGGGATCGTTACGAAGTTTCCGGCAACATCGAAGCCGAATACGTTGATGATGCGCAAACCGTATTGGTCAACAAGCGCGGCTTGGCCAGCCTGGCCGAATTGCAGATCGCCGAGGAAATTGCCCTGGCGCGAGCCTACGAAATCCTGCTTGGTGAGGTCCGTGCCGACACGCCGATGACGTGTGCCCTTGTGCGCCACGTCCATGAACGCATCTTTGGCGAACTTTATGCCTGGGCTGGCCGCTGGCGAACTGTGTGGATTCAAAAGCCTGGTATCACCTGGCCGCCACCCGACTTTTTAGACCAGGCCATGCGGGATTTCGAGAGTGGCACGTTGCAGAACTACCCACCTGCATCCTTACAACGAGATGCAGACTTCTGCCGAGGCGTCGCGGAGATTCAGGGTGAATTCCTGGTAATTCATCCATTTCGCGAAGGCAACGCCAGAACGATCAAACTGCTCACCAATCTCCTCGCCGTCCAGACCGGGCGTCCATTCCTCGTGTACGACCAATCCGAAGCAGGCGCGAATCAGTACATCCAAGGCGCGCAAGCTGCCTTCAAGAAAAACTACACCCTACTGGTCGAGATCATTCAGCGGGCGCTGGCGACTGCGCAGCGATAGCCTGCAGTTGTGCGAGGATGCGGCGGCGCGTCTCAAGATTGAATGCCGGCAGGCCCTCGATGACGCTGTCGCGCTCCGTCACTTCTAGAATAAACTCGTGCCGCGCGCCATCGTCTTCTAGCCACGGAGCCAGTTGCTTGAGAGTTGGGCCAGCACCGAAATCGATTTTCATTTCAGGAATATACCATCTTGCGATCACTTCCGACACACCACTGGCGGCCGATCGTGCCGGCCAGGCCGATCGTGGCCGATGTTCCGAATTTCTCGCGCGACGCATTGTCTCAGCCAAACTCCGCCGCGGCGCCGGCGACGACTTCGTAACCACGCCTGCTGATCGATCCCCTGATCGCGACGGCGATGACCTAGGCTTGGCTGGGAACTTCGTCGATCGAGCCGCGCGCCGCCGGAGCGCGCTGTCACAATCGTTGCTAAGGGGAACACGATGTCGCTGAATCGGAACCTGAAGTGTGCCGCGCTTTTGGCCGCGGCCTTTGTCGCGCTGGTCGGACTGAACCTGATCAATCGGCCCGCCAAGGCCATGCGTGGCGGCGGTGGTGGTGGGCATGCCGCCGGTCATATGGGCGGTCATTTTTCGGGCGGACATTTCGGCGGACATCCGGGTGGATATGGCGGGCATCCCGGCGCTGCGGCCGGCGCTCGGCCCGGCGGATACGCTGGCGCGCACCCCGGGGCCTACGGTGGTTACGGCCGCGGTTACGCCGGCTACGGTGGCTATGGTCACGGCTATGCTGGTTACGGCGGTTGGGGTCATCCCGGATATGGATACGGCGGTTGGGGACATCCCGGGTACGGCTACGGCTGGGGTTGGGGCGGCTTCTATAACCCGTACATGTATGGCTACGGCTACTGGCCGAATGTTCCCAGCGACTACCCGAGCGATCAGGCATACGGGGCGGACTACGACTACAACGCCGGCGACAATTCGGGAGACAACGGCGCGGCCGACGAATCCGCGCAGACCCCGATCGACGAGCCCGGCCCGCAAGACAACAACTACGACGCGTATCCCGGCGCCTACCCTGGCGCTCAGCCGCCCAGTGCCGGCGGATTCACACCGCACGTCGATGCGGCTCCCAACCCCAAGGACCAGCGCCCGCACGATCGCGGCGCGATCCACATCGTCGTGCCCAACCAGTACACGATCGTTTCGTTCGATGGCCAGAAGATGCTCGGCACCGGCAAGGATCGCCTGATCCTCACGCCAACCGTCGAGCCGGGCCACGATTTCAAGTACCAGATTCAAGCGACCTGGACCGACGCGTCGGGCAAAACTGTCACGCAGGTCCGCGAAGGGACCATCCAAGCCGGGCAGTACGTCGTGGCCGACTTCACCAAGCCGCAGCCCGAAATCACGCCTGTCTCGGCGTCAACTCCAACTGCGACTACGACTCCGACTCCAGCGAAGCCCTAGTTGCACTTCCGGTGTCTGGAACCGGCGAACGAGTACGTCGGGGACTGTCCCCTTCGGCCGCATAGAAAACCTCGCAAGCAACGCAGCTCAGGGCCTACGTGGCTCCGGGCTGCTCTTTTTTGTTCGTGTTCGTTTCGTTGCGGCTCGGGGTGGCACGGACTTAGTCCGTGTCGCGCAGCGACAAGAGGACTTTGTTGGGCGTCGCTGCTCAAAGTACGTCACCACACGTACCGGCACGCTTCATCAAGAGCCTCTTGTGCCTTTGGCACCCCGATAGGATCGGGGCCACCCCCCATGTTCAAAACACCGACCTTCGTTGCGGCTTGCCGCGCCGCCCCCTATGATCGACCGGCGTGCTTCGTTCGCGGTCGTTTCGTTTGTGCTTTCGGGGAATCCACGCCATGAATTCCGCCCTCGATCGTCGCCAGTTCGTCACCCAGGCGGCTGCCGCTGTCGCCGTGGGCCAATTCGCGGTCACCGGGCTCGCCCGCGCCGCAGACAAGCCCGAGAAGCCCGCGGAGCCCCGCATCCGTAAGGCGCTCAAATACGGCATGATCGGCGAAGGCGCCTCGGTCCTCGACAAGTTCAAGCTCGCCAAGGCCTGCGGCTTCGACGGCCTCGACATGGACAGCCCCACCGCGCTCGATCGCGATGAAGTGCTCAAAGCCCAAGACGCCACCGGCCTGGTGATCCACGGCGCCGTCGACTCGGTCCACTGGAACAAACCCCTCTCGCACCCCGACACCGCCATCCGGGCCGAAGGGATCAAAGCCCTGGAAATCGCCCTGCGCGACGTGAAACACTGGGGAGGCACCACCGTGTTGTTGGTGCCGGCGGTCGTCAACAAGGAAGTCTCGTACGCCGACGCCTACACGCGCTCACAGGCCGAAATTCGCAAGGTGTTGCCGCTGGCCGCCGAGCTCGAGGTCAAGATCGCGCTCGAAAACGTCTGGAACCAGTTTCTCTTGAGCCCGCTGGAAATGGCCCGCTACATCGACGAGTTCGAGAGCCCCTGGATCGGCGCTTACTTCGACGTCGGCAACATCGTTAACTATGGCTGGCCCGAGCAGTGGGTGCGCATCCTGGGCAAGCGGATCATGAAGCTCGACATCAAGGAGTTCAGTCGCAAGCGCCGCGACGCCGAGGGGCTGTGGCGCGGCTTCGAGGTCGAAATCGGCGACGGCGATTGCGATTGGCCGGCCGTGATGCAGGCCCTGCGCGACATCGACTACCGCGGCTGGGGCACGGCCGAAGTCGGCGGCGGCCGCCGCGACCGGCTCTACGACATTGCCCAGCGCATGGACCGCGCCTTCGCGCTGTAGTGGACACGCGCGCCCGCTCGAAGTTCCAAGGGTTATAATTCAACTACTCCATCGCAAACGGTCGGGCCAGCACTGCGACCCCGGGGTAGCGGGGGCTTTTGCCTGCGGAGGCCGAACATGATCGCTTCTGAGTTCCTGATCGGGCAGTTCGCCGAGGGAATCATCGTTCGCATCGTGGGCCGCGGCACCCTGCAGAACAGTCCGGCGTTTCGCGCCGTAGTCGAACAATCGCCTCGGGCGCGCGTCGTCGTGTTCGACGCCACGGCCTGCGATTATGTCGATAGTACGTTTCTCGGTTGTTTGATCTGGACCAAGAAGGCGTGCGAGACGCGGCCGGTTCGGCGATTTGTCATTGCGGCGTCCCCCTCGACGCGCATCAAGCTATTCAGCACCTCGTCGCTGGCGCAATACTTCGATTTCGTCGACGCCTGCCCCGAGCCACTCGGCGAGCTCGTAAAAATCGATCCACAGAAACTCGATCTCGAAGCGCTCGGCCAGCACGTCATGCGCTGCCACGAGCTGCTGGCCGACCTCGGGGGCGATCAGGCCGATGCCTTCCGCCACGTCGCCGATCGGCTCGCAGTCGAACTCGGCAACCGGGCCCAGGCCCGGTCGGCGGGGGAGTAAGTAAGACGGACAATCATACACTAACATCGCGTCGAAGTTCCCGATCACAGCTACTTGCCGCACGACGCTCCGCCTGCTTGATTCCCCGTTGGTCGATCAGGGTACAGCGTGATTCGTAGTGATGCGCGTGCAGCCGCTATTCGGCCCAGCAGCACGGTCGAAAGCCCCTGGTTAAACTCCCAAGGTTCGGCGCCGCAATCGTATCCGATATTGAACTCCTTTCGCGTACAGCGGTCCCATACGGATCTGAGTGGCTCGACTAGGGATTCAACGTTTGCGAGCATTTCGGCGATATTCGACTCGGGTTCATCGTGCTGCGCATTGGTTTCAAACGTGGCGCGCCATTGCCCGTCGTCGACTTTGGTCACATGCAGTGGAAAAGTCCCACGAGCCTCAAACGCGTTTGACAACCCGGTCAGGTCATCGGCGCAGGTGAGGTCGAGGTCTGTATTCAGGTAGTGGATCGTATTGTCCATATTTACGAGTGCCTCAAGACATCAATCTGGTCGCAGTTTCTCGGAGAACTCCTCCCGCTCGTCGTGGGGTCAGTCTATCGGGTCGACGATTGACACCCGGCGGTCGCCGAAAGTTCATCCCTGTCGACTGTCGCCGGCGCAACTAACAACGGGCCATAAGGTTACTCAGCCACATGGCTGCATGTCTTTTTTCCACCGCTTGTCGATTCGCATTCTTCCCGCTCGACTAACCAGTGAAGGGAGCAACTCGCCTCCCCGCTTACTGCTGGCCCCCTACCCGAGAAACCAACCATGACGAAGCCCACGCAACCGATCCCGCCTGGCCACGAAGGTTTGATCCCCCACCTGGTGTGTGATCCCTGCTCCGCGGCCATCGACTTCTACAAGCGCGCGTTCGGCGCCGAGGAAATCCACCGCATGCCTGAGCCCGGCGGCCACCGCGTGATGCACGCGGCGCTCAAGATCGGCAACCAGTTCATCTTCCTCAACGACGACTTCCCGGAGGCGTGCGGTGGCAAGTCGCTGTCCCCCAAGTCGCTGCAAGGCACGCCCGTCACGTTGCACAGTTACGTGCCCGACTGCGACGTCGCGATCGAGCGCGCGACCAAGGCGGGCGCCACGGTGCTGATGCCGGCGGCCGATATGTTCTGGGGCGATCGCTACGGCATCGTCACCGATCCGTTCGGCCATCAGTGGTCGTTCGCCACGCACATCAAGGACCTGACCCCTGCCGAAATGGAAGCGGCCATGAAGGAAGCCTGTGTTCCGGCCGAGCAAGCCGCCGGCTAACGGAGCAGGCGACAGTTTACAGACTTCAGGCTGCAGACTGCAGGCAACGGGTTACCGGAATCGGCGACCGCACGCTTTTCCTGCCCCCTGCCCCTGCCCCTGAACACTGAAAACTGAACACTGAAAACTGAACACTGAACACTGAACACTGAACACTGAACACTGAACACTGAACACTGAACACTGAACACTGAACACTGAAC
>JAIESQ010000193.1 GCA_019745975.1 Pirellulales bacterium
CGGATGCGGTAGCTCCGCACGTCCGGTTTGAGGAGGGGAGAGGCGGCAGCAACGTGCTGCCCCTCTCCTACTCGACTATGTCATCAGCGATCGCTATCTCGATGACTATGCCAAGCGCGCCGACTACATCGAGCGCTATCGCAACGGCGTCGCCTTCCACCCGGTGCATGCTATTCTGGCGACCCATCCGTTGAAACGGCTGAAGCACGCCGGGCGCGTCTTCGCGGCCGGTGCCGAGAATCCCGCGATCCCCGCGCGGCTGGGTTACACGCCGACGGCGACCGTCGAAGAGGCGATTCGACAAGCCGAGGCCATCCACGGCCCCGAGTGCTCGCTGGTCTGCGTGGAGATACCGACGCGGCTGTGACGTGGGCTACGCGCGGGCTTGCAGCGAGCAGCTTGTTCAGTCCGATCGTCCCCGTCTCACCGGCACTGTGCAAGCCAGTGGCGGCATCCGCCGCTCGACGTGGGCGGGAAATCGTCGCGCTAATCGCTAGCAGTGTGACAGGCGTATGTCACACCCGGCCGTACGCTCACCGATCGGGCGGGGCATTACCCCGCCAATTCTTCTCGGGATGGGTGGGGGCAGTTTTCACTCCGAGTTTGGGCAGTCTGTTCGCCTGCGCTGCAATGGGGAGCGGCTGCCGCGGCTCGTTTCAAAGGGGAGGGACCCAGTGCCATGATCACGACATCTCCGCGATGGGGGTCTGCGGGCCGACAGCGACGGCTTCACGTTGTCGCACTGAGCCGCGCGTGCGCGCTGGCCGCTGGTGCGCTGGTAGCCGCCGGCGGTGTGCTGCTTGCCGGCGGCGGCGCGCGGGGAGCCGAACCGCCGCGGCGCATCGCGCGCGTGCCGGCGCCTGTGACATTCGAACGGTCGCCGCTGAGCGTGGCTCTGGTGGAAGTGAGCGCCGTGGTGCGCGTGGAAGAGGCGCGGCAGCGGTTTGGCGTGCGGGGCGAGGGGCTCACGGCGGCGGTGCTCGACACAGGCGTGCGGGCGTCGCATCGCGACTTTGCCTTGGCCGCGGGATCGGGATCGCGCGTGCTGGCACAGCAGAATTACACCGCCGACAACAACGGCGCGGTCGACAACGCGGCCGACGGTAACGGACACGGGTCAAACGTCGCCGGGATCGTGGCGGCCGGCGATCGGCACGTCGGCATGGCGCCGCGGGCAGGGCTGGTCGCCATCAAGGTGCTCGACAATCGCGGCGAGGGGGATTTCGCGGCGGTCGATCGGGCGCTCGACTGGGTGCTGGCGAATCGCCAGCGGCACCGCATCAGCGTCGTCAATTTGTCGCTCAGCGACAGCGGCAACTATGCGACGGCTGACGACTTCGCGCAAGTCGCCTTGCGGAGCAAGATCAGGCAGCTCCGCGGCCAAAATGTCGCCGTGGTGATCGCGGCCGGCAATGCCTTCTTTGAACATCAAAGCGACGAAGGGCTGGCCTACCCGGCGATCTTTCCGGAAGCAATCAGCGTGGGGGCGGTTTACGACGCCAATATCGGGCGCTTCGCGTATCAATCGGGGGCGATTGCCGAGTCGACCGATCGGGACCGCATCACTCCGTTCAGCCAGCGACTATGGCGCGTCGACAGCGCCGGCGCCGCGGTATTGGGGACCGACATCTTCGCCCCGGGGGCGGCGGTGCTCTCGACCGGCTATACGAGCGACACGGCGAGCTCGACATCGCAGCATGGCACCAGTCAGGCGGCGCCGTGCATCGCTGGCCTGGTGCTGTTGATGCAGGAATATCACGTGCGGCAGACGGCGCGCTCGGCGGCCGAGCCGGGAGTGCTGCCATCGGTCGACGATCTCGAAGCGTGGCTGCGGCGCGGCAGCGTGCCGATCACCGACGGCGATGACGAAGACGACAACGTCACGAACACGGGCAAGGTGTTTCGGCGCGTCGATGCGGTGCTGGCCCTGACGGCGGTCGACAACGCCCTGCGCGAGGAACAGTTGCGCGCCGGGACCGACCTTGCGAGCTTGCCGCGCGTCGAGGCCGAGCGCGCGATGGCCCGCACCGCGCGGCTGGTCGCGTATGCCGATCACGAGCCACTCGAGTACACCGTCGTGCGGCGGGTTGCCGAGGCGTCCGGCGGCGCGCCGATCGTGCGCAAAGACTGCCGCGACCTGACGCCAGACGAAATCGACAAGTACCGCGAGGCGTTTCGTCGGCTGCAAGCGCTTGAGCCGCGTCCCAACCCATTGCCGGGTCCGATCGAAGCCAGGCAGTTGAACCCGCGCAGCTACACCTACTGGGCGCTGATCCATACGCACACCTGCCCGCACGGCAATTGGTGGTTCCTGCCGTGGCATCGGGCGTACTTGTACTACTTCGAGCAAGCGTTGCGCGAGGTGGTGGCCGACTACCGGCCCGACGTGTCGCTGGCGATTCCGTACTGGAACTGGACCGAGCAGCGGACGATTCCCGAGCTGTTTCAGGGGACATTCCAGGAATCGAATCCGTTGGCTAACGACCGGCGGTTCTTCGTGGGGCTGGACGACGAATCGGTGGGGCGCGCGACGATGTGCCGCGTGGTCGACGGCGCGCCGGACTTCATCAGTTTCGGCAGCGAGCCGGCCCGCTGCCTGCGTCCCGACGGCAGCGCGGCGTTGGCCTTGTGTTTGCGCGAGCGAGGGAACAAGTCGCCGCTGGAGTCGGGGCCGCACGACGCCGTGCACGGGTTGGTCGGCGGCATCGATTCGCAAGGCGCTCCGGGCGACATGGCGGCGGTGAGCACGTCGGCGTTCGATCCGATCTTCTGGTCGCATCACGCCAATCTTGATCGGCTCTGGAATGTGTGGCTGTCGCAAAGCGGCGCGGGGCATCAGAACCCCGATCCCAATCAGCCCGAGGGGAGAGCCTGGCGGCGGCTGCGGTTCGTGGAGCTCGTCGAGCCGCAAGGTCAGCCGATCCTCAAGTTCGTGGCCGAGATCATGGACGATCCCGCGATTCAGGGTGTGACGTACCAGGATTTCGGCCCCGCGCCGCCGCCGTGCGAACCAACGCCTGTGCCGGCGGTGGCCGGTGCTTCGCGCGGCGGAGTGCATGGCGACAAACCCGGCGGACACGCGAGCGAAGCCGGTGGCGCGGCGCGCGTGGCCGCCAGCGCGGCCGAACCGCGCACGCTCGCGGTTGCTCGTCCGGCGATTTATGAGTTCAAGAGCGACGCGATCCGCGAACCACTGGCAGCCGCGGGCGCGGCCGAGGGAGCACCGCGGCAACGCCTGGTTGCCGTTGTTGAGGGGATCGGTTATCCGCGGCAAGGCCCCGTGGTGTACGCGCGGGCCTATCTCAACTTGCCTGGCGCGAACCCTGAAACACCGATAGCCGATCCGCACTATCTGGGGCCGTTCTATTTTTTTGGCGATGGACGGAGCGGTGAGGGTGCGGGAGGGGCCGATCACGATCACGCGACGTTCAACGTGGCGCTACCGCTCACGCCGGCGATCAAGCGACTGGCGAAGGAGAAAGCGTTCGACCCCGCGCAGGCCTTGTCGGTGACGTTGGTGCTGGTGCCGCTCAGGAACACCGCCGGACACGTGGTGCGTGACGCCGCGGCCGCAGCGGCCGAGGTGCCCGTACACGCTGTGTCGATCGAGGCGCGCGCGGCGCCGTGAGTCGCAACCGGGCAAGCGCGTTCATCAACTGCGGCAAGTTAGCAGTCGCGAGACAACCGCAATCGAGGAGATCGGCATGAGAGCGTGTCAACTCATTGGCGTCATCGGCGTGGTGAGCTGGGTCATGGTCAGCGCGGGGACCGCGCGGGCTCAGCACGTGATCGACTCGGCGCAGCCGCCTGCCGCGCAATCCGCGACAGCGCAATCCGGGACAGTGCAACCCGCGACAGTGCACACCGTAGCGGAGAGTAGCGCTCCTTCCGAAGCACGTACTGTCGCGGCGGCCGGCGCAGTCGATGCAGGGTTGGCCGCGGCGCTCGAAGGCACCTGGACCTATCGCAGCTTCGTGAGCGATCCGGACGTTGACAAGCCCTTCAACGACATTCGCTTCGGCGCCGGGATCTTACGCATCGAGAGCGCCGGTGGCGGGCAATTCCGCGGTCGGCTCGATTTTGGCGAAGAGTTTCAACTGGCGCTGCGCGGCTGGACCAGCTATGGCAATCCGGTGACGGTGGTGTTCCAGGGTCGCGGCGACCGGTCGGGCTCGAGCGACTGGGTGTATGACTACCGCGGCTTCTATGCACCCGAGTGGCCGCAAGGAGTGAATCAACGACCGGCGATCGTCGGTTCGATCGTGCGTTCGCAGCCGCATTCGGGCGGGAGCGCTCCCGCCGGAGTCGTGGCTTGCTGGATTGCCGTGAAGCAAGATGCCGCCCCACCGACACCAGCCGCGGCCGGCGCGCGACGTTCCGGATTCGCTCCAGCGCAGCCAGCGAACGCGCCGAGCGAGGCGGACGCCGCCAGCTTGAAGGGGCCCAGAAGCGCCGCGTTGGCCCAGGCGAGCACCACCGAATTCAGCAATCCGCCCGAGATCGTCTCGCAAGGGGGAATACTGTCGACGACACTCGACGTGCGCTACGCCGACAACACGATCGGCGGCGAGCCCGTGCGGCTGCGCAACTACAACGGACAGCTCATCGGTCCGACGCTGCGCGCCAAGCCGGGAGATGTGCTGCGGATCCGCATCGACAACCATTTGCCCCAGCCCGCGACTCCGACGGCGAACCGCGGACACGGACATGGCCGCGCGGCGGCGTCTTTGAGGCCGGCTCACACGGCGGACCACGCGGGTGATGTCAATCGTCCGCACGGGTTCAACGTCACCAATTTGCACACGCATGGTTTGCACGTCTCGCCGGCGGGCAACAGTGATAACGTCCTGGTCGAGATCGGTCCCGGCGAATCGTTCGACTACACGATCGCGATCCCGCCGGCCCACCCGCCCGGCACCTTCTGGTACCACGCGCACAAACATGGGTCGGTGGCGATCCAGTTGGCCAGCGGGATGCAAGGCGCTTTGATTGTCGCGGGTGATCTCGACGACGTGCCGGCGATCGCGGCGGCCCAGGAACAGATTCTGGTCTTTCAGCAGATTCCGTACGACGAAAGCGCCGTGGGCGTCGTCGAGGACTTTAGCGCCTCGTTCGGCCCGGGCAAATGGCAGACGCTTGGCCGCTACACCACGATTAACGGCCTGGTGACGCCTGTGATTCGCATGGCGCCCGGCGAGGTGCAGCGGTGGCGCATGGTCCACGGCGGCGTGCGAGAAAGCCTGCGCGTGAAACTGGATGGGCACGTCTTCAAGCAGATCGCCCTGGACGGCATTACGACCGGCAAAATGACCGATGAACCGGTCGTGCAGCTCGAGCCGGGTTACCGCAGCGAAGTGTTGGTGCAGGCGTCGAACACGCCGGGCCGTTATCTGTTGCGTGACGAGGCGCTGGCGGCCCGCGCCGCGCTGTTGGCCGAAGACGAGCCCGAGAAATTCCTGGCGGTGGTGGAAGTGGTGGGCACTCCCAATGCAATGGCGCTTCCTGATCCGGCGGCGCTGGCGCCGCTGTTGCGCTATCGTTCGATCGACCCCGGCGAGTTGACCGGCTTTCAGACCGCGGTTTTGAACATCGATTTGCGGCCGGCTCAGATTGGCCTGCCGAACGAGTTTCAGGTGAATTACCGCGACTTCGATCCCTCGGCGCCGCCAAGAATGCTACGCCTCGGCAAGGTCGAGGAGTGGCTGCTGCGGTCCGACTTCGTGAATCACCCCTTTCACGTGCACGTGAATCCGTTTCAGGTCATCTCGATCAAGAACTCGCAAGGACAGGAGCTGCTCGCCGAGCCGATGTGGAAGGATACGATCCTCGTTCACGAAGGGGAGCGGATCACAGTGCGCACAAGGTATGAGCAATTCCTCGGCAAGTTCCCGCTGCATTGCCATATCCTCGATCACGAAGATCAGGGCATGATGGAAATGCTCGAGATCGTGCCGTAGGGGCTTTCGCGCCGCGCTAGCACGCGGAGGAATGCACGTGGCGGCGCGCGAGCACAGGGTGATTATTTCTGGGGCCGTGGCAGGTCGGCGAGGAGCTTGACGACTGAGTCGTAAAGTGCGGCGAGCTCTGCTGCTTCGTCGTCGGCAGCGTCGTCTTCGGCTGCTTTCTCGTCGTCTGCTTTGTCGTTGGCAGTCGCCTGCGGACCGGAATAGAGCGCCACGGCGAAGCGCAGCCGCAGGGCCTGTCCCTGCTCGATCACGGTGCGCCGCGCCGTGGGTTCGCCAAATGCCTTGGCCGCGAACGGATTGGCCGCCAGCAAGCCATAGTCGCGGGCGTGATAGCGCGACGCGAAGGGGTTGGCCGCGTCGCTCGCGAGCAGGATGCCGGCGCGGCGCTGGCCGACCGTGCCTGAGTAGTCGCACCAGGGGGCCGATCGTCCGCGAATCTGTTGTTCACCGTGGCGGCCGGCGCTATCGCGCAAGTGGCCGCCGTGCTTGACGGCCAGCGGGGTGGCCACGCGCACGGCGAAGCCCATCTCCTCCTCGTCGCCAAACTCCAGCGCGCGATCGACGGACCAGAAGAGTGAGTCGCTGACGAGCACGAAGGCACCAGGAATCGCGACCACTGTATAGCGGCAGAGCTCGTGGGCCACGGTAACGTCGGGCTGTAGCTCGTCGCGGTACGAATTGCGGACCGTGAACGTGCCGTGATCGGCCTTGGCAGCGGGTTCGGCGACGAACGCCTCGTGGCGCACCGGAGCCTTCAAACGCCAGTAGTCGTGTCCGCTCAAATCGGAGAATGCCAGCCAGATGCCGGGATGAAAATAGTTGCCGGCCGTGCCGTGATCGGTATCGTCGATGCCTGGCCGCGGCGGGTGATGCCGTGTGACCGGCAATCCCCCCGGCGCATGAACGTGCGCGAAAAACGGACGGGTGATCTCGCGATCCTGATAGAAATACGTGGCGACGGGCTGGTCGCCGGCCGAGACGCGCAGTGCGCCGGGCTCATGTGCGAAGCGAATCGTTGGCTCGTTCGCCGACGCCAAACCTGGCAACGTCAACAGCGCCGCCGCGATGGCTAGCGTCGGCACACTTCGGCGAAATGCGGTGCCCGTCACGCGGTAATTCCAAAAAGTTGCCGGGCGTTCTCGCCCAAGATCTTCCGCTCGTCGGCCGCCGGTAACTGCAGGCTGCGCAAGGCATCGAGGATGAGCGCCGGCTCGACCCACGGATGGTCGCTGGCGTAGAGCAAACGATCGGGGCCCAGGAAGTCGTAGCCGAACTTCATCGCCAGGGGGAGCGGCGAAACGATGTCGAGCCAGACCTGCCTGAGGTACTCGCTGGGGGCGCGGCGCAAATACTTGGGTCCGCGCTTGAGCACCTGGGTCTGATGATCGAGCCGGCCGATGATATAGGGCAGCGTGCCGCCCAGGTGCGGGCAGACGAGCTTGAGATCGGGGAATTCGTCGAGCATGCCGGCCATGATGATCCGCGTCAGCGCGATCGTGTTGTCGAACATGTTTCCCAGCGAGCTGGTCATTTCGTAGCCTTTGACGACGTCGGTCGTCAAAGGCTTGGCGGGGTGCAACAGGATCGGCAACCGGCGCTGGGCCGCCTGGGCGAAGAGGGGGCGAAACGGCGCCTCGTCGACGAAGCGTCCGGCGAGATTCGTGTACAAGAGAATGCCGCGCATGCCAAGCGACTTGTGAGCGCGCTCCAGTTCGGCCAGCGCCGCCGGCATGTCCAACAACGGCAGCACGCACAGGCCGACGAAACGCGCGGGATGTCGCCGCACGGCGTCGGCCACGAAGTCGTTCATCGCGCGGGCGATCGCCGGAGCATCGTCGCCGAACCACTCGGGCCCCGGGTCGTTGACCGAGAGCGCCGTGAGCTGGATACCGGCCGCGTCCATGGCCGCCAGCTTGACGTCGACATCGAGGTAGTGGGGAGGAATCTTGCGAAGCCAATCGCCCATCTGCACGTAGCGCGTGCCGTCGCGCGTGAAGACGCGGGGATCGCTCGCGCGCTGTTCCATGCGGGCGACGACATCGGGACAGAACAGATGGCTCTGACAGTCAAAAATGAAGTTCTTGTCGACAGGCGCGTTGGCAGGCACGGCGGCGGCCGCGGCGTCGACAGCGGTTAGCGCCGGCCAGGCGGCCAGGGCGCCGGTCGCCGTGGCCAGAAACGTGCGGCGATCCGCGCCGGCGGTTGCCGCGCTGGGGACGGGAATTGGTGCGGATTCTATGCCGGGCAGCGAAGGTGTCATCGTCACTTGACCAGGGTTAGGCTGGGAAACTTCGGTGACTTCGCAAGAAAGCACGACGGTTCTCGCACCGTTTTACCATCGGCGACGGGCGAAGTTTGACATTTCAGGTGCTGGCAGCGGAGAATCGCGGCCAAGAGGCTCCCCGAGTTGGCCACACTGGCCTGCCGCCGACGAAGTGAATGCGCGCCGGCGAGCAGCTAAAATAGCGGTTTCGGGAAGCAGCCGCGGACAGCTTTCAGCACTCGCCGGCGGAATCGGCCCCACCAACCGCACCCTCCCGTCATCCGCAAAGGAACCTTCGATGCACGACGACCAGAGTCGTACTCAGTACGAGGACCACGGCCGCATTCGGCCCGAGCATCGCGGCCCTTCGCGGCGCGAGTTCTTGAAGACGGCTGGCGCCGCCATCGCCGTACCGTATGTGATCACGTCGTCGGCGCTAGGGAACGAGGAGCGGCCACCGGCCAGCGACCGGATCGTGATGGCGGGGATCGGCATCGGCAATATGGGGCGCGGCGATTGCGAGTCGTTCTTGGGGCGCGGCGACGTGCAATACGTGGCCGCCAGCGATGTGCGCAAGGGAGCGCGCGACTGGGCCAAGGCGCGCGTGGACAAGCACTATCAGAACGGCGACTGCCAGACGTACAACGATTTTCGCGAGATCCTGGCCCGCGGCGACATCGACGCCGTGCACATCGCCACGCCCGACCACTGGCACGCGATTATGGTCATCGAGGCCTGCCGCCAGGGCAAAGACGTCTACTGCCAGAAGCCGGAGACGCGCACCTTGCGCGAGGGTCCGCTGATGATCGCCGCCGCGCGGCGCTATGCAAGGGTAGTGTCGGGGGGCAGCCAGCGCGTGCTGGAAGACTATCGCGACACCGTGAACAAGTGCTGGGCTGGCGAGCTGGGGACGATCAAGTCGATCAACGTGAACGTCGGCCCCCTGTCGCAACTGTGCAACCTGCCGGCGGAAGCGACTCCGCCTGAGATCGACTGGGAGCTGTGGCTGGGGCCGGCCCCTTGGGCGCCGTACAACAAGGCCCGCTGCGATGGCAATTTTTCGACCGCCGGCAATAGTTGGCGTTCTTACATCGACTACTCGGGGGGCGGCATGACCGACTGGGGGGCTCACCATTTTGGCGGCGCGACGTTTGCCGTCGATGTGCGCGAGTTGCAACCGCGGGAGATCGAGTACCACGACGAGAAGGAGGGGAAGTTCCTCACGTACAAGTACCCCAATGGCTTGTTGCTCACGCACAACCGTCCCCAAACGGGGAATTTGCAGGTCGAAGGGACGCCAGGGGAAGAGATCGCGGCCAAGGCGGTCCCCTCGTACAAGGGAGACGGCGGGATCTATGGCGATTTCATCGAGTGCGTGAAGACGCGCGAAAAACCGTTCCGCGATATCGAGCTGGCCGTCAACACCGTGGCGGTCAGTCACTTGGGGATCATTGCCTACGAATTGCAGCGCTCGCTGAAGTGGGACGCGGCGCGGCAAGAGTTCCCTGGCGACGCGGAGGCCAACCGTTTTCTCGATCGGGCCCGGCGCGAGCCTTGGGTGTTGTAGAGCCAGTAATTTGCCGAAGGGGGGCGACGGCCAACCTTCGTACTTCGCACCAAACAGAATTCGACCGCAGGATCGGAGTTCGACATGCTGGATCAAGCTTTTGAAGCCTTGAAGACGTACGATTGGGGCGCCGATCGCAATCAACTCTTGCCGATCGAAGAGGCGGTGATCACCACGCGCGACGACGCGGCCGCTCGGCAAGCGCTCGAGGCGCGCATCGCGGCGCTGCTGGCCGCGGATGTATCGCGGGACGCCAAGGATTTCGCCTGCCGGATGCTGATGATCATCGGCTCGGCTGCCGCGGTGCCTGCCCTGGCGGCCTTATTGCCCGAGCACGACGAGTCGCACATGGCGCGCTACGCGCTCGAACGGATTCCGGCAGACGAAGCGGCGCGCGCCTTGCGCGAAGCGCTCCCCAAGGCCAGTGGCCCGCTGAAAGTCGGCATCATCGGCTCGCTGGGGGTTCGCCGCGACACGGCGAGCGTGCCGGCGTTGGCCGCGTCGCTTGCCGACTCCGACGCCGCGGTCGCGCGCGCGGCCGCCACGGCGCTGGGCAACATCGGCACGCCCGAGGCGGCCAAGGCGCTGGCCGCCAGTCGCTCGACAAATGCCGACGTCAAGCTGGCGGCCACCGACGCGCGGCTGGCTTGCGCCGATAGCCTGTTAGCGGCAGGCAAGAAATCGGAAGCGCTCGTGCTCTACAAGTCGCTGGCCGGCGAAGACCAGCCGAAACACGTGCGGCTGGCTGGCACGCGCGGCATGCTGGCCTGCGCCGGCAAGGCGCAATAGCGATGATGAAGCGGCGCATAGCGATCGCGCTGGCGATATTCACATCGTGGGCGTGTGTCGGCACGCTGCGTTTTCCCGCGTTTGGTGAGGACGACGCGCCCGCGACCGCGGAAGCTTCCGCCGAACCCGACAGTGAATTGCTGCGGATGGTCCTCGATCTCGTCGGCGACAAGGACAAGGATCTCCGCGCGCTGGGCTTTGAACAGGTGCGCACCGAGGTCAAAGGCCCGGCGGCCACGCGCGAAATTGCCGCTCAATTGCGCAAGCTCGCGCCAGAGGCACAAATTGGCTTGCTCGGCGCTTTGGCCGATCGCGGCGATCCGGCGGCGATGGGCGAGGTGTTCCTGCTTTTGGAAACGTCGCGAGATGAAACCGTGCGCGCGGCGGCAATCGCCGTGATCGGGGTGTTGGGGAACGTCGCGCATCTCGGCACACTTTTGCAACGGCTTTCGGCAACAAGCGAAGCGGAACGAGACGCCGCCCGGCAAAGTCTGGTGCGGCTGCGGGGAGACGACGTGTCGGCGCAGATCGCCTTGTGTATGGAACTTACAGATTACCGGGCAGCAGCACGTGTGCAAATGATCGAAATCCTCGCGGAGCGACGCGCTCAGGGCGAGGTTCCCCAGATTCTGCCCAAGGCGCTCAATGAAGATCCCGCGGTACGCGCCGCGGCGATCAAGGCGTTGGGCGCTCTGGCGAGCGCTGAGCACCTGCCGGGATTGGTTCAGGTCGTGCTCCACGCCGCGCCGGGCGCTGACCGCGAGTCGGCCGAAAAGTGCGTCGCGCAAGTCTGTAGCCGCGTGGCAGACGCCGAGAATCGCGCGAAGCCGCTACTGGCGGCAATCGAAGTCCTGTCACCTGACAAGCAGGTGTTGCTGCTTCCCACTTTGGGACGCGTGGGGGGCGTGGCCGCGCTCCCAATCATCGAAGCTGCGCTCACCGACAGCGACGCCCAGCGGCGCGAAGCGGGCTTGCGCGCAATTTGCAACTGGCCCGACGCCGCAGTTGCGCCGCGATTGCTCGAACTGGCTCAAAACGCTTCGCAGTCGGACGAGGCGCGTGCCCTGGCACTGGCGGCGCTGGTGCGCGTGGCGCCGCTGCCCGACAAGCGTCCCGATAGTGAGCGGCTCGCGCTCGTCAAGCAGGTGATGGCCCTGTGCACGCGCGATGCGGATCGAGAGCAGGTCATCAAGCGAGTGCGGGCGATCCGCACGATCGAAACGCTGCGGTTTCTGGTTCCTTATATGGATCAGCCGCGGTTTGCCCAGCAGGCGTGCGAGAGCCTTGTCGAACTGGCGCATCATCGCGGGCTGCGGGAACCCAATAAGGAAGAATTTGATCGCGTGCTTGATCGGGTGATCGCGACCAGCCAGGATGCGGCGGTGGTCGAACGGGCTGGCCGGTATAAGAAAGGCCAGACTTGGGTGCGGCCCAAGTAGACGCTCCCCGGTACGCGGCAATCGGCGTAAATCTTCTGCCGGCAGCAAGATGCATCGCACCAGGTATTTGCCGTGGGTGCCAGCGCCCCTTTCGACAGGCGGCGTATTCTTTAGGTAACATGAACGGCAAATAATCTCTGACAAGCCGACCGGAACGGCTCCGCGTGACCCGCTGCTGGGTCCCCTTCGGGTTTGCCGAATCGCCGTGTGCGGAGGATCACCATGAAACGTCGCCGCAAGGGGGCCATTCGCTACGGCGGATGGCTTACGACCCTGGCCGTGCTGGCGACCTTGGGGGCGATTGGGTGGTGCGGGCACGCCACGCACTGGGACCCCGCGAATCTCGTCAATTGGTGGCACGATCCAGCAGGGCAGGCGGACCTGCAGGGGGGGACTGAAAACGCCAGCGCGCCCACGTCCATGGCATCGCTCACGGCCGAACAACTGCCAGTTATCGAGTTCCCTTCGGCCGCAGCGGCGAAGAACTGCGGGATCACGATCGGCGTGGCGGAGCGGCGGCCGATGGACGAGTACATCCGCGCCAACGGCGAGGTGGCCTACGACCAGACGCACCTCGCGCAGTTGGCGGTACGCGTTCCCGGCGTGGTGTGGCGGGTCGAACGGCGCGTGGGAGATTCCGTGGAGCGCGGCGACATCCTGGCGATCATCGACTCCGCTGATATCGGCGAAGCCAAGTCGCATCTACTCGAAGCGTGCGTGGAGTTCCACCTTAAGCAGCAAACGGTCGAACGGCTAAGCGAGATCCGCACCGCCATTCCGGCTCGCGAGTTGCGCGAAGCCGAAGCGCAGCTCGAGCTTTCGCGGGCACACCGCTTCATTGCCATTCAGAAACTGGTGAACTTGGGCTTTCCGCTCCATTTCGACGACGTCAAAGATCTATCAGTCGAGAATCTGCACAACCATTTGCTGCTACTCGGCTTGCCGCCAGGATTGGCGAAGGAGACCGAATCGGCGAACCTGGTTCCGCTCGTAGCACCGTTCGCGGGGATCATCACGCATTGCGAAATCGTGCGGGGAGAGACGGTGGATTCCTCGAAGCCGCAGTACGTGATGGCCGACGTCAGCCGGATGTGGATCGACATCGACGTTCGCCAGGAGGACGCGGGTCGGTTGCGACTCGGCGCGACCGTGACTTTCGAGACCGAAGCCGCCCCACGCCCGGTAACCGGCAAGCTTACCTGGATCGGCACAGAAATCGACTCGCGCACCCACTCGATTCGCGCCCGGGCCGAAGTGGAGAATCCCTTGCTCGATACCTCGCAGGAACACCCCGCTAGCCGACGGCTACTGCAGGCCGGCGCCTATGGCACGGCGCACATCCTGATCACGAACAATCCGGAAACCGTTGCCGTACCGGCCGACGCCATGCACTGGCAATGGGAACTAGGGAGCGAGCTGGTGTTCATTCCTTCGGCCGACGGCCGCAGCTTCACTCCGCGCGTGGTTCGCAAGGGGCTGGCGCGTGACGGCTACGTACAGATTCTCGAGGGTGTGGGGGTGGGGGAGTCGATCGTCGTGGCCGGGAGCCGCGTGCTATCGTCCGAGCTCTCCGATCGATTGCACATGCACCTGGGCGACAACGCCGATGGCGTGCGCGACTTTAATCAGGCACACCAGCCATCGCCGCCCGCGACTCAGCCGCACTGAAGCACCACGCGCCACTGCCAATTGCCGCGCGACCCTGGGAATTGTCGGGCAATAACTCTCAGCGCCACAGACAAACGCGACCGTAGACCACCGCTCGAACCATGCTGACGAGAATCATCACCTGGTCGTTGGGGCATCGCCGTGTCGTCCTGGCAGCGACGGTGGTGGTTGCATTGGTAGGCGCGTTCTCGCTGGGCCGACTGAAAATCGACGCGTTTCCCGACACGACGCCGGTGCAGGTGCAGGTCAACACCGACGTGCCGGGCCTGATCGCGACCGAAGTCGAACGGCTCGTCACTTACCCGATCGAACTGGTAATGGGCGGTCTGCCCGGCCTGGTCGAGGTGCGGTCGATCTCGCAGTTCGGCCTGTCGCAAGTGACGGTAACCTTCGACGATGAGACCGACATCTATCTGGTGCGCGGGCTGATTCAGCAGCGTCTGAGCACGGTGGAGATGCCAGCCGGAGTGCCGCGCCCCGAGCTGGGCCCGGTGGCCACCGGCTTAGGAGAAGTGTTTCACTATGTGCTCGCGCCCGACGGCAGCCGGCGGGCATTGGACCTGACCGCGATTCGCACGTTGCAAGACTGGGATGTCGGTCCCGCGCTGCGAGTCGTGCCGGGGGTTGCCGAAATCAACACCTGGGGCGGCTTGAAAAAGCAATACCAGGTGCGGCTCAACCCCAATCTGCTCTTCAAGTACGAGTTGACCTTTCAGCAAGTTGTCGAAGCCCTGCAAACCAACAACCTCAACGTCGGCGGCGGCTATATGGACCGCCAGGGGGACATGCTGCTGGTGCACGGGATCGCCCGAGTGATCAGCGCCGAGCAGATTGGCGACATCCAGATTGCCTCGTTCGATGG
This sequence comes from Pirellulales bacterium, assembly GCA_019745975.1. Taxonomy (GTDB): domain Bacteria; phylum Planctomycetota; class Planctomycetia; order Pirellulales; family JAEUIK01; genus JAIESQ01. The sequence continues at coordinate 14,555 of JAIESQ010000193.1, forward strand.
CGTGCCAGTCTACGTCAAGGACGTGGCCCAGGTCGTCGTCGGGCACGAGCTGCGGCGCGGACTGGTCACGGCCGATGGCCAGGGTGAAGTGCTACTGGGGCTGGGCTTCATGCGGATCGGCGAGAACAGCCAAGCGGTGACCAAGGCGCTGGCCGAGAAGTTCGCGGAAATCCGGCCCGAGCTTCCCGAGGGCGTGTCGGGCAAGGTGCTCTACGATCGCACCGAGCTGGTCGACGCTGTGATCGGCACCGTGCGCAATAATCTGTGCGAAGGCGCATTGTTGGTCGTGGTCATTCTGTATCTGTTTCTGGGGAACCTGCGCGCCGGGCTAGTGGCCGCGGCCGGCATCCCGCTATGTATGCTGTTCGCCTTCACCGGCATGCAATGGCTGGGCATCGCCGGCACGCTGCTCAGCCTGGGGGCGATCGATTTCGGCATCGTCGTCGACAGCTCGGTCGTGGTGATCGAGAGCATTGTCCGGCATCTCGGCCATCATGGCGCGGCGAGCGGCGCCACGCGGCTGCGCGTGATTCGCGATGCGGTCATCGAGGTGCGCAAGCCGGCGGTGTTCGGCCAGTTGATCATCATGATCGTGTACCTGCCGATCCTCACTTTGCAGGGGGTCGAAGGGAAGATGTTTCGCCCAATGGCGCTGACCGTGATGCTGGTGCTGTTGGGGTCGCTGTTTCTGTCGCTGACGCTGACGCCGGTGCTGGCGAGTTTTGTGCTGCCGAAGCACCTTAGCGAACGCGAGAACCTGCTGGTACGCTTCGCCAAGAGCCTGTACGCGGCGGCGCTAGGCAGGGTGCTGCGCCTGAAGTTGATCGTCTGCGGGCTGGCCGCCGCGTGCCTGGCAGCGGCGGGATACTTGGCCCTCGGGCTGGGGACGGAGTTCGTGCCGCAGTTGGCCGAGGGGGCGATTGTCATCGGCGTGCGCTATCCGCCCGGCACCAGCTATCTCGAGTCGGCGAAGAACAACACGCTGGTCGAGCAGGCGCTCCTGCGGGAGTTTCCGCACGAGATCAAACACGTTTGGAGCCGCGTCGGCGAGCCTGACGTCAACACTGACGCCGGCACGCCGGAAACGACCGACATGTTCGTGACGCTCAAGCCGCGTTTCGAGTGGACCCGCGCCAAGTCGCAGGTCGAGCTGGTCGGCGTCATGGAAAAGTCGCTGGCCGATTTCCGCGGGCGAATCACCTGGTTCACGCAACCGATCGAAATGCGCCTCAACGAAATGCTCACAGGCGTGCGGGCCGACCTGGCGCTCAAAGTGTTCGGCAACGATTTGCCGACTTTGATTTCCACGGCGGACAAGATCGCCGCGGTCTTGCGCGACATCCCCGGTTGCGCCGACCTGGCGATCGACGATGTGGCCGGTCAACCGATCCTGCAGATTCAATTGGAACGCGACGAAATCGCCCGCTATGGCATCTCGGCCGAATCGGTGATGGATGTCGTCGAAGCGGTCTCGGGCAAGCAAGTCGGCCAGGTGATCGAGGGGCAACTACGATTTCCGCTGGCGATCGTGCTGCCGCCCGACTTTCGCACGAACCCCACCATGCTCGCCGATTTGATGCTGGCGACGCCGTCGGGGCATCGCATCCCCCTGACGCGCGTCGCAGGCATTCGCGAAGTGCGTGGCGCCAAGTACATCACCCGCGAGTGGAGCAAGCGCCGGATCACGATTCAATGCAACGTCCGCGGCCGCGACATCGGCAGCTTTGTCGCCCAGGCACAGCGCATCGTGGGGCAGCAGGTCGCGCTGCCGCGCGGCTATCGACTCGAGTGGGGCGGGCAGTTTGAGAACATGCGGCGTGCCCAGGCCCGGCTGCTGATCGTGGTGCCGCTGGCGTTGGGGTTGATCGTCGGGCTGTTGTTCGTGACGTTTCGCAATGTCGTCGATACGACCGTCGTGTTCGCGAGCGTGCCGTTTGCTTGCGTGGGGGGGATCGTGGCCCTGTGGCTGCGCGGCATGCCGTTGTCGATCTCGGCCGCCGTGGGCTTCATCACGCTCTCGGGCGTGTCGGTGCTGACCAGTATGATTCTGGTTTCGGCGGTTCGCGACCGCCTCGAAGCAGGTGGCGATCCACACACGGCAGTGACCGGCGCATCGTTGGAATCGCTGCGGACGATCCTGATGACCGCTATGGTCGCCAGCGTCGGCTTTCTTCCCATGGCTTCGAGCACCGGCATGGGGGCCGAGGTGCAGCGACCCCTGGCCACGGTCGTGATTGGCGGCGTCACCACCAGCATGCTCATGACGCTGTTCCTGCTTCCGGTGCTCTGTGCCGGGCTCAAGTCACCGGCAAGCGACGAGCCGGGGTAAAACGCGCGAGTTTTGGCGGGCGGGCGGGTCGCCGCGACTGGCGGCCTGCGGCAACCCGTAACAATTCGCGGTCATTCTTCGCTTGGCTAAACAGGCAAGTCGTCATGGCGGCGCGCCGTTTCCGCGGCGGTTCGCGCCCGTGGCACCACAGTTCGACCTGTTCACCTGGCAAGGAAAGCGTCCATGCTGCCGGCGACCGGATATGCATTGCGAGACGAAAACCGCCCCTACGCCGACGACCCTGCCTGGACTGCGGTCGAAGTCGATTTCTTGCGTGCTTGCCACCCGCTGCGGACCGAGGCCTTTCTGACCGGCCTGCACTTCGACTATGTGAGCATCCATTCGCTGGAATTGTCAGTCTGCAGCCCTGACCTACCCGACGTGCGGTTTCTCGACGCCTTGGTCGAAGTCGCCCGCGAGAACGGCGCGGTGGCGATCACCGATCACTTGGGCTTCACGCATGGTGCGGTAGGCGGAGCGGGCGTAGGGCACGTCACGGCGCCGCCGTTCACGCAAGCGGCCCTCGACACGACGTGCCGCAACATCGAACACATTCAACGGCATTTTGGCGCGTATCGCTTCTACGTCGAAAACCTGGCTCACTTCTTCCGCTGGCAAGGCACGATTGACGAAGCCGAGTTCATGGTCCGCGTGCTCGAGCGCACGGGCTGTGGGCTATTGCTCGACGTGACGAACGCCTACGCCAACGAGCGCAACTTCGGAGCGCCAGCCATTGAGTTCATCCGCGCGATCGTGCCAGCGGCCAACCGCGTGCAAATGCACCTGGCGGGGGGATTCTTCGACGACGAGCGCGGCCGCTACGTCGACAGCCATTCGGAGCCCATCCCTGCCGAAGTGTGGACGCTATACGAACAAGCCGTATCGGAAAGCGGCGACCGTCTCGACGCCGTGTTCATCGAACGCGACTGGAACTACCCGACTGAGGCGGGCTGGCGCAACGAAGTTCACAAGGCGCGGCACCATTTGCTGGCCGCCACCGTGGTGACGTCGTGAACATGTCGCAAGTCTTCGTCGAAAGCTACGCCGAGCAACTGGCGCGCGTATCGACGGCGCTGGCCGCCGCCGACAGCAGTGCCGTGCTGGCCAACATCACGAACGATAGTCGTCTCGGCGACGTGCAGCGATTCGTCGACAACGCGGTAGGCGAGCGGTTTCGGTTGATCACCGAAGAGCTGGAGTTCGTCGCGTTGGCGTTCGACGACTTCGACGAGTTCGTCAAGCGCTATCTGCGGGAGACTCCGCGACAGACCTACTCGCTCGACACCAGCGATCAGGAGCGGTTTGTTGCCTGGCTACGGAACAATGGCGCGCTCGATACCAAGCAGCGCGACTTTGTTGCACATCAGCAGTCCGAGTACGGCTGTTTGGCGAAAGCTCGCGAAAACCGTTCGGCCCATGTTGCCTTTCAACAGCTTCTCGCGCTTAGCAAATTGGCAATGGAGCAGGGTCGCTCGGAACCGAATCAAACATTGCAAGTGAACCCGATCCACGTGTGGTCGCGACTGACGATCGCCGGCGGAGACGATTCGCTCGATGGTGAAAACACGGTATTCGTAGCGGTCGGCCAGCAGGTGCGATCGCTGTGGTTGACCGCCGACCAGATCGACGCGGTACGCGATCTGATGCAAAACAAGAGAGTCGTGCTGTCGGATTGGACGGCTCGGCATCCGCAGGTAAAAGACCCCGAACAATTGTCTCAGAAGCTGATCGAAGGTGGGCTGGTCGCACTGGGCCCGACGACGGAGTAATCGACTAAGCCAACTTCGCAAGTGCCTTGAAACAAACCAGATCGCGGCGACCAGTTGCTTCCTCGCTCCGCGATTTGGCTTCACCGGTACGAGGAAGCGTCAACCTGAGAACGTTTGGCGTCGACGCGGCCGATCGGCCAGCGTAGTCGCCCAGCGATACTCCAGAGGAGATAGTTTCATGTCGCGTCTCGACATCATCCGTGCCTGGAAAGACGAATCGTACCGCTTGAGCCTGTCGGCCGATCAGTTGGCTGGCCTGCCCGCCAACCCGGCTGGCGCGGTCGAACTGACCGACGCTGAAGCGGCGACGATCGACGGCAAGTTGGCCTTGGCTGGCTGCAGCGGCTGCCACGGCTCGAGGGTCTGTGCGCGGGTGTTCCTGGGCTAGGCTCGGCAATGCGGTGCTCCACGCCCCGGGGGACGCTCCTCCCCCGGGGTTTTTTGTTGATTCGCCCACAGTGACGGAAGGGCCGACGCATGCGTTCGACTGCCGCGAGCTCGATCCACTGGTGCCGGGCGGCGACGCTGGCGGAGCGCGCCGAAGCGTTGTTTGGCGCCCATCGCGATCACCGCGGCGCGGCCACGGTCAACTACGACGCAACCCTGGCCGAACGGCGCCATCAGCAATGGCAACAGCAGGCGTCGATGCCAGCGGCGGCGAACCTTGCCGATCACCTGGCCAGCGAGCGCCTCACGCAAGCTCAGTGGCTGCAGTTGCTGGGAACCGATCCCGAGGCACTGTGCGACCGGCTGGCAAGCGCCCGCTGGTTTCAAGATTTGCTGAAAGTCGAAGAGCAATTGCTGAGTCTGTCGACGGACCAGGTTGACGATGAGCTGGCCCGCGAGCTCGGGTTGCTGAATCTCTTTGCCCCCACGATCCGTGCCGCCAGAGAACGCCTGCGCGATGGCTTGCACGCACTGCAGTTTGGTGGAGCGGCATTGCCTGCCGAAGCGGTTGCGCTTGAGCGGTTATTTTTCGCTCAACTGTTGCCCGTGCTGCAAGCGATGGTTCGCGGGACACTCGTTCTAGAGTTAAACGTTGCCCGGCTGCAAGGACACCTCGCGGGTGACACGCCAGAGGAACGCTACCTCGATTTCGTGCGCAGTTTGCGAACGCCTGACGTAGCGAGCGCAATGCTCGACGAGTACCCGTTGCTGGCCCGGCAGGTGCTCGTGGCGCTTGACCAATGGGTGCGGTTCGGCCTGAAGTTCTTCGAACACGTAAGCAACGATTGGCCGCGATTGCGTGAGACATTTCGGCTCCAAGAAGCCGGGGAGTTGGTCGCGTTGGCCGGGGCTGCCGGCGATCGCCATGCCGAAGGCCAATCGGTGCAGATCCTGCGCTTCGCCAGTGGTGCGCGGCTGGTCTACAAGCCGAAGTCGCTGGCGGCCGAAGCTGGCTTTCAATCGCTGCTGACCTGGTGTAACGAGCGCGGGGCAAATCCGCCGCTGCGTACCTTGGGAATTCTCGACTGCGGCGATCACAGTTGGGTTGAGTTTGTCGAAGCGCATGCCTGTCAGACCGCGGACGAAGTTCGCCGGTTCTATCAGCGGCAGGGGGCGTACCTGGCACTGCTCTACGTGGTGGGGGCCACGGACCTGCACTTTGAAAATCTGGTGGCCGCCGGCGAGCACCCGATGTTCATCGATCTCGAGGCGATCTTTCATCAGCGACCGACGCGCGAGGAGCTCGACCCGGCGACACAAGCGCTTTCCGAATCGGTGCTCGCGGTTCGCCTCCTGCCACAAACCGCTTACGTCGACGGGATCGATCAACCGGTCGACTTCAGTGGATTGGGCGCGACGGCCGGCCAGACGTTGCCATATCTGGCCGCCCGCTGGCAAGGAGCCGACACCGACGACATGCGGCTTGGGCTCGAGCAGGCCCAATTGCCACCAGGACATCATCTGCCAACACTGTGCGACCAGCCAATCGACTTGAGCGAGTTTGGCGCCGATCTGCTGACCGGCTTCGAGCGAATGTATGAGCTGCTGGCCGAGCACCGCGACGAGCTGCTTGCCGCTGGCGGCCCGCTCGAGTGCTTCGCCGAAGTCGAGGTGCGGCATATCGCGCGGATCACGCAAATCTACAGCATCCTGCGCGACATGACCTGGCACCCAGATCGGTTGCGCGACGCTTTGGATCGCGATCGCTGGGTCGATCGCTTGTGGGCCCAAGCCAACGACTTTCCCACGCTCGCTCGCTTGATCGCTGTCGAACGCGCCGACTTGTATCGCAACGACATCCCCTTGTTCACCACGCGCCCTGGTTCGCGCGATCTGTTCACATCGACGGGCGAGCGGATCGCTGGCTATTTCGAGCGGTCGGGCCTCGACTTAGCGCGGGAGCGGATCGCGAGACTCGGCGCCGACGATCTGGCACGGCAATCGTGGCTGATCCGGGCGACGCTGGCAATTCTGCCGACGAACGTGCTCCGTAATTTGCCGGCTGTCGAGGCGCGCCGCGGGACCGCCGAAGTGGGCACTTCGCTGGCGGCCGCGATCCAATTCGGCAATCGGCTCGCGGAGCTGGCTTGGCAGAGCGACGATCGGGCTGGCTGGCTGAGTTGCCTCGAGTATCCGCGCGGCTGGACGCTCGGCCCGTTGGGGCTCGACTTGGGGAGCGGATTGCCGGGCGTGGTATTGTTCCTGGCCGAGTTAGGCGTGCTCGGTGGCGAGGACCGCTTTGTGACGCTCGCTCGCAAGGCGCTGAACACCATCTATCGCAGACTATCAGCGACTGGCGTGGCTTCCACAGATGAGCTGCGCGAGCTCATCTCAGTGCTTACCTACTTGCAGAGCGTCGTCGGCGATGCGAAGTTCGCTCGCACGGCGCAACGCACAGTCGACGCCGCACAACGATCGCTGGCCGCATCGATGGTTGATGCCGCGGAGTCCAAAGCTTCGAGCAAAAGCGCCGCGATGAGCGTTCCGCCACCGGGTGTGGTCGTCCCAGGCTTGCGCGACGGGCTCGCCGGCCAAGGCCGCTCGCTGCTGCACGCCGCGATTCAGGCGCACCTCATGGAAGAATCGCTGCCAAGTTAGCGATGCGGACCAAGCATCGACTGGCTCGCACTCCCCCCTACGAGACGGCGCGGCAACGTTGGTCGGTGCCGCGACAACGCACGACTAAGAGCGTGCATCGGGCGAATGGGTTGCGGTATAATTCGCTCCGTGTTAACTCTAGGGGCGCCGCATGTTTGAACCTCCTGAGCACGCCGACGAGCCGCCATCCGGCCAATTGCTCATCTACCGGGACGGCGCCACGGAGCTGCAAGTGCGGCTCGACGGCCAAAGCGTTTGGCTCTCGCAGCGGCTGATCGCGGAGCTATTTCAGGTCACGGTGCCGACCGTAAACGAGCATCTTGCCGGCATTTATGACGACAACGAACTGAACTCCACGGCAACTATTCGGAAATTCCGAATAGTTCAAACCGAAGGCCGCCGTCAGGTCTCGAGGCTGGTCGACCACTACAACCTCGAAGCCATTTTAGCCGTCGGCTATCGCGTGCGTTCCGCGCGCGGGACGCAGTTCCGACAGTGGGCCACGGCCCGGCTCAGCGAGCTATTGGCAAAAGGCTTCACGCTCGATGACGAGCGCATCAAGGCGGGCCGCACGCTCGGCGACGACTACTTCGACGAGTTGCTTGCCCGCATCCGCGACATCCGCAGCAGCGAACGGATGTTCTATCAGAAGATCACCGACATCTACGCCACGAGCATCGACTACGATCGGGACGCGGAGGTCACGAAGGTGTTCTTTCAGACGGTGCAGAACAAAATGCACTGGGCGGCCCATGGGCACACGGCTGCCGAGATCGTGCGGTTACGCGCCGATGCCTCGCGGCCGCACTTGGGGCTTACGTCGTGGAAGAACGCGCCTGCCGGGCCGGTACGCAAGAGCGACGTCGCGATCGCCAAGAACTACCTGGATCACGACGAAATCGAGGCGCTCAACCGCATCGTGAGCGCATACTTGGAGTTCGCCGAACTTCAAGCGCGCAATCGCCGTCCGATGCACATGGCCAATTGGATCGCGAAGCTCGAAGACTTTCTCAGGCTATCCGACCGCGACATCCTGACCAACGCGGGCAGCATTTCGCACGACGCCGCGAAACAGCACGCCGAACAGCAGTTTGCTCACTTCGAGGCCGAGCGGAAGCAACTGGAAGCGTCCCAGCCTACGTCGGACTTCGACAAGGCGGTCGAAAAGCTCCGACAAATCGAGGAAGCGCAGCCTGCCGAGCCGAAAGACGATGAGATTGAAAAGAAGACGAAATCGAACCAAGATCGGCGATCGCAGGACTCGGGCGACTCATGACAAGGTGAATTCCAAAACCTTGGTCCGCGTAGAGCTTCGCCGCGTGAATTGCCAGTTAGCGGTCTATTCGCAAGTTCCAAATTTGAATAGCAGTTAGAGATGTCGAACTCACCGCCCAGCAAGTCTGAACTGCTCGATGCGATTCGGCAATGCGCTAGGGAACTTGGACATCCCCCCTCGCGCAGTCAGTTTCTAGCGAAGAGCAGGTTGACAGAATACTACGTTCTAAAGCACTTCCGCTCCTGGCGAGACGCTCAATCGGCCGCAGGCGTTGAGCCGAATATGCGAAATGTCCAGCTTGCAGACGATGACCTCCTTGCCGATTGGGGAACTTACGTTCGAGAGCACCGACATATTCCGACGCGCGATCAGTATCGACGGGATGGCAAATTCAGTCCGAGCACGTTTGAGAAGCACTTTGGACCATGGTCCTCGTTGCCGGCGAGGTTTCGACACTACGCAAACGACTTGCCGGAATGGGCTGACGTCCTGGCGCTATTGCCAGAGGTAAGTGCGCCTCGAGCTGTACCACGCGCAAATCCATCTCGCGAAAGAACAACGCCACTTCGCATTGCTCGCTCGCAGGTGCGACACCCGAAACTCGTGAACCGACCGACGTACGGTGATCCAATCGATTTTCGCGGTCTTCGACACGAGCCCGTCAATGAACAGGGAGTCGTCTTTCTATTCGGCATGGTGGCGAAAGAACTCGGATACATGGTTGAGGCCGTCCAAGGAGCCTATCCAGACTGCGAAGCCAAGCGACAGATCGCGCCAAACAATTGGCAACGAGTGCGTATAGAATTCGAGTTCGAAAGTCGGAATTTTCGCGATCACGGTCACGCGATGGATGGCTGCGACGTCATCATTTGTTGGCGACACAATTGGCCGGAGTGTCCCGAGCATCTTGAAGTTCTTGAACTGGCAACAATTATCAAGACTCTTAGTAAGAGCGAAGACTGAGCGGCACTATCCCGCCAGCTTGGCGGCGATCTTGGCCACGTGGGCGCCTTGGAACCGCGCGCCTTCCAGCTCCACGGTTGAGGGTTGCCGGCTGCCATCGGGGCCCGCGATCGTCGAAGCGCCGTAGGGTGAGTTACCCATCACTTCGGCCACGCCCATCTGGCCCTGAAACGAATAGGGCAAGCCGACCACGATCATCCCCAAGTGCAACAGCACCGGGATGAAGGTGAGGATCGTGGTTTCCTGCCCGCCATGCTGGCTGCCAGTCGATGTGAAAACCGACGCTACTTTGCCGATGAGTTTACCCTGCACCCACAGTCCGCCGGTCTGATCGATGAAGTTCTTCATCTGCGAGGCCATGTTGCCGTAGCGTGTCGGCGTGCCGAAGATGATCGCGTCGTAGTCGGGCAGCTCCTTGACCGTGGCCAACGGCGCCGCCTGGTCGAGCTTGAAGCCCGACTTGCGGGCGACTTCTTCGGGGACGAGCTCGGCAACGCGTTTGATATCGACTTGGGCTCCCGCGGCGCGAGCTCCTTCAGCGACGGCCTGAGCCATTTGTTCGATGTGTCCGTACGACGAATAGTAAAGCACCAGCACTTTGGCCATTGGTCTCTCCGTAAATGATTGCGGTGAATCTTAGCAAGGCCAACAATGCAAGGCAGCGGTGCAAGTCTTGCGCCTCCTGGATTTAATCATGCCGATGTCAATTCCGACCGCGTGGCTATCGAGGCAATCGACCGTCGATGCGCTCGAGAGCGAATTTGAGTACGACGGAATCGTGTTTGGACATTGCCACAGCGAGTGGCAACAACTCAAAGCAAAGATCCGCCCAGGGGACGAACTCTGGTACTTCATCAGCCCGCCTGAGACGTGGACTGGGTTCCCCCGCTGCGGTATGGAGGGAATCACGCTGCGCCGCCACGGCCAGACTATAGACAACGTGCTGCTCTCTCTGAGTTAGCCAACCCCCCGGCGGGCCGTTGTTTCTGGCGAGTTTTTCGGGTAGTTTCGACGGTCTAGCCCGGCCCGTTCTGGCGGCGCCGTAACTCCCTGCCCGCTGTGTCTTTCTTTTGTGCCCAGCTTCCGCAGTTCGGAGCGACCATGAGCGTATCGAGTGCGACTTCCCCCGAGCTGGCCGACAAGGTGCGGGCCGCTCGCGATCAGTTGGATGCCCACGCCTACGAAATCGTGCAGTGGCATTTCCATCCGTCGACGGGCTGCCCGTTCTGGCTCGAAAAGGCCAAGTCGCTGAAGTTCGATCCCTTAAAGGAAGTCAAGAACTACAACGACGTGAAGAAGTTCCCGGAGTTCGAAGACGAGTGGCTCCGGGGGGGGCCGGTGCGGCGTTGGGTACCGAAGGCCTACGCCGACAAGCCGATCTATGTGTTCGAAACGGGGGGCACGACGGGTGTGCCCAAGTCGCGCATCGCCCACGACGATTTCCGCACCGACTACGAACTGTTCAGCCGCACGTTGCCCGACGAGCATTTCCCTCCGGGCAGCAATTGGCTGATGTTGGGCCCCTCGGGTCCGCGTCGGCTGCGACTGGCGGTCGAGCACTTGTGTCAGTTTCGTGGCGGCATTTGCTTTTGCGTCGATCTCGATCCGCGCTGGGTCATCAAGCTGATCAAGAAGGGCTGGATGGAACACCTCGAGGCGTACAAGCAGCACGTCATCGACCAGGCGATCACGATCCTAGGCGCGGGGCACGACATCAAGTGCATGTTTACCACGCCAAAGCTGCTCGAATCGCTGGCCAATGCGCTGGAAGCGCGCGGCTCGAGCATCAAGCAGACCGGTATCACCGGTATCTTTTCCGGCGGCACCGAGTTCACACCGCAGTGGACGCGGTTCGCCGTCGAGGAGTTGCTCGATGGCGTTTACATGACGCCAACCTATGGCAACACGCTGATGGGGCTGGCCTGTTCGCGTCCCGTGCTGCCTGAAGAGGGGTACAAGATCGCGTACTACGCTCCGCAGCCCCGCGCAGCGATCGAAGTGGTCGACTTTGACGACGCCAACCAGGTGGTCGGCTACGGCGAGACGGGCCGCGTGAAGCTTACCACGCTGACCAAGGAGTTCTTCGTTCCCGGTTTCCTCGAACGCGACGAAGGGGAACGTGAGCAACCGTACGAGAAATACCCTTGGGACGGCATCAGTGGCGTGCGGCCGTTCCGGCAATTGGCCGAGTCGACGACCGTCGGCGTATATTGACGAATTACGCATCGCAGGCGCGGTGCGCGTTGCCTTGAAGTCTGGCCTGTCCGTGGAGGTCGCTCGGTGCTCAATATTCCAGTCCTGCGCTGGGGCAAGCCATACGAGTCGCTCGAAAAAGAGGACGTCACGCACTTTCTGACCGGCGAGCCGCTGGCCAAGGTCAGCCAGGCGAACGCCGGCATTGTCACGCGCGACATGAAGCAGGATCGCCGCGCGCGGGATGCCTTGCGTTCTATTCCGTGCGATGAGTTGATCGAGCGGATTCGCCGTGCCGCCGACCTGTATCTCAACGGCACGCTGCCGGTCGGCGATGGGACACAATCACCCGCCGAATTCGCCCACATGCAATCGGCCACGACCGGCCTGCCCGAGCACATGTGCCGGGCGAACATGACGAAAAACCACTTTGTCTTGAGCCGCATGGACCAGGTGCTCGACTCGCTCACGCGCGGGCTCGACCTGTCGATTCTCACGAACGGCTACGGCGTCGAATCGCGCGGCGTGGTGGTCAGCTACCAGGCGCAGGGCAACGTGCTGGGGCTGGTGTTGCCCTCCAATTCGCCCGGAGTTCACACACTCTGGCTGCCAGTGATTCCGATGCAGATCGGCCTGGTCCTGAAGCCGGGTCCGCAAGAGCCGTGGACCCCGTACCGCATGGCGGCCGCGTTCTTCGAGGCGGGCATCCCGCGCGAAGCGATCGCGATTTACCCCGGCGGCGGAGACGTGGGTGCGGCGGTCGTGTCGAGCTGCCGGCGCTCGATGATCTTCGGCGGCACCGCCACGGTCGAACGCTACAAGGGAGACCCGCGCGTGCAAGTGCACGGCCCGGGCTTCAGCAAGATTCTGCTGGGGGACGACGTCGTCGATCACTGGCAAGATTACATCGATCTGATGGCCGATAGCGTGTACCTCAACAGCGGCCGCGGCTGTATCAACTGCTCGGGCGTGTGGGCGTCGCGGCACACCAAGGAAATCGCGCAAGCTCTGGCCGAAAAGATCGGCCCGATCGAGGCTCTGCCCCCCGACGACCCCAAGGCGGCGCTAGCCGCGTTCACCATTCTGGGTTCGGCCAAGGCGATCTGGAACCAGATCGAAGGGGGCCTGAAAGAGCCTGGCGTCACGCACGCCACTGAAAAGTACGGGCCCCGGCTGGTTGAGCTCGAACGAGCCGCCTACCTGCGGCCCACCGTCGTGCACTGCCAATCGCCCGAGGCCACGCTGGCTAAGGCTGAATACATGTTTCCGTTCGTCACGGTCGTCGAGTGCCCGCAGGATAAGATGATCGAAGCCATTGGTCCGACGCTCGTCTGTTCGGGTATCACGAACGACGAGCGGTTCGCGCGCGACTTGACCGACGCCACGCACATCGACCGCTTGAACATCGGGCCGATCCCGACGATTAAGCTCGATTGGCTGCAACCACACGAGGGAAATATTGTCGAGTTCTTGTTCCGCGCGCGGGCGTACCAATTGCCGGCCGATCGGCTGACCCCGGCTGCCGCCCGATAATGTTGAGGTGGAATGGCCTCTTTCGACTTCGACCCTCGCACGCGGATCGTGTTCGGCGCCGGGCGCATCGCCGAGCTGGGGGCGATCGCGCGTGATTTGGGAAGCTGCCGCGCGCTAGTCGTGAGCGATGCCGGACTGGTCGCCGCCGGACACGCCGAGCATGGACTGGCCAGCTTGCGCGAAGCCGGGCTGGATACCGCGCTCTTCGATCGCGTGCATGAGAACCCGACCACGGCCGACGTCGACCTGGGAGTGGCAGCCGCGCGCGAGTTTCAACCTGATCTACTCGTTGGCCTCGGCGGCGGCAGTTCGATGGACTGCGCCAAGGGGATCAACTTCCTCCACTCGTGCGGCGGCCGGATGCACGACTATTGGGGCACCGGCAAGTCCACCGGCCGCATGTTGCCGATGATCGCTGTGCCGACCACGGCCGGCACCGGCAGCGAGACGCAGTCGTTCGCCCTGATCTCCGACGCCGAGACGCACGTCAAGATGGCGTGCGGCGACAAGCGAGCCGCTTGCCGCGTGGCTTTGCTCGATCCCGAGCTGACTGTAACGCAGCCGCAGCGAGTCACCGCGCTCACCGGCCTCGACGCCATGGCCCACGCCATCGAGTCGTTCGTCACCACGCGCAAAAATCCCGCGTCGCTGGCCTTCAGCCGCGAAGCCTGGCGGTTTCTGGATGCCAACTTGGCCCGCGTGCTCCGCGACCCAAACGACCTGGCTGCTCGCGGCGGCATGCAACTGGGAGCGTGCTTCGCCGGGCTGGCGATTGAGAACTCGATGCTGGGAGCCGCGCACGCGCTGGCCAATCCACTGACGGCACACTACGGCGTGCCGCACGGCCAGGCGGTCGCGGTGATGCTGCCACATGTGGTGCGCTACAACGGTACGACGTGCGAGCGATTGTATCATGATCTGCTGGCGATCACGGTCGACGACGAAGCCACGCCGCCGCCCGAAGGGGGTGCGGGCGCACTCGCCGAGTTCTACACAGGATTAATGCGGTTGGCCGAACTGCCGACGACGCTGAGCGAGCTGGGGATCGAGCGTTCGTCGCTGGCTTCGCTGGCCACGGAAGCAGCCAAGCAATGGACGGCGCAGTTCAATCCGCGTCCGGTCGGGCCGGCGGAGTTGCAAACGCTCTACGAGGCGGCGTATTGAAGTGGGGAGGCGGCGATGCGACTTCGTCCTGGGAAGCGATGCGGGCCACAGCGGAGGGCGATTGTCAATGCGCTTATCGCAATGGTCGCCGCCTTTGCGCTGGTGCTCCTAGCCGGATGTTCGGCGCCGCCTGCGGAGCCTCAAGCAAATTCCACCACTCCAACTAGCGCCACGCGAACCGTCGACGCCGCGACTCCGCTCACCACGCAAGTAGCGACCGACGACGCGGCGCCGACGGCCACTGGCGGCGATATCACCGTCGACGCTTCGCCGGTCGAGCCCAATTCAGCCACGGCCGAGAGCTGGCCCCTGTTTCGCGGTTCGCCCAGCGCCACCGGCGTGGCCGTATCGAGCTTGCCCGAGAATCTCGAAGTGCTGTGGCAGGTTTCGACACCCGATGGCTCGATCGAATCGACGGCCGCCATCGTCGACGGGGTCGCGTACGTCGGCAACTTGAATGGCTATCTCTACGCGCTCAACCTGGCCGACGGCAGCGAGAAGTGGAAGTACCAGACCGAGCCGGGCTTTTATGCGTCGGCTGCGGTCCGCGATGGGCGGGTGTACATCGGCGACGCCGAAGGGCGCTTCTATTGCCTTGATGCGGCCAGCGGCGAGTTGAAGTGGGGCTTCTCGTCGAAGGCCGAGATCGACTCGAGCGCCAATTTCTGGCGCGATCGCGTGATCTTCGGTTCGCAGGACGCCACACTCTACTGCCTGAACGCGGCCACCGGCGACAAGCTTTGGGAGTACTCAATCCCCGATCAGATTCGCTGCTTTCCCACGATCGCTGACGACCGCGCGTTCATCGCCGGTTGCGACAGCAAGCTGCACGTGGTTGACCTGGCGACCGGGCAAGGAAGCGCGCAACTCGACATCGAGTCGCCGACGGGCAACGCGCCGGCGGTGTTCGTCAAAGGGGATGCACCGGCGACCCTTGAAGACATGATCTACTTCGGCACCGAAGGAGAAACCTTCTTCGGCATCAACTGGCGCAAGTCCGAAATTGTATGGCGCTACCGCAATCCCCAGCGGGCGTTTCCCTATCGCTCGAGCGCCGCGCTGACCAAAGAGCTGGTGATCGTCGGCGGTCGCGACAAGATGATCAAGGCCCTCGACCCCGCGACGGGCGAGCCGCGCTGGACGTTTCCCACCAAGTCGCGAGTTGACTCTTCGCCCGTGGTTGTCGGCCAACGTGTCTTTGTCGGCGGGGCAGATGGCCGCTTGTACGGACTGAGCCTCAAGACCGGCGAGAAGGTTTGGGAGTACGAAGCCGGGGGTGGCTTCAACGCGTCGCCCGCGGTGGCCGCGGGCCGACTGGTGATCGGCAACGAAGATGGCGTGGTGTTCTGCTTCGGCGCGAAGTGAAGTTGGGGGCCGTCCGGCCCGTCCCGTCCGCGCGCTGGCGTCACGGGGGTCCCCCAGAATAAAGTTGTCCGGGAATTTGCGTCCGGGCGCGTCCGGGTGGGTTGCTATTCGGCCGTAAATCGAATAGTAGGCACAACTTGGGGCGAGTGTAACACCGAGCATTTTGCGTCCGGGTGATCGTCCGGTTTGCGTCCGGGTATTTTGGTATTGGACCCGAACTCGATTAGCGGGCACAACTTGGGGCAAATGTAACACCGCGAGTTTTGCGTCCGGGTGTTTTGGTATTGGACCCGAACTCAAATAGAGGGAACAGCTTGGGGCGAATGTAACACCGCGCAATTTGCGTCCGGGCGTATTCATCCCCCTCTGGTCTCTGGCCGCTCTCCTCTGGCCTGTTCCTTGGACCTCGCGCAAAGGCGCCAAGAATGCTGCTTGTCCGCCGATTTCGCTGAGGACGCAGATTGGCAACTGGCGAGGGGAACGAAGCCCTGTTGTGGATTAGTTCGCTTCGGCGGCGAGCACTTTCACCGCGGCTTGGTCGAGGGTGATGCGGCCCAGGTCGAGCTGGGTTTTGGCGGGCTGGCCCTCTTGATTCCAGGTGATTTCCTGCACCGCGACGGGCTCGTTCTCCTTCTCGGTCAGCACCCACAGGTGCGATTTGCCTTGGCAGATGGCGGCCGGCGCGCCCAAGTCTTTCAACTGCCCAGCGCGAACGACCTTGTCGTCCTTGATGATAAAGCGCTCGTATTGGCCGTCGTCGGAGACCAAATGCAAGGCGTCGTCGATCCAGCAGGCAGTGGACCATGTGTCGATCGATGTCTCGGACAATCCGAGACTTCGCCAACGCATCGGACCAATGACCGCAGTGTATTCACTAATCCCTAATTCTTGTGATAACTGCCTCATTCCTTGAGTTTTATCTACGATCTTAAGTTCGAGCCATGCAATCCGGCCGTACATATAGATACCAACAACCACGCTATCCTCCGCAACCGCCACAATCGTGGCAAACGGATATCGTATAACTTCCGGTGGCCTTTCGCGACTCGCAAGCTTCGCGACGATATCGTTGTACGGTGACAGCGTAACCGTTCACACCCTGGGGAGGAGTGAGGGCGTTTTTTGGCCGGTGAAGTGGGCTTCGAGGGCGGCGGTGAGG
>JAIESQ010000124.1 GCA_019745975.1 Pirellulales bacterium
CGAAAAATCATCCAACTGACCGAAAGCCTCTTAGCTCTGGCTGCTTGATACAGCAACGGTTCTCAGAAAGCGCAGTCATACGGTGACTCGCCCCCAAAGGCTGCTAGCGCGAGCTTTTTGATAGCTGCGCAGTGAATGAACCAACCGGATGGCTTGGGCCAGAGCACGCGGGGGGTGGCACGGTCGGGGGGCAATTCGCGCGCGCCGGAGAGCCGAGGCGCCGCGCGGCTCAAGGATGAGCACGGTGGACGCGCGCCCAATTCTGTTACCGCTTCTCGTCGATCGCGTGCCGGCAGGTCTGCGCCACGTGCTGGTGCAGGAAGGCATCCCGTTCGTCGATCGGATGGCGAGGGGTTCGGCAGGCCGCTTTGTGCTGTTCGACTCGCGCCAAGGAGCTTGCCGAAACCTGGCAGCCGATCAGGTTGCGATCGACGTCGACCAGTTGCGGCGCGGTGCGGCGGGTGATCCCTTCGAAGACCTGCTCGACGAGCGCAGCACCCGCACGCGGTGGAGTATTGATGGCCGCGACCTGGTCGATGTCGTCTCGCGTGTTGACAAGCGCGAGGTGCGGCGACGCCTGATGGCCCGGCTGCGCGAGCTGCTGGAACAACGGGGAGGCGTCTGGTTTCGCATCGGCGCCGTGCCGTTCCCTTATCGCAGCGCATTGAATTTCCGCATCGATCACCATGGCTACGACGCCGCCGATTTCGACGCCTTGCTCGGCGCGTTGCTCGGCTTCGAGACGGCGACGAGCCATTTCGTCGGCGGGGTGGCCTTGGCCGATCAGCCAGAAGCTATGGCCCGGCTGCGCGGCATGGACGTGGGGAGTTCGGGGTACTTGCCGCACCTGTATCAAGACCCGGACGAGAACCTGCGCAACCTGCGGCGGGGTGTGGAGGCCCTGCGACGCTTTGGCATCGAACCCCAGGGATTCGCGGCGGCGGGAGGCCGCTTCAACCGCGGCTTGTTGGCCGCTCTCGACACCCTCGGCATCTCGCATCTCTCCGGCTTCGGCATGGCGTATGACGAACTGCCGATGCCGCTCGAGGGGAGTCGCGTGCTCTATCTGCCGACGCATCCGCTGACGCTGGGCTCCTTTCTCGAGG
Source organism: Pirellulales bacterium (assembly GCA_019745975.1). Taxonomy (GTDB): domain Bacteria; phylum Planctomycetota; class Planctomycetia; order Pirellulales; family JAEUIK01; genus JAIESQ01. The sequence goes on from JAIESQ010000124.1 coordinate 1,107, forward strand.
CGGCTGCTCGCGACGGCGAAGCGTCGGGGGCGAGCGACTCGTGGAACGGACTGATTTTCGATTCGCCGTCGTCAGAGCGACCCAGCGACTCCTCGCTACTGCGGCGCGAGCGGCTGGCGGATCGCGCTTGGGACCGCGCTGCGGGGCGCGTCGCACATCTCGACCCGCGCCTCACCGACGAGGTCGTGGCCAGAGCCAGCGCGTATTTTCAGGCCGTCGTGCAAACCAAGTATCAAGCCGGCGAGCCCATTCTTCTCTGCGGCCAGGTGCTTGGTCGGTTGGGCCGCTATCCACAGTTCCTCCGCGACCTATTGGCGGCCTGCGGTGACTTCGGCGCGCTCTGGCGTGTGAGCCTGACCGAGTTGGACCGCTGGTGGCGCGACCGCGCGACCGCGCGTGTGCGCGTCGTTCAAGGCGAGGATCGGTACGAAGTGCAAGTCGAGCAGCGGCCGCCAGGATACCGGCTGGCCGGCGAACTCTGGCGCGGCGCACACGTGGCGCAGGTGCCGCTTGATGAGTCGATAGTGCCGCTGGTCGTTTCGGCGCTGGCCTTTCAGGGGCGTCGTCCTCGGGAACTGCCGAAGGCGCTGCGCGTTGATCAACCGCAGGCGTTCCAAGGTCCGAAGTTGCCGCGCGCGCGGGCCGGGCGCGCCAGCGAAGCCAGCAGCGTATCGAGTTGGCGCGGCTGGATGGACCGCACCTGGCGTCGCAAGAAAGACTAGCCGTGATCGCGTTTGTGCGACCGAATTTGGAGGACGAATGCGACGACGCCGCGCTGCAAGTGGCGCGGCGAACCGTTGCCGACGTGATGCTCAGCCCGGCGCGGGCTGCGCTGCCAGCTCCGCCTGCAACCTGGAAGTGCTGGCTGCTCGTGGCCTGGATGTCGGTCGTCGCGGCAACGGCGTGCTGCCTGCTCCTGCTAGTCTGAAATGCGCGCGAACGCGAGTCGGTTCGCGGGAGTCGACGTGGCCGAGGTGCTGCAAAACCTGCTCGCGAATACCAAATCGATCGCTGCTGTGTTAGCGATCGGACTGGCCATGCTCGGCGCGGGTCGGCCCATCTGGCAGCGACTTCAGCGAGGCGCGACGAGCGACGGGCTGACCGCTGTTGCCTGGAGCCTGGCCCTGGGTTGGCTGGCGGCCGCGGCAGCGCTCTTGCCGCTGGCCGCGCTAGGTTGGATGTCGCCGGCCTGGGTCAGCGCGCCAACCGTCGTGGCCGCGATCTTCGGGCTCGCCGAAGTCATGCAACTGGTCGCCGCCGCGCGGTTTGAGCGCGCGCTCGGCGGGCGCACGCCTACCACGCAGCCAACTGAAGCCGGGCGGCCGCAACGTGCGCAGCTTGCAGTCCTATTCGCTGCCGCCGTAATTGTCCTTGTCGCCACGTTGATCTCCGCGCTCGCGCCGCCTACCGAAGCGCTCGATGCTGCTGGGCCGCTCTGGTCGGCGAAGCAATTTGTCGAGCCATCGCTCGACGACCCGCGCCTGACGAACGCTCCCCTGGTGGCGATTGGTTTTGCCTGGGCGATCGCCTTGGACGGTCCTGTCGCTGCCGGATTGTTAGCCTGGAGCGGTGGCCTATGGCTGCTGCTGGCGACCTTTCTGATCGCCAGAGAAGTCTTGGGGAATCGTTGGGGCACGGTCGCCGGTCCAGTAATGTTCGCAGTACCGGCCGTTGGCGTCGCGATGACGATGCCCCTGGGAGCGACGGCACTGGCCGGTTGGATCACGCTAGCTTGGCACACGGCACAGCAGCGCCGGCTGGGACTCCAAGCGCGCGGTGGTTGGACTACGCTATTGGGTATCTGCCTCGGGGCGGCGATTGCAACAGATGCCCGCGCCTGGATGGGAATTGCCGCCTTGACGGCTCTGATCGCATGGCAAGCGATCACCTGGTTCGGTTGGTACGCGGCGCGCCGCGATTTGCGGCGCGTGGCAGTGGCGACGCTGCTTGTGGCAGGAAGCGCGTTTCTGCTCAGCTCGGCGCCATGGCACTATCTGATCGATGGGGAGCTTTCGGCGATTCACGTCGCCGCGCGCCCTGGAATGCCGACATGGTACGCGATCGTCGAACAGTTGGGCCCGCTGCTCTGGATGTTCGTGCCCGTGTTGGCCGTGGTGCGGCGGCTACGCGGGCTACAGCCGTTGTTACTATTGGCGGCGGGCCTGCTGGCTTCAGCCGTGGTGACGCGCCAGATGCCCCTGGCATTGGCAGCCACCGGCCCGCTTGCGATTGGGGCGATCTGGGTGTTTGTCGAAATCAATCGCTGGCCCTGCTGGCCACGGCGCGCGGCGCATGCTCTGGCCGCGATGGCACTCGTCGCGGGTGGTACGGTGGCGATTGTGGACGCCATCCCTAAATCGTATGTAGCGATGGGCAGCGAGAATCGAGCGAGTTACTTGTTGCGAACGCTGCCGGGCTATCGGGCCGCCCTGGTCATGAACGAAGCTTTCGGCGATGACGCGCGGACTTGGAGCAACGACTGCGCGGGTATTTACCTGTCTGGGCCCGTCGTCGCAGACATCGCATCGCGCGAAGCAACCGGTGGCAAAGCGAACGACCCGGGACGCGGACCGCTGATTGAATCCGCACCACATTTGCGGTCGCGTGCCATCACGCATGCGCTCATCTCGGAGCCCGTGCGAGGGGATCGAGCCCAAGGGGTTCGGTCTTCCCACTTGATCCGGCAGCGCGCCGCCTGGTGGTCGCAAGCAGTTGAATCGGACGGGGCGACTGGAGCCCGACTCGCCGCGGATAAACGTGAGCCGGAATTCCGTTTGCCAGAGCCAGGCGATGATGGCGGGATCTATTGCGTCAGCGATTACGTGGCAGGCGATCCCATGGGCAATCGGCGTCGCTATCGGCTGCTGCTCATTCGCTAGCACGCATTTCTCACCAACTTCGTCGCGAGCGGAGTTAAGTGCTTGGATGGCAAGAAGCAGGGTGTGGATCGACCGGAAGCGTATTGGCTCATACGTTGAGGATCGAGACGCACCCGGCGACGCTGCCATCCGAGGACTTGGGCTCCGTGCAGCAGATGGCTGGTGAGAAATGCGGGCTAGCACGAAGCACTGGCGAATCGCAAGTCACAGCCGCGGCCGAATTCTGAAATGGAACACGCAGAAAGATTCGTGCTAGCTACGGGGTGGCGGCCGAAGATACCGCTGACCACGGATCAAGCCGGTTCTAGCGACCGTAGCGACCCAGCTAGCAAGGATCCTTCAGCATGCGGCTCACGTTGGCACTGCTCTTGGTAGCGCTCGCTTGCGGAGTTGTTGGTTGCTCGACCTGCCAGCATCCTTACGACTATTGCGGACCGACGTTTTCAGGTCCGGGCGGACAGGATCCGTGTCTGATCAATGAGCGGGCGGGCTCGGCCTTTACCGGGACGATGCTACCGCCGTCGCAGCAGCAAGTCGAAGAGCCTTTCTCCGAGCCGGGCCCCCAGCAAGCGATTCCCACGGGGGAGTTCGAGACCGTGCCAGCCGACGGACCTAGCCCGGACGTGGAGTCGTCTTCAACTTCACCAGCCGCGCCCGTGATTCGGCCTGTTTCTGGGGTTGCGCTCCGGCCGACCGGCAATTACCGTCGCTAACTAGTTTCGCGAAGCGATGTTCTCGCTGCGGACCTGTCCTGGGCGGGCCTGGGCTTCCCTCGAAATGGCGACGTCTTGTTGGGCCGTTGCCGCTGGCAGGAAAAAGCCCTGATCTGCCCAGTTCAGGGTGGGAAAGATCGCTAGCCTGCTAGAAATTTTCAATTTTTTTGTTGGCGCAAACTTTCATTCACGATAGACTGCCTAGCAATTGCGAGTGTCGGGAAGCACTCAAGCTCGCAGTTCGGGGCTCCTGGGAAGAACGGTTTAGATTTTCCGCGATTTCGAAGGGGACCGCTAATGATTTTGACATCGCGCCAGAGCTCCACAAACGGAGCAGCTCGCGTTGCCTTTGTAGGTTGTCTTGCATTTCTTGTATTAGCATCTGTCGGTTCAGCGGCGATCGCTGGAACCGTTTCTTATAATGCGAATTTCGCGTTTCCACTCTCCCCTGGTAGCCAGGGTTTGAGCCTCCCGCAGTGGGATCCGGCCTTGTACCCTGGGCAGGTATTGTCCAAGGTTGAACTGAAGATCGGCGGCAATATCTCAGCGACGGTCGATGCCGAAAACGATTCCGCCATCAGCGGTAACATGGGTGTCGATCTACTGGGGCTGCTCAAGGCTTCGGCGCCGAGTTTGGCGGCGTCTGCCGGCATTTTGCAATCGGCGGGACCGGTTGCGGTTGGGCCGAGCGACGGCAACCCGGGATCAGGTCCGGACTTCGTTAACTTCGGGAAGGTATCTGGTTCTGGTTCGGCGTCAAATTCACTGGTGGCTGGTTTAGCGCCCTACATCGGTAACGGCAACATTGCCGCGACGGTTAATGGCAACGGCGGTTTCTCGGTCACCGGCGTAAGCGATAGCACGATTCATGTCAGCGCCTTTGGAGCCGACGGCACGGTAACTGTCACCTACACGTACAACCCCGTGCCGGAGCCAACCAGTATGGCGCTCGCGGGGTTAAGCGGTATCGGCTTGGCGCTGGCAGCTTGGCGCCGGCGCCGCAAATCCTAGGGAGCCGTAGCTGCATAGAGCTTCCTCCTCGAGCGGTAATCTCGAGCGTGATGGGCCGCCCTGGGCCGTCAGGGTGGCCCATCTGCGTTTCTACGCGTCGGTGTGCAACGACGGCTTCGTCGTCTGCAACCACTGCGAACCCACCTGTAAATCCAGAGTTCGCCAGTTTGCCACGTCCACCCAGTCGAGCTTGTCTGGCACCCGGGTTTTACGACATCATTGCGTCCTCCATTCGATGTACGAGTGGAGTCGGGCGTCGCCGAATCGACCTGCTTTGCACTTCCGCTACGACGCGTTTTCAGTCATGTCATGGATGACCGATTCGTCGGGCCGCATGGCGCCCAGCTTGCGCGGCGGCTCAAATTCCTTGTTGCGATTCGCGTTTCTCAACGCGCTGCTGGTTATCGGTTCGCTGCTACCCGGGTGCCAACCCGCGGCCGAGAAACCGACGACTAACTCCTCGCGGGCAACGGCCCCAACACAAGCCGCGCGCCATCTTTCGCGGCGACCTGCCACACACCCGAGCGAGCGTGCGGCCGAATTGTCACCAATCGTCGTCATCCACACGTCGTGTGGCGACATTAAGGTGAGACTCGATCGGCAACGCGCGCCGCAAACCGTCGCCAATTTCCTCGAGTACGTCGATCAGGGGCACTACAACGGCACCATCTTTCACCAGGTCGCCCGCGATCAATTGGTCTTGGGAGGTGGATTCACGTCGCAACTGAACGAAAAGCCGACGCCGCGAAGGCCGATCACGAACGAAGCCGCCAATGGGCTTTCCAATCGCCGCGGCACGATTGCGATGGCGCGGCGGCGCGAAGCGCCAAATAGCGCGACGTGCCAGTTCTATATCAATCTGGTCGACAATCCGCAGCTCGATCATCGCGACGACTCCGTCGACGGCTTCGGCTATTGCGTGTTTGGCGAAGTGCTTTCTGGCCTGGAGGTCGTCGAGCAAATCGCCCGCGCGGAAGTAACCGACACCGCGGCGTTCGACCTGCTACCGGTGCACACCGTGCTGATCAAGGCGGTCAAACGGGTGCGATAACGCAGACTGCCGCCGGTAAGCCGCGCAACTGGCGACCGTCGGCGCCTCAAAGTTCGGCGGGTGCCTGGTCGCCGCGAAACGTGAGCAAGCCAGCGAGCGTCAGCGCGACGCCGAGAGCCAGGGGCACGTCGGCAGGTTCGTCAAACAAGGCGACGCCGGCAATCGCCGCCATCGCGACTTGGGACGCGTTGAGCATGTTGGATCTCGATACGCTCGTGTGCTTTAGGCTCTTACCGAGTGCGAAGAAAGCACCGGCATTGATTATGCCGGCCGAGATCATTAGCAGCAGTGCCACGGGGTCAGTAGCCGCCAGATTCGCGAAGCCGACTCGCACGACGCTGATGGTTCCCAACGAGACGACGCCCGTGAAGCTGATGACCCCCAAAGTGGCCGCGACTGACACGCTGCGCGCGGCACTGCGGATGACGACCGCCGAGAGGGCGTACGCCACTCCCGAGCTCCCGGCCGCCAACAGTCCCAAGGAGACGGTGCGCGGCGAAACCGCTTTATCCGCGGCGCGCGCAATGGTTCCGGCAGCGCCGTTCGCGGATGCGAAATCGTGTTCGCTTTGGGCGATGGCGTTGCGGGCCACTTCGGCGTGCCAGGCCAACAACCCGATCGCGACCACGAACAGCCCCATGGCGAGCAGCGTCCGTGGCGTGATCGGCTCGCCCAACCAGACGCGCCCCATGGCCGCTCCGGCGAAGATTAGCGTTCCAAAACAGACCGGAACGGTCAGCGCCAAACCGATCCTTGCCAGGGCGAACTGAAACGCCAGGTTGCCACCGAGTTGCACAGCCAGCCCGGTACCAATCAGTAGGGCGAGCAAGCGCCCCGTGGGTAACACGCGTCGGTTCCGCCACTTGGGGGCTGCGAACAATAGCACGGCAATCACGACCGTGGGGGCCGCCTTCAGGCACGAGACCAGGCCGGGATCGAAATCGGTGGCCAAATACCGCAGCAGGATGTTCGTTAGCGTATAGCCAACCGCCGAGCAGAGCCCTAGCACCACGCCGGCAGCGGTACCAAGGCTTGCGGCCTTATTTGAAGCTGATTGGGACATATCGAGGTCGCTGGAACTGGTGTTTGCCACGGCACGGATTCCCGCGTTTGATGCTCCCCCCTTTAGCGGGACGGAACACCGCAACGTGCGTCATTTCAGGAGTTGTTCGCTTCCTGCCGAGCCAATAACCATAGATTCTCTAGGGATTGCGCTCTCGACCTCCCGGGCGGCCTTTTTTGCAAATCCTTTGACAGCGCCGACACTTCGAACTACCCTCGGGGCAGGAAATGGAGCGTTACGGCGATTTCTCGCTTAGCGCCGGGGCCGAGGCAAGATTCAACTCGCCAATGACACTGTAACAAATTAGTTTTTGTCTTCCGGGCACCGCTAGTGAATCGCTCGATTACCCGTTCTGGTTCGCGCGCCGGCTCGCGATAGGGCTAGCCGCGGCGCCTTCTTTCTAACGGGTTTCATCCGCAGTCGCGCTAGGTGTTTTGTCGCGCGCATCTGCAATTCCGCGGCAAGTTCATCGCGCAGGTCGGTTTTATTGCGGCGCCCTGCGCGCCTCAGGGCAAATTCGTACCGCCGGCATCCGAGCAATCGGACGACGGCGAATCAGGTCGAGAAATAGTGAGTTTAGGGGAGCAGGAGGAGCACTAATGCGTTCGATCTCGGGTTGGGTGGCGGTGACGGCACGGCTGTTTATCGCGCTCGGATTTTTTCTGTGGGCCGCTGGCGCCCAGGCTGGGCCAATCTCGATTGACGGAAGTCTCTCTGATTGGGGTTTCTTCGTCGGCGACAATAACACCAGCACGTTTACGCCGGCCAAGGGCCTGAACGTCGTGGGGATCGCCGTCCAAGACACCAACGACTCCTGGGGGACCAGTAAGTTCCTGGGTCCCGGCCGCGGAGGACAAGACTTCGACGTCGAACTGCTCGCGGCCGTTGTGCAGGGAGGCAACCTCTACGTCGCCATGGTAAGCGGTCAGCGCCCCGACAATGGCTTTACTGCCTACGGTCCCGGCGACTTTGTGTTCAACACCTCAGGCGGGATCTATGGACTGGAAGTCGGCGGTGGCAAAGGAGGCGGCTCCGGCACGGCAATCACCGAAGGAGCGGCCGGTTCGATTTATAGCCTCGATTCGCAGGGTTTCGTCAATGGCGAGTGGGACACGACCACGCCAAAGGCCGGTAGCGTATGGTTCAATCCGACGTTGCTGAATGGGGGATTCGCACCAGCCCTACCGGTTCAGATTCTCAATACGGCGCCCGGCACCTTCGTCACGATGGCCGATTACATCTTCACGCGGAACAGTGTGACGAAGCAGCACTCGATCATCGAGTTTTCGCTGCCGCTGACGGCGTTCGACGGCAACATCGTGAAGTCGATCAGCTATGCCCCCGCGTGTGACAACAACCACTTGATCATCAATCTCGAGCACTACGCGATACCCGAGCCTACCACGCTGGCGCTAGGTGGCATCGGGCTGGCGATTGTTACCGCGACCGGAGTTCGAAGGCGCCGTGCTGTTCGCGATCGAACAACCGTTGCGCGACGGTGAGCCAGGACTGACCTGACCCGGCCTGCGCTGAAGACCCATCGGATCGAAGCGGAACCGCTCGCTCGGCATTTGCCGGTGCGAGCGGTTTTTTTGACCTGGTGGTGATCTGGCGGAGTAGGCTCGCCCGCGAGTCCTCTTGGTCAAGGGCCCCGCTGGATGCTAGCCCGCATTTCTCACCAGCCATCTGCTACGCGGAGCCCAAGTCCTTGGATGGCGGCGTCGCCGGGTGCGTCTCGATCCTCAACGTATGAGCCAATACGCTTGCGGTCGATCCACACCCTGCTTCTTGCCATCCAGGCACTTAACTCCGCTCGCGACGAAGTTGGTGAGAAATGCGGGCTAGAAATTGTCCGGCCCTAGACCTGTGCGGGCCAGGCGCTCGCCAATCCATGATTCGGAATCGAGCCTCCATGCAATGCCCTGAGTGTGAAGCCGAAATCGCCGAGTCGAGCCACTTCTGTCCCCAGTGCGGAGCCAATCTCTCGGGGGCGGCGATGGCACCCAGCGCCGCGACTCGTCAGCAACATGGTACCAGCGAGCGTGGCGGCAAATTGCGCCGCGGACGAGCGACCGACATTCCTGAGCAAGAGGTGTGGCAAGGAACCTATTCACCTTTGGCCATGCTGGGCACCTGGTTTGGCGTACTCGTATTGACGGTCGGCTCGGGGATCGCCGCCGCAGTATTAGCGCTACCGGGCCAATACTGGGGGCTATTGGTCGTCGGCTGGATCGTGCTTTGGATCGTGCCAGCGCTCGTGCTCCTCTATCGCCGGCTCGCGATTCGCTATCGTCTGACGACCCAACGACTCTTTCACGAGCACGGCATACTGCGGCGCGTGACCGATCGCATCGAAGTGATCGACATGCACGACATCACCTTCGAGCAGGGGATTGTTGAGCGGCTGCTCGGGATCGGCACGATTCGCATCAAGTCGAACGACAAGACGGATCCTGACTTCTGGCTGCGCGGCATCGATCATGTCGGCGACGTGGCTCAGGAACTCGACCGCGTGCGCCGCGCCGAGCAGATTCGCCGGGGGCTCTATCTCGAACAGATGTAGCCGCAAGTCACCGCTTCATGATCGGCCCAGCAAGCAGCGCTATCGACCGGTCAACGTGGGCACCAGCTTGTCAAAGTCGGGCGATATGCGAGTGTGCCAGTTTTCGTGCTTGTCCGTGGCCGACTCGTCGTTATCGCCTGGTCGCTCGACAAACAGGGCGGCAACGTCCTGTCGTTTCTCAATGAGCGCCAGCCCCCGCCCAGCGCCAAGCACACACAGGGCCGTAGCCAGGCTATCGGCCATCATGCACTTGGGAGCAACCACAACGACGGCGCGCGATGCCGTTAGCCCCAATCCGGTCTGCGAATCGACGATATGCGAGTAACGGATGCCGCCGATCTCTACGAACTGATAGGCATCGCCCGACGTTGAGATCGCGCGGTTCGCGAGCCAGACGTACCGGCTGGGTCGACCCGCTTCGCCTTGCGGTGCGATGCCGATTTTCCAGCCGGGTTCGTCGGGGGGCGGATCGCCGGCCACAATGTCGCCACTGGCATCGACGAGTGCTCGACCGATGCCGTGTTCGGCCAGGACGGCGAGCGCTTCGTCGGCGGCGAAGCCAGCGGCAATTCCTCCCAAATCGAGGCGCATTCCGGGCTGGGTGAGCGTGGCAGTGCGCTTGACGTCATCTAGCTCGATGAATCTGTGACCCACGGCCTGGCGTGCCATGGCGAGGCGCTCGGCAGTGGGCAATTCGCGTTCGCGGCGCGCGCGACGCCAGAGCCGAACCATCGGCCCGACCGTGACGTCGAACGCCCCGGCGGTCTCGGCAGCCAATCGCTGAGAAGCGGCCAACACATGCCAGAGATCGGTGCTGACCGAGATGGCTCGGCCGCTGCCGGCCGTCTTCGACAAGCGCGAGAGTTCGCTGTCCGGATCGTAATCGCTCAGGCAGGCGTTAAGTTCGCGAATGCGAGCGTAAGCCTCGTCAGCAGCGCGGTTTGCGACTGCTTGGTCGGTGGCGTAGAATGTGACCTTAAAGTCCATCCCCATTTGGACCTGCGTGAATTCGAACCGCTTGAGCGGCACGTCTTCCGTCGCGATTGCCTGGTGCCAACTTATGACGACGAGGAGCGCGGCGAGCGTCGCTTTCCACAAGCTGCGAATCGTCAAGCTGTTCATCACTGCGCCTTAGAAAGCGATGCCGTGCCGTCGAGTTTGCAGAACGTCTGTTCAATTCAGTTTAACCCGACAAGACCCGGTACGCGCTCAATGGGCACGCTCGCGGCGGTTGCCACCCGGTTGTATGTCCAAAGAGCCCGATTCCAGTTGCCATGCCTGGCACTCTTGTCAGTAGTTGTCGTGCTGATACCAGCACCGGCCTGGGCAGAGCCGGCGACGGTCGCCGCCGACAGCACAACCGCCGGCGACGCGGCCGAAGCCACCAGGCAAGCCGAGATGAAGCCGTACGTCGAGCAAATCTCGGGCGCGCAGGTTTCGTTCGAAATGGTCCCGATCCCCGGTGGCAAATTCCTGATGGGGAGTCCGGCCGAAGAGGCTCACCGCAAGGAGGACGAAGGGCCGCAGCACGAGGTCACGATCGAGCCGTTCTGGATGGGCAAGCACGAAGTGCGCTGGGATGAGTACGACATCTGGACGTTCAATCTCGATATTCAGCGGCGCTCGGTGACGAAACAAAAGCCATCGGAGCGCGACCAGGTAGCCGATGCGCTGACGCGTCCGACCAAGCCCTACACCGACATGAGCTTCGGCATGGGCCGCGAAGGCTACCCCGCGATCTGCATGACGCAATACGCGGCCAAGAAGTACTGCCAGTGGCTGTCGGCCAAGACAGGGCACTACTATCGATTGCCAACGGAAGCCGAGTGGGAATATGCCTGTCGGGCGGGCACGACAACGGCCTATTCGTTCGGCGACGACGCGGCCGAGTTGGGAGACTACGCCTGGAGCTTCGATAACAGCGACGACGCCTATCACCCCGTCGGCGAGAAGAAGCCGAATCCCTGGGGGCTCTACGACATGCACGGCAACGTGTCGGAGTGGTGCTTGGACGCCTATTCGGCGGGTTACTATGGCACGCTGGCGACCGATCGGCCCACGCACGTCCCCTACTTGGCGCCGACGAAGCCCTACCCGCACGTCGCCCGAGGCGGCTCGTGGGACGACGACGCCGATCGCTTGCGCAGTGCCGCCCGACGGGGGAGCGACAAGAGCTGGAAGCAGCAAGATCCGCAAATTCCGCAAAGCATCTGGTACTTTACCGACGCGCAGTTCGTGGGCTTTCGAGTGGTACGGCCGCTAGTTATCCCTTCGACCGAACAACAGGCAAACTACTTGGCGGAAGGGACGCAAAAGGAGTAGAACTACGAAGCCGCAGGCCGTTGAGACATCGCGACCGATCACGGTCGGCGTCCGCGCGACCGATTCAAGAACCGCGCCGCACCTCTTTTCGTTGGAGACTCCGCACATGTCGAAGCCGGTTTTCAGCACCAGCCCGTCGCCCCGTTCATCGCACGACGCCGGCCCTTCACGGCGAACGTTTTTGAAGACATCGTCACTGGCGGTTGCCGGCGGCACGCTGGCCGCCAATCTCGCGGTCGGCCGCTTGGCGCATGGCGCCGGCGCCGACGAGACGATTCGCGTAGGGCTCATCGGGTGCGGCGGTCGCGGCACGGGGGCCGCCTCGCAGGCGCTGCACACCGCCGGGCCTGTGAAGCTCGTGGCGATGGGTGACGCCTTCGAGGATCGACTGAACGACAGCTACAACAATTTGCAAAAAGACGGCGAAATTGCCGGCAAGATCGACGTGCCGCCGGAGCGACGCTTCGTCGGGTTCGACGCCTATAAGCAAGTGATCGACGCCGGCCCCGACCTCGTGATTCTGGCGACGCCTCCAGGCTTTCGACCGCAGCACTTTGCCGCCGCGGTCGATGCCGGCAAGCACGTCTTCATGGAAAAACCGGTGGCGATCGATCCCGCTGGCGTGCGCGCGGTGCTGGCCGCCGTCGCCAAGTCGAAGGAAAAGAACCTGGCAGTCGGCGTCGGCTTGCAGCGGCACCACCAGAACTCCTATCTCGAAACCGTCAAGCGCCTGCAAGACGGGGCGATCGGCGATTTCGTCTGCGGACGCTGCTATTGGAACGGCGCCGGGCTGTGGGTTCATCCGCGCAAGCCCGAGCAGAGCGAAATGCAGTACCAGATGCGCAACTGGTATTACTTCAATTGGCTGTGCGGCGATCACATCGTCGAGCAGCACATTCACAACATCGACGTCATCAATTGGGTGAAAGGTGCTCACCCGATTCGCGCCGAAGGGATGGGCGGCCGGCAGGTGCGCGTGGCCGAGCAATTCGGCGAGATCTACGACCACCACGCCGTGGAGTTCGAGTACGAAGACGGCTCGCGGATGTTCAGCTACTGCCGGCACATTCCCGGTTGTTGGGATAGCGTCACCGAGCACGTGCATGGCACCAAGGGAACGTGCGACGTGAGTGCGGGCGTGATTCGGGCCGCCGGTGACAAACCATGGAAGTACCGCGGCGACGGTAATAACCCCTATCAAACCGAGCACGACGATCTGTTCGCCAGCATTCGCGCCGGCACACCGCTTAACGAAGGAGAGAACGGTGCGCTGAGCAGCATGACGGCCATTTTCGGCCGCATGGCGACCTACTCGGGCAAGATGCTGCGCTGGGACGACGCGCTGGCCAGTGAGATCACTTACACACCCAGTGAGATTTCGTGGGAAGCGACGCCGCCGGTGCCCACGGTTGCCGTGCCAGGGCAAACGCGCGTCGTGTAGTCGAATGCTGGCCGGTTCTGACACTGCTCAAAGGACGAAGCCCAGAGGATGCAGTCGCTGGGCTTCTTTCTTAGGCGGCTTTGGTAACGCGACCTGCGTTTCAATTCGGTGACGTCATCTTAGATTTTGTTCGCGTCTTTTTGTCATTTACTGTGGACCAGACGATATCGAATTGATTGCCATGTTGGCGTTTGATTCCGGGTACCGCCAGGATCTTATTCGCAGCAAGCTTCAGTGCCCGTACTTTTGCCGACGATGGCGACAGTTTGCGAAGTCTCTGTGCTGCTTGTTCGGCGGTGTAGCTTCCGTCAATACCTGCGGATATCAGACTCAAGTATTGCTCAAAACAACTTGTGGCCTCTTGTCGTTTTTCGAGTTGGCTAAAACAGATTCCAAGGCGGTAATAGCAGTCCGCCTTAAGCGATGCGGACCATGCTCCACTTTCCCAGCACGGGTCCGCTGCGGGAGCAACACTTTCCGTAATTAACCGGATGTAAATGGCCGCGGCCTGGGCGTAGTTGCTGGTCGCGGCAAATGTCCCTGCTAGATTCCAGAGCGTAAGTGGGCAGTCGGAGACTATCTGATAGGACTTGCGGAACTGCTTTAGCGCCTCTCCATATTCTCTTTCTTCGTAGTATGTGACACCTAACTGCGTGATCAACCAGTGATTCTCGGGGTGCTTCGCAAGCTCCTTGTTGAGGATTGCGCGAGCTTTGGCCCACTCCGCGTTTCGGAACAATTCAGCAATTCGCTTACTAGATTTATTGCCGACCACGTGACTTTCTCCCGCCCGCGAAGCCGTCAGCCCTGACGCCGTTTGCGACGCTGACGCTTGCGTCTGGTATCTGCCTTCTCGCCGCCCGCGTCTTTATTCTTTCGGCGTTGGCCCTTCTCATGCTGTTCGCGCGATGATGGTCGCCAGTTCTTTTGATGTTCTTCTGCCACCGAAAAGGCACCGTCTAGCCGATCTCAAATGCCATCAAGATTTTACGCCAAAACTGCGTCTGAAAGAACCCGACCATGACGCGCGAGCAAGTCTTCATTTGGAAACTCGATCTCGCCTCGACACGCCGGTCGAAGCGGCTTACCACGCGAAGCCCGTCGCCACGGTCACGCCGAAAAAGCCCAGATTGCTCGGGGTGAAGATTTGACCGCTCGTGGACGATCCGGCCGTGATGTTGCCGGCGTCTCCCCACACCTGGCCTTCGATGCCGGTGCGGGCGAAAAACACGCCCGGGCCGAGCGCTTCGCTCCACTGCATGCCGAGCTGTAACTCGCCGATCGGCACCAGGCTCTCGTTGCGGCTGCGGACGGTAAAGGAGCTTCCGGGGATCCGCGAGTCAGCAAGCTCGCTGCGCCAGCCAAAGAGTATCGAACCGCGCGTAATTCCATAAAACGCGAAGCGTTCAAGGAATGGCCGCCACATTTCGAGAGCCAGCGTCGGACCGCCGCCGTGGAACTCCTGTACGAAGCTGGACCGAGAGGTTTCAAATGGCGGCGCCGTGATCAGCGTTAGCTGGTTGTGGGCGGCATGAGCGATTGTCGCGTAGCGCAAGCCTGCAGCAAAATTGAACACCAGCCGACTAAGTTGCCCGCGCTGTGTCCACTCAAAGTCGAAGGTTTGCAGCGCTAGTCGGCTTTGGAGGAGTTGTTGGCTGCCGGGAAAAGCTATGGTCTGAGGTAGTGAGCGGTGGTCGAATTGCCAGTAGCGAAAGCGCCCGCCCATGCCACCAGGCAACGTGTAACCGAGCCACGCGCGAGGCGCCATGTCGAATTCCCATTTTTCCGGCACGCTGGCGATCGCGCCGCCGACACCGGCGGCGCTCGACACGGCAAAGTACGGTTTGGCAATCACCGCCTCGAAGCCGGCCGACAAGCCGCTGGGATAGGGAACCACGAACGGCGCGCTTTGTAGCCGGCAAAGCGGACCGCAATCGGGCGCACCGTCGGCACGCGGAACAGCATGCGGCTCGAGGTATTCGCCATCCACGCCTTCGATGTAGGCACCCTCGGGCAAGGCATCGGGCGACGAAGGGGAGGCGGCGGAATCCGGCACGATCTCTGTGGGCGCGCTCGAACTCGGATTCGGCGCGTCGGGCAGCACACGGCTGGTCCCTTCGTCGGTAGATTCCGCCTGTGCTTCAGCTACCGGAATGGTCGAATCCTGCATCGCAGAGGCTTCGGCGGTGGCGACGATCGCCAATGTCGGCGACTTCGACTTCGCTTTGTCCGCGCCGCGCGTCCAGCCACCGTTGTCAGCGGCACTGGCAATTGGTGCGGCGATGAGTAGCATCACGATGGCAGATAGCAGGTCGCGGCGAAGCATGGTCCCATTCCCGGGGGCGGAGTTGCTGGCAGGTTGGTTGGCAGTTCGGATTGGCCGCGGAGTTTGCCAAGGGCGCAAACCTGCCGCGCTCGTTCAGGAGCATCGGCACCGCAGAATTGGAAAATCGAGAACGACCGCTACGTTCGGAACAACTTCTCCCGTCTTCCCAAGTCGCCAGCGCATGGCGATGTTATTGACGCTCCCACGCGCCAGCAGCGACTGCTAGCACCATGCCGATTCGGCTTTCGAACATCCGACTGCACGTGAATGAAAGCGAGCTGGCGCTAGGGCGCGAAGTGAACCGTGCGCTGGGGCTCTCCGGAGGCGAGGCACCGCGCTGGCGCATCTTGCGGAAGAGCCTCGACGCCCGCGACAAGACCGATCTGTCGTTTGTGTACGCCGTAGAAGTAGCGCTCCCCGATAGCGCCGCGGCAGCAACGGACGAGGCGCGCTTGGTCGAGCGCCTGAATCGCCGCCGCACTGGTATCGCGGCCGATCTCTACGACGAGCCGGCATTCGAAATGCCAGCACCCGGCGACGCACCGCTAGGCGAACGGCCGGTCATCGTGGGCTCGGGCCCGGCCGGCGTCTTCGCCGCGTACTTTCTCGCCGAACAAGGATATCGCCCGCTGGTGCTCGAGCGCGGGCGGCGCGTGCGCGACCGCATCCGCGACGTGGCGGCCTTCGACGGCGGCGGCCCGCACAACCCCGAGAGCAACTACTTGTTCGGCGAGGGTGGCGCGGGCACGTTCAGCGACGGAAAACTGACTTGCCGCGCATCGGGGCCTGACGTGCGCCGCGTGCTGGAGGTGCTGGCGGCCGCCAAGGGAAAGCCATCGATCCTCTACGAGCATCGGCCGCACCTGGGGAGTAATCGGCTACCGGCGGTCGTCAAGGCGCTGCGGCAACAGATTGAAGCGTTCGGCGGCGAATTCCGCTTCGATTGCCGCGTCGAAGATCTCGAAATCTCCGACGGCCACCTGCGCGGCGTGATGACTTCGTCGGGGCACATGCCTGCGTCACTCGTCGTGCTGGCGATCGGCCACAGCGCGCGCGACACTTACGAGATGCTGTTTGCACGCGGCGTGCCGATGATCCAGAAGCCATTTCAATTCGGCGTGCGGATCGAGCAGCCGCAAGAGCAGGTCAATCGCGTGCAGTATGGCGCCGAGCGGCTGGAAACGCGGCTTGGTTCGGCCGACTACAGCGTGGTGGCACGCGGCCCGACAAACCTGTTTAGCTTCTGCATGTGCGCCGGCGGCTACGTGATGCCGAGCGTGTCAGAGCCGGGCTATTTTGGCACCAATGGCATGAGCCTGGCGCGGCGCGATTCGCCGTTTGCCAACAGCGGTATGATGATTACGCTGGAGCCCGCGCAGTTCGGCTCCGACCACCCGCTCGTAGGCATGCACTTGCAGCGACACTTCGAGCGGCTAGCGTTCGAGGCCGGCAATCGAGATTATTTCTGTCCCATTCAGCGCGCGGATGATTTTCTGGCAGGACGCCGAACGACCAGCGCGCCCGATTCGAGCTATCCGCGCGGAGTGCGGCCGGCCGAGATCGCCGCGCTCGTCCCCCGCGACGTTGTCGAAGCACTGCATCGCGGACTACCGGCGATCGACCGCCGTTGGCATGGAAAGTTCTTGGAGAATGCGACTTTGGTGGGGCCCGAATCGCGCGGCAGTTCGCCGGTGCGCTTCTTGCGCGACGCGACAACACTCGAGTCGCCCGGCATTGCCGGTCTTTGTCCGATCGGCGAAGGGGCGGGCTACGCCGGCGGCATCGTCAGCGCGGCGCTCGACGGGCTGCGCGCCGCCAAGGCGATTATCGCGCGCTACGCGCCGCTGGAACGTCGGTAGCCGTTCACGCTACTTCAATTCCAGGATTTTCACATTCTTGTACCACACCGGGTGGCCGTGATCCTGGAAGCCGATATATCCCTCGCGCGGCATCTTGGCGATCGCCGAGAAGAACTTGTGCCGCGAACCATCGGGACGCAGGCCCGGTTTGGGGTAGTCGTCGCAGTTCATGTGCGCGACATCGTCGCCGTTGACCTTCACGCTAATCTCCGGGCCGTGGCAAGTGATTTCAACCGTGTTCCACTCGCCGGGCACCCGATTGGCGTTCTTCGACGGCGCGACGAGGTCGTAGATCGCTCCGAACGAGTGCAGGCCGGGTTCCTTGCTGTCTTCGACTTGCACTTCGAAGCCGGTATAGACGGGGTTTTTCGGCACGCCCACGCGGAAGAAGACGCCCGAATTGCAGTCGGGGCTCATCTTCACGTCGCAGCGGAGCGTGAAGTCGCCGAACTTCTTCTTGTCGTACATGATGATGTAGCCGCCCGACTTGAAGGGGAGCAGGCAACCATCCTCAACCGGCGTGGCGATCGGCTTGCCGGTGTTGCACGTCCAGCCATCGTGATCGCGGCCGTTGAACAAGAGTTGCCAGCCGGCCGCTTTTTCTTCCGCGCTGAGCTCGTTGTCGCCGGCCGTGGCCGAGCCGAGCATGGCCAGACTTAACAGTGCGGCCAGAAGTGAATATCCAAGATGCATGGCGGTTATTCCCCCGATGGGTGGATGAATCGTCAGGAAGCAAGCTGGTATGATTGTGCGGTCAAGCTCGCGGCCCTGCAAGCGGCCGAAGCGACGCGGAACCTAGCCTCCGTAAGCCGTTGATCGACGGAATTCCTCGACCACGCGCCCTTCCTTGCGTTTGATCACGGGGCTGGCCAAAAGCAGCTTGCGCAGGGATTCGCGTTTCTCGTCCAGGTTCTTGTCATCGTAGCTGGTGACCATATTGCCGAACTGGCTGGTGTGGCAGGCGGCCGCCCGCGCTTTCTGGTCGAGCACGTCGGTGATGTCGACCGTGTAATTCGGCTGCGCTGAGTAGTAGAAGAACGCCACGGGCACGCGATGGTGCTTGTACCCCTGGCGCTCCAGCTCGGGGAAATACAGCCGCCAGGCGGCAGCGCGCATGGCATCGACCGTGATGAAGGCACCACTACGGTGGTCGGACTTGTGCCACTGCTCGTACGGCGCGCCGGGATCGATCGAGAAGACTGCGTCGGGGCGGTGCCGGCGAATTTCGCGCGTCACTTGCAGGGTCAATTCACGCCGATCGACGTATTCGAGCATGCCGTCGTCGTGCCCTAACCAGGTGATGTGATCCTTGGGAATGCCCAGCACGGCACAGGCGTCTTCTTCCTCGCCGCGGCGAATTTCTGCCAGCCGTTCGCGTGTCATCGTGGGATCGTTCGAGCCGGCGTTGTCGGTCGTATAGATGAGAATCTGGATGTTGTTGCCCGCGGCCGCCAACTTCGCCAGCAGCCCGCCGGCGCTGAACGTTTCGTCGTCGGGATGGGGCGTAACGACCAGCACGGTTTTGTCTCGCCAGTTTTCGATGCGGTCCTGCCCTTTGTATTCGGGCTCGGCAGTCACGACCTGCGCGTTCGCGACGTTCACTAGTAACAGTAGCGCCGCTACAACGCTTAGCGCTTGAGGCCCATTGCGGATGCTTTCGGCAGTCACCGATAACCAACAAGAGACGGGATACATCGCGCGTTGCTCCTTGTGCGGGCGGTGTTTGCGGCATTTCGTGCTCAGGCGCCGCGCCCGTAGGGTACCACGCCGTTTGACGTATCAATACACATCGATAGGATGGCGCCAGCGGGCTAACTGGCCGCCAACTGAGGAGAATCGCGATGACAACGACCGCGGACGCGACTTCGACACACGATCCTGAACTGCCCAGTGACCTGCCGGAGTTTGTCGTCGCGACAACGCGCTATCCGCGGGCGGCGATCATGCCCGAGGTGCGCCGACTGTCGAAAGTCAGCAATTGGCGCTCAGCCGCGACGATCGCCTGGCAATGGGTGTTGATCTTCGCCGCGGGCACGCTGGCGGTGCAAACCGGGCACTGGGCTGCGTACCTGCTGGCGTTCTTGGTGATCGGCAGCCGGCAGCAGGCGCTGGGCATTCTGGTGCATGATGCCACGCACTACTCGCTGTTCACCAATCGCACGGTCAACGACATCGCGGGCGATCTGTTCGTCGGCTTTCCGGTGAATATCAGCACGACGCTCTACCGCAGCACCCACTTTCCGCACCATCGCTTGACGAATACGCCCGACGATCCGGACTACGAATACCAGGTGACCGATCCCGACTGGCAGTGGCCCAAGACGCGCTGGGAAGCGGTGAAAGTGCTCCTCAAGAGCATGTTCGTCATCAACATCCGCAGCGCCGTGAAAGTGGCCAATCGCTGGGCGCCGGGCATGAACCTGTTCACGCCGATCACGCCGGCCTACCCGTTGCGGGCGCGCGTGCTGTTTGTCGCCGTGACCATCGGAATTTACGCAGTGCTGATCTATACCGGCCTGATCTGGCAGGCTCTACTCTTGTGGATGGTGCCGGCACTCACCGTGGTGAATCTTACCAACCGCATGCGAGCGATGGCCGAGCACGTCGTGGTGCCGGGTACGCACGAGTTGAACACAACCCGCACCGTGATTCCGAATTTGCTCGAACGCTGGTTTATCTGCCCGCTGGGAATCAACTACCACATCGAGCACCACGTGTTTCCCTCGGTGCCGTTCTACAACGTGCCGAAGCTGCACAAGTTGTTAATGCAGGACCCTTGGTACCGGGCGAGCGCCCATTTGAATCGCGGTTACTTCAATCTCCGGCATGGCTTCCTGCGCGAGTTGCTCACCACCGAGGCCGAGCACCAGGCGCTCCTGAGCGGGCGGGCTGACAAAGCCGAAAGCCCACGGCCAGCGTCCACCCGAGCACGCGTCGCGACAACCTTGCCGCCGCCAGACGCTACTTCAGCCCGCTGAGAAACTCGACCAGGTCGCGCAATTCGGACTTGGTGAGCACTTTCACGGCAGTGTCAGGCATGGCCGACGCTCCACCGGCCCGTTCTTCGATCGACGACTTGTCGACCGTGAGGATCTGACCTTCGGCGGTGATGATCGTCAGCGAAGTTTCGTCTTCACTGCGCAGCACGCCGACCAGCACGCGACCGTCGTCCAACGCCAGCACGACCGACTCGAAGCCCTTGGCGATTTTGCGGCTGGGAGCGACGATCGACTCGAGAATGTGTTCGCGCGACTCACGCTTGCCGATGCCCGCCAGATCGGGGCCGACCTGGCCTCCTTGATTGAGAATCTTGTGGCAGCGCAAGCAGGCGGCCTCCGTCTTTTCGTGGAAGATTGTGCGACCCCGCTGGACATTGCCGCCCGCCAGGCACTCGCGGTAGTCAGCCAGCGGGTCGTCGCTCCGACGGGAATCCTCGTAGGATGCCAGCTTGTCGCGTACGCTGCTAGTCTGGCGCTGCGCCGCGGCGGTCAAGAGATCGAGTGACAACTCGGCCGGCAATTGACCGGCTATCAATCGATCGAGCCAGGCCGCGAGCAGTTCGTCGGCTTGCGGATGATCGAGCGAGCCCAGCGTCGCCAGCGCGCCCTGCCGCTCGGCCTGAGAGCCGTTGTCGAGCGCGTCGCGCAACAGGGGCAACGCCTCGTCGGCGCGCAAGCGGGCGAGCTGCCCACGGCCGGCGGTCCGCAGCGTGGCATCGGTAGAGCCGACGGCGAGCTTAACGGCCGCTTCGAGCTCGGCGGCTTCGAGGACCGCGAGCGCCTCGAGCGCGACAACTTTCACCGAGCTGATGCGAATGCGGTCAGCCACGAGCGCGGCCAGTGGCGCGGCCGCTTCGCGAATCTTCAGGGCCGCGACGCACTGCGCCGCCGCGGCGAGCACCTTGTCCGAGGTGCTGGCGAAGATGGCCGATAAACGCGACACAAGTGCCGATGCGGCTGGGTCGGTCGACCGAGGCGCGATCGGCCGCCACAAACCGAGCACGGCATCTCTACCCGAGGGCGCACCCCAAGTGGCCAGCATTCGCAGCGCCTCGACGCGGGTGGCTTCGGGGCGCTTTGCGCTAGCGGCCCAAGCGGCTAGCGCTTCGGCGCCAGTATCGCCTCCGACTCGAAAGTTCGCGGCCAGCACGCGCCAGGCCACGGGCTCGGCGAGCGATGCTTCACTGGCCAGCGACGCCAACTGCGGCAGCGCCGCCGTGATCGGCACGTCGTAGATGGCCCGGGCGGCTTCCACTTTGACACGTTCATCGCTATCGGCCAGGAGGCTCGCGACTTCGGGGCGTTCGAGGTGGCGCAGCGCCAACACGGCAGCCATTCGCGTGGCTGGACTGCCGCTGGCCGCCGTGGCAACAAGGTTGTCGATGTCGCCAATGCCCGCCAGCGCCATCACGCCGCCATGCCGCAGATAGGGATCGTCGCCTGCCGCGTCGATCATTTTCCACAACTCCGGAAGTGCCTCGCGATGTGCAAGCTTGCTGACCGCCATCGCCGCTTGAAAACGGACGCGCGGCTCGGCATCGCTCAAAAGCGCTGTGATCGTTGCCGCAGCGGACTTGTCGTGCGCTTCGCCGAGCGCCTTTGCGGCCGCAGCGCGTGCTTCGGAATCGGAATCGGTCAACAAACCGCGCAGCGTTTGGAGCGCTTCCGCATTGCCGCGGCGCGCTAGCTGCCCCAGGCCCCAGAGGCCATGCAGGCGGGCGACCGTCGACGGCCCGCCAGCCGCGACTTCGCGTATAGCTTTAAGCGCCGCGGTATTCTTGCTTGCCGCGCGAGTCGCCAACTCGAACTGCGCATTCTGCCGGATGCGTTGATCGCGATGCGCGAGTAAGGCGGCAAGCTCCTGTTCGCTTCGAGCAGTCATGCCCTCGGCAAGCAGTTTCCGGACCTCGGCCGCCTGCGCGACAGCGGCCGGCTCAGGATCGAAGAGCCGATAAATGCGCCCCCGGCCTGTCGTGTCCCAACCCTGGACCCAGTCGCTAATGTAGACCGCGCTATCGACGCCAAATTCGACGTCCGTCGCCAGCACGCTCCAGGCAAACTCCTCTTGCTTGACCAATTCGTAAGTCGCGCCGCGCGGCTTGACTTTGATCGCCCGCACGCCGCTGATGCCGTTGCTGCCGCGAAAGTCGGCCAGCAGGAAGGAACCACGATACGCCTCGGGCAAGCCGGTGCCGGGGTCGTACGCCAGGCCCGACGGACCATCTCCCACGTTGGCGATCGGCGGCAGCAGGTATGCCGGCTGCTCGGTGTGCGCTGGGAACCAGAGCTTCTCGGCGTTCCACGGCCCGCGGTTTACCGGCGTGGTGAGATACTGATACCCAATCCGCCAGCCGCTGTCGCCTCCTTCAACGAGATGCACGAAGCGGGCGCGATCGCCGCTATCGGAGTTATTGTCGCCGGTGAACAAGTCCCCCAGCTCGTTGAACGCCAACTCCTGCGGGTTGCGCAGTCCGGTCGAGTAGACTTCGAGGTTCGAACCGTCGGGCTCACAGCGCAGCACGCAGCCGGTGTCGGGGTACGTGAGCGTGCGCCCCTCGGTCTCGACGTTCATGCCGCGGTCGCCGATGCTGAAATAGAGCCGTCCATCGGGGCCCAGGCAGAGCCCATGCAAGTCGTGGCCCAAGAACGCGACGTGCACGCCGTAGCCATCATGCAGCACGCGGCGTTGTTCGGCCGTGCCGTCGCCATCTGTGTCGCGCAGCAGGTAGAGCTTGGGAATGCAGGCGAACCAGACGTCGCGGCCGCGGGCCAAGAGGCCGGCCCCGATACCGTCGGCGGCATCGCGAAAGCCGTCGGCAAACACGGTGGCGCGGTCGGGCCGGCCATCACCGTCACTATCCGTGAGCAAGCGCACGCGATCGTGCTCGCGGGCGTAACTGTCGAACTCGGCGCCCAGGTGTTTGCGATACATGGCCACCCGATCGGCCACGGTACGGCAAGCGAGATCGTCGTCGAGCCAAACCATGTGGCGGCGATTGTCGGTCACGCCGGCGTGCAAGCGGAACGTCTCCATGACG
Source organism: Pirellulales bacterium (assembly GCA_019745975.1). Lineage (GTDB taxonomy): Bacteria > Planctomycetota > Planctomycetia > Pirellulales > JAEUIK01 > JAIESQ01. Next base: position 24,372 of record JAIESQ010000124.1, read on the forward strand.
TAGCAGCGCCCTTGCTCGTCGAACGTAAAGGTCACTGGATTGGCCAAGAGCGGCTCGGCGGCAAACAGTTCGATCTGCATGCCCTGCGGAACGCGGACGCGCTTCATCAGCAGCTCGGCATCGTCGGCCGTTTCAGCGACGAAGGGGCGATACGATTCGGTGCTCGCGGTTGAGGCGCCCGATTTCGCCAGTTTGTCGGCGGCGAGGAGATCAGGCACGTCGGTTGTCGATGCCAACAGAAAAGCCGCGACGAGCGCCGCGGCAATAAGTTGGGCCTTGGTCATGGAAGCCTAAAAGAAGCGATGGGCAGACGGGCAGGTACGCCGATGAGCGGCACTGGGCTTCACAGTAACCGGCCACAACATTGCGCTCAATACGCAGCCGGTTCCGCCCGAGAGGAGTGCCTAGCTATTTTGGCGGCACTTGTCCGGGTCGGTTGGCCACATCTTCGGCCCGGTGATGCAACGGCAGAAAGCGGTAGTAGACTTCGAGGCACAAGGTCGCCAGCGCCGTGGTGTAGACGCGGCCGCCGTAGCCGCCCCAGACATCGTTGGTGTCCCAGCTACCGGCCAGCTCGCCGTCGGTGTGCTGCCGCACCAGCAAGACCGACTTCAGCGCGCTATTCCAACGGTCCCACTCGGGTCCCTGCAGTTGATGCAGCGCCAAGGTGGCGTAGTACCAGTAGTAGAGATTCATCTGGCCGTCGCCGGGCACTTCCTGCAGAACGGACGCGACCGCTTCGCGGCAGGCCGGATTGTCGGGTTGCATGCCGAGAATCAGCCGGCACGCAAGCGCCTCGGCGGTCATCGTGCGCGTGGGGCGCTCGTCGACGCGGTAGCTCGCAAGTCCGCCCGACGTGCCTGTCGCCACGCTCTTGAGAAACCGCACCATGCCTTCGCGAGCAGTGACTGGAATGGCGATACCGGCCAGTTCGCCGCTGCGCAGCACCATGAGCTGCCAGCCGAGTTGGCTCGTGTCGCCGCGCGGCTCGCGAGGGTAGTAGCGCCAGCCGCCAGTGGTTGTATGCTGGGCTGCAAGCGTATAACCGATCGCACGGCGCAACGGATTGCGCAAGCGGGGGTCGCGCGTCATGCCAAAGGCTTCGCCGAGCGCGAGGGTGGCCATGCCGTGACAGTACATCGCCGCGTACACGTTGGCGTCGCCTGGAATGCTGCCGTCGGCCTTTTGCGAAGCGATAATCGCCATCAGCCCTCGTTCGACGGTCTGCTGATACGGGCCCTTCTGGTGCGTGTAACCAGCGCCGAGAAACGCTAGCATGGCCAGCCCGGTGACGCCGGTGTCGGCGCCGGCGCCGGCCCCTTGCCGGTCTTCCCCGCCGACACGCAGCTCGCGTCCGCCGCCAAATTTGCTCGCCAACCAAAGCCCATTAGCGCCTTGATTCTTGGCCAGCCAGGCGAGTGCGGCTTCGACAGCTCCTTCAGTCTCTTCGCCGCCACCCTCGGCGGCGCTTAAGCGACGACGATCCTGCTTGGACCGCTGCTGGTACATTTCGTCGGCGGTGACGCCGCCAGCCAACCCTGCCGGCGCTGCGGCAATGGCAGCCTCCGCAAATGGCGCCGCAGTGCCGCTAGTCGCGTTCGGTTGCTGGATTGCGTCGAATGCCGGAAGCGCGTTTGGCTTCGGATGATCGGAACTATCAGCCAGCGAAGGCGCGGCGCTACTGTTCGGAAGCGACTGGTTGCTGGGAAGGAGCGGTGTCAGGGCGGGGGCGAGCGGCTCGTCGTCGATTACTTGAGTGGGTGAGGGCGCGACAACCGCGGCTGGCTCCGCCAGATCCGATGGCCGCTCGGGTTCGACCAGTTCCGTGAGCGGGACTGTGGGCTCAGCGGTACGTTCGGCATTGGGGACCTCAATCGGGGCAGCCGGCTCGGTCGGAAGGGGAGTGGTCGCTTGCACTGCGCCGAGGGCTTCCGCAACGCTGCCGGCTGCTGGCTGGGGCTCGAATGGAGGCAGTTCGTCGGGGAGTGCAGGATCGGGAGCATCGGCTATCTGGTCGGCCGCGACGTCAGGTTCCGCCGCGGAATCATCCGCCTCCGCGCGATCTGGCTCGTCTGCTGGCGTCTCGGTCTTTGGATCCGCTGCCAAGGCGTCCCACGGTTTGACCTCGGGCATGGGCTGCTCGACCGCGGCGTCGTCGGCAGTTGCGGCTTCGTCTGCGGATTGCTCTGATTCGGGGTCGTTGACCTGCACCAAATCGGTTGCGACATCACCAAGGCGCATTACCGCTTCGGTCGGCCCTTTGAATGTCGTGTGAACGATGTGGACCGTCGTCGCGTAGCCCGCCATCAACAGATGTGCCAAGAGCGACAGCCCCAGGCATTTGCCAAGCGATTGCGACTGCCCCCAGCGCGTGCGCATCATCACAGCGAGCGCCAGCGTCAACACAACCAGCCCGCACCACAACCCCCACCACAACAATTCGGTGGTGCTGGGGAACGAAGCAGATTGGAACAGCGCCAGCGGGAACACGATTCGCGTTACCTCGTGCGTTGGCGATCGGAGCGTATGCGCACGGCGATCCCGACGTCGGCGATGCCAGCTTCCTTGCAAGCGCCGAGCACTTCGGCAACGCGCTGGAAGGTCCCCTGCCCGTCGCCGCGCACCAACACACCGAGCGCGGCATACTGCTGTCGCGCGGCGGCCAACTGAGTGGTCAATTGATTCAAGGTGACATTCTGGCGATCGAGGTCAATGCGGCCGTCGGCCTGAACGTTCACCACCCGGCGCGTCGGCGCGTCGGTCAGAGCGCCGCCGCGGCGCAGCTCAGGCACGGCCAGATCAATGCTGCGCTCCATGTCGGTGAACTCCGTGCCGACCATGAAGAAGATGATCAACAGGAACAGCACGTCGATCATCGAGGTGAGATTCAGCGTTGGAGTCTCGTCGACCGTGGTCTTGAGTGGCATGATGTTTCTCCGCGAGGTCCTTGCATTCAATCGCGTGAGTGTTTCGAGACCAAGTTACGCAGCTTCCGCGCGCACGCTGCGCGATCGCGTACGCGCCGCGGGGCGCGATCCCTCGGCCGAGATGATTTGCACGAGCTTCTGCCCCAAGGCATCGAGCTCGACGACGAGCGAATCGACGCGACTGACGAACCATAGATAGGCGATCAGTGCCGGAATGGCGATCACTAGTCCGGTGGCGGTGGTGATGAGTGCCTCGCCGATCCCGTGAGCGAGCAGGTCGGGCTTGCCCATCGCCGCGGCGCTGGCGATCGAGTTGAAGGAGCGGATCATCCCGAACACCGTGCCTAACAGCCCTAGCAAAGGCGAGACCGTGGCCACGCCGTTGAGCACGCGCAGATAGCGGCGCAAGTGGTTGGCTGCTCGCTCGCCCGAGTCCATAATCGCTTGTTCGACTTCGACGGCGGGCCGTCCCCACTTGCGAATCGCGGCGGCAAAGACCCCGGCGACGGGGCTGCCGTTTTCTTCACACAGTCGCAGGGCTGAGTCGGTGTCGAGTTCGCCTTCGGCAACTTGATGCAGAAACCGCCGCACAAAAGGGCGCGGGATCACGCGGCCACGCCGCAGACTGATCGCTCGCTCGAAGACAAAAGCCAAAAGCACAAAGGAGCATGCTGCCAGCGGGAACATGACAATCCCGCCATCGCGCACCAAGCCGATCAAGCTGCGGGTCGAAATCAGTTCCTTGGCAGGCTCGAGGGCCGACACGTCCGCGTGTTCGTCGACTTCCACCGCGGCGCTGTTGCTGACCGCGTTCGGCGGCGCGGCCCGTAGTGTCCACGGCAGCATCCCGATTGCCAGCACGCAAAGCATGCGAAAGAACCAGATGGCCAAGGTGGTCCAGCGTGCCATGAACGTGTCCTCCTCCATCAATCAAACGTTGTTCGCGAATCGCCCGCACGGCAACGGTCGGTAGTGGGCGCGTTAGTGTCTGTTTTGGTTAGCGGGTCGCCCGGCTGCCAGGTTTCGGGGCGCGCATAGCCTGATGTTTCGCATGTTGAGCGCGTGCGTCCGTCAGGCGCTGGGTGGCTTCCGACGCGTGGGTTGTCGCGGTATATTTCTGCCCAATCTGCTCGTAGAGCTTGATGGCTTCGTCCCATTGCAAGAGCGCTTCGTGGCACTTGGCGGCCTGCAACAGCGCCGCGGCCTGCCACTCAGGAAATCCGTAAAGTGTCTCGCCGCGGAGGTATTCGCGAATCGCGTCCGCGTAATCCTGCTGATGGAAATAGGTTTCGCCAATCATCCATTGCGCCATGGCGACCGTCTCGGTCTTGCCGGCGGTGGTCGAATCGATCACGCGACGGTAGGCTTCGCGCGCCTGTTGGAATAGCCCGCGGCTGGCGAGCGAGCGCCCCAGCAAGTAGTCGACCTCGTGCAGTTGATTGAACTGCGGGAAATCGACGGGGATGCGTCGCGCCAGGCTCTCGGCGGCATCCCAATTCTTGAGCTGCGCCTGGGATTGCGCGCGACGCAACGCGACCACGGCGACCCAGTTTTCGCGTCGCCCGTCAATTCTGGGGGCCAATTCGGCGAAGCGCTTCGCGGCGGCGGCGAAATCATTCTGGCGAAACAGGGCTTCCGCGCCCCAGAATTCGGCCAAGAGCGCCAACGTGCTCGGCGGGTGGCAGGCGCCGACGTGCTGCATGCGGGCGACCACATCAGGCCAACGCTCCTGCGCGGCGGCGACTTGCCCGGCCAAGTACCAAACGTAGGGAGCGAGTTTTTCGGCTAGCTGCGGAGTCGCAGCGTCGGTCGGTCGATCGGCCAAGAGCAACCTGGTCAGCTCTTCAGCCCTTTCGTAATCCGCAGCACGGTAGGCGCGTTCCGCGAGCCGATACGTCGCGTCATCGGCGTAGACGCTTGTTGGAAAGCGTTCGCGCAACTTGGCAAGCCGTTTGTCCGCCTCGTCGGCACGACCCAAGTCGCGCAATACCCAGTTCCATTCGAAAAGCGCCACATCGGCATGCGGATCGTCGGGATGCTCATCGACAACTCGCTTGTACAGCGCGTCCGCTTCTTCTTTCCGCTGCTTGCGCGTCGCCAAGCGGGCGGCAGCCAACAGGCCGGTGCTCGCCTGATCGGAAGCCGGGAAGCGCTTTGCCAGTTCTCGAAAGGCCTCCGCGGCGCCGTCGTCGTCTTTGAGCTTGTCGAGCGCCGTGCCGCGCAGCAGGAGCGCCTCGGCGGCGCTCGTATGGTTCTCGAAACGCGCCAGAAATCTGGCAAACAACTGCTCCGCTTCCTGCCAGCGCGACGCGCGATACGCATTGCGCGCCTGGCCCCACAGCCCTCGGGCGGCGACCTCGTCCGGGTTGTCCTTGTCGGCAAGCTGCGCAAAGAGCTCGCTCGACCAGGCCTCTTGATCGCCAGCAGCGGCCAGCACGGCGAGGCGCTCTGTCACGGAATTCGCGGACGCCCGATCTTTCGTGGCGACTGGTTGGTAGGAACGGTATTCTTGGCGAGCCGCATCCCATTCACCCCGTTTCGCCAGACAGACCGCGCGTTCGCCCCGGCAGAAAACCGCACGCGGCCCATCGGGCAGTACTTCGAGATAGCGACTGAAGGCCGCGATGGCATCGTCCCAACGCTCGAGGCCGGCCAGCGCCCGGGCCCGCGTCGCCAACGCTTCGCCGCGGAGATTGCTCGCCAGCTCGTGCTCGGCTGAAGGAGTTTCAGGATTGTCTTGCTCCGCTGTGATCTGGTCGAGCAACCTGTCAGCCGCGGCCAGCGCATCGGCATGGCGACCGGCGCGGTCGAGGGCCGCGGCGTAAAGCAATTGATCGGCGACGCGCGGCGACTTTGTTTCCGGCTCCGCGCAGCTTGTAGCCAGCAAGGCAACGGCATCGGCAGCGCGATCGAGCGCGAGCAGGCTGCGCACCCGCCTGGCCTGCACGTCCGGCAGGTGCTCGCTCGCCGGCCAGTGCTGGGCGAATTCCTCGCCGTACTTAACAACGGCCGGATGGTCTTCGCGGGCTTCCGCGGCGCGCACGCAACCGGCGCTGGCGTCGTCGGCCCAGGCGCCATCGGCCCAGCGGTCGAGCACGATCTTGAATTGCTCAACGGCCCCGGCCGGATCGCCGCCCGCCAGCAATGCCTCGCCGGCATGGACGTGCAGCGCGGGAGCGAGCACGTGATACGGCGCTCGTTCGGCGGCCGCCCGAAACGTCTGGGCCGCATCGCTCCATTGCTCCGCTGACTGTTGAATGACGCCGGACCAGTAGCGGGCTTCGATACCAACGTGCTCGCTTTCGAAGAGCGGGCCCAGGATTTTTTTTGCCTCGTCGACATTGCCGAGCCGGAACTGGCAGCAACCACGCAACAATCGCGCTTGGTGCTTCAAGTGGTTGGCAGCATCCGCCTCTTCCAACGGTTCGAGCGTCGTTAAGGCGTCGGCTGGTTTCTCACTGCGAAACTGCAGGCGCGCCAACAGCAACCGCGCTTCATCCGCGTGCGGCCGCTCGGATTCACCGATCAGATCTTGCAGTACTTTGGCGGCCGCGTCTTGCTGATTCGACTGTTCGAGCGCTCGCGCCAGGCCAATGCGCAGCTCGATACGGGTTCGCCCCTCGCCAGTTTTTTCAAGTCCTTTACGAAACCACCGCTCAGCCGCCGTGGCATCGCCGCTATCCAGCGCCAAGGTACCGAGATACCAGCAGGCATTGCCGGCGAGCTTGTCGCCGGGATGCAGCTCGACAAACGCGGCGAACTCGTCGCGGGCTTCGTCGGTGTGCCGGCCGAGGTAGGCGGCCTCGGCGCTGCGGAAACGAGCTTGAGCCGCGCTACGATGCTCGGGATGGTTCGCGAGGAGCGCCTTGAAGCTCGTCCGCGCCTCGTCGTAGCGCTCCAGTTGAACGAGCGCTTCGGCCAGGTAGAACTGCGCTTGTGCTTGCCGACTGTGGCCGGCAAAGTCTTTCAAGAACCGCGAGAATTCGTCGACGGCCAGTTGCCAGCGACCTTGCGCGTAGTGACCCGCAGCGACGGCGTATTGATCGTCGGCCGGCTCGGCCCGCGCCGCCTGAGCGACGATCGCCAGCGCGACCGTGACGACGGCGAACAGACTGCGTCGCAAGTTCCACATGATGACACGCTCAGGCACGCTTTCGCGGACCGCCCCCCTTTGAGCGAATCCGGTGTGCCAGGCAAAGCTTGGTTGTTCTTGTCAGTTGAAAGGTACTGATCATGGCACTTGCTCGTTCACCA